>JAVBQG010000024.1:0-26395 GCA_031549185.1 Synergistaceae bacterium | reverse complement strand
TGGCTTCTGAAGATTCATTATTATAGCACAACAATAGCATAACCACAACAAGACAAAAAGAAAAGACACCAAAATCGGTGTCTTTCAGGGTTTACAGTTTGCTTGAGGAGTGAATTAATGGAGTAACTGTAAAAGTCGGGTCGCTAAAATCCATCAACAGGTCCGAAGCGGGAACGATATCATGCACGATTATTTTCACACGGGTACTGCTATAATGCGCATTGAACATGAAGGGAGTGACAAACGTGAATATCTGGCACGACATCGACCCGGCGCGCGTGAGGCCCGACGTTTTTACCGCGGTCATCGAGATTTCCAAGGGGAGCAAGGTCAAGTACGAGCTGGACAAGGAGACCGGCCTGCTGCGTCTGGACAGGATTCTCTACACGTCGACGCACTACCCCGCCAACTACGGCTTCATCCCCCGCACCTACGCGGACGACAACGACCCGCTGGACGTGTTGCTGCTCTCGTCGGAGGTGATCCTCCCCATGTCGCTGGTCGAGTGCTACCCGATCGGCGTGATCGTGATGGAGGACGGCGGTTATCTGGACGAGAAGATCATCGCCGTGCCGAGCGGCGACCCCACGTACAACGGCTACAACCGTATCGAAGCGTTGCCGGCGCACATCGCGCAGGAGATGACGCACTTCTTCTCCGTCTACAAAGAGCTGGAGGGGAAGTCCACCGCGCTCGACAGTGTGCGCGGCGCCGAGTCGGCGAAGGAGATCATCCGCAAATGCATCGAGGCGTACCGAAAAAAATTCCGGACGAAATAAGGGAGGGGGCTAGCCGGCCCCCTCTTTCATGACTTTCAGGGACGCCTCCACTACGTCGGGACGGTATTCCACCCCCGAACCCCTCCGCAACTCCGCCGCCGCCTCCTCGAAACCGCCTGCCTGCGCCGCGACATTCGCGACGCGCAGAATGGCGCCCTCGATCGGAATCTCGCCGCCGGAGAGCCCGTCGGGCAGGCCGGAGCCGTCGCAGTTCTCCCACTGCGCCCGGATGATGCGCGCCGTCCTTTCGAAGCGATTCATCGGCGACAGGATGTTGTGGCTTGCCACGGCGACCGCCACATCGTCCGCCGCGCCGCTTCCCTCCTGCTGTCCCTCCTCGATGAAGGCGATCTCCCCGATGCCGTGCAGCAGCGACGCGATCCGCAGCTCCGCCAGCGACTGCCGCGAAAGGGCCATCGCGCCCCCGATGGAGACGGCCAGATCGCACACCCTCTCGCCGTGCCGGTAGATGTCGACCTCCTGCATTTTCATGACGAAGAGCAGCATCTCGAGCGTGAGGTCGAAATCCTGCTCCAGGCGACGCTCCCACTCGGCCTCTCCCGGCGTATCGACAGCCGCTTCCGCGAAGAAGGGCTCTCCCTCCCCCTGAGTGGCGAAGACGGCGCGCCAGTCGCTGTTGTTGACATAGGCGTCCTCGTACCGGACGAACTCCGGATCGGTCTCGATCATGTCGACGAATACGTCGACCACTTCGGGGTCGAACTGCGCGCCCCGGCAACGCAGGAGCTCCTGGGCGATGTAGCTCCGGTCGCGCGACTCCTTGTACGCTCTGCGCGAGGCCATCGCGTGGTAGGAGTCCGCCACCGCGATCAGCCGGGCTTCCAGCGGAATGTCCGTCCCGGCGAGCCCGCTCGGGTAGCCGGTGCCGTCGTAGCGCTCGTGATGATAGCGGATGATCCGGTCGATGCCGGCGAACTGTTCGAAGTCCTCGACCATGAGAGAGCCGATCACGGGGTGCTCCCTGATCATGGCGAACTCCTGCTCCGTCAGCCGCTCTTTCTTATTGAGAATGCCGTAGGGAATTCCCACTTTGCCGATGTCGTGCAGAAGAGAGGCGGTGCGCATCCGCGCGAGGCGGTCTTCCTCGAAATCGAAGCGTTCGGCGAGCTTGACGCCGATCTCCATGACGAAGAGAGAGTGGTGAAACGTGTACCGATCCTTGGAGCCGAGGATTTTTACCATCGCCTCGATGAGGTTGAAGAAGTCCCTCTCGAGGCGCTTTCGATATTGCGGTGCGGGCATATGCGCTCTTGCGGCGCTACAGCGCGAAGCCGGACGACGGACTCAGCAGACGCTGAAAGGAGGGGGTGGGCACCTTGCGCCCCTCGCTCAGTGTCGCCGTCGTTCCTCCACAGTCGGCGAACTCGTCGTCCGTCGAGACCATCTCGATCAGCACGTCGGTTACCTCCGGGTCGAACTGCGTGCCCCGGCAGCGCTTGAACTCCTCGACGACGTAGGTGCGATCCCGCGATCCTTTGTACGACCTGTGGGACGTCATGGCGTGATACGAATCCGCCACCGCGATCAGGCGGGCTTCGAGCGGGATCTCCCGCCCTCCGATCCGATTCGGATAGCCCTTGCCGTCGAAGCGTTCGTGATGATGGCGGATGATGCCGCCCGCGCCGGCGAACTGCTCGAAACCTCCCACCATGCGCGAGCCGATCTCGGGGTGCCCCTTGATCGTGGCGAACTCGTCGCTCGTCAGCTTCGTTCTCTTGTTGAGAATTCCATATGGGATGCCGACCTTGCCGATGTCGTGCAAAAGAGACGCGCCGCGCACCAGTTCGACGCGAGCGTCGTCGAAACCGAAGCGCTTTGCGAGCTTGACGCTGATTTGCATCACATAGTAGGAGTGGCAAGAGGTGTAGTGATCCTTCGAGTCGAGGATCTTGAGCATGCCCTCGACGACGTTGAAGAAATCCTGTTCGAGGCGCTTCTGGTACTGTGCCAGCTTCGTCTTTTCGGCAATGGACATGGGGCTCATGCGAGTGGGGAAATCGACGGGCTTCCTCAGCAACATCATCCGTTCGAAAAATTTTTCGCTATCCTGCGGCGTATTCTTTGTGGCCTCCACCTGCCAGCCCCCCCAGCCAAACGATCCTCGATAGTCTTACTGAGATTTATATTCTATATATCGACAACAATATTGCAATGTGCCTAAAGTCACGATTTGAAAAAAGGGAAGCGCCCGCAGAAGCTTCTCACCCGTTCCCCGAAGCGATAAAATTACAGCTTTCCCCCTGTGCCGCGAGGGCGTTTCTGGTAGAATAGATACATATGATCGGGGCCGCCCCTGCGTGTGGGCAGCCCTTGGAGGAGAAGAACGAATGGCAATTCTGGACATCATCAGCTACCCCGACCCGATCCTGCGCGCGGAGACGCAGCCGGTGAGCGAATTCGACGGGAAGCTGAAAAAACTGGTCGCCGACATGTGGGAGACGATGTACTTCGCCAACGGCGTGGGGCTCGCGGCGCCGCAGGTCGGCGCGCCGGTCAAGTTGATCGTGCTCGACTGGGAGGAGAACCGGTACGTGCTGATCAACCCGGAGATCGTCGAGGAGGAGGGCGAAGAGCGCTGCGAGGAGGGCTGCCTCAGTTTCCCCGGCATCTTCGAGGCGGTGACGAGGCCGAACAGGATCCGCGTGCGCTACCGGGACGAGAACGGCGACGCGCACGACGAGGTCATCGAAGGTTTTCTGGCACGTGTCTTCGCGCACGAGATCGACCATCTGCACGCGCGGTTGTTGATCGACCACCTCTCGCCGCTCAAGCGGACCTTCCTGAAAAAGAAGATGGAGCGGAAGGCGAAGGCGGCCGTATGAGGAACGGCGACGGTTTGACGTACGCGTTCTTCGGCTCCGGCGCCTTCGCCGCGAGGTGCCTGCAGCTGCTGTCCGCGTGGAAGGCGCCCCTCTGGGTCGTCACCGCGCCGCCGAAGCCGGCCGGACGCGGGCGGGCGCCGAAGGACACGCCCGTGAAGGATCTGATGGACACCACGGACCTGCTGCAGAGCACCCCGGTCCTCATGAGCGCCGACGCCTCGCGGGACGAGACGGTGCTGGCCATGAAAAAAAATCGCCCCGCGCGCTTCACGTTCGTGGTCGACTTCGGGCAGATCATCCGCGAGCCCCTGCTCGCGTGGGACGCGCCCGTGGGGTGCCTCAACATCCACCCGTCGTTGCTGCCCCTCTACCGGGGCGCGGCGCCGGTGCAGCGCGCGCTGATGGACGGAGCGGCAGAGACGGGCGTCACGGTCTTCAAACTCGCCGCCGGTATGGACAGCGGCCCGATTCTCCTGCAGGAACGCCTCTCCATCGGGCCGGACGACGACACGGGGGCGCTGCTGGAGCGCGCGGCCGTCGCCGGGACGAACGCGTTCATCGACCACGCCTCGCGGATGCCGCTCGATTGCTGGCGGTTTTCTCCGCAGGACGACGCTCGCGCGACGCTCGCGCCGAAGATTTCGAAGGACGACGAGCGCATCGACTGGGCGAGACCGGCCGCGAAGATCGCGAACAAGATCCGCGCCCTGCGCCCGGCACCGGGCGCCTGGACGACGATTCGAGGCAAGCGCCTGCGCATTCTGGGGGTTTCGCCTCAGGACGAAGCCCCATCTCGCGGCGCGAGGCCGGGCACGCTGTTCGCAAGTCAGGGCGGCCCCGTCGTGGCAACCGGCGACGGCCTGCTCGCCCTCGCGAGCGTGCAGATGGAGGGCAAAAAAATCGGGAGCGCGTCGGAGTGGTGGAACGGACTTCGCCCCTCCGAGGGAGAGATGCTGGTATGACGGTCTATGGCGCATCGGAGCTGGGGGAGACCCGGATCGAAAGCAGGCGCGTCTACGAGGGGCGCGTGCTGAATCTGCGCGTGGACAAAGTCGCCCTCCCCGACGGCCGGATCTGTTCGCGCGAAGTCGTGGAACACGAGCCCGCCGTCGTAATCATGGCCGAGAACGAGCGGGGCGAGGTGCTGTTGATCGATCAGTTCCGCTACCCCGTGAACCGGACGGTGGTCGAACTGCCGGCCGGCATCGTGGAGCGCGGCGAGGACATGGCGGACGCCGCCGTGCGCGAGCTGCAGGAGGAGACGGGATGGAAGCCCGCGAAGATCGAGAGGGTTGCGAGGTTCTTCAGCTCTCCCGGCTTCACCAGCGAGGAGCTGGTCATGTTCCACGCGACCGGGCTGACGCCCGAGAAACTGCCGCAGGACGACGATGAGTTCATCGTCCCCCGATTCGCCTCGCGCGGCGAGGTCGAGCGGATGGTCGAATCCGGCGAAATTGTCGACGGCAAGACCCTGCTGGGGCTGTACTGGTGGCTGCATCGCAGAGGCAATATCTAACAAGAGACGAGATCGACCCGGTCATCACCGGTTTTCTCGACTATATGCAATTCGAGCGCGACGCGAGCGCGCACACGATCCGCGCCTACCGGACGGACCTGCTGGGCTGGCGGGCGTTCTGCGCCGAGCAGGGGAAAAACTTCTACCCGGTGGAGGGAGCGACGCAGTCGCGTTATCTGCAACGCTTGGAGGCCGAGGGTATGTCGTCTGGCACCAGGATGCGGCGAGCAGCCACGCTGCGGGCCTTCTCGAAGTACCTGGTCTACGACGGCAGAGTCGAAGAGACGCCGCAGCTGCAGCCGCTACCGAGGCGCGAGAAACTGCTGCCGCAGGTGATGACGGAGGGCGAGATCGAACGCCTGCTCGACAGCTGCGAGGACGGCGATGCGCGAAGCGAAGGGTCCGCAAAAAAGATCGCGCTCGGCCTGCGCGACAGGACGATGATCGAGATGGCCTACGACTGCGGCCTGCGCGCGAGCGAACTCTGCGCGCTCAGGATACACGACATCGACGAAACGGGCGGCGTGATGTATATCCGGGGCAAGGGCGACAAAGAGCGCATGGTTCCCTACGTGGGGATGCTGCGGAACGCCGTGAAAAAATACATGGACGAAGCTCGTCCGATCTTGCTCGGCAGGGAGGGCGATACGACGACCTCGAAGAAGAGCGACCATCTGTTTCTATCCGCAAACGGGCGGGCGATGAACCGGGGCGAACTCTGGAACATCGTTCAGAAGAGGGGCAAACGGGCGGGGATCGCCCGCGTGCGTCTTCATCCGCATGTTTTGCGACACTCTTTCGCCACGCACCTCCAGCGAAGAGGAATGGACCTGCGTACGCTCCAGGAACTGCTCGGACACTCGTCCATTGCGACCACGGAGAAGTACGCGCATCTCGATACGGAACTGAGGGATATCTATGACAGTTTTCACCCACGCGCAGGAATTGATCAAGAACATTAAGGAGGCACCCGACTTTCCCACCGCGGCTCAGGAGGTCATCAAGGCGATCCGGGAGGCCACCGAGGAAGGCATCAGCATGATCAGCAGCGAGAAGACCACGGAGGCCATCGCCGCGATCAGGCGGCGGGCCACGCTCACGCCCCACGTCGGCATCATCCTCGGCTCCGGGCTCGGAAACGTGGCGGACGCCATCGAGAATTCGGTCGCCATCCCCTACGAGGAGATCCCCTACTGGCCGCGCACGACCGCGATCGGACACGCCGGACGCCTGATCGTGGGGACGCTGGAGGGCGTTCCCGTCGCCGTCATGCAGGGGCGCGTCCACTACTACGAAGGATACGCCATGGACGAGGTCACCTTCCCCATCCGCATCCTCGGGCAGCTCGGCGTCGGATCGCTGGTCGTCACGAACGCGTCCGGCGGCGTCAACCTCGACTATCACCCCGGCGACCTCGTTGCCGTTCACGACCACATCAACTACATGGGGACCAACCCCTTGATCGGCGCAAACGACGACAAGTGGGGGCCACGTTTCCCCGACATGACCTTTGCCTACGACCGCCAGTACCTGGACCTGCTGGCGGAAGTCGCGAAGGAGGAGAACATCGCCCTGCACAGGGGTGTCTACATCGCCTTCACGGGCCCGTCGTACGAGACGCCGGCCGAGATCCGCATGTCGCGGATCATGGGCGCGGATGTCGTCGGCATGTCGACGGTGCCCGAGGTGATCGTGGCGAACCACATGGGCATCCGCGTGGCCGCCCTCTCCTGCGTCGCCAATTACGCGGCGGGCGTGAAGGAGCAGAAACTTCACCACCAGGAGGTGCTGGATGGCATGGCGCAGGCGGCGGGATCGCTGACGCGTCTGATCCGCGCCTTCCTGCGCAAAATGGAGCACGGGGAGCGCGCGCATGTTTAACATGCTCGATTTTATCGAGCGCAAGCGCGACGGCGGCGCGCATCGGGCGGAGGAACTCGACGCCTTCGTGACAGCCGTACGCGACGAGGCCGTACCGGACTACCAGACGGCCGCGTGGCTGATGGCGGCATTCATTCGGGGGCTCGACGGCGAGGAACTCGCATCGTTCACCAGAGCGCTCGCCCTCTCGGGCGATGTCGTCAAGCTCTTCCACGCCCCCGACGGCGCGCGCGCCGTGGATAAGCACAGCACCGGCGGCGTCGGCGACAAGACGACGCTGATCGTTGTCCCGCTCGTCGCCGCCTGCGGCGCGCACGTGGCGAAGCTCAGCGGGCGCGGCCTCGGCTTCACGGGGGGGACGATCGACAAGCTCGAGTCGATCCCCGGCATGGAGGTCCACCTGTCGGCGGAGCGGTTCGTCAAACAGGTCGAGGGGCTCGGTGCCGCGATCAGCGGGCACTCGCTCGCGCTTGCCCCCGCCGAGGGAAAGTTCTACGCGCTGCGCGACGTGACCGGCACGGTCCCCTCCCTGCCCCTGATCGCCAGCAGCATCGTCTCGAAGAAGATCGCGGGCGGCGGGGACGCGTTCGTCTTCGACGTCAAGTGCGGCAGCGGCGCCTTCATGCGGACGCCGGAGGACGCCTCCGCGCTGGCGCGTACCCTCGTCGACCTCGCCGGATCGCTCGGCAAGAAGAGCGTCTGCCTGATCTCCGACATGGAGCAGCCCCTCGGCGAGTGGATCGGCAACTCCGTCGAGGTGTTGGAGGCGATCGAGGTCCTCTCGGGCGCCGGCCCCTCCGACACGCGTGAACTGTCGATCGCGCTCGCGGCCGAGATGCTGCAGCTTGCCGGCGTTGCAAAGACCCCCGACGAAGCGAAGGGGGCGGCGACCGCCGCCATCGAGAGCGGAAAAGCGCTGGCGAAGTTCGTCGAGATCGTGGGGGCGCAGGGCGGCAATCCGTCGGTCTGCGACAAGCCGATGAACGTGCTGCCCCGTGCCGGCAGCCGCATGGAGATCCGTGCCGAGGCGCCGGGAAAACTGGCGCGCATGGACGCCCGCGCGATCGGCTACGCGGTGCGCGCCATGGGAGGCGGTCGCCTGCGCAAAGAGGACGCGATCGATCCTGCCGTCGGGCTCCGCATTCTCAAGAAGATCGGGGACCCCGTGGCGCAGAACGAGCCTCTGATCGAAATCTACTACAACAACGAATCGCAGTTGAGCGCGGCGCTCCCCTACGTCGCCTCGTCGTACGCGGTCGCGCCGGAGGCAGGCGCGCGTACGACGATACACGGACGGGTCGAATAGCGGAGAACGCCGGTGGCATCCTTTCCAGACCCGGACAAGAACGTCGAGGCGGGGAAGAGCGGGAAGACCGGCGCGGAGATCGCCTCGCAGATCTCGGCATTCCTGCCGGTCGTGATGAAACAGGCCAGACAGCTTTCGAGAGGCGATCACTTTCTACGCGAGGATCTCGTGCAGGAGGGCGTCATCGCGGCGCTGGGAGCCCTCGACACCTACGACTCGGCGCGAGGGAGCCTCGCGGCCTACATCGGCACCTGCGCGCGCAACCGGATGATCTCGTACCTGCGGCGCGGTATGCAGGAGTCGCCGATGGACGCGGATGAACTCGACGCGCAGGCAACCGAGGCGGGCGCCGTCACGCGCGCGAACGCGACCCAGGAGAGGCTCGAGATCCGCGAAGCCCTCTCCCGTCTCGTGGAAGAGCTGAGCGATTTCGAGCGTTCCGTGCTGGACGCTTATCTCAAGAGCGGAACGATCGCCCGGACCGTCGAGGCCCTCGGCTGCGACAGAAAGCGCGTGGACAACGCGCTGCAGCGAATCCGCAACAAGGCAAGGCTCAATCGATAAAAAACACAGGCGCAGCCCACCAAGGAGGTCTTCGCTCATGAAGTGTAAAATCCCCAAAATCGTCCTTTTTATCCTGCTCTCGTGCACTCTCGCCCTCACGAGCGGGATACCGCTGGCGACGGCGCAGGACGCCCAGAGGTTCTGCGTCGTCGACCCGATCGCCCCGGTCGTCAAAGAGCCGGGCTTTAAATACAAAGAGGCGACGCTCCAGAAGGGGGGATACTACCTTCTGGAGGACGCCCCCGATATCCAGGACGTCGTCGTCTACGGCAACCACGTCGCAGTCAGGAGGGTCGCGGGCAAATACGCGAAAGACTGGGGCGAACTGCTGGGCGAGGACGGAGATAAGCTCGGTTACGTCCCCATGAAATCGCTTCAACCCCTTCCCATCTACACGAAGACGGAGACGAAATATTTCTGGTCGAAGAAGACCAAGCCGGACCTGTTCCTGCAGCCCGGTAAATACTCCGTCTCAAACAAGTACGGCTTCAGCCTGCTGAAGGGTGAGACGGCGTCCTGCGTCGGCGAGTACGGCGCGCCGGACGGCCAGCGGTGGCTGCTTCTCATCTTCTCCACGGCGGAGTGGACCGGCTACGCGGGCGTCGGCGCACGATACGCCTGGGGCCGCGAGAGCGATTTTCTGCGTCTCGAGACGTACAAACCGGACTTCGGCACGGCCTTGCCCGAGGATATGCCGACGCGTATCCGCGGCAACCTCGACGACAACAGGAGCGACTACTCCTTCGACCCCAACCAGCTCGCGCGCATCGCGAAGTACGGTTTCTGGATTGATCCGGCCCCCGTGCTCGTCGGGAACATCATGGCCGACGACATGGCCGACAGTTACACGAACACGGCGGAGTTCGTGCCGCAGTTCATCACCACGGATATCTACTTCCACGCCTGGCACCTGATCTTCGACCGCATGCTGCAGAAGACGGAGGAGAAGTTTTTCTCGAAGGCGCTGGAGCGGTATCTGACGGCGGCGGTCGCGGAACTCGACGCGCGCGCGAAAAACATTTCCGCCGCGCATCCCGAAGCGCCCCGCGACGCGATTTTAACGGCTCGGGACATGTTGATGCTACCCCTCGCCCTGCTCGCCGATCCCCAGTCGTCACCGGAGAGAAGGCTCTCCCCGGCGGCCGTCATGGAGTACCGGAAGATTCTCGCCGCGGAGGAACGCGGCAACTCCGCCGTCACCGGCGCGGTCACGGACTACACTCTCTATCGGCCGCGATCGCACTATACGATCACACCGGCGCTCTCCCGCTACTTCCGCGCGATGAGCTTCCTGGGCGATGCGACACTGCGCCTGGGCGTGCGGGACGAGAGGGAGAGGCGGCTCAACGCGTCGGCCATCGCCCTGCTCTGCCTGGTCACGGACAGTCGAAACGTCAGGCCGCTCTACGATGAGTTCGCGGAACCTCTCCGCTTCATGATGGGGAACGCCGACGACAACGCGGTGGACGACTACGGCGAGGTCGTCCGCAAGCTCGTCGCGGGCGACGAAGAGAGCGTCACGACGCCAAGGGTCGCGGAGGCGCTGCACCCCGTGCTGGTCGCTGCGAGCCGGCCACCCCGGATCGCCGATAAACCGTCGTCGCGCCCGAACATGACCGAGGCCGAGCGGGCCGAGGAGGCGGGCGGTTTTCGCCTGATCGGCAAGAGCTTCGTCTATGACGCCTACGTCTTTGCCAAACTCACCTCCCCCGCCGTGGGTACGAACGAGGAACCGCGCAATCTACCCGCGCCGGAGGACGTCATGACGGTACTCGGCTCGGACGCGGCCTACAAACTGACCAATCGGTACACGGAGAAATACAAGAACTACGGCTTCAACCGTCGCGTGCTGATGGACGGTACGCCCGCGTTCCTGGCATCCGCGGAGGCGGATACGGCTTATTCGACCTGGTTGCGCGTGCTGGCGGATTCGTTCGCCGACTCCGGCTCGCCGCAGTTCTTCTACCGCGACGGCGGCCTGTGGGAGTGGAAGAAACTTCTCACCGCGTCCGCGTCCTGGGCCGAGCTGAAACACGACACCGTGCTCTACGCGAAGCAGAGCGGCGCCGAGATGGGAGCGGGCGGCGAGTGGATCCCGGGGCAGTACGAGCCGCCGCGTCCGCGCGGGTACGTCGACCCGGAGCCGCAGGCCTTCTCGCGCATATTGAGGGCGACGAAAAAAATGCAGAGGCTGCTCGACCTCCTCAAGAAATCTTCGCTCCAATACGCGGACGGCGAGTACGAACACAAGCTCGAGACATTCGCCAAACTCTGCACGACGGCGCTCGATGTCGCGGAAAAAGAGGCGCGCAATCAACCGCTCTCCGTGGACGACTTCGCCGACATCGAGATGCTCGCGCGCGCGTTCACGTCCGACCTGCTGCTGCCGGAGGGCATGTTCATGGCCGACGACGACGCGAGCGCGGAGCAGGTGAAGATGGCACTCGTGACGGACGTCGCGACCGACTACCTGAGCGGCAGGGTTCTGCACGTCGCGACCGGCACTCCGAGAAAGATCTTCGTCTATGTGAACGACAACTCCGCGGGACCGCGCATCACGGTCGGCTACGTCTACTCGTATTACGAGTTCGTCCGCGCGATCGGCGAGGGCCGCACGACAGACGAGGAGTGGAAAGCGCTGGTCTACGACGAAAAACGCCAGGACGAACTGGAGGCCCTGCGTCCGTCATGGTACAAGCGCCTGCAGTTCTGATCGCCCTCCTCTCGCTGGCCGTCTTTGCGACTGGGGGCGACGCCATGGATGGATCGAGGCTCCTGCATTCCCCATACGGCGATCTTTTCGGAGATGCCGCCCTCCCTCCTCGCCCCGTCGGCAACGACACGAGAAAAGGGGGCGAGATCGTCGCGGGCATCGTGCCCCATCACGGCCTCGCGATCGGCGTCATCGAGCGCTTCTACGAGCGGATCGCCTCGAGCGGACAGATAATTCGCCGCGTGTGGCTGTTCGCCCCCGACCACTTTCGGCGCAGCCGGGCGGACCTCTCGACGGCGACGGCCGATTGGGAGACGAACGCGCGCGTGCTCGAAGCCGACCTGGCGGGCACGAGCGCGTTGATCGGGACCGGCATCGCGCGGGACGAACCGTTCCTGTTCGAGCGGGAGCACGGCGTCACGATCCACATCCCCGCCATCGCACACTACTTTCCGACGGCACGCGTCGTGCCGATCGTCCTGCACTGGCGCGCCACGGACCAAGCGCTGCGCCTGATCGAGAAAGCGATATCGCGCGCGCATCGCCCGGGCGACCTCTTCGTCCTGAGCATGGACTTCTCGCACGGTAAGTCCCCGCTCGAAGCGGCGAAGGAGGACGAGCGCAGCCTGGCGGCGATCGCATCGTTCGACCGGCTGGCCGCTCGAAGGTGCGACATCGACGCGGGAACGGCCTGCGCCCTGCTCCTGAAACTGACGAAGTCGCTCGGAGCGCGCAGCGCAGAGCTCCTCGAACGAACCGACTCCGCCGCACTCGGCGGCGAACCTGCCGCTCTCTGCACGAGTTACGCGGCGATGTTGTTGAGGAAGTAGGAGCCCTCCCCCTCGGCCGCTTTTTGCGGCCGATCCCCCTCTGAAGAGGGGGACGAGGATGTTTCTCGTTGTATTCTGTCTCGTGTTTTGAAAATATTTCCGCGAAACGGCTTCGGCGCAGCAACCGCCCTTCGACTCCGCTCGGGGACCGAGGGCCTGGGAAAATCCATACCCTCCTCGTCCCCTCCTTTAGGGGGGGATCGACGCGCGAAAAGCGCGTCGAGGGGGAGGCCTTTTTGACGAACGAGAGGTGACCTCATATGACGACTCCGAAAAAATTTGTCTACCTCCTTCTATCGCTCTCTCTGATCGTCCTGTTCCTCGCGGGCGAAAGCGCCCTCGCGGCCTCTCCCACCCCTTCGCCCTTCGGTTCCCAACCGGGGCGCGTACGCATCCTGGACTACGAAAACGGATCGGCGGCGGGATTGCTGCTTCTCGAGATCGATCGGGCGATGGGGAATCTGCTCCCCGTAAAACCGGCCTGGGACTCGCTCGACAGGATCTCCGCGGGCAGCCCCGAGCAGCTCGCGGTGAGTGTCGCGAGCGGCACGTACGACCTCGTAATCACGGGCGACGAGGCGTTCGTCAAAAACCTGGGCGACCGGGGCGCGCTGCAGGATCGGATCCCCCTGTTCGGGAGCGAGCTGATTCTGGTGGGCCCCAAAGGCGAAGAGAAGAGATACGAAGGGAAAAAAACGGCGGAGATCATGAAAGAGCTCTTCGTTGCGAAAAAAATCTTCTTCACTCCGATGGACGACGCATGGACGGGCGAGCAGGAGGCCAAGCTGTGGCGGGAAGCGGGCGTCTCAAGCCCGGGTACCAACGTGAACTACGTCGAATCCGGACGGGACGATCTCAGCCTGCTGCTGCAGGTGGAGGAAGAGGGGGGGTACACGCTGACGACGGCCGGCGCGTTCGCGCAATACCTGACGTCGACCCGCGCGCCCGAGTCGCTCGTTAAAATGGCGGGCACGGGCGCCTTCCATACCCATTACCTCTGCCTGGTCGATCATCAGGGCTTTCGCGAGGAGCGCACGAAGAACGCCGAAAAACTGGCGGAGTGGCTCGTCGGGGAGAAGGCCTCGAAAACGATCAACGGCTTCACCCTTGCGGAAATCAGGCCGTTCGCGACGAAATAGCCGCAAGATTGCGCGTATCCACTTTGCGCCTCCCGCAAAGCGGCGCGAAAATATCATATGCAAGTATTTTGCTTCTGACAAGTCAAGAAGGAGGTCTTGCGTATGAAGGTCGGTTGCCCCAAGGAAATCAAAAATCGCGAGTACAGGGTCGGTTTGACGCCGGGTGCGGCGTCCGCCTATGTGGGGGCGGGACACGAAGTCGCCCTCGAACGCGGCGCGGGAATGGGAGCGGGCTTCGCCGACGAGGAGTATAGCGCGGTCGGCGCGAGGATTCTGGAGACGGCGAAGGAGGTTTGGGATTACGCCGAGATGATCGTCAAGGTGAAGGAACCGCTCGACGCGGAATATCCTCTGATGAAGCCCGGCCAGATTCTCTACACCTATCTGCACCTCGCGGCGAACGTGACGCTCACGAAAGCCTGCGTCGAGAGCGGCGTCACCGGAATCGCCTACGAAACCGTGGCGACCGCCGCGGGCGCACTTCCCCTGCTTCGCCCGATGAGCGAAGTCGCCGGGCGCATGTCCGCCATCATGGGGACCTACTTCCTCAGCCGGACGTTCGGCGGCAGAGGGTTGCTCGCCATGGGCGCGCCGGGCGTCGTTCCAGCCAACGTGCTGATCCTGGGCGGCGGCACGGTCGGAATCAACGCGGCACGCGTGGCGGCGGGGCTCGGCACAAGGACGACCGTCACCGACGTGAACCACGACAGGCTCGCCTACCTCTCCGAGGTGATGCCGGACAACTGCGTCCCCGTCTACAGCGACCCGCTGACGATCGCCGACGAACTCAAGACGGCGGACATCGTCATCGGCGCGGTCCTGCTGCCCGGGGGCGCGAGAGCGCCCAAACTGGTGACGAGGGAACTCATGCGGACGATGAAACCGGGGGCCGTCTTCGTCGACGTCGCCATCGACCAGGGGGGCGTGGCGGAGACGTCGCGCCCAACGACGCACGACGACCCCGTCTTTCTCGATGAGGGCGTCGTGCACTACTGCGTCGCGAACATGCCGGGCGCGTATCCGAGGACGTCGACGATCGCCCTGTCTAACGTCACCACCGCCTACGGCCTGCAGATCGCGAGCAAGGGCGCGCGGCGCGCCTGTTCGGAAAACGCCGCCCTCATGAAGGGGCTCAATACCCATGGAGGAAAATTGACGATCCGAGCCGTGGCCGAGGCCTGCGGCCTGGTGGGTTGTTACGTCGAACCGGAGAGCGCGCTGTTCGCGTAAAAAGCGGACAAGATGTGGTCCGGAGTTATGATGGAATGCATCGCGAGCCGAACCCCCGAACACCCTTTTGATTGTGGCTTGGTATCAAAGGCGCGGAGGAGCCATGTCCCCCCTCGCGCCTTTGATGCTGGGAAGGCTTTTTCCTACACCACGCCGAAGTATTTGCCCACCACGGACAGGATGAAAACCCAGAGGAGCAGAGTCGTCGTTTTGAATTTCTTGTTGAGCAGGTAATACATCACCCCGAACGCGATGAGGGGCAGCATCCCCGGCATGATTTCGTCGAAGTAAGTCTGGAGCGGCTGGGCGAACTTTCCCGCCCCCACCGTGAACGGGATCTGGAGCGTAATCATCGAGGCCACCATGGAGCCGATTACCATCAGGCCGAGAACGGAGGCCGACTCCGTCAGGCGTTGCATGATGTTCGTCTTGCTGAAGTCCCGCAAAAAACTCGTTCCGACCTTGAGCCCCTGCTGCAGGCAGAAGTAGCGCAGGAAGTAGCAGGGAACGTTGATGATGACAAAGAAGAGGATGGGTCCCAGGATACTTCCGTTGAGAGAGAATGAAATGGCGATCCCCGCCGCGATGACCCGAAGCGTGCCCCAGATGAGCGAGTCCCCGATGCCAGCCATCGGCCCCATCAGGGAGGCCTTTACGGCGTTGATCGAGTTTTCGTCGAAGTCCTCGTCGTTTTGATTCGCTTCCTCCATCGCGCCGAGAATGCCCACGAGAAGCGTGCAGATGTGAGGTGTCGTGGAGAAGAATTCCAGGTGCCTCTTGAGCGCCTTGGCCATCTCCTCCTTCGTTTTGCACACCGCTTTGAGGATCGGGATCATCGTGTAGGCGAAGGCCAGGTTTTGCATGCGTTCGTAATTCCACGAGGCGTCCAGCGTGCACGAACGGGTGTAGGACTGCCGGAATTCCTTCTTCCCTATTTTCGACTTAGAATTCGTTGTCATTTGTCGTTACCCCCTTGTCCCCGCCCCATTGTCCACTGATCAGGACGGCGATCACAATTCCGAACAACGCCACACCCAGCACCGGAATCTTCATGTAAGTCGTCAGAAGGAAACCGAGAAAGAAGAAGGGGATGAGCTTTTTCGTCACGATCATCTTGGCCAGCATGGCGAAACCGATTGCGGGCAGCAGACCTGTCGCGACGTTCAGCCCTTCCGTGACGAAAGGTGGAATCATCGACAGAATCCCTGTGACAAGAGGCGCGCCGATGTAATAGCCGATGGCTACGATCACGGACAGCGCCCCCTTCAGGCCCAGGACGGCGAAGTAGTGCATCCGCTCGACCCCCTTGTAGTCGCCGGACGCCGCGTAGCGATCCGCTTTCGCGGAGAGGGCGGGGACGAAAAATGTCATCATCGCGTTGTCGAATATGAGAACGAGCGAGGCGACCGGGACGGCGAGCGCGACTGCCGCAGATATTTCCTGACCGCTGATGATCGCGAAAGCCGTTCCGATGATCGAGCCGGAGACCATGTCCGGAGGATTGCTCGCCCCGATAGGGAAGGCCCCCATCCATATCAACTCCAGAGTCGCCCCGATCATGATCCCCTTCTGCATGTCCCCGAGAACGAGTCCGACGAGCGGGGCGATGATGATGGGGCGATTGTGCATGGTGCTCCCCACATACGAGTGCATATATCCGAAGAAGGCGATGAGGCCGAGAAGGATGGCCTGTAACAATGTCGAATGCATTCGGAATTCCCCCAGTTATGAAAAGACTGATTTATCGTTAGAAGCCTAAAAGGGCAAAGATTGCAAACCCTTGCGATTCCGGCACTCTTACAGGAACAAATTGTCGCCTGCGTGGTTTAATCAGTGTTTCCTTATATCAAATCCATTGGATCCTGCGCGGTATCGTTGGGAACGAGGCGTATTTCGAGCGCCACACCCTTGTTCCGTATCTTTTTCAGATATTCGATGTCCACGTCGCTCACGTGCACCGCTTTCGATATCTGCTTTCGATCCGGGGCGTTCTTCATCCCTCCGAGGTTGACGCTCTTGATTGCGTCCACCTTTTCGGAAAGCCGCCAGGCGTCCTCAATCGATTCGACGAGGATGAACAGTTTGTATTTGTCGGTCACGCCGCCGTTGAGGGCCTCGATGGAGTCCTTCACGGATTTCATGACCAGCTTGACGCCGCCGGGCGTGGCGATCTTCATTGCGCTCCGCCTGAGCTCGTCGCCCACGAGCGTGTCGCTCGCGATCAGTACGCAATCCGCGTCCAGGTATTTTGTCCACGAAAAAGCGACCTGTCCGTGGAGGAGGCGGTGGTCGACCCTGACAAGTTTGATCATTTTACGTCTCCTCCTGTTCTCGCCCGGTTCACCGCATCCATAAACGCGCGGCAGTGTTCGAGGCAGACGTCTCCTTCGGCCCGGTACGAGTCCTTGAAATAACTGCCCACGATGGCGCCGTCCACGACGGCGAGCTGTTTTGCGCAATTCTGGGCCGTCATGCCCGCCCCGGCGAAGAGCGGAAATGCCCCCAGCCGTTGCCGAAACGTTTCGATTTTCTCCATGGACGTCTCCTGTCCCGTCGCGTCCTGTGTGACGACGACGGCGTCGCACCGCGCCATCCCGATTCCCAGGTCCGCTTCGAGGCTTCTGCCGGATTTATACGGCTGATACTTGAAGCGGACTCCCCCCAGAATCTTGGCCGGGCATGTTGCCCGGCGCCGCGCGATGAACTCTCCGAAGGCAAGATCGAACTCCGGCTCCAGATGTCCGGCGACGGAGTCGAGCTGCAGGAAGTCCGCGTGATATTTCGTCGCCATGTCGAACCCCCGCGCGTCGTCGTCGAGCACGTTGACTCCCAGCAGAAGATTGAAATCGCGGCTTCGGATGTAACCCAGGACGGTTTCGACATCGCGCGCGTCGCCGAAATAGTTTTCGACGATGATTCCGTCCACCCCGCCTCGTTCGTATATCTCGATTTCTTTTTTGGCAATCGCCAGTTTCTCCTCTCTGTCGCCACCTTTCAGATGTACCATGGCAAAGATCGGCCGGTCAATGCCAAATAACCCCTTCGATTCGCTCATGCGATCTCACTTCCTTGTCTTAGAAATCGGTGTCGTCCGTCGACCTCTGCACGCGGTTGCCGTAAAAACAACAGATGCCGTCTCTCGCGTTGGTGAGAGCGGCATCGATGTCTTCGTCCGAGAAATCTTCCCCGTTTGTGACCAACTCCAGTACCAACGGTAGGTTCATGCCAGTGAACAACCTTACGTTGGCGTATTTCGTCAGCGTGAAGAATTCGTTATACACGCTGCCACCCACGACATCGACCACGAGAAAGATCCGTTCTTCCGAACATTTCACGTTTTCTTCGATCGACCGGACATAATCGCCGGCGGATTCCCCCGGATAGAGGCTGTAGGTCTCCACGTTCACCGCAAGTTCTCCGACGATCATGCTCAGGGCATTTTTTATTCCTTTCGAAAAATCTCCATGGCTGGCCATAATAATTCTTGTCATCTGCTAAATCACCCTTAAAAATTATCTCCCCGAGGGAGCGGCGGCAACAAGGTAATATACGGGATCTGTGACATCAGAAACCCGCGGCAAAAAAACCGTCGTTCTATCATTGCGGGAAGCGGTTGGGGAAAAATCGAAATATATGGGATGATGTGTATTTTCTGGATGGTTTACGTGTCGAAAGGGCGCGAATTCGGCCGTTTTTCCGTGTTACCGGGCCTGTCGACGATAGCCGCCTTTGGCCGGAACAAGGCGGCTATCGGTCTTTTTTACAACTCCACTCCCGCGTGTCTCGTCGCGTGGCAGCCGATGTTTACCGCCACGGGCAATCCCGCGATGTGGGTTGGGTAGGTCTCGATGTGGACGGCCAGTGCCGTGGTGAGGCCGCCGAAGCCGGCAGGACCGATGTCGAGTTCGTTGATCGTCGCGAGCAGCTCCTGCTCGATGCCGTTCCAGAATTCGCTGGAGTTTTTCGTGCCGACGTCGCGTAGCAGGGCGCGCTTGGCGATCAGGCAAGCTTTCTCCATCGTGCCGCCGATGCCGACGCCGACCACGATCGGCGGGCAGGGGTTGGGGCCCGCGATCTTGACCGTCTCGACGATGAACTTCTTCGCGCCCTCGATGCCCTGCGACGGCTTGAGCATCGCCAGGCGGCTCATGTTCTCGCTGCCGAATCCCTTGGGCGCGACCGTGATCTTGAGCTTGTCGCCGGGGACCACGTCGTAGTGGATCACGGCGGGGGTGTTGTCCTTCGTGTTCGCGCGGTCGATGGGATCGCGCACGACGGATTTGCGGAGGTAGCCCTCCTCGTAGCCGCGCCGCACGCCCTCGTCGATCGCCTCCGTCAACGACCCCGCCACGTGCACGTCCTGCCCCAGCTCGACGAAGACGACGGCCATGCCCGTGTCCTGGCAGAGGGGCACGTCGTCGGCACCCGCGATCTCGGCGTTCTCCAGCAGCTGCCCGAGCACGCCCTTCGGCAGCTCGTCCGTCTCGGCCTTGCACGCCCGGCAGAAGGCGTCGCGGATGTCGGCCCCGATGTAGTAATTGGCGTCGATGCAGAGCTTCGCTACCGCAGAGGCGATCTCCTCCGCTCTGATCTCCCTGACGTTACTCATTCTCCAGTTCCTCCCTCGCGATCTTGTTGAGGTCGCCCAGCTCGTAGTGGTCGCGGTCGACGATCCCGACCAGGGCGTACAGCTCCATCTGCCGGTCGTACGGGTACTCTTTGACGAGGCTGAACTTCTCGATCTCCGACGTGTTGCGCACATGCATGCGCGGGCCGGTGCACTTCATGATCGTCGTGTCGCCGATCTTGATGTGGTTCTCGTCATAATAGCAGACTTCCAGCTCCTGTGCGATGAGCTTGCGGACCTTCCCCTCGATCTCGGCGATGTCGATCTCCGGTTTCGCCTCGAAGTTGAGCACGAAGCCGCTACGCACGTCGCTGTTCATGACCTGGAAGGGGATGTTGTAGTCGTCGCGAAGCACGAGCGTCGTGAGGTCCTCGGCGGTGTGCGCCCTCTTGCGGATCTTGAGCGAGCGGTAGACGATGTCGTAGATGTCCTTCGGAACGGGGCCGAAGAGGTTGGGCCGCGTGACCAGGATCTCCTCGCCGACGCCGATCAGGATGTCGGCGTTGGTCCCCAGGTAGGGGTAGAGCTGGTCGAAGTGTTCGACGATCACGCGCCGGCCGGCGGCGAGCGCTCCCTTGACGAAGTCGACGATCTGGTACATCTGGGCGAAGGCCATCTGGAAGCGCATGTCGATATGGTAGGCGGTGTTGCGGTATCGATCCTCGGGGCGGATCGAGTCGTCCCGCATGGCCATCATCTTGCGCGGGTCGAGGCCGTCGTCGTCGTTGGAAAGCGTCAGGCCGGGGAACATCCCCTTCACGATCAGCGACTTGCCGCTGCCCGCGTCGCCGACGATGCCGATCAGCTTGTCGGTGTACGTCAGATGGCGATGCGAGATCTGCTCCCCGAGGGCGAGAATACGCTCCCGCCCTCGGGGTGCGAAGTAGACGGCGTAGATCATCGAGTTGTAGACGGTTTTGATGATCGCCATGTCTGCGCCGTATTCCCGTCGTTACATGTCGAACTCGAAGTTCAGGAGCGGCGCGTGCTGCTGCGCGCCGTAGACGTCGGTTTCCCCCAGGTTGCCCGAGGGAATGGGGCGGGCGATCGTGATCTTGATCGCCTTCGCCGGCTCGAAGCTGATGATGGAGAGCACGTCCGAGGACGAGATGCGGTAGAGTTTCGAGAAGTCCTTGGGGTTGAACACCTCGGCCTTGCTGACCTTGCGGAACATGTCGACGTCCTTGAAGATGATGTCGAACGTCAGCTCGTAGGGGCCGGAATTCTTGCTTCGGATAACGTCCGCGATGTCGAAGAGTTTGTATTTCATGATAATCAGCTCCTTACAGTTCGGTGATTTCGATCGGGAAGCACTCGCAGGGATCGGTGACTTCCATCAGGTGATAGACGTTGAACTCGTAGACCTCGCCGACCTTGAAGTCGGACGGGGAGAAGGGGAACGCCAGGTTGCCGGCGGTCGACTTGCGGCCCTTGTAGCCGTAGTGCAGCATCGTCGAGCGCGCAAATCCGCAGATCGTCGACGCCAGCGCCTGCGTCTCGGCGACGGCCTCGATGATGATGCCGACCTCGAAGCTGGTGCCTGGCTCGCTCTCCTTGAAGATGCCCATGACGCCGTTGACGCCGTAGAGCTTGAAATCGAGGAAGTAGTCCTTGAGGTCGGTGAAGTTGGTGCGGACCTTCTCCTTGACGGCCTCGACGATCTCCTTCATCTCCGAGATCATGATCGGGTCGCGCGTGGCCGCGAACGACACGGTGCGGTAGCCGATCTTCTTGACGCCCTCGAGCTTGACGTAGTACTGGTCGGTCGGCACGAATTTGCTGCCGCGCACGGCCACGGAGTTCTCCGTCGCCTGCTCGAAGGTCGTTCCGGTGAGATCGAGCGCGCCGCCCGGCCCCGGGAGGTGCGTCGGGTCGCTCTTCTCGTACAGCGTGTGTGCCGCCACGGAGAGCGTGGTGCACTTGCGGAGCGGGGAGAGCGTGGCCAGCTCGAAGCCGTCCTTGCGCAGGTAACCGATCATGCAGTCGCTGCCGCTGCCCGGCGTCGCCGCGATGGCCGCGCACTCGAGGATCTTGCCGAGGTGCGTGGCGAGGCCGGGGTCGAAACCCTTCATGATCGGCAGGCAGGCGAAGACCGCCGGGTCGTACGAGCGCCCCGCGACGATCACCTGCGCGCCGCCCTCCAGCGCCTTGACGAAGGGTTCGGGGCCCATCTGCGCGACGATGCGGACCGCCTCGTCGGCGTCCTTCTCGCCGATCTCCGGCACCGAGTGCAGCGGCGTCACCTTGCCGGCGGCGATCTTCGACTTGACGACGCCCGCGGGGATCTCCGCGCTGATCACGGCCATCTTGAAGTGCAGGCCCTGCTCCTTCGCGATCTCTTTGACGATCTCGACGTTCCACGCGAGGTGCGAGTCGGCCCCGCAGCCGCCCGCCGTGCCGACGATCACCGGGATGCCGGCCTCGATCGCCGCCGGGATCATGATCGCGAGGTCGCGCTTGACCGCGTTGCGGTCGGTGAAAGACAGGCCCGCGCCGAGGTAGTACGGCCCGGGGTCCGTCGATCCCGCGTCGACCGCGATCACGTGCGGATTCCGTTTCATCCCCTCTTCGAAGGACTCCATCGGAAAGCCGTAGCCCAGAATCGCGGTCGGCGAAAGAATTCTCATCTCGTCCATCTTACATTACCCCTTCCAGTGCGATGATCCGTTGCATCTCGTTGTACACGATCATGAACCCTTCGTCCACGCCCATGCCCGGCTTCGCCAGGTATTGCGCCGGGCCCGTCGCCATCGCGATGTGCGCGCAGACCTGCGCCGAGCGGTCGGTTTCGTTGCACGTGCCGCCCAGGTACGCGCCCATGCCGTGTTTCTTGCAGTATAGCACCGCCTCGATCGAATTGTTGATGCCGCCGAGGTCCGGCGTCTTGATCTGCGCCATGTGCCCGGCCTTGTTGTCGGTGAAGTACACCACGTCCTCGAAGGTGTTGCACCACTCGTCGGCCACGATCTCGACATCGACGCCGCGTTCCTCGGCGAGGGCGCGGATCACGGCCAGCGCGTTCTTCTGCGCCTCGCGTTCGCCCATGTCGACGGGGCCCTCGATGCGCAGCTTGAAGGGTGCGGCGAGTTTCTCCAGCTCGCCCAAGTAGTCGGCGATCTTGGCGAAGTCGTTGGCGAAGGCCAGTCCCAGCGTGCCGTAGACGTCGATGTGCAGCACGGGGTTGTACGACTCGGCCGGGCGCAGCGACAGGATGCGCGCCGAAAGCCACTTGACGTAGTCGGCCAGCTTCTCGCCGTTCGCGCCGAGCTTGTCGCCCACGTGGTTGATCAGCGCGTGCGGCAGCACGTTCGAACCCTTCAGGATCATCTTGTCTGCGTTCATGTAGCGATCGTCGCCCGACTGCGAAAAGATGGGGATCACCGTGCGCGAGACGGTCGTGCCGTACTCGGCGGCGATCACCTGCGCCATCAGCTTCTTCTTCGCCTTCGCCACGGCGTCGAGTACGGCCTGCGTCGCGCCGTAGCGTATGGCCGTGTGCATCGGCTTGCCGTCCGGCCCCTTGAGGGCGTCGACGGCCCCCGCCATCTCCTTGAACGTGGTGATCTCCTTGCCGACCAGAAGCGGCGCGATCTCCCGCTCGATGACGGGGATGAAGTCCCTGGCGAGGAAGAGCGGGTCGCGCCCCCCCGCGCCGGAGTACTGCACGGCGGCGCAGTCGCCGAACGCGACCTGCCCGTCCTCCAACACCAGCATCACCGAGATCGACTCGCCCGCCTGCCGGACGCTGGTGAAGCCCGGCGTCATCGTCTCGCCGAAGTAGGCATTGCCGTCCATCCTGGCCCCTGATTTGATCGCCTTCTGGTCGTCGAAGAAAAAGCCCGTCTTGCCCGCGGAACATACCAGTTTTGTGATTTTCATGATATCGCGTCTCCTCTATAAGCTGCTGACTGTTATTTCTGTCTCTTCTCCGACCTCTCCCCCCGGCCCCCTCTCCCAAAGCGGAGAGGGGGAGAAATGCAGGGCCGAAATCAAAAGATTTTGCCCCCCGGTTTCGTCTTGCCCCCCTCCCTCCCCGCTTCGGGGGAGGGAGGGGCCGGGGGAGGGAGAGGTCGCCCCTGGGTTGGGGGTGCTGGCGTTTACTTCGGCCTCCCCACCAGATACCCTTTGCCGATGGCGTAGATGTCGTCGATGACCATCTGGAAGCTCACTGCGCGCCGTTCCCGCTTGCCGCGCTCCTCCAGCCTGGCGGCGTGGAAGGCCTTGATCTCGCTCGTGAAAGGCAGTTCGCCGCAGTCGAGGAAGCGCACCGCGCCGTCGTCGTCGCGGGCGGGAAGGGCCCGTCCGAGGTTGAACTTGCTCGGCGCGAAGGGCACGTCGAGGGCGCCCGCCTCGAACGCGCGGACGGAGCCGACCGCCACGTCGCCCTTGCCCAGCTCGACGATCTTGTCCATGATGCAGGTCATCTCGGCCTCGATCATCTCGCACTCGCGGTCGACCTCGTGCAGATTCAGCAACTTCTGGTCCCCCAGCATGGAGACGACCTGCTTGGTCGCCTTCAGCCCGGCGGCGTTGGCCTCCTTGGTGGGGATGCCCATCGCCTCGTGGGGCGTCTTGACGATGACCTTCGTCGCGCCGGCGAGCGCCGCCGTGGCCGCGCCCCAGGAGATGACGCCGAAGGCCTTCGACTCGTCCTGCGGGAAGCCGCCCATCCACTGGTGCAGCACCGTCGTGACGGCGGCGTCGCCCAGGCCGAACTTCTTCAGGTAGAACTCGGTCATCTTCTGCAGGCTGCGGATCGCGGCCACGTCCTGGATGACGTTTCCGCACTGGCCGTAGCCGACCGTGATGTGTTTCACGCCCTGCGTGGCCGCCAGCAGGCTCTCCAGCACCGCGACGGTGTTCGAGATACAGGGCGGTACCAGCGTGCCGGTCAGCGGGCCGAAGGGCTCGCGGTTAATCGAGATGCCGGCTTCCTCGTAGATGCCGGTCAGGCGGTCAGCATACTGCCAGTCGGTGATTGTCTTCTCCAGGCTGACATTCTTGGCGTAGGGAATGTTGTAGGAGATGCCGCCGCCCTCGTAGCTGGTGAAGCCGCTGGCATAGGAAATCTCTGTCAGCAGGCGCGCATCCGGCGTGCCGTGACGAATCTGCACCGGCGTATCGAGACTCTCGATAATTTTGCGACAGGCGTGTACGCCGTGGTTAACGGCAGGGAAGCCGTTGAGCATGGATTTGTGCTGCTGGATCGATTCGGTGATGCCTTCTTCCGCCTTCTGAAAGCGGCCCTGGCGGGTGTAGCTGTCAATGGTGATTGGCAGTAAATCAGCCCCGCCGACATCCTGCACATAGGTCAGCAGCTGAATCTGTTCGCCGCTTAGCGCCACGCCGGCGCGCGGCTGAATCAGTGTCTTGTTGGCCTGCTTGGCGGCAAGCAGTTTTTTGCCGAAGTGCTTATGTTCCGGCAGCTGGTGATGGTAGGCAAAGCCTTCTTCTAAATCTACTTCTTTGCCGGTGGGCCATTGTTCCAGTACCTCTTGGCGGAGGCGGTAAAATTCATCGTCATTCAGGCGCTTATTCTGCAGTTCCATAATCGTATAACTCCTTTTTCATAATGGTCAGTGCGGCCTGCGGGTAGTGTTCAGCCAGCAGGCCGATGGCAGAGAGGATATATGATTTGTCTACAAACAGGTGCAGCTTGGTTGGCAGCAGTGCATTAGGGTGGCTGGTGTTTTGCAGCGCGTGGGCGGCAATCTCCGGCAGACGTTCGGCGTGGATGGCCGCGCCGCCGGTCAGCACCATTCTTCCCACCGCACGCAGGTCTTTGCCCTGTTGAACATAGACCTTGCCGGCCGGGGTGAACTCCTCCCTAATCGTGCCGGCGTGGCGCAGCACAGCTGTTTCTACAGCTGCCGCGGCCAGGGCAAAATCCAGCGCGCACTCCTCCGCGGTATGCGGCAAGGCATCCGGATGCTGCTTTAAACTGCTCAGCAGCTGCTCAATTCGATCTGGCGGCTGGCCGGAAAGCTCTATCATCCGCTTCATTCCTACAGCGCTTACTATGCCCTCCGCGCTGTAGCGCATGCCGATGTCGCCTTCAACCGTGCGCTTGGAGTATGGTTCCTCCAGGCCTTTATAGATAATGTTGTCATCATGCGGCATTCCGTCATTAACGGAGTATACATCGGTAGTCGCGCCGCCGAGGTCAACGGCTATCAGTTCACGGCTATCGCCAGCCAGCAGCTCTACTGCCTGCTTAACTGCGGACGGGGTGGGCATCATAATGCCGGAAATGAGCTGGCTCTCCCGCGTCAGGCCCTTGGCTTTGATGATATTATCCAGGAAGAGGCGGCGAATCTCCACCTGCACCGGCTCGATGTTCAGCTCGTTTAGCTTTGGCATCACGTTGGGGCAGCTGACTACCCTGCGCCCGGCCAGCAACTGGCGGCAATCTGCCGCCGCCGTGCGGTTACCGGCCAGCAGGATGGGGAAGTCAGATTGACAGCGCGCCAGCATGGAGGCGTTGTGGATAATGCACTCCTTGTTGCCTCCATCCACACCGCCGGTAAGCAGTAGTATATCCGGTTTGTTGGCATCAATTTCGGCAATATCTTCTTCCGTTAATTCGTAGGAGTATACCTTGATCACCTTGGCGCCGGCGCCAAGTGAGGCCAGGTGGGCTGCCTCGGCGGTTAGCGCCGGAACCAGACCGCAGGTAATCATCCGCAGGCCGCCGGCAGCGCTGGAGCAGGCAAAGCGGTGCTCATAATGCAGCCGCCCGCAATTTTGCTCTAATTGCGCCAGTGCCGTATTCAGACCATCGCCAATATCGCTCTCAATGGTGGTGAAGGCAACCGCCGTGCCGAGCAGAGCCGGTTGGTCAAGGTCGATAGCGGTAAGCTTTGTATTGGTGCTGCCAAAATCAATCAGCAGAACTGGTTTCATTTTGTGTACCTCGGCGGTTACTCGCCTAAGTCTTCACGCAGGGCGGCAATTACAACCTCCGGCA
>JAVBQG010000072.1:0-30011 GCA_031549185.1 Synergistaceae bacterium | reverse complement strand
TGGCTTCTGAAGATTCATTATTATAGCACAACAATAGCATAACCACAACAAGACAAAAAGAAAAGACACCAAAATCGGTGTCTTTCAGGGTTTACAGTTTGCTTGAGGAGTGAATTAATGGAGTAACTGTAAAAGTCGGGTTATAGCACGGATTTCCGGTTTGCTGCAAATGTATCGAAAGCGGAGGCGAAAGAACGGCAAGGGCGTGCGAAGCGCGCGAGGGGGAGGCATTTCCATTTTTTCATTTGCCAAGATCGTCGTTATGAGGTAGTCTTCTATCCGTAATTTTTACAAGAACACTCTATGCAATGGAGGCGTGTCTATGCTTGAAATTGCGAAAAAAAGTTCGATAAAGGCTCTCTTGACCCTTCTTCTCTCTCTTTTCGTCCTGCCTGCGACATTTGCGTCTGCCCTGACACCGGAGGAATTCTACCGCAGCGCCCTGGAGATAGGCGGCATCAATGCCTTCGCCGCCACGTGCCAGAGTGCGCACGAGACGGGATTCTGGACGTCTCCTCTGTGGAGGACGACCAACAACGGGGCGGGGATCAAGGCCGACAGGGTCTGGCGGTCGCAGGGGCGGCCTTCGGTCGCGCGCAGCTCGCGGGAGGAAGTGAAGGGGCAGCAGATCCGGCGGGTCTCCTACTTCCGCTCGTACGACTCGCTGCCCGAATTTCTGGCCGACTACAGGGTCAAGATCGCACAGAACTATCCGGTCTCGGTCAAGCATTCCGACACGATGTGGGGTTATTTTTCCGGTTTGCAGAAGGGCCGCTACGGCTCCTGGGCGACCACCCAGCGCTATTTCGAATTTATGGCCGACAAGGCGGTGCGCCTTGCGCCGCGGCTGCTCGGCGTCGAATGGCGCGCGGAGCTGTTGAGGGACTACAAGGAGGCGCGCGCTCGCGGCTTGCTCTCGCCGAAGGAGATCGCGATCATCGAAAAAAATCTGCTCCGGGTCGGCATCTCGCCGCGTTGACGAACAGTCGCTTATATTTTATAACGGGAGGCATTCGCAATGTACGCAAAATACGACGACATGGAAAAAATTCGCAGGGATTCGTTCAAGGGCGGCAAGGGCGGCGGTTGGTCGCGCTTTCTGATTCCGCCGGACTCGAAAATTGCGGGAAGCCACTTCACCATGGTGGCGGAAAATACGCTCGATCCCGGCGCTGAGATCGGCTATCATGTTCACGAGGGCGACGACGAGCTGTTCGTGATCCTCGAGGGCGAGGGGCTCTACCGGGAGAACGACGTCGACCTGCGGGTCGGCCCCGGTGACATGCTCTTCCTGACGAGGTCGAATCGCCACGGGCTCAAGAACACGGGCGAAGGGTCGTTGCGGCTGCTTGCCGTGATCGCGAACTAAGTCGCGAAAATTTTTCATAGCAGTGGAGGCGGCGCGGGCTTTGCGTCGCCTTACTTTTTTCGGAGGTGTTGCCGATGGATTTCGACGCCGTTCTCTTCGCCTTCGGGCTCACGCTCTTCGCCGGCCTCTCCACCGGCATCGGTTCGCTGATCGCTCTCTGCGCGAAGCGGACGAACACGCGCTTTCTGTCGCTGGCGCTCGGTTTCTCGGCGGGCGTCATGATCTACGTCTCATTTGTAGAGATCATGGTCAAGGCGAAGGATGCGCTGGTCCCTCAATGGGGGACCAGGGGGGGCGCGTGGGGCACGGTTTTCGCCTTTTTCGGGGGCATTGCGCTGATCGCGGTCATCGATAAATTCATCCCCAGCGAGGAGAACCCGCATGAGCTTCACTGTGTGGAGGAGATGGCGGCCGGGGGCGACGCCGGCAGGCTTCATCGGACCGGCATCTTTACGGCGCTCGCCATCGCGATCCACAACTTTCCCGAGGGCATCGCCACCTTCACTGCCGCGCTGGCGGAGCCGGCGCTCGGTGTCGCGATCGCGGTCGCCATCGCAATTCACAATATTCCCGAGGGCATCGCCGTGTCGGTGCCGATCTTCTACGCGACGGGAGACCGGAAGAAGGCGTTCGCCTACTCGTTCCTCTCTGGGCTCGCCGAGCCGGTCGGCGCGATCGTCGGCTATATCGTCCTGATGCCCTTCCTGTCGCCGGCCGTCTTCGGAATTCTCTTCGCCGGCGTCGCCGGCATCATGGTCTTCATCTCCCTCGACGAGCTGCTGCCAGCCGCGGAGGAGTACGGCGAGCACCACCTCTGTATCTACGGGCTGGTCGCCGGCATGGCGGTGATGGCCGTTTCGCTGCTGCTCTTCCTGTGATCCCGCAAAAGCAAAAGCCGGGGCGTGTAAACCGCCGCCCCGGCCCTGCGGTAACGCTCGTGTCGTTACCGTTCATCTATGTTATATTTTTTGCCCTTATCCCTTCTTGAGGGAGAGAACCTTGCTCTCGGAGCGCTCGAGCCTCGGCGCAGTGATATGGATCACGCCCTCTTCGAATTTCGCCTCCGCTCCGTCGGTGTCGATCTCGAAGGGCAACGAGATCTCATAGTTGAACCGGCAGACGGTCTTTCTGTTGTACCAGGTCTTGCCGTCCTCTTCTTCCCTCTCCTCGGCCTCCTTGTTGCACTTGACCGCCACCCTGTCCTTGAAGATGCGCACTTCGAGATCGTCGGGATTCATCCCCGCCGCTTCGATGGACAGGAAGAGCTTGCCGTCCTTCTCGTACAGGTCGAATTCCCTGAAGTTGCGGGAACCGCCGAGGTCCGGAGCCCAGAGCAACCGGTCGAAGAAGTCGTCCATCTCGCGCATCGCCCTGTGATGCGCCGCCGGCGAAAGCCTCCGATTTGAATTGAACGGTGTGATTGCGAACATACCGATCTACCTCCTCTGGTCCTGTGCGGACGAATATTCTGATCGCCGTGGTCAATTAACCTTCATTGACCAAACTGATCATATAACGATTGATTGGCATTGTCAACATCACTGTTACCCCTCCTGGGAACTTTCGTATTTTTTACGGATCCTGGTATGAGAAAATTCACGCACCGCTTCGCAAAGATGTCGTAATGTATATATTGACTGAATTTGATAACTTGATATTATGCATGTGTAAACTACGTGAGAATACAGGAGGTTATCATGCCTTTCGCGAACAGTTACGTCGAAGATCCGCACGCGGGCGAAAACGGGGAGGACGCACTCAGGTGTTTTGCCGCCCTTGGCAGTCTTGTCGTGCGTCGTCCCCTGTCTACCTTTGTCGTTCGTTCGAAATCCCCCGGGGGTGGAATGCGGTTCCTGTTTGTGGACCGGGTCGAGGTTCCGCGCGAAGGGGGCAGCGTTCTGCTCGCGACGGCGCACGGCCTGAAGGAAATTCTCTACGACGAGTCCACGCCCAAACGAAACATCTGGGGGACTGTCGTCTGGGTTTTGGAGCAGATGTGACTCATGAAGCCGAGGAGGGATTCCCTGATCGCTCTCTGCGATTGCAATAACTTTTTCGTCTCGTGCGAGCGGCTCTTCCGTCCCGAACTGCGGAGCCGACCCGTGGTGGTGCTTTCGTCCAACGACGGCTGCATCGTCTCTCGCTCGAACGAGGTGAAGGCCATGGGGATACCGATGGGCGAGCCGTATTTCAAGGTGAAGGCCCTCCTCGCGCGCAAGGGGGTGGCCGTCTTCTCCGGCAACCTCGCCCTCTACGGCGAGATATCGAGCCGCGTGATGCGCATCCTGGCCGCTTTTACGGACAAGATCGAAATTTACTCCATCGACGAGGCGTTCCTCAATCTTGCCATCGCCTCGGTCGACGACCCGCTCGCGTACGCCGCGAAGATCAGGCGGACGGTCGGCCGATGGGCGGGCGTGCCCCTTTCGGTCGGCATCGCGGCGACGAAGACCCTCTCCAAGCTGGCGTCCGAACGCGCCAAGCGTTCTCCGGATGGAGTGGTGGCACTCCGGGAGCCTGGCGTGATCGCCCACGCGCTGGAGGAAGCCCGGGTCGAGGATGTGTGGGGCGTCGGGCCCAGAAGTGCGTGCCTTTTACGGGGATACGGCGTTCGAACGGCGCTCGATTTGGCGAATCGAGACCTCGGCTGGGTGCGGAAAAAACTGTCCGTGCGCGGCGTCATGACGGCCTTGGAGCTGCGGGGGTATCCCTGCGTCGAACCGGTCGCCCCGGCGAAGGCGCCGCAGTCCATTCAGGTGTCGCGCTCCTTCGGGCGGGAGCTCTTTACGGTCGAAGAGCTCTCGTGTCCCGTGGTGGAGCACATTCTCGGTGCCGGGGCGCGCCTCCGGGCAGATGGCCTGGCGGCGAAAGCGTTGGAGGTCAGCATTCGTTGGGGGTATCACGGCGGCGCCTATCAATATCTCTCCGGTGACGCGTCGTTCGACGAACCGATATGCAGCGATCAGGAGCTGATTCGCGCCGCTCTCACTCTCCTGCCGCGCATTTACCGATCGGGGAAGAACTACACAAAGGCAGGGGTGACGTTGACGGGGCTCTGCGACGCGACGCACCGGCAGCGCTCGCTCTTCGCGGATACTGCCGAGCGAGACAAACTGGAGCGCCTCTCCGCCGTATCCGATATGATCAACGACAAATTCGGAGGGCGGGCAATCTATCCGGCGCTGCTCGCCGGGGACGATGGAAACTGGCACGCCAGGGGATCGAACCGGTCGACGTTCAGCATCCGGGATCTATCGCGCCTCCCCGTTATCGTGTAAACTGACGCGGACGGGCCGCCCGGTGGAGCGGCCCGTAAATCGACGGGAGGAGCGAGTATCATGGAGCATTCATTGGCGGGCGGGCTGATCGTCCTGTGCGGTTTCTTCAGCGCTTTCTGCGCCATCAGGAATTACGACTGGTTTATTTATCACAGAAAAGCGGCGTTGTTCCTCAAACTGTTCGGGAGGACCGGATGCAGGATCGTCTACGTCGCGTTGGGCGTCGCTCTGATTTGTGTCGGCGCGGTGGTCCTGATCGGAGAAAACCTGGGATAGGTTTTTCGCAAACCGCTTTCGTCGATTCGTCCACGATCGTGTAAACTTTTCTCATGATGAATCCTCTGAGCATCTCTCTCTGCAAAACCATTCGCGGTGCCGGTGAAAGGCAGGGCTGGTGGAATGCGCCCGGCCTGTTGCTCGCCGTGTCCGGCGGCAGCGACTCGATGGCCCTGCTGAGCCTTCTGCATCGGTGCTACGAGGGGCGGATCGCCGTCGCGCACCTCGAGCACGGTTTCAGGGGGGATGCCTCCCTCGCCGACGCCGCGTTCGTGGAGGAGCGTTGCCGCGAGATCGGCGTGCCCTGTTTCGTCCGCCACGCCGACTTGCCCCATAATATGAAAAAGGGCGAATCCTTCGAGATGGCCGGGCGCCGCGTTCGCTACGCGTTTTTTTACGAACTGCTCGACCGCGAAGGGTTGTCGTTTATCGCGACGGGGCACACGGCGGACGACGTGGTCGAGACGATGCTCTTTCATCTCTTCCGGGGGACCGGCCTGAAGGGGCTGGCGGGCATTGCGCCCGTGAACGGACGCGTGGTGCGCCCGTTGATCGAATGTCGCCGCGACGAATTGCGGAGATTTCTGACGGACGCGGCCGTTGCGTGGCGAGAGGACGAGACGAACCTTCAGGACGACTATCAACGCAACAGGATACGGAATCAACTGCTTCCGTGGGTGCGGGCGAACATCAACGAATCTCCCGAGCGCGTCCTGCTAGGGCTCGCCAGGCAGACGGCAGCCTCCGAAGCAAAGCGCGAGGCGGATGCGCGGCGCCTGTTGCCCTGGCTGCAACGAAGACACCCCTTTGCGCTGGCCACGTGGGATTTTGCGGCGATCGGCAGGGTCGACGATGCGTGTCTCGCCGACCTTCTGCGGACGCAGGGCGCGGCACTGGGGCTGCCGCTGCTCGACCGCAGGCGGATGGACGAGCTGTGCGACTTGATTCGCGCAGCCGGCCGCTGGCGTTTTCAGTGGAGTGGCGAGGTGGAGGTTTGCGGCTCTCGCCCGTTGATTGGCTGGATCGAACGATCGGACCTGCGGGCTCCGGAGGATCTGGAGATCGCATTCTCCTCCCTGCGGGGCGGGGAGAAAAAGAGTGTGCAATGGGGAAAATGGTTGATAGAGCTTCGCAAAGGGGAAGGGAGCCCCGCGGGAGCGCCGAGGGGCTATTGGCAATCGGCGATCGCCGTGCCGCGCTCCGGCGTCCTCCGGATAACGTCCCTCTCCGGCCGATCGGGCGGCTGCCGGACGCCCGTATCGTGGTGGAGCCGACCGGGGTGGCCGGTGGTCGAAAATTGGGCTCCCGGCCTCGGGAAGTGTATACAGGAAGAAAGCAGTTATGTTATGATTGCGAAGGTTTTTTGCGGACAGGCGGGGCGAGGAAGATATGCCCGAAATGAAGGAGGAGTCTCGCATGAGCGAGGATAAGACGTACCAACTCGGATCGGTAATGCTTTCTTGCGAAGAGATCGACCGCAGGGTTTCCGAGCTCGCCGCGGAGATTCGCAGGGAATACGAGGGCCAGGAGCTGATCGTCGTGGGTGTGCTCAAGGGAGCCGCCATCTTTATGGTCGACCTGGTGCGGAAGATCGGCAAGCCCGTCGACATTCGCATGGACTTTATGGCGGTGTCGTCGTACGGGGATTCGTCCACGTCCAGCGGCGTCGTGAAGATCGTGAAGGACATCGACATCTATCCCGAGGGGAAGAACATCCTCCTCGTCGAGGACATCATGGACAGCGGCCTCACCCTCTACTATCTGAGAGACGTCATGATGGCGAAAAATCCGAAGAGCTTCCGGACATGCGTTCTGCTCGAAAAACCGGAGCGCAAGAAAATCGACACCGAGATCGACTACAAGGGCTTCACGATACCGGATAAGTTCGTAGTCGGCTACGGCCTCGACTATGCGGGCAAGTGGCGCCACCTACCGGATATATGGTCGGTTGACGTATAGACAAAAAAGAGAAATTGCATCAATATTGTAAAAAGCTTTAAGGAGGCGCTGGTTAAAACGCTCAAACCGTCATTTCTTCGTTTGAGAATAGAGAGGCCACAAGGACTTGCAATCTTTGCCCTTTAGGTCTCTAACGATAAATCAGCCCTTTTATTAATGCGGATTTCAAACAAAGAGGGGATCGGGGCGTTTGGGCAAACTCGCTAAGAATTTGGGCATATATCTGGTGCTGATCGTGCTTGTGGTCAGCTTGGTCAATGTTTTTCTCTCGCCCGCGCAGAATCAGCAACAGGCGGAGGTGCTGGCGTACAGCGACCTCCTCAACGCGGCCGAGACCGGCAAGATCAGCAAGATTTTCATCGAGGAGGACGTCGTCAACGGCGTCTTTACGGACGGCAAGAAGTTTCGCTCGTATGCCGTAGGCATAGACGACCTGGCCGCGAAGCTCGCCGCCAAGGGCGTCTCGGTCGAGGTCATGCCGCCGCAGAAGACGCCGTGGTGGTCGAGCCTCATGACCTCGCTCTTCCCTACGCTGCTGTTGATCGGCGCGTGGATCTTCATCCTGTACAACATGCAGGGCGGCGGCAACAAGGTGATGAACTTCTCCAAGAGCAAGGCGAAGCTCTTTCTGGACAACCGCCCCAAGGTGACGTTCGAGGACGTCGCCGGCTGCGACGAGTCGAAGGAGGAGCTGCAGGAGGTCGTCGAATTTCTGCGCGACCCCGGCCGTTTCGCCAAGCTCGGCGCGCGGGTTCCGAGGGGCGTACTGCTGCTGGGGTCGCCCGGCACGGGTAAGACGCTGCTTTCGCGCGCGGTGGCGGGCGAGGCGGACGTCCCGTTCTTCAGCATCAGCGGATCGGACTTCGTCGAGATGTTCGTCGGCGTGGGTGCCGCCCGCGTACGCGACCTGTTCGAACAGGCGAGGCGCTACCAGCCTTGTATCGTCTTCATCGACGAGATCGACGCGGTGGGACGCCAGCGCGGCGCGGGGCTCGGCGGCGGCCACGACGAACGCGAGCAGACGCTGAACCAGCTTCTGGTCGAGATGGACGGTTTCGAGGTCGGTGCGGGGATTATCCTGATCGCCGCCACCAACAGGCCGGATATCCTGGACCCCGCCCTTCTGCGGCCGGGACGCTTCGACCGGCAAATCGTCGTCGACCGGCCCGACGTGAACGGCAGGCTCGCCATCCTCAAGGTGCACGTGAAGGATAAAAAACTCGACGAGAGTGTGGATCTCGACGTGATTGCGCGCCGCACGCCCGGTTTCGTCGGCGCGGACCTCGCCAACCTTGTGAACGAGGCGGCGCTGCTCGCCGGTCGTCGGACCAAAGAGCTGTTGACGATGCCGGAGTTCGAGGAGGCCATCGACCGCGTCATGGCGGGCCCCGAGCGCAAGAGCCGCGTCATCAGCAAGAAGGAACGCGAGATCATCGCCTACCACGAGGTCGGACACGCGATCGTCGCCAAGATGATCCCCGGTTCCGACCCCGTGCACAAGATCTCGATCATTCCGCGCGGGCATATGGCGCTCGGCTACACCCTGCAGGTCCCGGAGGAGGATCGCTTCCTCATCTCCAAGCAGGAGCTCTTGAACCGCATCTGCGTTCTGCTCGGCGGTCGCGTGACGGAGAGCATCAAGTTCGGCGACGTGACGAGCGGCGCGCAGAACGACCTGGAGCGCGCGACGCACACGGCGCGCCAGATGATAACCGAACTCGGTATGAGCGACCGCCTCGGTCCCGTTACGCTCGGGCGCAAACAGCACGAGGTCTTTCTCGGGCGCGACATCATGGAGGACCGCAACTACAGCGAGGAGATCGCCTACGCCATCGATCAGGAGGTCCGCCGCATCATCGACGAATGCTTCGAGCGGGTCCGAAACATCCTGCTCGAGAAGATGGACAAGGTGGAGGAGATCACGGCCATCCTGCTGGAAAAGGAAGTCCTCGAGGGGCCCGAGTTCAACAAACTGCTCGGTTTCCCCGACGAGGAGGAGAAGAACGGCGAAAAGAAGCAGGACTGGGACATCTCCGTGGAGAAGCCGAAGGGCGGCGAGAGCGCCGAAGTAGAGGCGGACGATCTGCCGGACGAAGAGCCGGAGCCGGAAAAAGATTCCTGACAATCGGACGGATAAAAAATAGGAAGCCCCGAGGGTTTTGAACCCTCGGGTTTTTTTGTGCCGCGGGACCGGGATGGTATACTGAGTCTAGATTTGTTATTTGTGGAGGAGCGTGGACATGGGGGCGGTCATACCGAAGCCGATCAGGAGAAGCTCCCTCAGGCTGGCCCTGGGGAAGAGATACTATATCCTCAAGAGGTGGGCCTTTTGGCTGTTCGGTGGGCTGCGCTTCGCCAGGGTGGGCGCCTGGATCTCGGACGCGCCACCCCTGTTTATATACGAAGTCTACGAGAGGGAGCACATAATGCAGCCCGGGTACTGGGGCGGTTACACCAGACACAACCTCCTCCGCAGAAAAAAATACGACATGGAGGGGAACCTGCTCGACGACGAGTATGTCGTCGAAAACCACGCGATCATGATGTACTCCCCCTTCATCGAGGAAAAAAGCGCTTCGAACGCATAGGGTGCGCTCGCGAACATTTTTTCTCCTGTCAACATGATTTCCACTTTGATAACTGGGCGTGGGGGAGTATAATCGTTGCGAAAAAAAATTTTCGCGACGCATGGGCGGAGAGGAGAAAAAAATTGGGATTCATAGACGACGGCGGCGACGGCCCGGGAAAATTCGAACTGGTCTCGCCGTGGCCCGTCTCCGGCGACCAGCCGGAGGCGATCGATAAAATCTGCCGCGGCTTCGAGAAGGGCGCTTCGGAGCGGACCATGCAGACGTTGCTGGGCGTAACCGGCAGCGGCAAGACGTTCACGATGGCGAACATCGTCGCGCGGCTGCAGCGCCCGACGCTGGTCATGGCGCACAACAAGACGCTGGCGGCGCAGCTTTACAGCGAGTTCAAAGACTTTTTCCCGCACAACGCCGTCCACTATTTCGTGAGCTACTACGACTACTATCAGCCGGAGGCGTACGTGGCGGCGCAGGATATCTACATCGAGAAGGACGCCTCGATCAACGAGCGCATCGAGAAGCTGCGTCTCGCGACCACGAAGGCGCTGATCGAGCGGCGCGACGTGCTGGTCGTAGCCAGCGTCTCGTGCATCTACGGCCTGGGCAAGCGCCGCAACTACGAGGACGCCGTCATCCGCTTCGCCGTGGGCGACGTGACCAACCGGCGCGACTTCATGTTGCGCCTGCTCGACGGCTACTACGAGCGCAACGACACGGCGTTCTCGCCCGGCGTCTTCCGCGCGCGGGGCGACGTGCTGGAGCTCTACCCCTCGTACAGCGACACGGCGCTACGGATCGCCTTCTTCGACGACGAGATCGAGCGCATCGACGAGATCGACCCCGTCTCCGGCAAGACGCTCGTCGCGAAACGCAGCGCGTCTATCTTCCCCGCCAAGCACTACGTCACCACGGCGGACGCCATCACCGAGGCCAAGGGGAAGATCGAGGCCGAGCTCGCCGAGTGCGTGAAGGACTTTACCGAGCGCGGCATGCTGGTGGAGGCGCAGCGCCTGGCCAGCCGCACCAAGTACGACCTCGAGATGCTGACCGAGGTCGGCTACTGCTCGGGGATCGAGAACTACTCGCGCTTCCTGGACGGTCGCGCGCCGGGCGAGACGCCGGGCACTCTGATGGACTTCTTCCCGGAGGATTTTCTGCTCTTCATCGACGAGTCGCACATGACGATCCCGCAGGTGCGGGGGATGTACAACGGCGACAAGGCGCGCAAGGAGGTCCTCGTGCAGTACGGCTTCCGCCTGCCCTCGTGCCTCGACAACAGGCCGCTGCGGTGGGAAGAGTACTACCAGTTCATGAAGAACGTGCTCTTCGTCTCGGCGACGCCGGGCGACTACGAGCTGGAGCACTCCTCGAGCGTGGCCGAACAGCTGATACGCCCGACGGGCGTGCCGGACCCGGAGGTGGAGGTCTGCCCGGCGACCGGACAGGTCGACCACCTGCTGGGCGAGCTGCAGAAGGTGATCGCGGCGGGGGAGCGCGCGCTGGTGACGACGCTCACCAAGCGCTCCGCCGAGGACCTGGCCGAGTATTACGCCGGCCTCGGCCTCAAGGTGCAGTACATCCACTCCGAGCTGGACACCTTCGAACGGGCCGAGATCCTGCGCGACCTGCGCCTGGGCGTCTACTCCGTGCTGATCGGCGTCAACCTCCTGCGCGAGGGCATCGACCTGCCGGAGGTCTCGCTGGTGGCGATCACGGAGGCCGACCGCGAGGGCTACCTGCGCTCGTTCCGCTCGCTGATCCAGATGATCGGCCGGGCTGCGCGCAACGAGGCGGGGCGCGTGATTCTCTACGCCGACAGGGTGACCGACAGCATCGACCTGGCGCTGCGCGAGACCATGCGCCGCCGGGCCGCCCAGATTAAATTCAACGAGGAGCACGGCATCGTGCCGCAGACGATCCGCAAGGAGGTCAAGAGCCTCCTGCCGGAGGAGCTGACCGGCGAGGCGGAGTCCGGCGCGATCGTGATCGCCGCCGACGGCACGGAGACCGCCGGCCCCATGAGCCGGGCCGACAGGCGGGAGCTGGAGCGGAGGATGTGGGAGGCCGTCGAGCGCCTCGATTTCGAGAAGGCGGCCGAGCTGAGGGATACGATACACAGCATGAAAGAGGGAGGATTTTCAGGTGTCCGAATGGATCAAAATAAGCGGCGCTCGTCAGCACAATTTAAAAAATATCGACGTCGAGCTGCCAAAAAATAAACTGGTTCTGTTGACCGGTCCCTCGGGGTCGGGCAAGTCGTCGCTCGCCTTCGACACGATCTACGCGGAGGGGCAGCGGCGCTACGTGGAGTCGCTGTCGTCCTACGCGCGGCAGTTTCTCGGGATGCAGGACAAGCCGGAGGTCGACGACATCTCCGGGCTGTCGCCGGCCATCTCGATCGAGCAGAAGGGGACCAGCCACAACCCCCGCTCGACGGTGGGCACGGTGACCGAGATCTACGACTACCTGCGCCTGCTCTTCGGGCGCGCGGGGACGCCGCACTGTCCCTGCTGCGGCAAGCCGGTGAACCGCTACAGCCTCGACGAGATTGTCGACCGGATCTTCCGCGAGTACGGCGGCCGGGCGCTGGAGATCATGTCGCCGCTGGTGCGCGGCAAAAAGGGCGAGTACCGCAACCTGCTGCTGCAGCTGCGCCAGCAGGGGTATCTGCGCGCGCGCATCGACGGCGAGACCTACTGGCTGGAGGAGGAGGTGCCGCTCGACAAGAAGAAGCGCCACTCCATCGAGGCCGTCATCGACCGCCTGCGCGTGAAGGACGAGGGCAAGTCGCGCGTGGCGGAGGCCGTCGAGATCGCACTCAAGCTCTCGGACGGCTTCGTGCTGCTGCACTCCGAGGGGCAGCCGGATCTCGAGCTGACCGAGAAGTACATCTGCCCCGACTGCCAGGTGAGCCTGCCGGAGATCGAACCGCGGCTCTTCTCGTTCAACAACCCCTTCGGCGCCTGCCCGGAGTGCTCGGGGCTGGGCGTGCACCAGCACTTCTCGCCCGAGCTGGCCGTGGTCGGCGAGCTGCCGATCGCAGAGGGCGGCTTTTTGCCGTGGAAGAGCTACAAGTACATGCTCGAGCGCGCGAAGATGATCGCCGACCGGCACGGTTGGGATCTGACGAAGCCGTTCAACGACCTCCCGGAGGAGGCGAAGCAGGTTCTGCTCTACGGATCGGAGGAGCGGCTGACGCTGACCTTCGTGGACAAGCATGGGGAGAACGAGTACCAGGGGCACTATGAGGGCCTCATTCCCTGGATCACGAGACGCTTCGAAGAGACCGAGTCCGAGAACTGGCGCGAGGACATGGTGCGCTACCGTGTGGAGGACGTCTGCGAGAGCTGCGGGGGCAGGAGGCTCAAACCGGAGGCGCTGGCCGTCAAGCTGGGCGGGTACAACATCGCCGAGCTGACCGATATGCCGGTCGAGGCGCTGATGCCGGCGCTCGATTCGCTCTCGCTCACGGAGAACCAACAGAAGATCGTCGGACAGGCCTTCACGGAGGTGCAGAAGCGGTTGTCGTTCCTGGTCGATGTGGGGGCGGGGTATTTGTCGCTCTCCCGACGGGCGGACACGCTCTCCGGCGGCGAGAGCCAGCGCATACGCCTGGCCACGCAGATCGGCTCGAAGCTGACGGGCGTGCTGTACGTGCTCGACGAGCCGACCATCGGCCTGCACCCCAAAGACACGAACCGGTTGCTGGACACGCTCGGCGCGATCCGCAGCCTTGGAAACACCGTCATCGTCGTCGAACACGACCGTGACGCGCTCAAGGCGGCTGACTACGTCCTGGAGCTCGGCCCCGGCGCCGGCGAGCAGGGTGGGCATGTCGTGATACAGGGGGATCCCGCCGTCATCGAGGCCTCCGACTCGCTCTCCGGCGCCTTCCTGCGCGGAGAGGTCACGGGCGTGATCGGCGCCAAAGACGGCAGGCGCGAGCCGCAAGGCTGGGTCGAGGTCACCGACTGCCGCGAGAACAACCTGAAGGGCATCGACATTTCGATTCCCAAGGGTGTCATGGCCTGCCTCTGCGGCCTCTCCGGCTCTGGCAAGAGCACCTTCCTGTACGAGATTCTCTATAAGGGGCTGCGCATGAAGCTCGACCGCGAGTACCGCGACCGGGCGGGCAAATACGGCGAGATCACGGGCTTCGAGGGCCTGCGCAACGTCGTGCTCGTCGACCAGAGCCCCATCGGACGCACGCCGCGCTCGAACCCGGCGACGTACACCGGTGTCTTCACGCCGATTCGCGAATTTTTCGCGCAGCTGCCGGAGGCCAAGCTGCACGGCTACAACCCGGGTCGCTTCAGCTTCAACGTCAAGGGCGGGCGGTGCGAGGCCTGCTCGGGCGACGGCGTGCTGCGGGTGTCGATGCTCTTTCTGCCCGATGTCTACGTCAATTGCGACGTCTGCCGCGGCAAGCGCTACAACCGCGAGACGCTGGAGGTAACCCACAAGGGCCTCTCCATCGCCGACGTGTTGAACCTCAGCGTCGACGAGGCGGTGGAGCACTTTCGGGACATCCCGCGGATCGCGTCGCGGTTGGGCGTGATTCAGGAGGCGGGCCTCGGCTACATCAAGCTGGGACAGCCCGCGACGACGCTCTCCGGCGGCGAGGCGCAGCGAGTGAAGCTGGCGACCGAGCTGGGCAAGCGGTTCCGCGGCAACGTGCTCTACCTGCTGGACGAACCGACGACGGGCTTGCACTACACCGACGTGAAAAAACTGTTGATCCTGCTGCACAAGCTCGTCGACCAGGGGAACTCGGTGTTGATGATCGAGCACAACCTAGACGTGCTGGCCTCGGCGGACTACCTGATCGACCTCGGCCCCGAGGGCGGTGCACGCGGCGGCAAACTCGTCGCGAAGGGCACCCCGGAGCAGGTGGCGAAGGCGAAGAAGGGCTACACGAGCGCGTACCTGCGGGAGTACCTGGAGGAGCTGAAGAGGGCGAAGGGGAGGAAAAGGTAGGGTAACTCCCTCCGTCAGCGCTTCGCACGCCGTAACCCGACCTCACCCCCCGGCCCCCTCTCCCAAAGCGGAGAGAGAGGGGCTGGGGGTGGGTGAGGTCGGTTGCAGCTCGGGAAACAGGACAAGGGCAGAGCCCTTGCTACACAAAAGACAGGAGACAAAAATCATGAAAAATTTCGCGCCAAAAGGCAAGGGCCCCAGGAAGCCGGGGTACTCCTGCGGTAACCCCAGGTTCAGGAAGGATCCGCGCGACGTCGCGGGTGTAAGGGGCAGGGAAGATCAGGGGCGGCGCCCGCCGAAAAAGGCGGAGGGTGCGCCCGAGAGGGAGCGGTCGAACGAGGATCTCTGCTGGGGCCGCAACCCGGTTCTGTTTTTGCTCGAACGGACGCCGGCGCGATGCCTCAAGGTTGCGGTCTCGAAGACGATGCAGCGCGGCGCGAGCCAGAAGATCGTCGACCTCTGCCGGGCGGAGGGGATTCCCTACACCCTGGTCGACGCGCGCGCCCTCGACGCGATGACGGGCGGCGAGAACCACCAGGGGGTTGTCGCCACGGCCGCGGCCTCCGAGATGATCGACCTCTCCGAGGCGGTCGAGCTTCTCGCGCCCGCGCCGGAGCCGGCGCTCGTCGTGCTGCTCGACCACGTGCAGGACCCGCACAACCTCGGCGCGATGATCCGCAGCGCGGAGGCGGCGGGCGCGGCCTTCGTCGCCCTGCCTTTGCGGCGCGGCGCGCTGCCGACGGGCACGGTGGTGAAGACGAGCGCCGGGGCCTCGCTACGGATGCCGCTCGCCTCCGTGGGCAACGTGGCGAACGCGGTGCGCGACCTGCAGGAGGAGGCAAACCTCTGGACGATCGGGCTCTCCGCCGACGGGCAGCGGTCCATCTACGACGGCCCGCTGCCCGCGCGCACGCTGCTGGTGGTCGGCGGCGAGGGCAAGGGGTTGACGAAGACGACGGAGGCGGCGTGCGACGAGCTGCTGCGCATCCCCATCGAGGGCGAGACGGGCAGTCTCAACGCCTCGATCGCGCTTGCGATTTCCATGTTCGAGTGGACGAGGACGAACAGGGGGTGAATTGAACGCTGAGCCGTTGTTTTATCGCGATCCTGACGGGCGTGCTGCAGATGGCCGTGCTCTACGTTACGAATTCCTCGTTCGCCTTTCCGCTTGTCCTTGTCCTTTTACCGATGAGTGTCTATGCCGTTCGGCGAAAAAATGTGCGGGCGCTGGCGGTTTGCGCGGCTGCGATCTTCGCCGTCGCGTGTGCGGATGCGGGGATGAGGGCCGTCTTCAGCAGGGGGTACGCCATCGATTTTTTCTTCTCCAGCGGCAAGGTTTACGGGGGCGTCGCCCTGACAGCGTGGCTCTGTTTGATTCCGGCGGTCCTGAGCTGGGCGGAACGCGGTAAACTCGACAGTGCGAACGTCTTCGAGCGGGGAACGAATATCCTGTTGGCGACTGCTGCCGCCTGCGGCGCTTTTGCGATCGTGCTGTTCGCAGTCTGGGAGAGGCGCGTCGCCGCCGGACCGTTGCCGGTATTTGCGCTGGGCTCCCTGTTCGGGGTGTTTTTTGTCTTGATGGACGTTTGTCTGTCCCGCGCGGTTCCGCCCTGGCGGAAACTGCTCTTTCCCGCTTCGCGCCACTTGCTTCTTGCTGTGCGGTCTACAATTGTCGCGGCCCTGTTGCTCGCTTGTCTCCTTGGCTGGATGTTGTACGGGAGGGTTTCGGCGTACGGCTGGACGCCGAATCGCGTACTGGCGGCGACCTTTCTGCTCGCCGCTGGAGGCTGGGCGATCGTGTGGGCATGGGGAATTTTGCCGCGAAGCGCAGGAGGATCCCCCGCGCGTTGTAAAATCAACCTGGCGGCATTGTTGCTTACAGGGTTTCTCGCGTTTGCTCTGCTGACACCGCCCTTCAACCCGCACAAACTGGCTGCGGATACACAGGCGGCTCGACTGATCGCAGGAAAAGTGTCGGCCGAGGCGTTCGACTACGATTTTCTTGTGTATCTGGGGGAACCGGGCAAAAGGGCGCTGGAGCGACTTTCGAAGGCCGAGGGTTTCGAAGGCGCGGAGCTCGTGCGCGAACGGGCGTCGCACGAGCTGGGCGTCCGCAACTGGAAGTGGCTTTAATTTTCCGGAACAACCCTCTTAAATGTCGATATTTTTGCGAAAATACAACACCCCTCTACTCAACTGCAATTGTGACATGTATAATGCGTTACACGTAGAAAGCTGCCATATCCGAACAAAAGGGGCGTTGCGTCGATGAACGACACACAGAGGGGAATGGAACGAAGATCCGAAAAAACCAGAGAGATCGCGATTACGTCGCTCTTTGCGGCAATCATCTTCCTGATGGCCTTCACGCCGATCGGCTTCATCCACCTCGGCGTGATCAAGGCTACTATCGTCCACGTTCCGGTCATCATCGGTTCGATCGTTTTGGGCCCGCGGATCGGGGCCGTGTTGGGTACCATCTTCGGTTTGACCAGCCTCATCAACAACACCATGACGCCGGCGCTTCTGTCGTTCGTCTTCTCTCCGTTGATTCCGGTACCCGGCCTTGGGAGAGGCAGCATCTGGGCGCTCGTCATCTGTTTCGTGCCTCGCATTCTCGTCGGTGTCGTGCCGTATTATGTAGACCGCCTGCTTCGTTCGTTCCGCGAGAACGACGCGAAGTGGCGCTATGTCTCGCTCTTCACGGCGGGGGTCTCCGGCGCGCTCACCAATACCCTGCTCGTCATGCACCTGATCTATTTCGTCTTCCGGGATACCTACGCCGAGATCAACAAGCTCAGCGTGGAGGTCGCCTATGGCTTCATCCTCTCGATCATCGCGACCCACGGCGTGCCGGAAGCCATCGTCGCGGGTTTCTGCACGGCCGCAATCGCCAAAGCGGTGCTGGTTTTTCGGAAGAAAAAGCGTTAAACGGGTGCCGTAGGGTCGTAACGAAATCGTTAAAAATCATGAAAAGTCTTTGACAACTGCCCCCTCTGTCTGTATAGTTACATGCCAGTGTCTATTACACAAGCCGACCAGGCGCGGAAGGGACGTGAGGATAGGGTTGAAAGAAAAGATCCAGCTCTACGGGTTCAACAATCTCACCAAAACGTTGAGCTTTAACATCTACGACGTATGTTATGCGAAGACGGATCGCGAAAAAAAAGACTACATCGCCTACATAGACGAACAATACAACTCCGAACGATTGACGAACATCCTGTGCGGCGTCACGGATATCATCGGCGCATGCGTCCTGAACATCTCCAAGCAGGACTACGACCCCGAGGGTGCCAGCGTGACCATCCTGATCTCGGAGGAGAACGTGCCTCCCGATCAGATCGACGAGTCGTGCAACCAGGGAACATACGCCCGTATGCTCATGAAAGACACCGTCGTCGCCCATCTGGATAAAAGTCACGTAACGGTCCACACCTATCCCGAGTTTCACCCGAACAACGACATAAGCTCCTTTCGAGTCGACATCGACGTCTCGACCTGCGGCCGCATATCGCCGCTGAACGCGCTCAATCACCTGATCGGGTCGTTCGACTCGGACATCATCTCCATGGACTACCGTATCCGCGGGTTCACGCGCGACGTGGACGGCAAGAAGTACTACAAGGATCACGAGATCAACTCGATCCAGAACTTCATCGCGCCGGAGACCCTGACGCGGTACGACGCCATCGACGTCAACGTCTACCAGTCGAACATCTTCCACACGAAGATGATCCTCAAGGAGATGAACCTGGCGAACTACCTGTTCAACGTGGATCCGCGCGAGCTGTCGCCCGAACTCCGGCTCTCCATCAAGGATCAGATCACGAAGGAGATGCTCGAGATCTACTACGGCATGAATATGTACTAGGGGCCTGGCGATGGGGGAGAAAACCTATAAATTGAATCAGGCGAAGGCGCCTCTTCACGAGGCGCTCGTCGATTACAGGGCCCGGCGCGTGGTTCCCTTCGACGTGCCGGGCCACAAGCAGGGACGCGGCACGCCCGAGCTGACGGCGTTCCTCGGCAAGGACTGCCTCTCGGTGGACGTCAACTCGATGAAGCCGCTGGACAACCTCGCCCACCCGACCTCGGTCATCCGCGAGGCGGAGGAGCTGGTGGCCGACGCCTTCGGGGCGGACGCCGCCTTTCTGATGATCGGCGGCACGACCTCCGCTGTGCAGGCGATGATCATGAGCGTCTGCAAACGGGGCGACTCGATCATCATGCCGCGCAACGTGCACCGCTCGGCGATCAACGCGCTGATCCTCTGCGGCATCCGGCCGATCTACGTCGACCCCGGCACCGACAAGAGGCTCGGCATCTCGCTCGGCATGGCGGCGGAGGACGTGGAAGCGGCGATCGCGGCGAACCCCGACGCGAAGGCCGTCTTCGTCAACAACCCGACCTACTACGGCGTCTGTCCCGACCTGAGGCGCATCGTCGACGCCGCACATGCTGCGAATATGGCTGCGTTGATCGACGAGGCGCACGGCACGCACTTCTACTTCGGCGAGAACCTGCCGCTCTCCGCCATGGCGGCTGGCGCGGACATGTCGGCGATCAGCATGCACAAGACGGGCGGCTCGCTCACGCAGAGCTCGGTGCTCGTGATGAAGAAGGGGCGCGTCGACCCCGGCTATGTGCGGACGGTGATCAACCTCACGCAGACGACGAGCTCCTCGTACCTGTTGATGAGTTCGGTCGACCTCGCGCGCAAGGCGCTCGCCACCGAGGGGCGCGAGACGTTCCGCAAGGTCTGCGAGCTTGCCGAGTACGCGCGCGCCGAGGTGAACGGCATCGGCGGTTTCTACGCCTTCTCGCGCGAGATCGTGAACGGGTGGAACGTCTGCGACTTCGACGTCACGAAGCTCTCGATCCACACGCTGAAGGTTGGCCTGGCGGGCGTCGAGGTGTACGATATCCTGCGCGACGACTACGGCATCCAGATCGAGTTCGGCGACATGGGCAACATGCTGGCCATCGTCTCCGTCGGCGACACGCGCTTCATGATCGAGCGCCTCGTGTCGTCGCTGGCGGAGATCAAGCGCCTGCATAGCAGAGAGGGCCTCGATCTCTGGGATCACGAGTACATCCCGCCGGTGGTGAGACTCTCGCCGCAGGAGGCCTTCTACGCGGACAGCCGCAGCGTTCCGATCCGCGAGAGCGTGGGGCGTATCTCGGCGGAGTTCGTGATGTGCTACCCGCCGGGCATTCCGATCCTGGCGCCGGGCGAACTGGTGACGGACGAGGCCCTCGGCTATATACTCTACGCGAAAGAAAAAGGAAGCCTCGTGATGGGCCCGCAGGACATGAACCTGGAAAACCTGCGCGTGGTCGAAGGGACAGGAGGAGCATAGAAATGGAATTGTGGTATACGGAGCAGCACACGCCGTCCGTGCGTTTTTCGATCAAGGTGAAGGAGCAGCTCTACACGGCGCAGAGCCCTTTCCAGCGGATCGATATATTCGACTCTGAGGAGTTCGGGCGCTTCTTCACGCTCGACGGCCTGATGATGGTGACCGAAAAAGACGAATTCATCTACCACGACATGATCGTGCACGTTCCGATGGCGACGAGTCCGAATATCAAAAGGGTCCTCGTGATCGGCGGCGGCGACGGCGGGACGGTGCGCGAACTTGTTCGCTACAAATCCGTCGAGAAGATCGACATGGTCGACATCGACGAGATGGCCGTGCGCGCCTGCATCGAGTATCTGCCGCAGACGTCCTGCAGCCTCGAAGACCCGCGGGTGACGCTCTACTTCGAGGACGGCCTCAAGTTTATCCGCCGCTTCGAGGACGACTACGACCTGATCATCGTCGATTCGACCGACCCCTTCGGTCCCGGAGAGGGGCTCTTCACGCGCGAGTTTTACGGCAACTGCTTCAAAGCCCTGACTGCGGACGGCATTCTCGTCAACCAGCACGAGAACCCGTATTACGATTCGTACGCGAGCTCGATGCGTCGCGCGCACCAGCGGATCCGGGATTTCTTCCCGATCTGCCGCGTCTATCAGGCGCACATCCCCACGTATCCATCCGGCCACTGGCTCTTCGGATTTGCGTCCAAAAAGTACGACCCGATCCGCGACCTCGACGCCGCGAAGTGGAACGCGCTCGACCTGGATACGCGCTACTACAACACGGATCTGCACACGGGGGCGTTCATGCTGCCCACTTACGTGGAAAAAACGCTGGAGGCGGTGAATTGAGATGACGGATATCCGGCCGAACGTGCAGACGTTCATCGGGTGCGCGGCGCCCTATGAGGAGGCCCGCACGGTGATCTTCGGAGCGCCGTTCGATTCCACGACGTCATATCGGCCCGGGTCGCGCTTCGCGAGCCCGGCGATTCGCTCGGAGTCGTTCGCGATCGAGACATGGAGCCCCTATCAGGAGGCGGACCTGACCGACAGGTGGGTCTGCGACGCGGGCGACCTCGATCTTCCCTTCGGCAACCCCATGCACGCGATCGACGCGATCGAGCGATTCGTACGCCAGCTGCTGATGGACGGCAAGGAGCCCTGCATGGTCGGCGGCGAACACCTCGTGACGCTGGGCGCGGTCTGCGCCGTCGCCTCGCGCTATCCGGACCTGCACGTGCTGCATTTCGACGCCCACGCCGACCTGCGCGACGACTATATGGGGGAGAAACTGTCGCACGCCACGGTTCTGCGCCGCGTGTGGGACGTGATCGGCGACGAGCGGATCTTCCAGTTCGGCATCCGCTCCGGTTGTCGCGAGGAGTTCGCCTGGTCGCTCTCTCACGTCTCGACGGAGATGTTCTCCTGCAAAACGGTCGAACGTGCAGTGAACCGCATCGGCAGCGCTCCGGTCTATATCACGCTCGACCTAGACGTGCTGGACCCCTCCGAGTTTCCGGGTACGGGAACGCCGGAGGCGGGGGGCGTCTCGTTCGTCGAGCTGCTGGCGGCACTCATCGAGGCGAAGAACCTCAACGTCGTCGGCTTCGACATCTGCGAGCTCTCCCCGCACTATGACGCCTCGGGCGTCTCGACCGCGCTCGCCTGCAAAATTCTGCGGGAGATGCTGCTGGCTTATTAGAGAAGCGCTGATAAAGTAGACGCTGATTCAATCGCCGAAGCTGCCATCTCTCCACCGGAGAGGGTGCGATCGCAGGGGTTGTAATTTTTGCCCTTTCGGTTTTTGACGGCCAATCAGCTTTTTTCTGGGAGGGATTTCTGTGAACGTGCTGAACGTCTCTTTGCTGCAGTTCAACATCGTCCCGAACGACAGGGGCGCGAACGTCGCGAAGGTACGCGCGATGCTGGACGACATGGCGCGTCGGGGCGCACCGGATATCTTCCTCCTGCCGGAGCTCTGGACCGCCCCCTTCGACCCCGACTGCCTGCCGGAGGACGGCTTCTCCTGCGCGAGCAGCGAGGAAGGACTCACGGCAATCTGCGAGGCGTGCGAGAAGACGAGTTCGCACGCGATCGCCGGCAGCCTGCCTTGGCCGGTGCCGGACGGCGTCGCGGTCAGGAGCTGGCTGGTCGACGACCGGGGGGAGCCGGTGGATTATTACGACAAAACGCATCTCTTTTCCCCAAGCGGGGAGAAGGACACGTTTACGGCCGGGGACAGGCCGCTCTTTTTCGACCTCGGCGGGTTTCGCTGTTCCGTCGCGACCTGCTACGACATCCGTTTTCCCGAGTACGCCCGTTCGCTGGCGCTCTGCGGCGCCGAGGTTCTCTTCGTCGACGCCGACTGGCCCGCCTGCCACGAGGAGCGGTGGCGTACGCTGATGCGCGCGCTGGCGCTGGAAAACCAGTTTTACGTCGTGGGATGCAACTGTACCGGGCAGACGGGAGGGCAGATCTTCTGCGGCCGCTCGATGGTCGTCTCCCCGTGGGGAGACATCGTCGCGGAGGCGGGATACGGCGACGAGGTACTGTCGGCTGCTCTACGCCTGTCGGAGGTTCGGAAGTGCCGCAGGAACATTCCTCTCGCGCGAGATCGACGCCCTGATCTCTATCAGATATTTTAAAGCGTCGACTCCTCCAGCTCGCTCCAATACATGAGACCCTCAATGTCCGAGGATGCGGGTGCTGCCATCCTGTTTCAAAATCGAAAGAAAGAGATATAATCTTTTCGGTCTTTTTAGCCGATATTTTTCTAGTGGCATTAAACAATGTTGCGTAATAGGGCGAGGGGTGTAACTAACGATGACTGTAGAAGATTTTTCAGCAGTGGCCTTTATGAATCGAGGCGAAGACGCACGCGCAATCCTGTCCGCCTTGGTGGAGCAGTCGCCTGCGGGTTTTGTCGCGATCGATCCGGAGGGGACCGTCCTTTTGATCAACCGGGCAGCCGCGGAGATTTTCGACTACGACCCGAAGCGATCCGAAAATGTGAAGTGGAGGGAGCTCTGCGCGGGCAAAGAACTGCGGTCGTTCGACAACACGCCTGTCGATACCGAGGGCGAGCCCCTCTTCGTCGCCCTGCGGCAGGGGCGCCGTGTCATCAGGAGGATACAGATCGTCACGCTGGAAACGGGTCGCGAGCGCTGGGTTTCCGTGGCGGCGTTTCCCATTCACGACGAGAGCGGAGCGCCGATCGCGAGTGTCGCTACCCTCATCGATATCACGGATTTCAAGGGCATGCAGGACGTGCTCTATCATCAAGCCACGCACGATCCGCTCACCGGCCTTTCGAACCGGGCTCTCTTCTCGGCCAGCCTCGTCAAGGCCCTTGCGAGAGTCAAGCGCAGCAGGCCCGGCGGCGCGATCCTGGCGCTTGATCTGGACAATTTCAAAACTGTGAACGACACGATGGGGCACGCGGCGGGGGACGAGTTGCTCATCAAAGTGGCAGACCGCCTTCGCAACGAGGTGCGTGAGACGGATGTCGTGTCGCGCATCGGTGGCGACGAGTTCAACATCCTTCTGCTGGACCTCGAAGGGGAGGATAATGTATCGATCACCGGTCATATCGCGCAGAGAATCTGCGATTCGCTGGCGAAGCCCTTTATCGTGTGGGGGCAGAGTGTGCAGATCACCGCCAGCCTCGGTGTCTGCCTCTTCCCCGCGAACGGTCTGGACGAGGAGACTCTTCTCTTCCGCGCGGACGCGGCGATGTATCAGGTCAAAGAGCAGGGCCGCAACGGGTGGAAGTTCTGGACGGACCCGGCACAGGAGAGCGACAATATCATTTCGTTGGAAAATATCTCGTAAGCATTGTGACGGGACACCGTTTTACGTAGGGGCGAACTGTGTTCGCCCGTCTGTCCTGAAAAAAACATGTTTCTTGCCGGGCGAACACAGTTCGCCCCTACGAAACGGGCAGAAAATATTTCAATAGATTTTCCTCGATCCCCGGGGCGTCCAGCGCGCCGAGGGATTTTTTTATCTCCTCCGGCGAGCCGTACGGCCTTCCGGCGATCAGGCGCTCGGCGCGCGCCTTGCCGATGCCGGGCAGCGCGACCAGCTCCGCGCGGCTGCATTTGTCGACGTCGAGCGGGTGCACGACGCCGGTGAGCGAACGGGAGCCGCGGTCCGTCACCATCACGTCCAGCTTTTCGCCCACCTCTCGATCCGGCGAGACGACCCCGGCGAGCGGCGGGTAGCTGCCGAGCTGCCTGCCGAAGAGGAGGTTGCCGCTCCGCTCCTCGGCGATGACGCCGCGCAGCAGTGTGCCGTCGGGCGCGACGCGCGCGAGCATCGCGGGGTCGACCTCCTCGCGCACCCACTCCTTCCATCGCCGATACTCCCTCTCCCGCACGCTCGACGCGTTTTCGTCGAGCAGGTTTGCGAGGCGCGATTCCGGAAAGACCATCGCGCGGCGTATGTTGATGCGGCGCACGGCGAGGTCCTCGTCGAGCAGCGTCTGCAAAAACCTGCGGTTCCACGCGAGGCTCTCCTTCGAGTCGCCCGCGAGGCCCACGATGAAGTTAAGCCCAGGCAGCAGGGCGGGCAGCGCGTTCGGCGTTCTGCGCACGAAACCAGCCTCATTGATCAGGCGAACGGTCGCAATCGCCTCCTCCAGGGAGACCTTGAGATTGTTGAGGGCCCGGACGGCCGGGTCCACGCACTCGATGCCCAGCGAAAGCCCGTCGCCCTCGGTGTTGTGGCGGACGATCGCCTCGAGGCAGCTGCGCGACTCGTGCGGGAAGGTCGCCAGCGTCAGCGGGTTGCAGTTGTCGGTGTGCAGCGCGGAGAGGTTCGGCGCGGCCTGTCGGATGGCGGCATACAGCTTCTCCATGCGAGAGGGATTCGGGCGAATCCCCCTCGCCGTGGGCTCTCCGCCCCAGGCGAGGATGTTGGCGCACCGCCCGAGCCGGAAGGCACCGACGCCGCACGCGGCGAGCGCGCGGACCTCGTCGGCGACGCCGGCGGCGGAGCGCTCCTCGTAAAGGGCCACGGCTCCCTCGGTGCAGAAACTGCAGCGCCCGTCCACGCGGTCGCAGCCGCGCGAGAGCTCCATCTCCGCGATGACGTCGGGGTAGGCGGGGTGCTGTTTTGCGATCCTCGCGCCGAGCGGGGCGATCTCGTCGAGCCATTTGTAATCTCTCCTCGCGCCCTCGACCCATTCGCCGTTTCGCAGAAAGGCGTTTAGGGATGCCTCGGGATCTCCCGACGCGAGAAAGTCGACGCCCTCCGGCAGAATTTTGACCGCGCGCGTGCCGCCGCGGAGCGTATAACCGGCGTGTACGGGGCCGGCCAGGATCAGCTTGCCCCCACGTGGTGAGACGGCGATCGCCTCGAGCTCCCGCAGCGTCAGCGGCGAGCCCCCGCGGTAGCGCCCCGGCACGGTGAGCCCCATGACGACGAAGACGACACCGGACTGGCCGAGCAGCTCGCACCGCTCTTCTTTCGGGGACGTGCGCCACGCGTCGCACGTCCTGTACGACACGTCGAGCCCGCGCGAGAAAAACACGCCTGCCGCGTAGCGCACATACGGTGAAATATACGGGGGGACCCCGAAGCACGCGGGTTCGTCCACGTAGCCGTCGATGATCAAAGCCTTCATGCAAGCACTTCCTAAAAAATCATGATTTGTCGCTGATCCAGGGGGGCGAAGATTGTCGCATGGGCGTTTTGATCGGCGCTCCCCATATGATAAAATATCCTGCGATAAAAAAATTTCAGCAAAGAGGGTGGCATATATGGCGCAATTTTATCGCGATCCCGCGAAGATTGCCACGTTTTTGGAAAAGTGGCTGAAAGACGCCTTCGACGCGGCCGGCGCCCGGGGCGCCGTGCTCGGCCTCTCGGGCGGCGTGGATTCGGCGGCGCTCGCCGCTCTGTTGCGGCGGATCTGCGCGAAAGATGACATGCTCGCCGTCATCATGCCCTGCCACAGTATGCCGGTCGACGAGGAACACGCGCGGCTGGTGGCTGGCGCCCTCGACATCCCCGTGAAGAAGATCGATCTGACGGAAGCCTTTGACTGCTGTGTGGCGGCGATGGAAGCGAGCGCCGGGCAACTCTCTCCCCTCGCCGCAGCCAACATCAAGCCGCGCCTGCGCATGACGACGCTCTACGCGGTCGCGCAGAGCCGCAATTTTCTCGTCTGCGGCGGCGGCAACAAGGACGAATTGACCTACGGCTACTTTACGAAACACGGCGACTCCGGCGTCGACCTGCTGCCCTTCGGCGATCTGCTCAAGGGCGAGGTCTTCGTGCTGGCGCGATATCTCGGCGTCCCCGACGCGATCGTCGACAAGGCGCCGACAGCCGGCCTCTGGGAGGGGCAGACGGACGAGTCGGAGATGGGTGTCAGCTACGCGGACCTGGATTGTTTCATCGCCACGGGCGAGGGCGATCCCGCCGTCTGCGAGCGGATCCGGAAGGCGGACGCGAGCTCGCGGCACAAGCGCAACATGCCCCCGATCGCGCCGGTTCCCAGATGATCGATCGAATCGAGGCGCGGGGGCTGCCTCCGCCAACGGTTCATGTATTCCAGTTGTTGTAGGGACGGCCATTGGCCGTCCGCGGACGCGCAATGCGCGTCGCTACGGGTATAGAGTTTGTGATTATTGATTATGTATATGAGGTGAATTCAAATGTCAGGACATTCCAAATGGGCGAATATAAAACACCGCAAGGCCGCGCAGGACGCGAAGAAGGGCGTGGCGTACCAGCGATTGACGAAGAATATCATCGCGGCGGCCAAGGCCGGCGGCGGCGATCCCAACGCGAACTTCCAGCTCAAGGTCGCGATCGATCGCGCGCGCGAGGGGAACGTGCCGATGGACAACATCGAGCGCGCGGTCAAACGCGGCAGCGGCAACCTCGAGGGCGTGACCTACGAGGACATCACGTACGAGGGGTACGGCCCGGGCGGCGTCGCCGTCATGGTCGAGGTCAGCACCGACAACCGCAACCGCACCGCGCCGGAGATGCGCGTGCTCTTCACTAAGACGGGCGGCGCCATCGGCGAACTAGGCTGCGTGGCGTGGAACTTCGAGCGCAAGGGCGTCATCACAGTGACGGGCAAGGGCGTCGACGAGGACGAGCTGCTCGGCGTGGCCATCGACGCGGGCGCGGAGGACATGACGCACGAGGACGAGGATTTCGAGATCACCTGCGAGCCTTCCGTGCTCTCCGACGTGGCCTCGGCCATCCGCGACGCGGGCTATGTGGTTAGTGGGGCGGAGACGACGCTCGAGCCCAAGAACACCGTCGAGGTGAAGACGAAGGAAGAGGCCGCCAAGCTGATGTCGATGATCGAGCGCTTCGAGGAACATGACGACGTGCAGAACGTCTACTCGAATTTCGACATCCCGGAAGAGATTCTGGCGCAGCTGGATTAAACGGATACGGCTTTGGTCTGTTTCGGGATCGACCCAGGGCTCGGCCTGCTCGGCTACGGCGTAGTGCGGCAGGAGGGCGATATGCTGCAGGCCCTCGACTACGGCGCCATATCGACCGAGCCGGGGGATCCGATCTCAAAGCGCCTGCACGACCTGTACGGCGTCCTGCGGGCCAAGATCGCCGAGCACCGCCCAGACGCGGTGGCGGTCGAGCGCCTCTACTTCGGGCGCAACGTCACGACGGCGGAGATGGTCTATCAGGCGCGTGGCGTGGTGTTGCTGGCGGCGGCGGAGTTCGGCTTCGTGCCGTACGAGCCCAAGCCCGCGGAGGTCAAGATGGCGATCTGCGGCAACGGCGCGGCGGAGAAGTCGCAGGTGCAGGGCATGGTGCGCTACCTGTTGAACCTGAAGGAGATTCCGCGTCCCGACGACGCGGCGGACGCGCTGGCGATCGCGGTGACGGGGCTTTCGCTGGCGACATACGAACGAGGAAACGGCAGGGGACTGTAGATGATTCGGATGCTATCGGGAACCGTTCTTTCCGTCGACGCGGAGAGCATATGCCTCGACGTGGCGGGCTTCGGCCTGGAGGTCTTCGCCTCCGGCAGCCTGCTTGCCGTGGCGCGCCCGAACGAGTTTCTCTCCTGCCAGGCCTATCTGCAGGTGAGCGACGCGGGGATGGCGCTCTTTGGCTTCTCCGACGACGCCGAGCGCGCGCTCTTTCTGGAGATCACGCAGGTCAAGACGATGGGCGGCAAGCTGTCGATCGCGCTGCTGCGGCATCTCGGCGTGGAGGCGATCGTCTCGGCCATCCTGGCGGAGGACTCGTCGCGCCTTGCCGTGCCGGGGCTTGGCCCCAAACGCGCGGAGCGCATCTGCTTCGAGCTGCGCTCGAAGGTGGAGAAAAAGTTCGCCGCCTTCGCGAGCGCCGTGCCCGTCTCCGGCAAGCGCGGATCGATGGACGCGGAGGTAGTCTCCGGCCTCGTCGGCCTCGGCTTCTCGCAGAGCGAGGCCGTTCACGCGGTCTCGGCCTGCCGCGGCGAAGGGGGAGAGGACCGGTCGTGGACCGAGGAAGAATTGATGAAATCCTCCCTCGCGAGGCTGCAGCGGGCGACGGCGGGTAGATGATGGAAACCTTCAACATGAACGAACTTCTGAGCGCGCCGGAGAGCGCGGGGAAAAAGCCGTTCGAGACCTTGCGTCGCGAGGGGGAGGAGGATATCCTCACCCTGCGTCCGCAGGCGCTGGCCGAGTTCATCGGCCAGGACGCCCTGAAGGACAAACTCTCGATCTTCATCCGGGCCTCGCAGAGCCGCGAGGAACCGCTCGATCACACGCTCTTCTACGGTCCGCCCGGCCTCGGCAAGACGACGCGTGCCGGGATCATCGCCAGGGAGATGAAGGGCAACCTGCGCGTCACCTCCGGCCCCGCGCTCGAGCGCGCCGGAGATCTCGCCGCCATTCTCTCGAACATCCAGCAGAGCGACGTGCTCTTCATCGACGAGATCCACCGCATGTCGGCCAACATCGAGGAGATTCTGTATCCGGCGATGGAGGACTTTTGTCTGGCCATCGTCGTCGGCAAGGGGCCGCTGGCGCGCAGCATACGCCTGCAGCTGCCTCGCTTCACGCTGATCGGCGCGACGACGCGCCTGGGGCTCCTGACTTCGCCGTTGCGCGCGCGCTTCGGCATCGTGGAGCAGCTCCACCTCTACACGTCGGAGGAGCTGACGCAGATCGTGCTGCGCGGGGCCGATGTGCTCGGCGCCTCGATTACGGAGGCGGCGGCACGGGAGGTCGGCCTGCGCGCGCGTGGAACGCCGCGCGTGGCTCTGCGCCTGTTGCGGCGCGTGCGCGACGTGGCGCAGGTGCGCGAGGAGAGCACGATCTCGCCCGCATTGGCGAAGGCGGCCCTCGACATGCTCGGGGTCGACGTGCAGGGGCTCGACGAACAGGACCGCAAATTTCTGCGCGCTTTGCTGGAGCTCTTCGACGGTGGCCCCGTCGGCCTTTCGACGCTCGCCGCGGCGCTCAACGAGGACACGCAGACGATCGAGGACATCTACGAACCCTATCTGATTCAGAAGGGCCTGCTCGAACGGACGCCGCGCGGCCGCAAAGCGACGCGCAACACGTACGAGTACATGGGCATGACGCCCTCGCCGCAATTCCGGCAGATGTCGCTGTTGGACGACGAGGGGGACGCGGAGAAACCGTTTATATGAACGTGCTCGCCAAGACCCTGATGCTGTTCGGAATCGTCCTCTTTTGTGCCGGCGTGTTGCTCTTCGCCGTTTCGAAGACGGGGATTCCCTTCGGCAAACTGCCCGGCGACATCGCCTGGCAGGGGAAGAACGTCAAGGTCTTCGTGCCGATTACCAGCATGATCGTCGTGAGCGTCGTGCTCACGCTGTTGTTGAACCTCTTTGCGAAGTTTTTCCGGCACTAGCGGCGCGTGTATCGAATTTTTGGAGGGATTTAATAAAATGACCCGAAAGTATTTTCAGTCTCTATTCGTCTTTATATTTTTATTCTTCGCCATCGCGGGTACTGCGCAGGCCGTGCCCAACGGGAGCATCAAGATCGGCGTCGCGACCGACGTCTCGTCCGGACAGCTGCTCGGCAGCGGGCTCTCGTTGCGCGATGCGGCCGGAAGCCGGACTTCCGTTTCGTCCGGTACTTCGGTCACTGCTTCGGGCGGCTCTCTGCGCGTCGGCTCCGCGCAACTGCGGATGCCGGTTCGCGTCGAGGGAGGCAACGGGTTGGGGTGGGACAAGATCCGCT
>JAVBQG010000020.1:0-24551 GCA_031549185.1 Synergistaceae bacterium | reverse complement strand
ACCAATCGAGAGTCTCGGTGTATCGTTCTTCATGGCGTATCCCTCCAAATGTTGGTTGCGAACCCGCTAGGTCCTTCCAACAAGGATACGCCATTTTTCTATCCCTGGCTCTTTTCATACACCAGATTTGATGTTAACTCGGATTTTTCTGAGAGCAGACGAAATACAGAGGAATATCGAACGAGAAATCCGTGACCAATCTGGAAGTTCGGAGCGGATGCGAAGTCGCAACGATTGCAAATTCATGTTCGTCATCTTCCATCTCGGCGATGATTTCATCCGAATATTTCGTGACCATCTCGGTTTGCACTCCGGGGTGCATTGTCAGGAAAAGGGGCAGAATCTTGGGGGAATAATAGGCGTGAAAATAGTTCCCTGCACAGACGGTAAGAGACGGTTCGAAATCACTCTTGAAATCCTTGATATCCTCTAACGTTCGTTCATATTCCCGAAGTGTCTGGTCCGCGAATGTCAGGAAGCGTTTACCATCTCGATTGATTACGCTGGTCTTTCCGACCCGATCAAAGAGTGGGAAACCGACCTCGGCCTCCAAGTTCTTGAGGTGATGGCTGATCGTGGATTGAGACAGGTTAAGTTTTGACGCGGTTGTCGAAATATTTCCCGTCTCCGCCAATATCTTTACCAGCTTCATTTTTTGCATAAAAAGCATGATCACGCGCATCGCCCTCTTCTCGTAATTATCGCTGATCTCGACTCTCTCTTCTTGCTTTGGGCTATCTCTTGTTTGCTCTAAAAAACACGTGCGCTTCTTCTCTGTATTTATCGAGGCTTCTAACCAAGTCTCATCGTACCACAATCTCACATTCGCTTCCATAAATTATTCCTTATTTCAGATTCAGCCTCATATCACCCTTCTCGATCAGCCCTCTCTTTCTCATGATCTCCGAGAAGAGGAGCGCGAGCGCGGCGGGCGCCGCGAAGTGCAGGAGGAGGATGCCCGGCCAGGCGGCGTCGCCCATGACGGCGAGCGTGCCGACCTGTCCGACGAGGCCGCTGGTGCCCATGCCGGCGCCGACGCTGTTGTTCTCCATCTTGAAGAACATGGTGCCCACCGGGCCGAGCAGCGCGGAGGCGAGTGTGGGGGGCACCCAGGTCCAGGGATTCTTGATGATGTTCGGCACCTGGATCATCGAGGTGCCGAGCCCCTGCGAGATCAGGCCTCCGACGCCGTTCTCCCGGTAGCTCGAAACGGCGAAGCCGATCATCTGGCAACTGCACCCGACCGTCGCCGCGCCCGCCGCGAGGCCCGAGAGGCCGAGCGCGATGGCGAGCGCTGCGCTGCTGATCGGCAGCGTCAGCACGACGCCCATGATCACCGAGACGATGATTCCCATCGTGAACGGATGCAGGGTCGTGGCGAGGTTGACGACCGCCCCGATGGCCTTCATGACCGCGGCGACATACGGCGCGACGGTGACGCCGGTGAGGCCGCCGGCGACGATGGTGGCGAGCGGTATCAGCAGGATGTCGATGCTCGAACCGCTGCGTTCGTAGACCAGTTTGCCGGCGTGCGCGCCGATCAGCGCGGCGACGGCGGCTCCCATCGGTTCGCCGATGGCGGGAGTGCCGCCGGCGAACGTTCCCGCGCCGATCGCGCCGACGACGAGAGAGGAGAAGAGCGCCAGCGGCGGCGCGTCGACGCTGCGCGCGACAGCCGCCGCGATGGCGGGGCCCATCATGAACTGCGCCGCGCCGCCCAAAGTAACGAGCAGTTCGATGCCGGCGTAGGTGCCGATCTGTTTCAGGATCAAACCGACGATCAGAGACGAGAAGAGCCCGAGGCCCATCCCGTTGAAGACTTTCACCCAGTACTCGCATGTTTTGTTGATGACAACACACCGCCCCGCAAGAAAGAATTGCCCCCCTCGATACTTGGATCGAGCGAGGCAATTATAGCGGATGTGACAGCTTTGTGGAGAAGATTTTTTCAAGATTTCACAAAGTTTAAAGTTTAACAAGGCACTGATTAAATCACGCAGACGTTAATTTGTTCGTGTGAGCGTGAACGATAAATCCGTCTTTCTTTAACGAGGCGTGTGTCTCTCCAGAATTGCGTCGGACGAACGAAGTGCCCTCTCCGCCTCTTCGAGGGCGGCCGAGAAGAGGATTTTCACGTCCTCCGGGGGGAAGGCGGGCTGGGATGCGGGAAGAGTGTCCGGATGCGATGAGAGGTCGAAGGCGAGCTTCGCGTCTCCCTCGCCGGGCGTCACCCAGAAATTGTTCTTGATGAAGCCTCCGTCCCGGAAGACGACGATTTTCGGCGCGTCGGGCACGCCCGCCGTCAGGTTCGTCCCGACCGCGTCGGGCAGGGAGAAGCCCATGAGGGCGGCGACGGTGGTCGCGATGTCCACCTGTCCCACCGGCGCGTCGACGCGTCCGCGCAGCGTCGAGCCCTCCGCGAGAAAGAGCAGCGGCACCTGCAGCTGTTCGCGCCAGAAAGCGGGTTTGGGGTCGGTCCGGGCCTCGCCCGCCGGCGGCGTCCCCTCGCCACCGGTCCGCAGGAAGTGCTCCAGCCGCTCGCGCTCCTCCAGAGGGACGCCTCCGTGGTCGCCGTAGATCACGACCAGCGAGCGTTCGAGCAGGCCGGAGGCGCGGAGCGCCGCGATGAACGAGCCGAGCGTTTTGTCGGCGTAGTGCAGGCTGCGCAGGCAGTCGCCCATCACGGTGCCGTCGTACGGCGCCGGGTCGAAGTCGTCCGCCGCCGCCGGGATCTTGAACGGGTGATGGCTGGAGAGGGAGATGACCACCGCGAAGAACGGCTCGCCCCAGGAGGTGAGTTTTTCCGCGGTCTGGGCGTAGAAGGGCGCGTCGGCCAGGCCGAGGCCGATCGTGAGGCCCGGCTTGTACGCGTTCTTGGCGTCGAAGCGCTCGTAGCCGAGAGCTGGATACATCTTCGGGCGGTTCCAGACGTTCGCCTTGTTTCCGTGGAAGACGCCGGTCTTGTAGCCCCGTTCGCGCAGCGCGTTTGCGAGCGAGGGGTAGCTGCCCGCCGTGAAGCGTTCGAAGACGGCGCCCTCTTTCGCGGGCAGCAGCGACGTGGCCGCCAGGAACTCCGCGTCGGAGGTGTTGCCCCCCGCCGTCTGCGGGTAGCAGCGCGAGAACCAGAGTCCCCGCTCGATCAGCCCGTTCAGGTTCGGCGTGACGGGGGTGCCTCGCACCGTCTTGCCGATCGCGAAGTTCTGGAACGACTCGAGCTGGATCAAAATCAGGTTTCTGCCCGCCAGGGAGCCGGGTTCCGCGGCGCCCGCCCGGCCCGCGAAGAGCGCGAGCAGCGCGGCGAGGAGGAGCGCGATATCGCGCCTCCGTCCGGTTTTCATACTTTGCATTCCCGTTACACCTCCCGAGGAGACGATGATTAAATTGCTTGAGCTACAGTTCCTCCACGAACCACAAGGGTTCATAATCATTACCTTCAGGCTTCTGGCGATTCTAGTAACAGAAGAAGAGTCCGCAGCCGACGTTGAAGCCGTCGTACCCGTTCTCGACGTCGAGCGCCCCGACCTGGACCCAGAAGCCGCGGTCCTTCGTGAGCCAGCGCCTGTGCCGGAAGAGGAGGCTCCACGAGTTCCGGTCGACGACCGAGGGACTGTCGAAATAGGTCGCCAGAAACGCCTGGTTTCCGAAGGAGTAAGTGAGGGTGTTCATGTACTTGTACCAGTACCCTTGGTCGACGCTGAAGAGGTGCGAGGTCGAATCGACCGCGCCGGGGTCGCTGATGTTGTAGAAGAAGCGGTACGTGAACACCCAGCCCGGCAGATAGCGCGTGACGCCGGTGGAGAAGATCGTGTCCTGCGCGTCCGTATGATAGTTGATATACGACGCGCCGACCGCCCACACCCAGTCCTTCTTCTCGCCGAGTTTGAAGTTGAAATCCTGGTCGATCCGGAAGCGGGGCGCATACGTGACGTTTGTCGCGCCGGAGACGCTCGTGAAGGTGTAGAACGACGGCCCCCAGTCTTTGTAGAGCGCGGCGAGGATCTGTCCGGCGAGCCCCTCGCCGCGGTTGTAGCCGTTCAGCTCGAAGAGGTACGAATAACCCGCCTCCTGCCTCGCGTAGCGCATGCCGAAGGAATCCCAGTCGCCGAAGCCGTGGTTGATCGAATTCCTGTCCCCGTAGATCTCGATCGTGTTGCGCAGAATATCGTCCGAGACCGCGCCCAGGGCGTGATGCTGCAGAATCGGGTCGCTTCTCTTCTCCGCGGCGTCCGCTCGGGTCGGGCAGATCGCGGCGACGAGCGCCAGCGCAACGGCGATGATCGAAAATCCTAAAGTGTTCATAAAGTGCCTCCTGCCGTATTTTTATTTTCTGACGAACCACCGCGTTCGCAGGCGACGAAGCCGTTTATGGTGACGCCGTCCGCGATGGGGAGTACGTTTCTCGCGATGACGGAGCCGTTTGAGAATATATTACCATCGATTCGACGGCCGTCTTCGGTCAAGACGTCCCCGTCGACGGCAACGGTGCGGATTGCTCTTGTGGGGATCTGATGTTACCATTTGCCTCGACAGGTAAAGGAATTTTTTCGAATTTTCAGGAGGTTGGATATGAGCGTGGCGAGCGACAGCCATCGATTTTTTCTGATAAGACATGGTGAAACGGATTGGAACAGGGAGTTTCGGTATCAGGGCAGCTCCGACATCGCGCTCAACGACGACGGGTTGGAGCAGGCGAGGCGCGTGGCCGTTCGCCTCGCGCAGATTGTCCCCGCGCGCGTCTTTGCCAGCCCCCTCATGAGGGCCTCGCGCACGGCGGAGATCATCGTGTCGCACAACAGGGGCGACGCGAAAGTCGAGCTGCTCCCCGAGCTGCGGGAGATCTCCTTCGGCAGCTGGGAGGGGCTTACGATTCCGGAGATTCGGGAGCTCGACGCCGAGACGTTCGACAAATGGCGCCTCGCGCCTTTTTCGTGCGTCCCGGAGGGCGGCGAGAGGTTCGACGAGATTATGGCGCGCGCGCGCGGCCTGGCGGCGAACCTCGTGGAGGGGGGGCGCCCGGGCGAGGCCACTTTCATCGTCGCGCACGGCGGCGTGCTCCGCGCCTTGATTGCGGCGATGCTCCACTTCGACGGCATCGATCTCCTATGGCGAATGCGTTTCGACAACTGTTCGATCACGGTGATCGACGTATGGGGCACGCGCCCCTCCCTGTTGCTCACCAACGACACGCACCACCTGAGGGCCGAGGACGACGAACGGATTGCGTCGCTCGTATTTCCGCTATAGCGTGCGGATATATGTGTTTCAATATCGTCCCGATATGATAAAATCAACTGAAGTTATACCCTGAAGGGGGAGCACGGATGGACATCGACACGAGCAAGGCATCGCTTCGCCCCGAGCTCGAACGGGAGCTCTGGCAGGGCGTCGGATGCGGAGACGAGGACTCGCGCGAGCAACTGATACTGGCCTACAGACCGATGGTTTTCTGGCTGGCGAAAAAATTCCGCGTCGCCTACCACACCTATCCCGATCTGATTCAGGAGGGCATGATCGGCCTGATCGACTCCGTCGATCATTTCGAACCGGAGCGCAAGAATCGTTTTATTACCTATGCGTACTACCGAGTCCGCGGGAGAATGGTGAACTTCCTGCAGCGCTCGGAGGCGAAGGCGCCTATTCCCGTGGAGCCGGAGCTTCTCGACCGCGACGACTCGTTCGAAGCGGACCTCGACCGCATGGAGTGGTCTCTGGCGATCGAGGAGGGATTCGGTTGCCTGCCGCAGAAGGAGATGGAGGTCGTACGCTCGTTGGTCCTGGAGGGGCGCAAGGCGACCGACGTTGCCGCCGAACACGGCGTTGGCGTTAGCCATATCTATCGCCTGCAGCGCAAGGCGATCACCACGTTGAAAAATTGGTTTTCCGGAGCGGGTGCCACATCCGAGACCTGAGTTGTGAAAATATTAATCGCAGGTGGATATTTCTAGAGAAGTGCTGGCTAAAGCGCCAAACGGCGATCCTTCCGTATGGGCGCGTAGGAACCATAAGGGCTTATAATCTTTACCCTTTAGGCTTCCGACGATCGATCAGTTTTTTCTAAAAACCGGGGGGTGCAAAATGGAGACGCGCGAGCACGGCGGCATCGACAAAAGACTGTCGCGCATAGACAGATGGCTGAAGCGTTGTATGGCAGCCTGTCGATGCGGCTCGTGGAGTTCCGCATTGATGGAGATAGAGTGCATGGAGGCGGAAACGCGCGAGTTCCGCGAGGCGCTCTGGGATATTGCCGCGGAGGAGGCGGAGGGGAAAATCCGTCGCCCGCTGCGTGCCTCGGCCTTTCTCGGCGCGAGGGTGGTGGTTTTGGCCCTGGCCATCGTCATGGCGGTCGGACTCCCTCTCTCGGTCGATCAGGATCGGCCGTTCGGAGGTTTCGCGTCGCGCGGAAACTCGGTCGCCGTCCTGACCAGTACGGAAAGCGACATACTGGACGCGCTGCGAGCGAGCCTGAGCAATCGCAACGCGGACCGGGTGGTCCTGACGCTCGATCGCACGGGAGACGAGGAGACGGCAACCCTGTCTGGCAGTGCGGTTGCGGCAGAGGAAGGGCCGAGCCGTGGAGCGGTCCCCGCCCGGGGCGTCCGCCAGCCCGGGGCGAGGAGCTCGAAATCAGGGGATGTGAAGGGGCTTTCGGCCGTTACCGCGCCCGCGGATACACCCGCGCAGCGGACGCCCCCGAAAGAGCCCTCCGTGGAGGAAGTCATCTCCCTTATACAAGTGGGACAGAGAGCCCTTCAAATTTCGGAGCCTGCGATCAAAGTAGTGCCCTAACCTTACATTGCCAGCCTATGGGGAGATGGTTCAGTTTGAATTTGTCGAAAAACGGTAAACGCGCTTGCCTGTCTGTGCTGATCCTGCTGCTGGTCGGAGTGTTCGCCTCGATGGCGCCGGCGGCGGAGATCGCCTCACCCGACGCGGAACCCCTTGCGGGGGAGGCACAGGCGGAGAGCAAGTCGCCCGACAGAGGGGGGGGCGTCCCCATCGTGATCGGGAACCCCGAACCGGAGGAGAAACCCGCGCCGGAGATCGACCTGTCGAAGGTCTCGTCGGGCGACCAGGAGGCACAGCCTCTGGAGGAACCCCGCCCGCAGCACGAGGAGGCATCCGCGGACCGGCGTCCGAGGATCCAGGCTCCGCCGATCGTCTCGGTGAACGTGCAGGGCAACTCCGAGGTCGTGAAGGATCATATCCTGTCCGTGGTTACGTCGAAGCCGGGGATGCCGCTCGACGAGAACCGCCTCGCGAAGGACGCCGACGCGATCTTCGAACTCGGCTTTTTTTCGAACGTCGACTACAGCATCGACGATGAGCCGGAGGGAGCTGTCGTCACCTTTACGGTTGTCGAGAACCCCGTCGTCGGTGAAATCCACTTCTTCGGAAATTCCGTGTACAGCGAGGACGCGCTGAAGGACATCTGTTTCACGCAACCGGGCATGATCTTCAATCGCGTCTTCTTCCGCAACGACCTGCAGCGCATCAAGGAGAAATACCAACAGGACGGCTACGTCATGGCGCGTGTGAACGACGTCAAGATCGAGGGGACGACGGTCAACGTCTACATCACGGAGCCTCGCCTCGGCGAGATCATCATCCAGGGGAACAAGCGGACCAAGACCTACGTCATACAGCGGCAGATCCAGATCAAGTCGGGCGATATCTTCAACGCGACGAAGCTGCGCTATACGCTCGGCAAATTGCAGGGGCTGGGTTATTTCGAGGACGTCAACGTCGGCTTCGAGCCCAGCGAAGACCCCGACGTAATCAACCTCGTGCTCTCGCTCGAAGAAGCCAAGACGGGGCGTATCGGCGTCTCGGTCGGCTATGGCACGCAGAGCGGCTTCAGCGGCGGCATCTCCTACAGCGACAGCAACTGGAAGGGGCGCGGACAGCGCCTGGGGATCGGTTTCGAGCTGGGCGAGAGGGAGCAGTACTGGTTGTCCCTCGAACAGCCCTACATGGACGGCAAGGTGTTTTCGTGGCGGTTCGGCGCCTACAAGCGGACGTGGGACGATCTCAGCTACTACGACGACGACGTCTATCAGTTCGACTACGATGAAGACCGCAAGGGCGCCTACATCGGTTTCGGCCGGAAGTTCTCGAACACCTCCAAGTTCAGCTGGTATCTGACGACCGAGTTCCAGGACGTGAACATCGAACCGCACGAAGGGGCGAACCCCACCCCGCAGCAGCTCGAGGAAATGCAGAGCGGACGAGACTTCCGTCTCTCCGGCGTGTTGCAGCGCGACAATATGGATCCCTACCTCCCATACCCGAAGGGCGACGTCGAGGCCATACACGTCGAAAGAGGCATGGAGGCGCTGGGTGGCGAGTGGTCGTACTGGAAATACTGGTTCGAGGCTCGCTATTACAGGAATTTCGCCTTCCTCTCGGATATATTCGAACGCGCGTTTTTGATTCAGGACGTCCCGCCGATTTTGGCGCTGCGCCTCATCGCGGGCGACTCCGACGGTTACTTGCCGTGGGCGGTCGACTACACGCTGGGCGGTGATAATACGTTGCGCGGATACGAGGACAAGCGCTACCGCGGCGATCAGATGTTCCTGCTGAATTCGGAGATTCGACTCCCGGTACAGAAGAATTTCAGCCTGGTTTTCTTCTACGACCTCGGCAAGGCGTGGGATACGAGATCCGGGGAGAATTTCGATCTCGGCGACCTCGCGACGGGTTATGGCATTGGTGTGCGCGTGAAGACGCCGCTCGGCAATTTAAGGCTCGATTTCGCCCAGGGCGATGAGGAATCAAGAGTACATTTCGGTTTTGGCGAGATGTTCTAGGATACGGCTCACGCCTTTGTACCTGCGCAGGGTTGCGGCTGTTTCTGCGGTCGCAACTCTGTTTGTTTGCTTGAGTGTTTTTTCGCCTGCGGAGGCGGCCGTGCGGGTTCAGGGGCTTGGCGAATGGCTCTCCGTGGCGGCGGAGCGCAGCTTGAACGCGGTATACGATCACATTTCGCCGGCGGAGTCCGCCGGATCGAAGGAACGCCTCCTGCGCGTCGTCGCCGATCGCCTGCTCGCCGGCTATCTCGTCGAGGACGTGACGCTCGAGGGAGACACGGTCTCCGTCAAGCTCCGTTCGAAATCCGCGCCGCCCGAGTGGGGTGTTCACCTGATCTCTCCCAATCTGAGCGAACCGGTGAGCGAATGGTTTGCCAAAGATACCGAAGGTCTCGAGGGGGAGTTTGCCGCGTTGATGAAGGATGTCCCGATCGAAGCGCTCGCATGGGGCGATGTCGAGCTGAAGCGCGTGATCGAGAGGACCTGCGGAGGTCGATTGCCCGGCTGGCGCGAGTCGCTCATGGTGCGCACGGCGGCAGACGGGACGGCGACGCTGGAGGTGTCGTTCACGCCGGAGCAGCCTCTCACGCTGGCAGTGACGCCGCGGATCAGCTCCACGTCGATCCCGGTCATGCTGCACTCGAGCCTCCGGGACGACCTGATGAAGGGTTTTGCGCCGGTGATCGGCATACCGGTCGCCTGGCTGGATCTCCACAAGGACGATTTCGTGGCGCTGAGCAAGGGGATTCTGGAGGGCGAAAGTCTCGTCGAACAGGCCAGAGCCGAGTCGGCCATCGAAGCGAAGACGGGCGCCGTCTCCGAGGTCGACATCGACCTCGAGAGCAGGCGCTACGCAGTTTGGGTATGGATGGCGGTCTACGCGGGCGCCGAGGGAAAGTATCCGGAAGCGGGGCTGCACTTCGGCCGCAGGGCGCAGATCTTTCCCCACTGGGACATGGAGTTGTACGCGGAGTTGATCACGTCTCTCGAGGATTTCGACCTCGAGAAGCGGCTCGGGATGCGCTGGTCGCCCTGGCGGAATATCTGGCTCGGAGCAGAGTGGGTTCACCCCGACGATCTCTGGTGGGTGAGAGCCTCTCTGGAGGCAAAGCCCAAAAAACCGTACGCCTGGATTCGCCTCAGCGAAGAGGGGGATGCGAACGGTGCGCTGGGGTTGCGTATAAACGATTTCTTTTCGATCGAGGTTCACTACGATTCGCGCGACGGCGATCCGTGGAACATTCGCGCGCTCGTCAACCTGTAATGAGAGGTGTTGAGATATGGCCGCCGTAACACTTTCCGAAGTTGCGAAAATGACGGGGGGCGTCGTGGTAGGCGACGGCTCCAGAACGATCGAGGGCGTTTGCTCGCCGGAGGACCCGCATCGCGAAAAACTGTGTGTCGTATGGGAGTCCGGCATCCTCGGCACCATACCGACGGAAGTGCCGGTACTCTCCGGTATCGGGACCCTCGCCGGACGGGACGGGATCGAATTGAAAAACCCGCGGGCCTCTCTTGTGGCGCTGTTGGCGTACTTCGATACCCGTTCGCTCTCCTGCAGAGGTATCCACCCGACCGCTATTCTCTCCGAAAATTGCCGTCTGGGCGAGGGCGTGGTTGTCGGGCCCGGATGTGTCGTCTCATCCGGAGCCGCGATCGGGGACGGCACGATTCTACAGGGGAGCGTGTTTGTCGGCACGGACGTCCTTGTCGGGGAGAACTGCAGAATCGAAGCGGGCGTGATCCTGCAGGATCAGGTGAAACTGGGCGACCGGGTTACGGTGCACTCCGGCACGGTCATCGGGTGCGACGGGTTCGGTTTTGTACCGGGGCCGAACCGCGAATGGATCAAGATTCCCCAGATCGGGACGGTCGTCGTGGAGGACGACGTCGAAATCGGGGCGAACAGTACGGTGGACCGCGCTACATTCGGCGTCACGCGTATTCGCCGCGGGGCGAAACTCGGCAACATCGTTCACGTGGCGCACAATTGCGATGTGGGGGAGGATTGCCTGATGGTCGGCATGGTCGGCCTCGGGGGCAGCGTCAAGATCGGCAATTCGTCCGTTCTCGCCGGCATGGCCGGAGTGGCGGACCACGTCACGATCGGGCGGGGCGTCACCGTCGGCGGGCGAGCGGGTGTCACGAAGGAGATCCCAGACGGCCTCACGGTCTCCGGTTTCCCCGCGCAGGACCACAAAGAGGAGTTCCGCCTGCAGGCCTCGCTTCGCAGGGTTAAGGGTTACTCGGAGAGAATCAGGAAATTGGAACGAGAGTTGGAGGAGCTTAAAAAAACATGTACAGGAGAAACAGAAGGACCATAGCAAGACCGGTGGAATTCTCGGGCGTTGGCATCCACTCCGGGAAGACCGCGAAGGTGAGGGTTTCGCCCGCACCGGAGGGAGGCGGCATACGTTTCAGGTTTGGAGCGAACTGCTACGGGATCGAGGAGGCGATCGCCTCCGACACGCGCAGAAAGACGGGATTGGCTTTTCCCGACGGCAGCTGCGTTTATACGGTAGAGCATCTGCTTGCGGCGCTCGTCGGCGTGGAGATCGACGACGCCCTGATCGAAATTGAGGGCGAGGAGGTGCCGGTGCTCGACGGCAGCGCCCTTCCGTTCGCGACGGAGCTGACGGGAGCGGGCGTACGGGAGTCGAGCGGGGAAACCTCGCCGCGCGTCCTCTTCGCGCCGGTGGCGATCGACAGCGGGCGCGCCAGCATCGTGGCCATGCCGTCGGATGTCGTGCGGATCACCTACGTCATCGATTACTCCGGTACGGCGATCGGAACGCAGATCAAAGATGTCGTTCTGACGCGCGAGTCGTTCGTGAGCGAGATCGCGCCGGCGAGGACCTTCGGGCTTCGCTCGGAGGTGGAGGCGCTGCACCGGGAGGGGCTCGGCCTGGGCGGAAACCTCGACAATGTCGTTATCATCGGGGAGGACGGTCCGCTCAACACGGTGGGCTATCGTCTGGAGCAGGAGTGCGTCTCGCACAAGATCCTCGATCTGATGGGAGACCTTGCGCTGCTCGGTTTCCCCGTGACTGCGCATTATATTTGCATTTGTGGCGGACACGATATTCACGCAAAACTGGTGGACCGCCTGAAGAGCGTTTTTATAAAATGAACCGTACGGGAGGTCGGTAGTCGTGGAAATGGAAAAGAAGAACGGAGAGAAGAAGAACGCATGCGAGTGCGATATCAATACCATCTTGGAGTGCCTGCCGCACAGGTATCCCTTCTTGCTGGTCGACCGCATCGTCGAAATCGACCTTGAAGGGGAGGAGAAACGCGCCGTCGGCATCAAGAACGTCTCGATGAACGAGCCGTTTTTTCAGGGGCACTTCCCAGGCGAACCGGTCATGCCGGGCGTCCTGATCCTGGAGGCAATGGGGCAGGTCGGCTGCGTGATGATGGCGCTCGAGCAGAAAAGACAGGGGATCGCGCCCGGTGAGCGCCGGATCGTCTTTTTAACAACCGTGCACGAGGCGAAGTTTCGCCGGCCGGTCGTCCCCGGGGACCAGCTCTGCACGGAGGCCACTCTGGTACGTTTTCGCGGCAAAGTCGGCAAGATGAAGTTCGTCGGCACTGTTGCGGGGGAGGTCGTCGCCGAGGCCACGATGGGTTTCGTGAGCGCGACCACCCTCACGATACCGGAGGGCGGGGTATAAGTTTCATGAGCGGTAAGAGGGTCATTCACCCGACGGCGCTCGTCTCGCCGGATGCCGACCTCGCCGACGGCGTCTGGATCGGCCCGTATGCGGTAATCGACGGCAAGGTCCGGATAGGCGAGGGCACCCGTATCGAGGCGTTCGTCCACATCAACGATTATGTCACGGTCGGACGAAACTGCCATATCTTCGAATACACGTCGGTCGGCGGGATTCCGCAGGACCACGGATTCCGGGGAGAGATCACGTCCGTTCGAATCGGCGACGACGTGATCCTGCGAGAAAACGTCACCGTCAACCGCGCCACGGGGGAGGGGAACGCCACCGAGATCGGCGACGGCACGATGATCATGGACGCGTGCCATCTGGCACACAACGTCAAAATCGGCAGACACTGCACGTTCACCAACAAAGTCGGTTTCGCGGGGCACTGCGAGGTTGGCGACTGTGTCGTGATCGGGGGCATGACGGGCTTTCATCAGTTCGTCAAGGTCGGTTCGTACGCGATGGTGGGCGGCATGGCCAAGATCATCAAGGACGTCCCGCCATACTCCATGGTCGACGGCCACCCCGCGCGCGTCTACGGCCTCAACACGATCGGCCTCCGTCGAAACGGTTTTACGCAGGAGCAGCGCACGCACATCAAGAGCGTGTACCGGCTTCTCTACGACCGCACGCTCAGCCGGGCGGAGGCGCTCGAAGAGATCGAGCGGCGCTGGCCGGGCGATGAACACGCGACGGCGATCATCTCCTTCGTACGTTCCCTGAAGCGTGGACTCACCCCCTGGATGGGGAAGGGAACGAAGGCCGGCATGGGCGAAGGCGAGGGGGAAGAGAATTGATCGGTCTCGTTGCGATGGATGTAGACGGCACGATGACAGACGGCGGTTTTTACATGGACGGAGAGGGCAACGAGCTGAAGCGCTTCGATGTCCGCGACGGCTACGGCGTCGTCATGTTGAAGAGGGCCGGAATCAAGGTCGTCTTTATCAGCGGTCGTTTTTCCAGGGCGACGGATCAGCGGGCGACTGACCTCGGCGTCCCCCGCGTGATCAACGGAACCGACGATAAACTGCGGGATCTGAAGAAGATCGCGGGAGAGCTGGGTCTCTCGCGGGAGGAGATCGCCTTCATCGGCGACGATGCGCCCGACCGCTCCTGTATCGAGTGGTGCGGGCTCGGTATCGCCGTGGCAGACGCGCGCGGCGGACTTTTGGAGCTGGCGGACTGGATCGCGCCGAACCGTGGAGGATACGGCGCGGTTCGCGATGCCGCGGAATACATACTGGCGCGCAACGAGAGAGAGCGGGGAGATGGGCGGTAAGGACGCCTCTCATCGTCTGATACTCGACCGCTTCGTACTGGGGCAGATGATGGCCCCGTTTCTTTTCGGCATCATGTCGTTCACCGTCATCCTCGTGGCGGGCAGCCTGCTCTTCCAGCTGGCCGATCTGGTCATCCAGAGGGGCGTTTCATTCGGTATCGTGCTGCGCCTCTTCATCTACTCGCTGCCCGGCGTCGTCGTGTTGACGATTCCGATGAGCTGCCTTCTCGCGTCGCTGCTCGGTTTCGGCAGTATGTCGTCGAACTCGGAGCTGGTGGCGCTCAAATCCGCCGGGCTCTCGTTCGGGCGCATCGTAAGGCCCGTCGTTTGCGCGGGAGCGGTCATATCCGTCCTCGCTTTTCTCATGAACGAGACGATCGTGCCCCTGAGCCAGCGCGCTGCGGCGAACGTGCTGCGCTACGACGTGTTCCAGAAGGTGCCTCCGGTGTTCAAGGAGAACGTCTTTATCCGCGAGGAATCGGGAGGGGTTCTGCGGCGCGTCATTTACATCGGAACGGTTCACCCCGGGTCGGGGGAGATGAAGGACATCCTGGTGCAGGAGTTCGAAAAGGGAAAGATCCGCCGCATGATCTCCGCGCCGGACGGGAAGTGGGTCGACGGCGCGTGGTGGCTGGAGCATGGACAGGTCTTCGAGGTGGAGGCGAACGGCTCGGTGCGGATGCTCTTCTCCTTTCAGCGCGAGAAGATGAACCTGGCCATGGCTCCCTCGGAGGTCGGCACCAACGCGACGGATCCCTCGGAGATGAGCCTGGGCGAGCTCTACACGACGATTCAGAATGCGCACAAGCAGGGCAACGACACGGGCAAGCTGTGGATGCTGCTGCATCTGCGGATCGCTGTCCCCTGGGCGAGCGTGGTCCTCGTGATGGTCGGCGCTGCCGTGGGCAGCCGCCCCCAGCGCTCGAGTTCGAGCATGGGGCTGGGGCTGTCCGTCATCATCGTCTTCGCCTATTATGTCATCATGTCCCTCTGTCAATCGCTGGGCGAGGCGGGTTTTCTTCCCGGGATCGTGGCGGCCTGGATTCCGAACGGGACGTTTCTGGTCGTCGGCTCGATTCTCACGAGCCGGGCGAACCGCCTGGGATAGCGGTGGAGAGACGCCGATTCATGCCAATTTACAATCAAAAGGGTGTTTCCGATGGCGGCGAACGGTCGCACAAACTGGCTTTAAAACTTTACCCTTTGGGCTCTGATCGATAAATCAATCGATTTTCTATAAATTTTCCCGATTGAAGGAGGTCGTTATATGTCCGTTGCATTGATCGCAGGGGAGGGCGCCCTGCCGGAGGAGATCGCAAGACGAATGGCGAAGGCCGGCGAGGGGCCGGTCGTCTACGCGATGCGAGAGGATTGCGGGGCGCTGGTTCCGCACGCGAAGGAAGTTCTGCCCCTCTTCCGTGCCGAAATAAGGGCGACGCTGGGCGATATGGTGGCGCGCGGTGTGCGCAAGATCATGCTCGCCGGCGTCGTGCCCAAGACGATGATCTATCGCGCAGGCGAGATGGACGGCATGGCGCGCGATTTCCTCGCAGGACTCGCTGTCCGCGACGACCATACCCTGCTTGGCGGCATCGTCTCGCTGTTCGAGCGGGCGGGATTCGAGGTGATCGGCTATCGCGATCTTTTGGACGACCTCATGGCGACGAGCGGGCAGATCGCGGGCCGTGCGCCGACGGACCGGGAGCGGGACGACATGAGGTACGGCATGGACATCGTCAGCGCGATCGTGCCTCTCTCCTTCGGACAGACGGTGGTCGTCTGCGGGAAATCCGTGGTGGCCGTCGAGGCGATGGAGGGGACGGACCAGACCATACGGCGCGCCGGGTCGCTCTGCAACGGAGGGGCGGTCGTCAAACGAATCAAACCGGGGCAGGACGAGCGGTTCGACATTCCGACCGTCGGGCCCACGACACTGCGCCTCATGGCGGAGGCGGGGCTCGGGTGCCTCGCGCTGCAGGCGGGATGGACCCTGATCCTGAACCCCGACGAGTTCGGGACCGTGGCCGCGGAAAAAAACCTGGCAGTCGTCGGAGTGGATTATTGACGCCAGGAAACCGCTCCATCTTTGTGGGCTCCGGGGAGGTCTCGGGCGACCACTATATCGCGAAAATCTTCCGGGCGTTGCGCGACAAGGGATGCGACGCGCGAATCTTCGGTCTGTGCGGCAAGGAGAGCCGGGACGCGGGCGTCGAATGCCTCTGGCAGAGCGAACGTCTGCAATTGATCGGTTTTACCGAGGTTCTCGCCTCCCTGCCCGATATTCTGCGGCTGAAGAACGAGATCGTCGCCAAGATCCGTGAGGAGAATCCCGTCGCGATGGTCGTGGTGGACAGCCCCGACTTCAACCTTCCCCTGATCGGGCAGCTGCGGCGCGAGGGGTATCGGGGAAAGATCTTCTACATCTCGCCTCCGGCCGTCTGGGCGTGGCGCAGCTACCGCGTCAGGCAGCTCGCGGAGCAGATCGACGAGTGCCTCCCGCTCTTCGGGTTCGAGCACGAGTACCTGCGAATGGCGCGCTGCGCGAGTCTCTGGGAGGGACATCCGCTTGTGGAGGAGCTCTCCGGCTGGACCCCGAATCGCGAGGAGATGATGCGCGACATCGCCTGGTCGAACGGCCAGCCGGGCGACCTCCGGAAGCTGGTCGCGCTGATGCCCGGCAGCCGCGCCGGTGAGATCGAGCAGCTGTACCCGATTCTCTCGGAGGTCTATGCGGCGCTCTTCGAACGAGGCTTCTCTCCCGTCTTTTCCCTCGCGTCGGGGCTCTCGGAGCGCGCCAAAAGGAAGCTGCACGAGAAGCTTCTCTCCGCCGGGCAGAGCTACTACGAGGGGCAGGGCCGCGATCTGATGGCCGCCTCCCGCCTCGTCGTCGGCTCCAGCGGGACGGCGACAGCGGAGGCTCTCCTGCTCCGGCGGTATATGGTGGTGCTGTACAAGGTCCGCCCGCTCTCCGCGCTCATCGGCAAGCTGTTCCTGAGCCACCTCTTCTTCGCGATTCCCAACGTGCTGGCGCGGGAGCGCTTTTACCCCGAGCTGATCCAGCAGTTCGCCACCCCGGAGGCGGCGAAGGCCGAGGCCTTCGCCTGGCTCGACGCCAGCGGCGAACAGAGGGCTGTGGCGGAGAGGCGCATGGACGAGCTGGTCAAACTGATGGGCAGACCCGGGGCCTATAATTTCTGGGCGGATCGGATTCTCGGAGCGCTGGGATGATAAATCGCCTCGAAGGGTGGAAATCCTATCTTCGCCTCGGCGTCTATTGCAAACCCTACCTGCGCAGGCTGGGCATCGCGCTCTGTTGCATGGCGCTCTCGGCGATCTTCGGCATCATCCCCCCCTGGCTGATCCGGAACGTCGTCGACGACGTCCTGATCGCGGGGAACAGCGGCATGTTGAACCTGCTCGCCGTGGGCATGGTGGCGCTCTACGTGCTGAAGGCCGCCTTCGGCTACGGGCACGCCTACCTGATGGCGTGGGTCGGACAGAAGGTCATCATGGACATACGCCTCGAGCTCTACGACAAGACGCAGAAGCTCTCGCTGCGCGTGCTCTACCGGAGGCGCACGGGCGAGTTTCTCTCCCGCATCACCAACGACGTCGCCACGCTGCAGAACATTCTCTCGACGGTCATCGTGGACCTGGTCGTGCAGGGCGCGACCTTCGTCGGCATACTGGCTTTTTTATTTTTTATCAACTGGAAATTGACGCTGCTGACGTTCGCGGTCATCCCGATCGCGGTGCTCGCCATCGACCGGGCCTCCTCGAAACTGCGCCGCGTCGGCGGCGAGATCCAGGAGCAGCTCGCACAGCTCGCGGCCATCGCGCAGGAGGCGCTCTCCTCCGTGCGCATCGTGCGGGCGTTCGCGACGGAGAAGCTCGAATACGACCGCTTCGAGGCGCAGAGCCGCAGCCACTTTCGGGCTCTGATCCGCGGCACGCAGACGAGGGGCGTGCTGGAGGGTTTCGTCGAGGTCGTCCTGATCGCGGCGCTTGCCCTGATCCTCTGGCTGGGCGGGCGCGACGTCGTCGCGGGGCAGCTCACCGCGGGGGAACTGCTGGCGTTTCTGATGTACCTCGGCCTTCTCGTACAGCCGGTGCGCGTGCTCTCGCGCGTCGTCAGCACGATTCAGCAGGGCGTCGCCTCGGCGGAGCGGATCTTCGAAATTCTGGACGAGCGGGACGAGGTATCGGTGCCGTCCTCTCCCATTGTGCTGAGGCCGATGCGCGGCGAGATCGCCTTCGAGGGCGTCTGGTTCTCCTACGAGACGGAGAACTGCGGCCAGTGGGTGCTCTCGGACCTGAATCTGAGGATCGCGCCGGGTGAACGGATTGCGATCGTCGGTTCGACGGGCGCGGGCAAGTCGACCGTCGCCGACCTCGTGATGCGCTTTTACGATCCGACGCGCGGGCGAATTCTGGTCGACGGGGTCGAGTTGAAGAAGCTCGATCTTTCCGTCTACAGGCGCCAGATCGGCGTCGTCCCGCAGGACCCCGTCCTCATGAAGGGGTCTCTCGCCTACAACATCGCCTACGGCTTCGCGGACGCGACGCCGGAGGCGATTTATTCCGCCGCGCGGACAGCCGGGATCGACGACTTCATCCGCTCGCTGCCGAAGGGCTACGACACGGAGGTCGGCGAGCGCGGCGTGACGCTCTCCGGTGGACAGCGGCAGCGCGTGGCGATCGCGCGCGCCATCGTGCGCGACCCGGCGATCCTGCTGATGGACGAGGCCACGTCGTCGCTCGACGCGCTGGTCGAATCGCAGGTGCAGGGTGCGATGAACGAGGCCATGCGGGGGCGCACGTCGCTCGTGATTGCGCACAGGCTCTCGACGGTGCGCGAGGCCGACCGGATCTTGGTGCTGAGCGGCGGCCGGATCGTCGAAGAGGGCTCGCACGACGCCCTCCTGGCCGCCCGCGGACACTACTTCAACCTCTACTCCCTGCAGGGAGGACAGAGCGATGCCGGGCTTTCTCAGTAACTACCTCTCCTACGCGCGGGGAGAGAACCGCAATCTCTTTCCGTGGGGTCTGCTGAACCTGCCGGGCGCCCTGGTGAGGCCCTTTACGCGCCTTCGCAACGCGTTTTACGACCGGGGGCTGTTCGCCAGCGTGGACCCGCCGATGCCCGTGATCAGCGTCGGAAACCTCTGTCACGGCGGAACGAACAAGACGCCGATGGTCGAGATGCTGTCGCGGGAGTTAACGCGGGCTGGCCTGTCCGTCGGCATCGTCAGCCGCGGGTACAGCGGAGAGACGCAGAATCCGCTCTGGATCGGGCAGGACGAGCGCAGCTCCCGCCGCGAGATTGCCGGGGACGAACCGCTGATGTTGGCGGAGCGCTTGCCCGAGGCGAAGGTCGTGATCTCGCGCAACCGCTACGACGGCGTCCGCCTGCTGGCGAAACTCGGCGTCGACGTGGTCGTGGCGGACGACGCCTTCCAGCACCGGCGTATGGGGCGCGATCTCGACATCGTCCTGATCGACGCCACGTGTCCCTTCGGCAACGGCAGGATCGTTCCGGCGGGCATCCTGCGCGAGACGCCGGAGTCCCTGCGCCGTGCCGGCATCGTGATTCTGACGAAGGTCGAGCAGGTCAGCGAGGCCTCTCTGGCGGAGACGAAAAAAATGCTGTCGCGGTGGGTCGCGCCGGAGAATGTCTTTACGGCGCGCGTCGCGCTCGAATCGTGGTTCGTGCTCGAAAAGGGCGAGTGGCGGGATTGCGAGCTGGAGTGGGGGCATTGCGTTCCTCCGGGGCGTTTCGTCGCCTTCTCGGCCATTGCCAACCCCGCCAGTTTCAAGCGGTCGCTCCTGTCGTTCGGGGTCGACGTCCTCGATCACAGGGTCTATCGCGACCATCACAGATTCTCGTGGAAGGACATCGACGAATTGGAGCGCCTCGCCAAAGGGCGCGGCGCGGATGGCTTCGTCTGCACGGAGAAGGACATGCACAACCTTCCGAAGGACCCGATCCTCCTGTTGCCGCTCTACGTTCCCCGCATCACCGTTTCGCTGGATGACCCGCAGCGTTTCTGGCGGCTCGCGACCCGTAAGCTGCGTCCGAACCTCGTCGTCGCGTCGAACGGCTACGGGGAGGACGCCATCGGCGCCCTGCTGGCGGATAAACTGCGGAGGCGCTTTCCGGGGGCGTCGGTGTCGGCGTTCTCCCTCGTCGGCAGCGGCAGGGAGTACCGGGACAGAGGGATCCCCGTTTTTTCGCCGCCGTCCGAGATGCCGAGCGGCGGGGTGGTGAAGTACTCGATCCGGGCCCTGTTGCGCGACCTTCGCCACGGCCTGCGAAAGGACATCAAAAAACAGATCGAGGTCTGGCGCGGGAACGTCGGAAAATTCAGGACGCCGCTCTGCGTCGGCGACGCCTATCTTCTGGGCCATACCATCTGGGGGCAGGGGTTGACGCCGCTTCTGGTGGCGACGGCCAAGAGCGTCCAGCTCAGCGGGCACTGGGTTCTGGAGCGAGCGCTGTTACGCAGACGTTGCTCCCACGTCTGGACGCGCGATGGGGAGACCGCCGATGCCCTCCGCAAAAAGGGCGTTCCTGCCGTATTCGCCGGCAGTCCGATCATGGACCTCGCGCTCGAAGAAGACGACGCCTCCGATCCATGGGAGGGCCTCGCGCGCCCGCACGTCATGCTCCTGCCGGGCAGCCGCCCCCGCGCGTACGACGACGTCACGCGGCTCCTGGGGGCGGTCGACCTGTTGAACGACGAAAAAAAATGCGGTTTCGTGATGCTCCTCGCACCCACGATCGACCGGGAGCGATTGCTCTCCGCCGCTCCCTGCGTCCGGCTGGAGGGGGACAGCATTCTGTTGGAGAGAGGTGCCTGGGTACGTCTCCACACCGGTCCGATCGCGCCCGTCGCCCGCGGCGCGGATATCCTGATCGGGCTCGGAGGAACGGCGAACCAGGTTTCGGCCGGACTCGGCGTCCCCGTCGTTTCGATCGTCGAGCGCGGCAAGCGGGCGCAGAAAAAGCTGCTGCAGGACGCGGAGATCCTCGTGCCCCCGACGGCCGAGGCGCTGGCCTCGGCGACGTCGGGGTTGCTCGACGATCCGCTGCGCAGAAACGCGATGGCGGAGGCGGGCATCAAGCGCCTGGGGGGCCCGGGGGCGCTCGAGTCGGTGGTCGAGTACGCGGCGCACGATTTGGGCTGGGATGCGCGGACGCGCCTCTACGAAAAATTGTGCGAAGCCTTTTCCCCCGATGACAGCGAGCCCCGCTCGCCGGATAATAAAACGGACACCACGCCATTGGAGGTTGAATCCGGATGGATAAAAAAGCGAAAGATCTATACGAAACTGATGCGCCTCGTGAGGGTGTTAAAAGAGAGGTGACGAGCTGCCGCATCGGCAACGGCGTCGAGATCGGGGGAGATCGCCTCGTGATCGTGGCGGGCCCCTGTATGCTGGAATCGCTCGAGCTTGGCATGGAGATCGCCGTGGCCCTGAAGGCGGCGTGCGAGGCGCGTGGATTCGGCTATGTCTTCAAGGCGTCGTTCGACAAGGCAAATCGTACGTCCATTCGGAGCCAGCGAGGACCGGGGCTCGAACGCGGGCTCGACTGGCTCGAGAAAATCCGCCGCCGGGCCGATGTTCCCGTCGTGACGGACATACACGAGTCGTACCAGGCGGCGCCGGTGGCCAAGGTTGCCAACATGCTGCAGATACCGGCCTTCCTCTGCCGACAGACCGATCTGTTGCTTGCGGCCGCGGGGACGGGCAGACCGATCAATTTGAAGAAAGCGCAGTTCCTGGCGCCGGAGGACATGCGGAGCGCCGTCGAAAAGTGCCGGGAGGGCGGCGCGTCGGGCGTCATCCTCTGCGAGCGCGGTTCGTCGTTCGGCTACCGCCAGCTCGTCGTCGACTTTCGCTCGCTGGTAGCGATGCGGGACCTCGGCTGTCCCGTGATGTTCGACGCCACCCACAGCGTGCAGAGCCCAGGCGGACTCGGCGCCTCCAGCGGGGGCGACCGTCGCTATGTCCTGCCGCTCGTGCGCGCGGCCCTTGCGATCGGGATCGACGCGCTCTTTCTGGAGGTGCACCCCGATCCCGAGAGCGCCCTGAGCGACGGGCCGAACATGGTGCCGCTCGGCAAAATCGACCGGCTGTTCGATCAGATCGCCGTGCTGGATCGAGTTTCGAGGACCGGGTTGGGATTCGCGAAGTTGAACTGGTTGGAGTGACGCAGATGGACGAGAAACAGCTCTTACCCTGGGAGAGGCGTGAGGAGCCCTTCTCCGACGACGAGCTTCTGGATACGGGCAAAGAGGTCCTGCGGGAGGAGGCGCGCGCGATCGAGCGCCTCGCCGGCCGCATCGGCGACGAGCTGGTGAGGGCAGCGCGTCTCATCACGGCGTGCAGGGGGCGCGTGGTCGTCTCAGGCCTCGGCAAATCCGGCCTCGTGGGGCGCAAGATTGCCGCGACCTTCGCGTCGCTCGGTATCCCCGCTTTCTTTTTGCACGCGGCGGAGGGCGTTCACGGCGACCTCGGCATGGTCTGCCCGGAGGACGTCGGGCTCTTCATCAGCAACAGCGGCGAGACCTCGGAGCTGTTGTCGCTCCTGCCGTACTTCCGCAAAATCGGCGCCGCCGTCGTCGGTATGACCGGCAGGCCGGACTCCTCGCTCGCCAAGAATTCCGACGTCTGTCTCGACAGCAGCGTCGAGCGCGAGGCAGACCCGCTGGGGCTGGCTCCGACGAGCAGCACGGCGGTGCAGATGGCCATCGGCGACGCGATCGCCGGCATCTCGGTCAAACTGCAGCGCCTGCGCCCGGAGGACTTCGCGCTCTTTCACCCCGGCGGCGCGCTCGGACGCCGCCTTCTCCTGCGCGTAAACGACCTGATGGGATCCGGGAGCCGCATGCCGGTCTCTCACCTCGGGGATACGGTGCGCGAGGCCCTCTTCGAAATCACGAGCAAGGGCTACGGCGCGACGATCGTCTTGGACGATGCGGGGACGCTGTACGGCGTCTTCACCGACGGCGACCTTCGCCGGCTGCTGGAGAAACACGGCGTCGGCGCGATGGACCTTCCCGTGGAGGCGGGCATGACGAAGACGCCGCGCACCATTCCCTGCGACAGGCTGGCGGTGGAGGCCGTGCGCGTCATGGAGGAGCTCGAGATCTCCGTTTTGATCGCGGTGCAGGACGACCGGCCGGTCGGCATGGTCCACCTGCACGACATTCTGCGGGCGGGGGTCTCGTAGGTGGGGCTTGCGCTTCGGGCCTACGCGCTCGTCTCGAGCGCACTCTTTCCCTTCATCAAGGAGCGCCTGCGGAAACGGCACGCCGTCGGTTTCGACGAGCGGTGCGGTTTTTATCAGCCCGACAAACTCGAAAAGATAAAAAATCGGCGGACGATCTGGATCCACGCGGTGTCCGTCGGAGAGGTGCAGGCCGCCAGCCCGCTAGTCGCCGAGATGTCCCGCGCCGGATGGGACGGCGCGACGCTGGTCTCGACCGTCACGGAGACGGGCGCGCGCAACGCGCAGCTCTTGATGGGCGATAAACTCACCGCGCACATCTATGCCCCCTGGGACATACCGCGTATCTCCGCGCGCGTCTGCCGTGCGCTCGACCCCGCCGCGTACGTGACGGTGGAGACGGAGATCTGGCCGAACCTCCTGCGCGAGCTGCGGCAGAGGGGCGTGCCGACCTTCCTGCTCAACGCCCGCGTCTCGGATCGGACATGGGCGAGGGTGAAGTATCTGCGCGGTGTCCTGCGCGAGTCGTACGACCTTTTCGATTGCATCCTGGCCCGCGGGGAGGAGGACGCGGGCAGGCTCTCACTCCTCGGCATTCGCGAGGCGAAGATCCATACCATCGGCGACTGCAAGATCGACGCCATCCTCGAACGCCGCGAAGTGGCGGAAGGAAAGCTCCCCGGCTGGAGGCGCAGCCTCTCCCTGCCGAAGAAGGCGCCCTGCTTCGTCGCGGGCAGCACACACGAGGGGGAGGAGGACGTCGTCTTCGAGGCGCTCGCGCGTCTCTCCGGTGAAGGAGAAAAATTCGCAAACGCGCGTCTGTTGCTCGTTCCGCGCCACCCGCACCGGGCGGAGGATCTCAAGAGCCGCGCCTCGCATCTGGGCGGCGCGGCGCTGCTCTCCGAGATCGATGCCGGAACCCCCGCGCCCCGCGTTGTCGTCGTGGACGTGATCGGCGTTCTCTATGAGCTGTACGGCCTGGCGACCGCCGCCTTCGTAGGCGGCAGCCTCGTGGACAGGGGAGGCCAGAATATCCTCGAACCGGCGAGCTGGGGCATCCCCATCCAGCACGGTCCACACATGGAGGACTTCGCCGTCCCCACCGCCGAGTTCGACGCACTCGGCGCGGCAGGGTTGATTTCAAACGCCGAAGAGTTGGCGAATCTCTGGCGCAAAGCCGCGGGTGGAGAACTGGCCGAAGCCGCCCACAAAGGTGCCGGATCTGTCGCAAAACAATCCGGCGCCGCGCGCCGAGCGTGGGGGTATGTCTTGGAACGGCTGGTACCGTGATGGGCGGGCTACAAGAATGAAGCTGCGTAAAGGACATCCTCCGGATTCACCAAAATCCGGAGGATGTCCTGCGTTATTTTAGAGCATTTTAACTTTGACAATTATCAATTCAATCATCTATAATGTTCAACATGAAGATAGCGTCGGAAGAAATCCGCAATCTCGTTGTGAAAGCATGTCTCTCGGGAACTGCCAGTAAAAAGCAGCTTTCTCAGATT
>JAVBQG010000063.1:0-26913 GCA_031549185.1 Synergistaceae bacterium | reverse complement strand
TCAGGACCAGATCGTCGTCGGCGTCAACAAGTTCCAAGTCAAGGAGGACGACTCCGAGCGGCAGCTGCTCCGCGTCGATCCCTCCGTCGGCACGAACCAGGTCACCAAGCTTCGCAAGATGAAGGAAGGCCGCGACAACGTTCGCGTGAAGGCGACGCTGGAGGATGTGCGCAAGGCGGCGGAAGACGGCGACAACCTGATGCCGAAGATCCTCGACGCCGTTCGCATCTACGCGACGGAAGGCGAGATCTGCGGCGTGCTTCGCGAGGTCTTCGGCGAGTACAAAGAGAACGTGGTCCTGTAGAAAAGGCTCTTCGAGGAGGTAAATCGTGATGGCTGATAAAAAAATCAGAGTAGTGGTTGCAAAGCCGGGGCTCGACGGCCACGACAGGGGCGCGAAGGTCATTGCCCGCGCGTTCCGCGACGCCGGCATGGAGGTTATCTATACGGGACTTCGCCAGACGCCCGAACAGATCGTGGAGACGGCGATTCAGGAAGACGCGGACGCGATCGGACTTTCGGTTCTTTCCGGTGCGCACGAGCACTATTTCAAGGCGATCGTCTCTCTGCTCAAGGAGAAGAACGCCGCGGACATCGTCGTCTTCGGCGGCGGCGTCATCCCGGAGACGGACGTTCCCACGCTGCTTTCCGTCGGGGCGGGTGCGATCTTCGGCCCCGGTACCCCGACGACCGACTGCATCGACTGGCTCAAAAAAGCGGTTGCGGAAAAACGCGGATAATCGTTGACGCAATTTCCGCAAAGCACTGGCAAACGATATAGAACTGTTATACAATCAAAAAAATTGGGTCAGTAAAGGGGGTAGAACCATGAACACCACAGTTATCGACCATATAGGCATCGCGGTGAACAGCATCCAGGAATCTCTTCCGTTTTGGGAGAGCGCGCTGGGCGTGAAATGCACGGGCACCGAGACTGTCGAGGACCAGAAGGTCACCACAGCCTTTCTTCCGATCAAGGAGTCGGAGATCGAGCTGCTCGAGGCGACCTCGCCCGAGAGCCCCATCGCCAAGTTCATCGAGAAAAAAGGCGAAGGCATCCATCACCTTGCCATTCGCGTCGACGATCTGGAAAAAGCTCTTGCGGAACTCAAGGAAAAGGGTGTCCGGCTGATCGACGAACAGCCGAGAAAGGGAGCGGGCGGCGCGATGATTGCCTTCCTGCATCCGAAGGCGACGGGCGGCATCCTGCTCGAGCTGAGCCAGCGTTAGGCAGTGAAGTATGGCTTCCGGGGCGAACCTGCCCCGGAAGCTTATATGCATAAAGGAGGTTTGCGAGTATGGCGGATCGTACGATCGATCAACTCTGTGAGAAGCTCATCGCGAAGCGAGAGAAGGCCTCACAGGGCGGTGGAGAAAAAGCCATCGCCAAACAGCATGAGAAGGGCAAGCTCACGGCCCGGGAGAGAATCGACAAGATTCTCGATCCGGGCAGCTTCGTGGAACTCGACGAGCTTGTCGAGCACCGCTGCACCAACTTCGGCATGGAGAAGACCGTCTTCCCCGGCGACGGCGTCGTTACAGGCTACGGCACGGTCGAAGGCCGTATCGTTTACGTGTTCAGCCAGGACTTCACGGTCATCGGCGGCTCGCTCGGCGAGGCGCACGCGAAGAAGATCTGCAAGGTTCTGGACCTCTCGATTCAGAACGGCGCTCCCTGCATCGGCATCAATGACTCCGGCGGCGCGCGCATCCAGGAGGCGGTCGACGCCCTCTCCGGCTACGGCAGCATCTTCTTCCGCAACGTCAAGGCGTCCGGCGTCGTCCCACAGTTCTCGGTCATCGCCGGCCCCTGCGCGGGCGGCGCGGTCTACAGCCCGGCATTGACGGATTTCGTCTTTATGGTGGACAAGGTCGGTATCATGCACATCACGGGCCCGCAGGTCATCAAGGCAGTCACGGGCGAGGACGTCACCTCCGAGCAGATCGGCGGCGCGCGCGCCCACAACCAGACCTCCGGCGTGGCGCACTTCTTCGCGCAGAACGAGGACGAGTGCTACCAGCAGGTCCGCAAGGCCCTCTCTTACCTCCCGAGCAACAATCTCGAGGAACCCCCCTACAAGGACACCGGCGACGACCCGGCGCGCATCGACATGTCCCTGCGCGAAGTCGTCCCCACGAACCCGAACAAGGCCTACGACGTTCGCGACGTCATCCGCAAGGTCGTCGACAACGCGGACTTCTTCGAGGTCCAGCCCCTGTATGCGCAGAACATCGTCACGGGCTTCGCCCGCGTCGGCGGAAGAGTCATCGGCATCATCGCCAACCAGGCGAAGGTCATGGCGGGCTGCCTCGACATCGACGCGTCCTGCAAGGCTGCGCGCCACATCCGTATCTGCGACTCGTACAATATCCCCATCGTGACCTTCGAGGACGTGCCCGGCTATCTGCCCGGCCTCAACCAGGAGATGGGCGGCATCATCAAACACGGCGCGAAACTTCTCTACGCATACAGCGAGGCGACGGCGCCGAAGATCACCATCGTCCTCCGCAAGGCGTACGGCGGCTCGTACCTCGGCATGTGCAGCAAGGACCTCGGAGCGGACGTCGTGCTCGCGTGGCCCCAGGCCGAGATCGCGGTTATGGGCGCCGAGGGCGCGGCGAACATCATCTTCCGCAAGGAGATCGACGCGGCCGAGGATAAGGCGGCCATGCGCGCGGAGAAGATCGAGGAGTACCGCGAGGCCTTCGCCAACCCGTACGCGGCGGCGGCGAGAGGTTTCGTCGACAGGGTCATCCTGCCCGAGGAGACTCGCGTGGCGCTCTATCAGGCGCTGCAGATGACCGAGGACAAACGGGAACTGCGTCCGAAGCGCAAGCACGGCGTAATGCCCGGCTAAGAGGGGTGAAGGTATGGGAGCCAGCAGTATTTCCAGTCACTTTGTAGGGATGGGCGGCGGACTTCTGATGTCCGTCATCGCCTTCAGCATCGTCTTCCTGGTAATCGTCGGCCTGATGCTGGTGATGATGGGGATCAAAGTACTTACACGGGCGATCGAAGCGGCGACGGCGGCAAAAGCGGCTCCGCAGGCGGCGGCATCCGCGCCGACGCCTTCCCCGGCATCCGGCGCTTCGCTTGTGGCACCTGCACCGGCAGCGGCCGCTGCAGACGATGGCGAGCTCGTCGCGGTCATCACGGCGGCGATCGCGGCTATCTGCGGCGCAGGCGCGCGCATCGTCAGCTTTGCTCCGACCCCGGCCCTCGTGCAGGGAACGGCATGGCGGATGACCGGCAGGCTTCAGAACAGCGAAGGTTTCGCGGATTAATCCGCGGGAAAATATTCATATTTTAGAGGAGGTTTTTAGAAATGGGTCGTACGTATCGAGTATCTGTGAATGGTAAGTCTTACGACGTCGTAGTGGAGGAGATGGGTGCCGGCGCGCCCGTCGCCGCTCCTGCCCCCGTTGCGGCTCCTGCTCCTGTGGCTGCGCCCGCTCCCGTGGCAGCGGCTCCCGCACCTGCGGCAGCGCCCAAGCCCGCGGCGGCACCCGCGGCGGCCGGCGCCGGCACGATCTCCGCTCCGATGCCCGGCAAAATCTGGAAGCTGCCCGTCAAGCAGGGCGACGCCGTGAGCGAGGGACAGCTCGTCCTGATCCTTGAGGCGATGAAGATGGAAAACGAGATCTACGCGCCGGTCGCAGGAACCATCACGCAGGTGAACTGCAAAGAGGGTGACTCCGTCAACACGGGTGATACGCTTCTCGTCATCGGCTGAGCCGATCGACCGGCTTAGCGGAGGAGGTAGTTTGCCATGTTTGATATTTATTTGACCGCATTGAAAGGAATCGTGGAGAACTCGGGCATTGTCGGCTTGACGCTCGGCAATCTCGTCATGCTCATCGTTTCCTTTATCCTGCTCTATCTCGCGATCGCAAAGGGCTTCGAGCCCCTTCTGCTGTTGCCGATCGCGTTCGGCTGCCTTATCGTCAACCTGCCGTTGTCGGGCATCATCGAGGGGCCGAGCCCCAATAACCCGCACGGCGGATTTTTGTACTACGTCATGTTCGGCATCAATCACGAGCTCTATCCGATCATCATATTCATGGGGATAGGGGCTTTGACGGACTTCGGTCCACTGCTGGCAAACCCCATCACGTTCCTGCTCGGCGCCTCGGCGCAGCTCGGCGTCTTCATCGCCGTCATCGGCGCCATGATAATGGGCTTCACCATCAAGCAGGCGGCGGGCATCGGGATCATCGGAGGTGCGGACGGCCCGACGGCCATCTACCTCTGTACCAAGCTGGCTCCTGAGATACTGGGAGCCGTGGCCGTCGCGGCATACAGTTATATGTCGCTGGTGCCGCTGATCCAGCCGCCGGTCATCAAGCTGCTCACCACCAAGCAGGATCGCGCGATCAAGATGGACCAGCTCCGTCCGGTCAGCAAGCTCGAGAGGGTTCTCTTCCCGATCATCTCGACCATCGCCTGCGGCCTGATCCTCCCCGCGTGCGTTCCGCTCGTCGGCATGCTGATGTTCGGCAACCTCCTGCGTGAGTCCGGCTGCACCGAGCGCCTCAGCCAGGCGGCACAGAACGAGGTCCTGAACGCCACCACGATCTTCCTCGGCATCTCCGTCGGCGCCACGATGAACGCGGCCGACTTCCTGACGGTGAACACGATCAAGATCATCTTCCTGGGCCTCGTGGCCTTCGGCTTCAGTACCGCCGGCGGCCTCGCGCTCGGTCAGGTCTTCAAGATCATGTCGAAGGGCAAGATCAACCCCGCCATCGGCGCTGCGGGCGTCTCGGCCGTTCCCATGGCGGCGCGCGTCGTACAGCGTACGGTGCAGAAGGAGAACCCCAGCAGCTTCCTGCTGATGCACGCAATGGGACCGAACGTCGCGGGCGTTATCGGCACGGCGGTCGCGGCGGGAGCGATGCTGACGCTCCTGACAAAGTAATTTTTAAAAATTAAGGTAAAACAAGTAAGACGAGCGATCCCGATTTACTTTCGGGGTCGTTTTTCTTTGTTTGCGCTAAATACATATTCAAGAGAAACGATTTTACGCATGACAGCCTTCCCCGGAAAATTCATAATAACAGCACTTAGTATCCCGTATCCCAAATACAAAAGTTAAACTATCGGCAAGAGGTGATATTATGCCTGATTCTCTTGCAATTGGACCTGTGTTGCCAATACGAGACGTGGTCTACGAAAAGCTGAAGGAAGCGATTTTGTCCGGCAGTTTTGACAGCGGGGAACACTTGGTGGAGAGCGATCTTGCCGCTCGCCTGCGGGTCAGCCGTACGCCCGTACGCGAAGCCCTGCGGCGCCTTGAATCCGAGGGCATCCTCGAAGCGCGCCTCAGGCAGGGCCTCGTCGTCAAACAGCACACGCCCGATCAGATTCGTGAAATCTATCTGATAAGAGAGGCCCTGGAGAGCCTCGCGGCCGCGTATGCCGCACGCAATGCCACCCAGGAGGATCTCGCGGAGCTGGAAAGGCTGGTGGTCGAGATGGAGGCTGTCGCGGACGATCCGGCATCCCGCCCCGCGGAGATATTCGAGGCGCATCGCAGGTTTTCGGAGGCCCTCAACCGTTCCAGCCACATGCCGACGCTAGTGGGCATGATCGAGTCGTTGCGCGGACAGGTCTCCCGTTTTCGGCGCGTCTCTCTGAGAGGCGCCGAGCGCCAGGCGCAGGCGCGTCAGGAACACCGGCAACTGTTGGAAGCTTTGAAAAAAAGAGACGAAGAGGCGATTGTCGAATTGACGAGAAAACACGTGCGCGGGGCTCTGGACGCGTACTTTGGTACTGTCGCCGGCTGATTGGGGAGGTGACGGAGGGTTCGGCCCGGCTCGTTTGTTCTCACGCGATATCATCCCGTGTTTTGAGGAGAACGGTTTCTGGCACGGATTGATCTGCGACAACATTGAAAGGAGTGCTACTCATGCGCAAACTTACTCTTCTGACAACGGTCCTTCTGCTTTTGGCAGCGACGGGGGCGGCGATGGCCGCGAGCTATCCGAGCAAGCCTTTCGAATGCATCGCTCCGGCCGGTCCCGGTGGCGGCTGGGATACGACGATGAGGATGGTCGCGAAGGTCCTCACCGAGAAGAAATTCGTGACGACCCCGATGCCGGTCGTAAACAAGCCGGGTGGCGGCGGCGGCGTCGCGCTCGCCTATCTGCAGAAGAAAAAGGGCAACCCCTACAGTCTGACGGTCTTCTCTCCCCCTCTCCTTCTCATCAACCTCACCGGACAGACGCAGCTGAGCTATAAGAACCTCACGCCGATCTCCATGCTGATCAACGACTTCGGCGCATTCGGTGTTCCCAGAGACTCGCGCTTCAAGAACATGAAAGAGCTGATGGAGGCGATCAAGAAGAATCCCAAAAGCGTCAAGGTGGGCGGCACGTCCTCGCTGGGCAGCATGGATCATATTCAGTTCCTCGTGGCGGCGAAGGCCGCCGGCGTGACCGATCTCAAGGGCATCCAATACATCGCCTTCCAGGGCGGCGAGGGGCTTGCCGCGTTGATGGGCGGGCACATCGACGTCCTCTCGACCGGCATGGCCGAGCTGGTCGGTCCCTACGAGTCCAAGGACATCAATATTCTCAGCGTCACCTCGCCGAAACGCATCGCGACCGGTCCGCTGGCGGCCGTCCCGACGCTGAAAGAAGCCGGATATAACGCTGAATTCATCAACTGGCGCGGTATTTTCGGCGCTCCGGGTATGCCCGCCGCCGAGAGGAAGTTCATGGAGGATGCCCTCGCCAAGATGGTGAAGACGCCCGAGTGGAAAGAAATCTGCGATCGCAACGGCTGGATACAGGTTTACATGAATGCGGGCGAGTTCTCCAAGTTCCTCGACAAGACCAACGAGCAGTACAAGACGTTGCTCACCGACGTGGGTCTCTACAAGAAATAACCGACATCGCAGGGCTGTGCGGAGAGCGTTTCGCACAGCCCCTTTGCTGTAACGGCTGATTGATCGTCAGGTCTGAATGGCAGGGATCATCGACTCCGGCGCTTTCCGCGCCCGCAAATTGGCGGTTTAGTCAGCGTTTTTCGGACTCTCGCGCAAAGGGGGAATTACATTGAGACCAAACGCATGGGTGGGACTCGCCGCGATCCTCATGGGCGTCGCCTACGGGGTGCAGGCGTTCGGCCTTCCAAAGGCCCCCATCGGCAATCCGATGGCGCCGATCTACTTTCCGATGGGGCTGGCGGCGCTGATGATTTTCCTCGGCGCGCTGCTCTTCATTACGGAGGCCCGTAAGGGCCTGAACAGCGACGACAGGAGCAAGCGCCCGAAGTTTCACATGCAGAGCATGAAGCTCATCTTCGCCGTGATCGTGCTCTGCTTTATGTACACCTTTATATTCGAGCGTCTTGGCTTTGTCATTTCGACGTTGATTTTTCTGATGCTGATGCTGATGGTCGTCAACGGACCGAAGAAATGGCTTGCGAACGCGGTTATCACGGTCTGTTTTTCCCTCGGTGCCTGGTACGTCTTCGCCCGGGTCTTCCAGATCAGCCTGCCGACCTCTCCGTTCGGCATCTTTTAGGGGGAGAGCGCAATGGGAGAAATTTTATCGCACCTCGCTCACGGATTCTCGGTGGCATTTACGACCACGAATATCCTCTGGCTGGTCGCCGGTTCCGCGCTCGGAACGGTGCTCGGGATGCTGCCCGGCCTGGGGCCGACGACTGGCATTGCCCTGTTGCTGCCGCTGACGTTCGGCATGGAGCCGGCCACCGCGCTGATCGCCATGAGCGCGATCTACTACGGCGCGATGTTCGGCGGATCGCGCAGCTCGATCCTGCTCAACGTCCCCGGCGACGGGGCTGCCGTGGCCTCCTGCTTCGACGGGTATCCGATGGCGCGCAAGGGGCGCGCGGAGGCGGCGCTCGCCATCTCGGCCATCGCGTCGTTCATCGGCGGGCTGATCGCGATCGTCGCCTTCGTCCTGATCGCCCTGCCGATGGCGCGCTTCGCGCTCAAGTTCGGCCCGCCGGAGTACTTCGTGCTGATGATCTTCGCGCTGGCGGCGACCGCCGCAATCTCCAAGGAGGCGCTGCTCAAGGGGCTGGTCGCGATGACGTTCGGCCTCCTGCTCACGACGGTCGGCCTCGACCACCAGGCGGGGACGCCGCGCTTCACCTTCGGCATCACCGAGCTGCAGACCGGCATCGACTTCGTGGTCGTCATCATCGGCATCTACGGCATCGGCGAGGTCTTCGAGAACCTCGAGCACATCGCCAAGGAGGCCGTCAAGCCGGTGCAGACGAAGTTCGGCCGCATCTGGATCACGATGGACGACTGGCGGCGTTCCTTCTGGCCGATGATCCGCCAGACGCCGGTCGGTTTCCTGATCGGCATCCTGCCTGGCGCGGGCGGCACCATCGCGGCGCTGATGGCGTACAACAACGAGAAGCAGCTCTCCAAACACCCCGAGGAGTTCGGCGAGGGCGCGATCGAGGGGCTCGCGGCCCCCGAGGCGGCCAACAACGCCTGCTCCGTCGGGGCGATGATTCCGATGCTGACGCTCGGCGTACCGGGCTCTGGCACCACCGCCGTCATGCTCGGCGCGCTGCTGATCCTCGGGTTGCAGCCGGGGCCGCTGCTCTTCGAGCAGCACCCGGACGTCGCGTGGGGTATCATTGCCAGCATGTTCCTCGGCAACGTCGTCTGCGCGTTCATCAACATCCCGCTCGCGGGCCTGCTGGTGCGCGTGCTGTCCGTGCCGCCGCGCATCCTCTATCCGCTGGTCGTCTCGGTGGCCTTCCTGGGCGTCTACACGATCAACTTCAGCGTCGTGGATTTCGTCCTGCTCACGATCCTGGGCTTCGTCGGCTACCTGATGAAGAAGTTCAAAGTGCCAAGCGCACCGCTCATACTGGCCTCGGTCGTCGGGCAATCGATGGAGCAGTCCTTCCGGCAGTCGATGATGCTGTCGGACGGGAAGATGGGCATCTTCTTCGCCTCGCCGATCACCCTCGTCCTCTGGGTGCTCGCCATCGGCTCGATCGGTTGGCCGTTCGTCTCCGACTACCGGGCGCGCAAGAGGAAGGAAAAGAGCGTAGATATCCCGATCGACTGACGGACGATAGAACGAGCAACACAGCCGGCGGCCCCGAAAAAATCGGAGCCGCCGTTTTTTTGTGATCGACTTTTGCAGGGGTGAACTTCGTTCGCCCGCGGGCGCACACAGTGCGCCCCTACGCTGTCTTAAAAATACAGATTCACCTTCGCCTGCACGGCGAAGCCGCTCAGGTCGTAGCCCTTCACCTCGGAGATCAGGTTGTACGACGCCTGCAGGTTGAACCACTTCGTGATGTCCGCCCCGATCATCACCCGCCCGCCGAACGCGCCCCGCCAGCCGGTGTCGATGTCGGCCGCCTTGTCCTCGAAGCTGACCGCGTAGCCTGCGACGCCGAGGCCGATATAGGGCTGCACGGGGCCCGTCTGGTCGAGATGCCAGCGGCCTTCGAGCCCGACCGGAATGACGTAGGCGTCGTTGGGTCCCTCGCTGGCGTGAAAGTAGCCGAAGTAGGGGTGAAGCCGGAAATCGCCCGCCCGAAGCGTGTTCGTCCACCCGAACGTCTCCATGTTCAGCGTGACGCCGAAACCCTCCCAGGTGCTCCCGAAGGCGTTTTTGGCCTTGCTGGAGGTTGGGAAGTACCAGGCGTACGTCGGCGAGAGAAAGAATAACTTCGCGTCGTCGGCGCGCGCCGCCCCGGCAGAGCCGGCAATCAGGCAGGCCGCGCAGAGCAGGGCGGCGATCAGGAGGCAGGCGCTTCTTCTTGCTGTTTTCTTCACGGATCGATCATCTCCTTTTCTTTTTCTTCGACAGGGTCGTCATCGTGTGAACGCAGTCGCTGTTTTGAACGCAACGAGAGCCCAGATCAAGCAGATCAGAAGGAAACCGAAAGCTTTGTACCCCGGCTCGACGGATACGCCCTCCTCCGCCCGTGCGCGGCACTCCTCCCAGATGTCCTTCGGGATTATCCTGATTGCGATGAAGATCCCCAGCGGAACGACGACCAGGTCGTCGAGAAGCCCGAATACGGGGATGAAATCGGGAATCAGGTCGACCGGGCTCAGCGCGTAGAGAAGGATCAGCAGAATGAACGCCTTCTTGTACCATTGCACGTCTTTGCTGCGGTAGACGAGATAAAGGGTCGTCGTCTGTTTTTTAAGCGCACGCGCTTTTTTCCTGAAACCTTCGAGCATGGCCGCTCTCCTTCACGTTCGTCCGATTATAGCATGCGAGGCAGAGGCCCTCGCTCGCGCGTTTGTGTTATGATGTGCCGAATCGCTATTGTCCGGTGCCGAGGCACAATCAAAACGATCCGGTTTTAACGCTTGGCCCTTTAGGCTTTTTATTTCACACTTGAAAGGACTGATCCATATGCCGATGTTCAGCATCGATGAGAACTGCGTCAAGTGCGGCCTCTGCGCCGATCTCTGCCCCGCGGGCATCATCAAGACGGATGAGAGCAAGGCGCCGTTCGTGGCCGGCGAGGTCGAGGGAAGATGTATCCGCTGTGGGCAGTGCGTGTCGTTCTGTCCGGTGCGTGCCTGCTACCTCGATTTTCAGCCTGTGGGCGACCGCGTCGTGGTGGACGCGGGCCTCATGCCATCTGCCGAGTCGGCCGAGACGCTGCTCCGTTCGCGGCGTAGCGTGCGGCGCTTCAAGGACGAGCCGCTGCCGCGCGCGCTGATCGAGGGCCTGCTCGATACCGCGCGCTACGCCCCGACCGCCTCGAACAGCCAGGAGGTCCGTTGGGTCGTATCCGAGACGCGCGAGAAGACGAAGGCGATCGCCGGGCGGGTGATCGAGTTTTTTCGGGAGACGGCCGCGGCGATCGCGGTCGGCGACGAGGGCGCGAGGCCCTACTCCGGCATCGTGGGCGTGTGGGACGGAGGGTACGACATCATCACGCGCGGGGCTCCGAACCTTGCGCTCGCCGTCATGCCGTCGGAGAACCGGTTCCACGCCGACGGCGCGATCGCGCTGACGTATCTCGAGCTGGCTGCGCACGCGAACGGAGTGGGGTGCTGTTGGGCGGGATTTGTGACGATGGCTGCGCGAAACAACCGGGAGCTCTGCCGGTCCGTGGGCGTCCGCGACGACGAGACGATCGTCGGCGGCCAGATGATGGGTTTCCCCGCGCCGGCAGTTGCAATCAGCAAGCTGTTGCCCCCGCGCAAGCCGATCGACGTCAGCTGGATGTAGGGGCAGGAATAATGTCGTAGGGGCGAACTGTGTTCACCCGCCAAGAAACATGGTTCGTTTAAGGACGGGCGAACGCAGTTCGCCCCTACAAAAAACGGCGTTTGGGGCGCGGTTTCCTACGCCTGTGCCTCGAGGATCTCCGCGGCTTTCGCCAGCTCCTGCATCACGGGGATGCTCTGCGGGCAGGCGACCTCGCAGTTTCCGCAGCGGACGCACGTCGACGCCTTCCCCAGGGAGCGGGTCTCCCAGGTGTAGTTCCACTGGGCCGCCGTCAGGTTGTGATAGATCAGATAGTCGTTGACGCTCTTGAAGGTGCCGGGAATGGCAATGTGCTGCGGGCACTTCTCCATGCAATACCGGCAGTCCGTGCAGGGGATCTGCGGGATTCCGGAGAGGATCTTCTGCACCTCGCGGACGGTCTCCAGCTCCCGTGCGCTTAGCGGTTCGAACGCCTCCATGCGCGATACGTTGTCCCGCATCTGCTCCAGCGTCGACATACCGCTCAGGACGGTCACGATGCCCTCGAGCGATGCCGCGAAGCGGATCGCCCACGAGGCGGGGGAGGCGTTCGGATTCGCCGTGGCCAGTACCTCCGCCGCTCCCTCGGGCAGGTTCGCCAGCAATCCCCCTTTGACCGGTTCCATGACCACGACCGGTTTCCCGTACTTGCGGGCCACCTCGTAGCACTTTCCGGACTGAATGATGCGATTCTCCCAGTCGGAGTAGTTGATCTGAAGCTGGACGAATTCGACCTCCGGGTGCTTGGCGAGGACTTCCTCCAGATGATCCGCCGTGGCGTGCATCGAAAAGCCCAGGTGGCGGATGCGCCCCTCCTTTTTCTGTTCCTCCGCGAAATCCCAGATGCCGAAGTCGTCGAACGCGCCCGTCCTGCCGACGCCCAGGTTGTGGAGGAGGTAGAAGTCGAAGTATCCGGCGCCGGTGCGCGCGAGCGATGTCCAGAACATGTCCTTCGCGCCCTCCGCCGTCTCCGAGAGCCAGGCGGGCATCTTGGTCGCCAGCTGGTAGCTCTCTCTGGGGTAACGCTTCACCAGCGCCTCCCCGATGGCCACCTCGGACTTCCCCTCGAGGTACGCGTGCGCGGTATCGAAGTAGGTGAAGCCCTTCTCCATGAACAGGTCGACCATCTGCCTGGTCTGCTCGATGTCGACCTCCTTACCGATCATGGGCAGCCGCATCAACCCGAAGCCGAGCTTTTTGATCCCTTCTCCCAGATGCATGTCCATCTCTCCCCTTTATTTCGGCATGAACGAGACGAACGCTTGGATGACGAAGGCGTTTGTGATGTCGATGAAGAACGCGCCGACGATCGAGACCATGAAAAAGGCGCGCGGCGCCGGGCCGTACTTGGCGACGACGGCCTGCATGTTGGCGATGGCGTTCGGCGTAGCGCCGAGGCCGAAACCGCAGTGTCCCGCGCAGAGCACCGCCGCCTCGTAGTCGCGCCCGTTGAGGTTGAAGGTGACGAAGTACGCGAAGAGCGCCATCAGCACCACCTGACCCGAGAGAATCGCGAGCATCGGCACGGCGAGGTCGACGAGCTGCCAGAGCTGCAGGTTCATCAGTGCCATCGCGAGGAAGATCGACAGCGACACGGAGCCGATGTAGTCGATCAGCCGGGCGTTGACCTTGTACAGCTTCGTCGACTCTCCGACGTTGCGGATGACGATGCCGACGAAGAGCGAGAAGAGGTAGGTGGGAAAGTTCAGGTCGTGCTTGATCAGCTCGGTGTAGATGATGCTCCCGATGCTCATGGCGAGGGTGAGCTGGAAGATCGTGCGCAGAATATCGCCCTGCTCGATGGGCTCGACCTCCTCCTTCACGATGTCTCCGTCGAACTCCGTCAGCTCCTTGTGCCCCGGCTGGCCGGGTTCGAGGTGCTTTTTGAGGATCAGTCGCCTCGCGACCGGGCCGCCCAGCAGCGAGCCGGAGACGAGTCCGAAGGTCGCCGCCGCCATCGCCAGCTCCGTGGCCCCGACCAGGTGGAACTTCTCCGTGAAATAGTTGGCGAAGGTCGCGCCGGTGCCGTGCCCTCCGCTCATCGTGATCGAGCCCGCCAGCAGGCCGAGAAGCGGGTCGAGCCCCGTGGCGATAGACAGCCCCCATGCGACGAGGTTCTGCAGCACGAGCAGAATGGCTGCCGCCACGAGGAAGGTGAAGACCGCCTTGCCGCCCTCCTTGAGCAGGCGAAGGCTCGCCGCCAGCCCGATGGTGGTGAAGAAGGCAATCATGAACGGGCTCTGCAGCGTGGTGTCGAAGCGAAAGCCGACGTCCGCGTACGAGCGCAGGAACCAGTTGAGAAGCGCGAAGAGAAAGCCGCCGACGACGGGCGCGGGAATGTTGTACTTGTAGAGAAACGCGATTCTTTTACAGAGAAAGGTGCCGATCAGAAGCAGAACGATGGCAAAGGTAACGGTCTGGATCATGTCGAAGTAGATCATATTCATTGTGCATCACCCCGGGGAAGTGTTATGTGAGAACACAATGATATAATATTCTCATTAATAAAGCAATAGTCTGACAACGATGGAAAAATCGGGGAAGAGCGGCGTCTTTCAAACGATATATATGTGTCGCGCCTAAAACGCATTCATAACGAAGGAGAAATTTCACCGCGCATGATCGCCGCTCACGTCCTCTGCTTGTAGTGCCACTTCAGCGCCGCGCGTTCGACGGCCTTCACGAATTCGTCCTTCCCGTCCATGTAGGCCTCGATATCCGCGGGAAACTGTTCCGCCAGGCGTGTTTTCAGCTTGCCGTACTCGTAGCTGACGTCGGGGTTCGCCCGCAGGTAGTCGCGAAAGGCGAGGTGCCGCTCGACCTCCTGGACGTTGTCGAACTGGAAGAGATGCACGTGGTGTGTGCGGTCCTCCCCGCCCTTGCGGTAGAATCGCCTTCCGGAGATCCCGTATTCGCCCATGGCCTCGTAGCCGAGGGCCTCGAAGCGGTCTTCGAGGATGTCCACGCGTTCGAGGTCGTGGACGACCGGCATGATGTCGATGATCGGCCTGGCCGAAAGCCCTCTCACGGAGGTGCTGCCGATGTGGAAGATGTTGATCAGCTCGTCCCCCAGAATCTCCCGGATCTTGCGCGCCTCGGTCTCGTATTTTCCCTCCCAGCGCGCGCTGTAGCCCGCCACTTTGACGTTTCTCACCGCGAATCACCTCCGTCGAGCGCCGAACGCTCGAATTTCAAGATGCCGGATTCCGTATCCATCTCCGCAATCGCGCCGAGCGGCAGCGTGACGTTGATGTCGCCGTGCCCGACCGGGAGGCCCGCCATGATCGGCTTGCCGAGGGGTACGAGCACATCTTCGATCACGTCCTGCACGGTGCGGAATTTCGCGCTCTCCGGTTTTGGGGGCGGGTTGCAGTTCGTGAAATCGCCCAGCACGAAACCCGCCGCGTCGACGAGCCTGCCCGCGTTGATCAGGTGGTTCAACATGCGGTCGACGCTGTAGGGCTCCTCGTCGACATCCTCGATGAGGACGATCCTGTCCTTCGTGGAGAGGTCGGCCTTCGTCCCGATCGTCGTGCAGAGGACGGCGAGGTTGCCGCCCACCAGCTCGCCGCGGCATCTGCCGGGGACGGGGCAGCTTCTGGCGTAGCCGACCGTCTCCCTGATCTCGCCCAGCGGCGCGGGATCCGTGACCGCGCGCAGAAAGGCCTCCCGCGTCAGCCCCGGCTTGTTGTACAGGTTTTTCGACGTCGCCATCGGGCCGTGGAAGGTGAGCAGGTTGCAGACGCTTCCGAAGAACGCGTGCAGGATCGTAATGTCGCTGTAGCCGACGAAGACTTTGGGGTTCGCCGTCACGATCCGCGGGTCGATGTGGCGGATCAGGCGGCCCGCGCCGCTGCCGCCCCTCATGCAGACGATGCCGTCGATCGCCGGGTCGCCGAACGCCCAGTGGATGTCCCGGGTCTTGACGGCGTCCGACTCGGCGGCGAGGTAGCCGCGCTTCGGCGTGCTGCCCGAGCACGACTTGCCGGCCACAGGCTCGAAGCCCATCTCCCGCAGGGCGTCGAGCCCCTGGGCGAGGTCCTCGTCCGGCGCCGGGCTCGACGGCGCGACCACGGCGACGCGGCTGCGCTCTTTCAAGGGACGTGGCAGAATCCTCATGACAGGAAACCGAAAAGCCGGTTCGTGCGATTGCTCGTCATTTTCTATCTCTCCTTCGCGAAGTGGCAGGCGGCGCTGTGGGTGCGCTCGTCGGGCGGCGCCGGCTCCTTCTCCGCGCAAACGTCCCGCGCGATCGGGCACCTCGTTCGAAAGCGGCAGCCGGACGGCGGGTCCAGTGGGCTGGGCAGGTCGCCCTGCAGCAGGACGCGCTCGCGGTTTCTCTTGTGCGGGTCGGGCACGGGAACGGCCGCGATCAGCGACTTCGTATAGGGGTGCAGCGGGTTCCCGAAGATCTCGTCGCTCGTGCCGATCTCCATGATTTTTCCGAGGTACATCACGCAGATGCGGTCGGAGATATAGCGCACGACGGAGAGGTCGTGCGAGATGAAAAGGTACGTCAAGTCGAGCCTCGTCCTCAACTCGACGAGGAGGTTGATCACCTGCGAGCGGATCGAGACGTCGAGCGCGGAGAGCGGTTCGTCGCAGACGATCAGTTCCGGCGAGAGGGCGATGGCCCGCGCGATGCCGATGCGCTGGCGCTGCCCGCCCGAGAACTCGTGCGGAAAGCGCGAGAGCGCCTCCGGCCTCATGCCGACCTTCTCCAGCAGGTCGGAGGCGATGCGGGCGAGCTCGGCGCGGTTGCGCGTCACGTTGTGCGTCACGAGCGGCTCGGCCAGGATGTCCAAAATGCGCATACGCGGGTTCAGCGAAGAGTAGGGATCCTGAAAAACGATCTGCATCTTCGCGCGTAGCGGTCGCATCTCGTCCTGCGGCAGCGATGCGACCGCGCGCCCTTTGTAGAGCACCTCCCCTCCCGTTGCGGGGAGCAGGTTCAGCACGACGCGCCCGAGGGTGCTCTTGCCGCAGCCGGACTCGCCGACCAGCGAGAAGATCTCGCCCTTGCGGATGGAGAAGTCGACGCCGTCGACGGCGCGGAGTTGTGCCGCCGGTTTTCCGAAGCCGGTCTTGAAGGGAAAATATTTCCGCACGTTCCGCAGTTCGAAGAGAATTTCAGACCGATTTGAAATCAAAGGCCTGAAGGGTGAAGCGTTAAAATCGCTCTCAGGCAACGACATCGCCCTCCTCTCGCCAGCAGCGCGCGGCGTGTCCGTCATTCGCGCGGAAGAACGGCGGAAGCTCCGTCCGGCACCGCTCCATCGCGACGTCGCATCGGGGTTCGAAGGGACAGCCCGCCGGCAGGGCGAGCAGGTTCGGCACCATGCCGGGGATGCTGTAGAGGTCCTCCTCGTCCTTCGAACGGGCGTCGACGCGCGGCAGCGAGCGCAGCAGGCCGGAGGTGTAGGGGTGGCGCGGGTCGTCGAAGAGTTCGAAGACGCCCGCCGACTCCATCACATGCCCGGCGTACATCACGTAGACGCGGTCGCAGAGTTCCGCGACGACGCCGAGGTCGTGGGTGATCATCAGGATCGCGGTGCCCGTCCGTTCGCGCAGGCCCGTGAGCAGGTCGAGGATCTGCGCCTGGATCGTCACGTCGAGCGCCGTCGTCGGCTCGTCGGCGATCAGCAGCTCCGGTTCGCAGATCAGGGCCATCGCGATCATGACGCGCTGACAGAGCCCTCCGGAAAGTTGGTGGGGGTAATTTTTCAGGCGCGAGGCCGCCTGCGGCACGCGGACGAGGTCTAGCGCCTCGACGGCGCGCTTCCGCGCCGACTCCACCGAGGCGCCCTTGTGCAGCACGAGGGGCTCGCAGAGCTGGCGGCCGATCGTCATCACCGGGTTCAGCGCCGTCATCGGCTCCTGGAAGATCATCGAGACGCGGTTGCCGCGGATGTGCCGCATCTCGTCGCCGGTCTTCGCCAGCAGGTTTTCGCCGTCGAGCAGAATCTCCCCCCCGGCATGTCCGCGGTGGGGGATCAGGCCCATCGTCGAGAGGGCCGTCACCGTCTTGCCGCAGCCGGACTCGCCGACCAGCCCGACGATCTCGCCCTTCGCCATGCGGATGCTGGCGCCCGACACGGCGGGCACGCGTCCCGCGGCGGTCTCGAATTCGACGCGCAGATTTCGGATTTCGAGCAGGCTCTCCACGACGTTATCCTTTCATGGTCGGGTCCAGCGCGTCGCGGACGCCGTCGCCCAGAAAGTTGAACCCGAGCACCGTGATCAGGATGAAGACGCCGGGCGCGATGCCGATCCACGGGGCGGAGAAGAGGTACTCCTTGCCCTTGATCGCGATCAGCCCCCAGCTCGGCGTCGGCGGCTGCGCGCCCATGCCGAGGAAGGAGAGCCCCGCCTCCTGCAGGATGTAGTTGGGGATCGAGAGCGTCAGCAGGACGATCATCGTGGGGATGCAGTTCGGCAGGATGTGTCTGGCCATGATGACGCTGTTTTTGACGCCGATGGAGCGCGCAGCCTCGACGAACTCCTTGTTGCGCAGGGAGAGCGTGAGCGAGCGCACGACGCGCGCCGTGCTGGCCCAACCGACGAACGACAGCGCGATGAAGAGGTTCATCAGGCTCCCCCCGAGCGTGTACATGATCGCCATCGCCAGCAGCAGCGAGGGGAAGGCGAGCACGACGTCCGTCAGGCGCATCAGGAGGTAGTCCGTCCTGCCGCCGTAGTAGCCGGACGCGATGCCGACCGCCGCGCCCACGACCTGCGCGATGATCGCCGGCACGACGCCGATCAGAAGCGAGATGCGCGCGCCGTAGATCAGGCGGGTCAGGAGGTCGCGTCCCAGCTCGTCGGTGCCCAGCCAGTGGGCCGCCGACGGCGGCGCCGTGACCAGAGAGAAGTCGATCTTGTACGGGTCGTAGGGGGAGAGCAGCGGCGCCGCGATCGCCCCGATCAGGAGAATGGCCACGATTGCGAGGCCGACGACGGCCATGCGGTTTCTGCCGTAGGCCGTCAACAGGTCGCGGACGATCTGCGAGCGGACGCTTTTTGTGCAGTTCGTTGTGGGGTCGAGCATGTTGGTCGATTCTTCCATGGCCGGTTATTCCTTCACGTATTTGATGCGCGGATCGAGCGTGGCGTAGAGCACGTCCGCGATGATGTTCCCGAGGATCACGAGGAACGTCCCGAAGAGGACGGTTCCCTGCAGCAGCGGCATATCGCGGTTGTTGATCGCCGTGATCGCCAACCGCCCGATGCCCGGTATGCCAAAGACGCTCTCCGTGACGATGGCGCCGGAGAGCAGCGTCGAGACCTGGATCGCCATGATCGTCACCACCGGCAGCAGCGAATTCTTCAGCGCGTGGATGCGCACGACGCCGCGCTCGGTGAGGCCCTTCGAGCGGGCGGTGCGGATGAAGTCGAGGCGCATGATCTCCAGCACGCTCGAGCGCGTGAGGCGCGCGATGCTGCCGGAGGCGCCCCAGCCGAGTACGACCGTGGGCAGGATCAGGTGCTTCCACGTGTCGAATCCGGCCACGGGCAGGATGCCGAGTATCACGCCGAAGATGTACTGCAGCACGAGCGCCGCCCAGAAGGTCGGCATGGAGACGCCGGTGAGCGAGAAGCCCATCAGCGAGTTGTCGGCGATCGAGTTCGGCTTGACTGCCGAGATCAACCCGGCGGGGATGCCGACGATCCACGCCAGCAACGCGGCGCAGCCCGCCAGCAGCAGCGTGTTGGGGAACGCGGCCGCGATGATGCCGGTGACGGGGCGCTTGAGTTTGTACGAGTACCCGAGGTCGCCGTGGGCGGCGTCCCAGAGGAAGCGGACGTAGCGGACCGGCAGCGGGTCGTCGAGGTGCATCTCGGCGCGCACGCGCTCGAGCGCGTTGGGATCGATGAAGTCCTTCTGCATGACGGCGATCGGGTCGCCCGGCACGACGTTCATGAGGAAGAAGATCAGCGCCGAGACGCCGATCAGGATGGGAACGGTCGACAGCAGCCTGCCCGCGATGTATCGGCCCATGCGCGACTTTTACCCCAGGACCTGCTCGTAGACGCGGCGGAAATTGCCGCCGACGATCTTGCCGATACGCTCGTCGGAGTAGCCCTTTTCCATCAGAATGGAGACCAACTCCGGCAGGAGGCTGTGATCCTTGATCGAGTCGTAGGTATCGAGGTTCGGCGGCGCGTACGCGTACTCCGCCAACCCGTCGCAGCAGTCGAGGCCGAGGCCGACGAAGTCGTCGCCGACGAGCCTCGTGATGTAGTCGATGTGCTCGCACAGCTCGCGCGCGCCGACGTCGTCGCGTTTATCGGTCGAGATGAAGGCGCTGCAGCCGTTCATGCCGACCACGCCGCCGCGTGAGGCGACGAATTTGATCTGCTCGTCGGTCAGGTTGCGCATCGACGGTACGAGAGCGCGGCAGTTGGAGTGCGAGGCGATCACCGGCCCCTTGCTGAACTCGGCGACGTCGGAGACGCCCTCGTCGTTCAGATGGCTGATGTCGAGGATCATGCCGAGACGCCCCGCTTCCTCGACGACCTCGACGCCGAAGGGTGTCAGCCCGCCCTTGCGCCCCTCGCGTTTCGGCGCGAAAAAACAGCCGTCGCCGGCGTAGTTGCGCCGGCTCCAGACGAGGCCGACCGCGCGCACGCCGAGTTCGTAAAAGATCCGCATCAATCCGAGGTCCTGCCCGATCGGTTCGCAGCCCTCGAACGAGAGGAAGACGCCGATCTTGCCCGCGGCGTTTGCCGCGTCGACTTCTCGTACCGACCGGCAGAGCGCGAAAGATTCGGGGGAGTCGTCGCGGTCGGCCATCAGCGACGAGATCTGGTCGAGCGCGTTTCGCAGCGCCATCTCCGGTACGAAGCAGCTCGAGATGAAGAGCGACGAAGTGACGCACTTCCAGCCGCCGGCGCGCATCAGCGGCGCGTGGCGCTCGGCGAACACCCGCCGGTCGCCGAGCCTGCGCCTAATGTCGACGTCCATGGCGAGGTCGAAGTGCGCGTCCATGACGAACGACGCGCGCAGAAATTCCCTTGCGCGTTCGATGAACTTGGAGTCCATGCCGGGCCTACTTCGCCTTTCCCTGTGCCGCCACGGCGGCGGCCGCCCTGGCGATCGCCTCGGGGTCGCCGAGGTAGCGGTGCGAGAGCGGCCTCATGTTCGCGTCCAGCTCGTAGACGAGCGGGATGCCGGTGGGGATGTTGAGTTCCAGAATATCGGCCTCGGAGACGTCGTCGAGGTATTTGACCAGCGCGCGCAGGCTGTTGCCGTGCGCCGCGACGATGACTTCCCTGCCGGATTTTATCTCGGGGACGATCGTCCCCTCCCAGTAGGGGACGGCGCGGGCGACCGTGTCGGCCAGGCACTCGCCGTCCGGCTGGTCGGCGGGGTCGAGAGACGCATAGCGCGGGTCGCGCGACGGGTGCCGTTCGTCGTTCCGCTCCAGCAGCGGCGGACGCACGTCGTAGCTGCGCCGCCAGATCTTGACCTGCTCGTCGCCGTACTTCTGCGCCGTCTCGGCCTTGTTGAGGCCCTGCAGCGCGCCGTAGTGCCGCTCGTTCAGCCGCCAGGAGTTCACCACCGGAATCCACATCAGGTCCATCTCCTCCATCGCGAGCCAGAGGGTCTTGATCGCGCGCTTCAAGACGGAGGTGAACGCCAGGTCGAAGGAGAATCCCTCGGCCTTCAGCAGTCTGCCGGCGGCGACGGCCTCGTCCGAACCTTTGTCGGAGAGCGGTACGTCGGTCCACCCCGTGAAACGGTTCTCCATGTTCCACGTGCTCTCGCCGTGGCGCAGCAATACGACTTTATACATAGAAGGACACTCCCTTCGCGTGATGAAGCGGTTTGACTTCGAGTATATAGGAAAAGAACGTGGCGGTAAACATGGAATCGGCGTGATAGGCTGTTTTTGTTTCGGCGAAAAGTTTCGTGATAATTTGCTTGTCGTATCTTGTAGGACAGAGTAATATTGTGTATGACATGAAAGGAGGGAATACTTATGCAAAGCGTGTCTTTCAGGATCGAAGAGAGCAAAAAAAATCGTATAGACCAACTGGCGACGATTCAGGATCGGGACAGGAGCTACATCATCAACGAGGCTTTAACGGCCTACCTCGACCTGGTCGATTGGCAGATCGAACATATTCGCGAGGGCATCAGGCAGGCTGACAACGAAGAATTTGCCGACCCGGACGCCGTCGCCGCCGCATTTGCGCGCTGGAAGAAATAATAAATGCGGATACGTTATACTGATCTGGCGCTTCGGGACTTGGAGCAGGCATACGATTTCATCGCGCTGGACAGTCCCGGCAATGCGCGTGCGGTCATCGGGCGCGTGGAGAAGACGATAGACACGCTCCTCATTTACCCAGCCATAGGAAAACCGGGCCGCGTCGGTGGAACGAGAGAGTTTGGCGTTTTACATACTCCTTTCATCATCGTATATCGTCATTCGAAGACGACATTGCAGATATTGACAGTGCTGCACTCTTCGAGAAAATATCCCGACGCCGAGTAAACGCGCGGCGAAAACGCGATCAAGGCTAACCGCCGACGATCCCGCCCAATGGAAGCCCTGTAGCCGTGTCGAGAGTTCATACCGATACCGAGTAATACGCCAGCCCGAAAATTTTTTCTCGCCCCTTGCGTCTGCTATAATTCCCATAAAGTTTTCCCTATCTTGCAAAGCTGGAGGGAGTCTCTTGGTTTACGATTTCGATACGCCCGTCGAAAGGCGGGGTACGGACTGCATGAAGTGGGACGACATGGGCGCGCGCTTCGGGCGCGACGACCTGTTGCCGTTCTGGGTGGCGGATATGGACTTCCGTTCGGCGCCGGAGATCGTCGATGCGCTGCGCCAGGCGGTGGACTTCGGCGTCTTCGGGTATCCGATCATGACCGACGGCGCGCGCGAAGCGGTCGCCGACTGGGAGCGCGTGCGGCACGGCTGGGACCTCAGCCTGCGCAGCGTCGACTTCGTGCCCGGCGTGGTGGCCGGGCTCGCCTTCGCCATACAGGCCTTCACGAAGCCGGGCGACGGGGTCGTGATCCAGACGCCGGTCTATCCACCCTTCTTCAGCGTCATTCGCGACGCCGGACGCGAGATCGTGGAGAACCCGCTGGTCGAGGGGGCATCGCGCTACGAGATGGACTTCGAGCACCTGGAGGAGGTACTCGCCCGCCCGAACGTGACGGCGTTGATGCTCTGCAGCCCGCACAACCCGGTCGCCCGCGTGTGGACGCGCGAGGAGCTGGCGCGCCTGGCCGAGCTCTGCGTCGCGCACGACGCGACGGTGTTCTCCGACGAGATCCACCAGGACCTCGTCTTCGGCGACGCGAAGCATGTGCCGACCGCGGTCGCCGCTCCGAATTTGAAATCCCGTCTCATCACGCTGGTCGCGCCGAGCAAGACGTTCAACATCGCGGGCCTCTGCGCCTCCGCGTGGATCGCCGAGGACGGCGACGTGGCGGGCGCCATGCGGAAGTCGATCGGCCAGTTCCACATGGAGCGGCTCAATCTGCTCGCCGCCAAGGCGCTCGAGGCGGCCTATCGCAAGGGCGCGCCCTGGTTGGACGCCCTGATGCCGTATCTGGAGAAGAACCGCGCGATCGTCGAGACCTTCATGAAGGAGCGTCTGCCCCGCGCCGAGCTGAAGCACCCGGAGGGGACCTTCATCTTCTGGCTCGACTTTCGCGGTTACGGCCTGTCGTCCGACGGGCTCCAGCGCATCCTCGTCGACGAGGCGCGTGTCGCCCTCAACGCGGGCACCACGTTCGGCAGGCAGGGAGAGGGCTTCGCGCGCCTCAACGTCGGCTGTCCGCGCGCACAGCTCGAAGAGGGGCTTTCGCGTATCGCGAAGGCGTTCGGAAAAAACTGACGCCGGGTCGCAATCTTGTGTGTGTTTTGGGATATTGAAACATGCCGAAGGGTCTCGCCGGTTTTGAAGCCTCACTCTTCAGGCTTTTGATTTCAAAATTGTATTCAAGTGGAGGTATATGAGGATGGAGCCGAGAAAATTTTGCAGATTTACGGTGGATGGCCGAATCTACAGTGGCCTGATTCGTGCTAACATGGTCGACATCGTGGAGGGCGACCTGTTCGGCGGCTTTACGGAGATGCGCATGAGCTATCCGCTCGACCGGGTGAAGCTGCTGGTTCCCTTCGTGCCGAACAAGATCTGGTGCGTGGGGCGCAACTACGTCGGGCATGTGAGAGAGCTGGACCACGAGCTTCCCTCCGAGCCGATCATCTTCATGAAGCCCCTCACGACGCTGGTCGGCTCGGGCGATGTCGTCCGCATGCCCGAATGGGCGGGGCGCGTCGACTACGAGGGAGAGTTGGCGGTCGTGATCGGCAAACGCTGCCGCAAGGCCTCCGAGGCAGACGCGCTGTCGTACGTGGCCGGGTACTCGTGCTTCAACGACGTGACGGCGCGCGATCTCCAGAACAAGGACGGCCAGTGGACGAGAGCGAAGGGCTTCGACACGTTCGGCCCCTTCGGCCCGTCGGTTCTGCTGACGAACGAGATGCCGGGGGACGCCCGCATTACCACGCGCCTCAACGGAAACGTCGTGCAGCAGGATATTTTCAGCAACATGATCTTCTCCGTAGCGCGGATCATTTCGCACATCAGCCGCTTCGCCACGCTGGAGCCCGGCGACGTGATCGCCACCGGCACGCCCGAGGGCGTCGGCCGCGTTCAACCGGAGGACCGCGTGGAGGTGGAGATCGACCGCGTCGGTGTGTTGAGCAACCCGTTCATCGCGGATCATTGATTCTCGAAAGTGTATTGCTCTATACCTAAATTACAGGGGGGATTCGCATGGAAACGATGGAGGAGAAAGTTTGGATCGTAGTCGAGCGCAAATCGGACGGCACTGTGGGCAGCAGCGTTTACGACAATTACGCCGATGCGAACAATTTCTACATAGAGATGCAGGCCCGTTACGAGGATCCGAAGGCCGTCCGCATCGAGGAGAGCGTCCTGATCCGCCGCGCGGACACCGAGGACCTGGACACCGACGACAGGCCGTGGGGCTCGCTGCGCATGGACGTCAACTCGGAGTTCGTCGAGGGCCTGATGGAGGATATGGTGCCGCTCGACAAGATCCGCCCCGGCGCCGCCGAGAGGTTCGTCTGCGAGAAGATCGACATGGTCCGCAAACGCGCGCAGGATCGCTTCGACAAGATCATGAAGGAAGAGATGGAAGAGGAACTGAAGGTCTGCATTGACGACTGGTGCGGCCACACGGACATGGAATACTAGAAGCAAGAACCACCTCGCCGCCCCCGAACGGGGCGGCGATTTTTTTCTTGTGCGACGGCCGAGTCGTCAGTACGTGCGGGGCGGCGGTTTGCCGAGGGCGGAGAGCTCTTCGAAGCGGTTTTTCAGCTCGGCCATGAAGGTCGCCTTCTGCGTGATGCCCATGACCGGTTCTCCGACGAAGACGTCGCAGAAGAACGGCACCAGGAGCGCCTCGCCCCTCGGCAGCGCCCTTCCGAGGCCGTAGGCGAAGACCGGGATGACGGGGACGTCGGGGTAGCTTCTGGCCAGGTGGGCGATGCCGCTCTTGAGCTCGGCCATCTCCTCCGGCTCGCCGCGGCTGCCCTCGGGGAAGACGATCAGCACCTTGCCGGCGTCGAGGGCCCGGTGGCACGCGTCGAAGACGTCGCGGTCGGAGGCCGAGACCTGCCGTTTGATGGGGATGATGCCGGCGACTTTGGTCGAAAACCAGGCGACGAGCGGGTTGCGGAGGAAATAGTCCGCCGCGGCGACGGGGTATGTGTCGAGCGCCACGCGCCAGGGCAGCAGGCTCATCAGCAGCAGCGTGTCGAGGTGGCTGTTGTGGTTGCAGACGACGATCGCTGGCCCGCGCGCGGGGAGGCGATCGCGGTTGCGCACGTTCACGCCCAGCACGACCAGGATGAGCAGCCGCCCGATTACGAGGTAGAAGAGCGCCCGCAGCGCGCGGCCCATATCAGTAGTACAGGTACCACATGGCGTGAAAGAACAGCGGCGCGGTGAAGGTGAGGCTGTCGATCCGATCCATGATGCCCCCGTGCCCTGGGATGATGGTCCCGGTGTCCTTGACGCCGAGATCCCGCTTGACCGCGGAGATCGTGACGTCCCCCAGGAAGCCGAGCGACGCCAGGCAGGCGCCGACGAGCAGCGACCACCCGAAATTCATCGGCGTCAACAGGGGCGCGATCAGAAGCGACAGGCAGATCGACGTCCCCAACCCACCCAGGAAGCCTCCCCAGGTCTTGCCGGGGCTCACGCTCGGCAGAATTTTGCGCCGGCCGAACGTCTTGCCCCAGACGTACTGCGCGACGTCGTTGAGCTGTACGACGAGAGCCATGTAGAGCAAGAGGCCGCGCCCGCCCGCCTCGAACCCGGGCAACGGCGGCAGTGTGAAGAGGTAGGCGGCGTGCCCGATGGAGAAGACGGTGATCATCAGCACCCACTGCACAGTCGCCGTGGTCTTGAGAAAGCCCTCCGTCTCGCCGGTCAGCACCATGCGCCCCGCGACGAGGAAGAAGATGTAGACGGGGATGAAGATGATGAACATCGTGTACCAGCCGGTGGCGATCCAGTAGAACTGGATGGGGATGGAGAGATAGGCCCAGAAGAGAATGCGCCGGTCGACCCGCCGGTAGGGGATGATGGTGAAGAACTCCTTCAGGGCCAGGAAGCTGAGAAAACCCATGAAGACGACCGCGAGCGTGTCGTTCGCCAGCAGGGTCGCCGCGAAGAGCGCCACCAGGAACCACCAGCTCCGCGTCCGGCGAACGAGCTCCGCGTAATCCTTCTCGGGGCGTAGCCTGGTCATCGCGAAGACGATCGCGCTCGCGGCGGCGAGCAGCGCCGTGATCGCGCCGATGGCGTGGAGGACGACCGGGGCGGCGTGCGCCATCTATCGCGTCCCCGCTTCTGCCAGCGCCATCCGTATCCGGTTGAGAACGGTGATTGCGAGGAGGATGACGACCGCGCAGAGGACGAGGTTCAAAACGGCCGGCGAGAGCGTCGCCACGACGCACACGACGGCCAGCACGCTGAAGGCGAAGGCCCTGTCGCTCTTGCCCATCGGCCCATCGTAGCGGCGGGAGGCGCCGATTTGCACGGCGACGACGCCCGTCATCTCCGTGGCCAGCGAGAGGACCGTCACCAGGAACGTCAGGCCCAGCGGGGCGTCGATCGCCAGCAGAAACGGCACGTACAGGGCCGCGTCGGAGAAGACGTCGCCCAGTTCGTTGAGGATCGCCCCCAGGTTCGACTTCTGCCCGTGCTCGCGCGCCAGCATTCCGTCGATCGCGTTGAGCGCCATGCGGGCGAAGAGAAAGAGCGGGATCAGGAGAAAGACGACCGAATAGGCCGCCCCGACGAAAACCAGCCAGCCGATCAGGCAGGAGAGGACGAAGGCGAGGACGGTCACCTGGTTCGCCGTGAAGCCTTTCGCCGCCAGCTTCCGCACGGTGGGGCGCAGGATATTCTGAAAATCGGTCTTCAAATCGTAAATCGAAGGCAAGAAAAATCCCCCCTGAAATATGTCAATGCTCCAGTTTTATCCCAAATCTCCATTACCCCCACCCCCGTGCCGTAATTTTCTCATCGCGCATGCCCGCCAAACCTCCGGGAAAGGTCAAGTGGAGGGGAAATATCCCCTCTTTGCCCCATTAGAACAGCATGTGCCACGCAAAAGCTGCC
>JAVBQG010000032.1:0-52783 GCA_031549185.1 Synergistaceae bacterium | reverse complement strand
TTGTTGCCGCCTTCGGGCCTCCGCGTAGAGCGTTTTATCTCCAGTACGCCTCGTCGAAGAAGACGTATTCCGTGCCGAGCCCCTTTTTCACCGCCGTATCGTAGAGCTCCTTGCCCCATGCGATGTCGTGCACCGGCATGCCGCCCGTAACGAACATGATGATCTCGTCGTCGCTCTTGCGCCCCTTCGTCTTGCCGCAGACGATGTCGCCGAGGCTGTCGATGACGCTCGGGTCGTATTTGCCATCGACGATATACGTGAGAAGGTGATACGAAGGCGCAACGACCGACACCGCTTCGATTCCGTCCGGGTGCTCCTTGCCGTCCATGATGAACGCCTCGTGCATCTTCCAGTTGTCGGCGATGACGCGGTTCTTCGAGAAGGCATCGACGTCGAGGTCCGCGTCGCCCGTGAAGGTCACGAGGCAGCCCTTCTTGATCCACGCGGTCTCGATGCGCGGGAAGGCGTCACCCGACGTGGCGATCGTGACGACGTCGGCCGGGCGCACGGCGGCTTCGATCGTGTCGACGAAGGTCACTTTGATCCCGAGTTTCTCGGACTGCTCCTTCGCCCACTCCTTGCCCTTGTCCGGCATGACGTCGTAGAGATAGGCCTCCTCGATCGTGGGAACGGCCGTCTTGATGGCGAGCAGGCAGGCCTTGTTGATGACGCCTCCGCCGATGACGCCGACGCATTTCGAGCCCTTGCGCGCCAGGTGGCGTGCGGCGACGCCCGGCACGGCGCCGGTGCGCATCGCGCTGATGAGGTTGCCGGACATGATCGTGAAGGGGATGCCCGTGTCCGCGTCGTTCAGGATCGTCGTCAGGACCGAGCGGGGAAGCCCTCGCTTCGTGTTCGCTGCGTTCGAGCCGTACCACTTTTCGCCACAGATGTTGTACTTGCCGCCGAGATAGGCGATCATCGCCATGAAGCGGCGATCGGGTCCCGTGACCGGCATGCCGGGGAAGCGCTTTTCCTTCGGGAAGAAGATCATCTGTCCGTGCTCGTTCTCGAGCGGTCCGCCCATGAGGTAGTCTCCCTTGCCGAGCAGAGAGAAGACATCCTCGATCGTATCCACGCATTTCTTCATGTCCATGACGCCCGCTTCGATCAGCTCCGCCTGCGAAAGAAGCAATGTTTTGACTGCCTGTGTTGCCATGGTGAACTCCTCCTCGATACGCATCTGAATTTATGTTGCATTTGGCAAAAATTTTTCTTTCTTCAATCATATAACAGTGAATTATATATTTCAAGATGGTGAAATGAAAACCTTCCGATCGCTTGTTGATTTTACAAATGATCATGATTATTTGCAATTTTTCTGTGTTTTAATGTGAAATTAAAGAAAATTAAATCGAAAAAGGCTATAAAGTTCACTGGAAAGCGAACGAGGGGCAAGGCGCCGGCGGCGCGAACGAACTCGGCCTGAAAATCATGCGGGACGCGGGCGCGTACGACACATGGGCGGAGGCGCTGGAGCGCATCGGAAGACGGTACGAGCTGTAGGCCGGTCTTTTAAACGTTAAAACTTGATCAGGTCGAGGTTGTCCAGGACGTAAAAATTATATTTTTTTACGTAGGCGTCGTATTCATCGATTCGTTTTTTTGAGTATTCGCGATCTTTGATGCACACGCCAAAGGCCAAGGCGTGTATGAGTGCCATGTACGCCGCGTTGGTGTCGATGAACATGACGTATTTTTCGGGGACCTGAAGGATGATATCGGAATAAGCGGCCAGGGGAGACAGAAAAGAATTCGTCACGCCGATGACGAAGGGCTTGTGCTCTCCGCTCTTGATGCACTCGAGGATCGACTGTGTCTCTCTGGGGTAGCGAGGGGTGGTAAATACCATGCACGTCGCATGCGGAGGAATCTCCCCGGCCAGATCTTTTGTCGACAGGTCGAGGTTCTCGATGAGGCGCACGTTGGGCCTCAATATTTTGAAGGCGAAAAAGGCTGCCTGCGTGAGGCACTTGTTTGCGCTACATCCGACGATGATGAGTTGCGACGCGGACGCGATCGCGTCGACGGCTCTCTGGAAGAGGTCCTCGGGCGTCTGGGCCAGCAGTTCCTCGATGACGGACATCTCCAGCGTAAATATCGCACGCATTGCGTCTCGGGGAAATTCGTACTGCGCGTTTTCCCAGGCGTGTCTGCTCATCGTCACCGACGGCATTATTTTCGCGCTTTCGATTTCAGAGCGAAGCGCCCCCATAAATGCTGCGAAGCTGTCGAACCCGAGTGCGTACACGAATCTGACGACCGTCGTCTCGCTAACCTCTGCGTTTTGCGCAAGCTCGGAAATCGTGAAATACGCAAGATCGAGATAATTGTCGATTACATATTTCGCGAGCATTCGTTGCTTGGGCGAAAATAAGCTGACGTGTTCCCCGATTACATATAACAACCCTTTATTTTCATTTTCTATCGTCAAAATCGGTCACCAAGATTCCTGACGGGTTTGCCTCCGTCGATGCATTCGCTATGCGTACTGAAGTATATTTTAATTGGCCCAATGTTTCAAGGCGCAGTTTTTAAACTTGCGTTTACAACGCGGGGAATTTGGGTTTGGTTCGCGATTTCTTAACGCGTAAATACTTGGGAAAATATTTCTTTCACTGTGTTTATTCGGCAAAAACCTTCATAGAGACCCCTAATTTATTGTGATTAACGCTTTTTAGCCATAAAAAGAAATAAAAGCGCAAGTTGAAAGATAAATTCCTTGAAAAAATATAGGAAGGTTGAAATATTTCCTTCGGCATTTTATAATCTTCACACCCGGGGAATTGAATCAAATCAACAAGCCGTATTCACAGGCAAGCTTCAAAGTAGTAAGAGCATGTTGTTACATATTTTGTCTTCAGGTTCCACCCGTTTCAAAAAAATGAAAATGGGGGTACGCAATGATGGAGAATGCAACGCTGAATCTTACGGTTCTTATCGCTTATCTCGGTTTCCTCGTCGCTCTCGGAATGTATCAGGGAAGAAAGGCAAAGGATACGACGGACTATAACATGGGAGGACGCAACGTGCCCGGCTGGGCGGCAGCCCTCTCCGAGCGCGCTACCGGTGAGTCGGCCTGGTGCCTGATCGGTTTTCCCGGTTATGCGTATGCGGCGGGCGTCGTTTCGTTCTGGGTCGCGATCGGGCTTGCCTGCGGCAACATTGTGGCGTGGACCGTCATCGCGAACAAGATGAGGAAAGAGGCAGCGCATTACGACGCGCAAACTTACGTCGACTGGATCGCCAAAAGGCACGCCAAGAGCCCCTCTGCCACTGCCGTGCGGATGGCGGGGAGCTTCATCGTTATTTTCCTTTTCGCTTTTTATGTCGAAGCTCAGTTGATGGGCGGCGGTAAGACGCTCAACACGCTCTTCGGTCTCCCCGTCTTTGCCGGAATTCTTCTGACGGTGGTCGTCATCATTCCTTATACGATGTACGGCGGGTTCCAGAGCGTCGTCTATACGGACTGCGTCCAGTCGATTCTGATGATCACGACGCTGGTGATCGCGCCGATCTGGGGGTTGCACTACATCAGCGTGACGCCGGACGTTTACGCCCACAGCATCACCGAGGCGATGCGGATGGCCGGGGGGAATTTCATGAGCTGGTCCGACGGCCTCAAAGGCATGGCGGCGGGCTTCATGATCGCGAGCAACTTTGCCTGGTTCATCGCCTACCTTGGCGGCTGCCCGCACCTTACCGTCCGCTTCATGTCCATGAAGGACGAGAGCGCGTGGAAGATGGGGCGCAACATCGCCATCGCATGGACGGTCCTGGGCTATGCCGGCGCGATCATGATCGGGCTGGTCGGGCTCGCGATCTTCGGCCCGGGCGGTATCAAGGACGCCGAGCAGATCATGCCCCTCGTCGTTTTGAAAGTTTTCCCGCCCGCCATCGCGGCCGTCTGCATCACGGGCGCCATCGCGGCCATGCTTTCGACGGCGGATTCGATGCTGATCGTCACCTCGTCGGAATTTACCGAGAACATCCTCAAGCCGGTCATCCTGAAGGGAAAGCATATCGACCCGAAGAAAGAACTCGCGATATCCCGCACCGTGACGGCGCTCGTCGGGCTTGCGGCCCTTGGGCTGGCGTTCCTGCTGCCGAGCGCGATGGTCTACACGATCGTCTCGTTCGCGTGGGGCGCGATGGGCAACCCGTTCGCGGTCGTCACCTGCTGCACGCTCTTCTGGAGTAAATATACCGGGAAGGCGGCGCTCTGGACGATCATCTTCGGATTCTTCGGAACCGTGTTGTGGCAGATTTCTCCGATGAACGCGACGATCGACGCGCGCCTTGCGGGGCTTTTCCCGGCGATCTTCGCCGCCGTATTCTTCACGCTCACGTCGAAACCGGATAGGGCCGAGTCGTCTGAGACGGCTGTGGACAATGGATAAAGGAGAGATGCCGGATGCCTTTGATCGAGCGGCACCCCGTGTTGGATTTCGAGCACGGAAAGAGAGTGGACTTCACGTTTGACGGTAGGACGATGCAGGGGTTCGAGGGCGAGCCGATCGCCATGGCGCTTCACACAAACGGTGTACAGATCTACCGCGTTACGCCCGAGATGAAGCGGCCGAGAGGGTTCTTTTGCGCGATCGGCAAGTGCAGCTCGTGTTTCATGGTGGTAGACGGGGTTCCAAACGTCAGAACGTGCGTCACGCCGCTCAAAAGCGGCATGAAAGTGGAGACGCAACGCGGCAAGGGGAGCATCGCCGTGGGGGAAGCGGGGGCGGAGAGATGAAGGGCGCAGTGCGTGAAACGGAAATTCTGGTTGTCGGCGGCGGCGCCGCCGGCCTCTCTGCGGCGGTCGAAGCGGCGTCAGCCGGAGCGGAGGTGACGGTCCTAGAGAGCGACCTGCACCTGGGCGGACAGCTCGTCAAGCAGACGCATAAATTTTTCGGCAGCAAGGACGAGTACGCGGGGACGCGCGGATATCTCATCGCCGGCGTGCTGCTCGACGAGTTGAAGGCGTACGAGAAGCGCGTGACGGCGATGACCAACACCGCCGCCATGGGTTATTACAAAGATGATGGCATCGTCACCGTCATGACGGGCGAGGAGGAGTATTTCAAGATTAAGCCGAAGAAGATCGTCATGGCGACGGGCGCACAGGAACGCCTGATCCCGTTTCCCAACAACGATCTGCCGGGTGTTTATGGAGCAGGTGCCGTGCAGACGCTGATGAATGTCTACGGCGTGTTGCCGGGACAACGCGTCCTGATGGTGGGTGCGGGGAATATCGGCCTGATCGTCAGCTACCAGTTGATGCAGGCGGGCGTATCGGTCGTGGGTGTTCTCGAAGCGATGCCGAACGTCGGCGGCTATTGGGTGCACGCGGCGAAGATCCGCAGGCTCGGCGTGCCGATCCTGCTGCAGTATACGATTCGAGCGGCCCTCGGTCAGGACAGGGTGGAGGGCGCGATCGTCGAATCGCTCAAATCGGGCGAGCGCTACAAGTTCGACTGCGACATCATCTGCCTCGCCGTCGGCCTCACGCCGACGGCGGAGATACTCTGGCAGGCGGGTTGCGAGATGAAATACGTGCCGGAGCTCTGTGGGTACGTCCCGACGCGCGACGGACATCAGCGCACGACGCACGAGGACTTTTGGGTCGCCGGCGACGCCGCGGGCATCGAGGAGGCGAGTGCCGCCATGATCGAAGGGCGCGTCGCGGGGTTGGCTGCCGCCGCTTCGCTCGGCCACACCGTCGATGCCGGGCGTTTTGACGTATTCGCCGAAAGGCTTGCCAGCCTGCGGCGGGGCGAGACGGCGGGCAAGATTCGCGCAGGCCTCGCGCAAGTCGGCATTGTGGCGTAGGCGAAGGGGGCGATCTGAATGGATTTCTTGAAAGACAACTCCTATGAGAGTGGCGTGCTGATGAAAGAGTGCCCCGGAGCGGTTTTGCCGCCGGAGAGTCTCTGGGCAGGGAAGAAGAACGGGCTGGTCGTGATCGAATGTCCGCAGCGGATCCCGTGCAATCCCTGCAACACCAGTTGCCCGACCGGCGCGGTCGTGCCGTTCGACGACATCAACGACGTGCCGCGGGTCGACTACGGCAAGTGCACCGGTTGTGCGCTCTGCGTTGCGAAGTGCCCGGGGCTGGCCTGTTTTGTGATCGATTTGACGTTTGCGGAAGATAAGGCGCTGATCAAGATGCCGTACGAGATGCTGCCGGTACCGAAGGTGGGCGATACCGTGGACTGCTTGAACCGCATGGGCGATGTCGTCGGCCGGGGCAAGGTGGAGAGTGTGACGGAGCCGCACAAGGACAGGACCAGGGTCGTGTCGGTATCCGTCCCGAAAGACCTGATATCGCAGGTTCGCGCCGTAAAGGTGGTGGGCAATGATGACTGAGAAACCTGTCTGCTGTTGCTGTGACGAGGGGGAGTTCGCGCAGATCGCCGAGATGGAGGACGAGACCGTCCTCTGCCGGTGCGAGGAGATCACGATCGGCACAGTGCGCAAGTGGATCGCCGAGGGGTACGATACGTTCGACGAGCTCAAGCGCATGCTGCGCGTCGGCATGGGGCCGTGCCAGGGACGCGGGTGCCGCGACATCGTGCTGCGCGAAATCTGCCGGGCGACCGGTGTGCCCATCGGCAAAATCCCGCCGGGGACGATCCGGCCGCCGGTAAAACCGATCAAGATATCCCTGACGGCGCGCGATTACGCGGGAGGTGTTCGGAAATGAGCTGGAAAAAAACGGCCGATGTCGTCGTGATCGGCGGCGGCATGATGGGCATGGCGACCGCCTATTATTTGAAAAAACTCGGATTGAAAGATGTCGTGTTGCTCGAAAAAAACACGGTCGCGTCGGGCGCGACCGGGCGGTGTGCCGCGTCGTTCCGTGCTCAGTGGGGCGGTGCGCTCAACATCACGCTCGGCAAGGCGTGCATCGACCGTTTCGAGCACCTCGAAGAGCACCTCGGCGTCGATCTCGACATCGAGCGCTATCAGAATGGCTATCTGCTCGTCGCCTACACGGAGAAACAGTTCGAGCAGTTCAAGAAGAACGTCGAGCTGCAGAATTCGATGGGCGTCGCCTCGAGCCTGCTCAATCATAAAGAGGCGCTCGAAATCTGTCCCGGCCTGGCGGCAGACGACGCCGTCGGCTTCTCCTACTACAAGCGCGACGGGCACGCGGATCCGATGATCACGAACTTCGCCTATCTGGAGGCCGCCAAGCGCGTCGGCGTGCGGGTGGAGAAATTCACCGAGGTGACGGGTTTCAAGGTCGGCGCGGGTGAAGTCAAAGGGGTTATCACCAACAAGGGCAGCATCGACACGGACGTAATCGTCAACGCGGCCGGGCCCTGGGCGGGCCGTGTCGGGGCGCTCGCGGGGCTGAACATCCCGGTCAAAGGGGAGCGGCACGAGATATTCGCCACGGAGCCAGTCGAGTTCGGCGTCTGCCCCACGATGGTGATGAGCTTCGAGCCCGATTACTACATGTTCCAGCGCCCGCACGGCTCGATTCTGGCGGGCTGCGGTCCATCGCTCTATCGCGCGGAGGCGGCGCCGTTCGACGACTACGAGATGCTCTCGTCGTGGAACTTCCTGGAACATATGACCGGGCACGTCAACAAAGTCCTGCCGCGCACGAAGGGAATTCGCGTCGTTCGCCAGTGGGCAGGGATGTACGACATCACGCCGGATCTGCAGCCCGTGATCGGCGAGGCGGACGAGATGAAGGGCTTCTGGGTCAACGTCTCCGGCGCGCGCGGTTTCATGTTCGGCCCGGTGGCGGGCGAGATGGTGGCCGAGAAGATCGTCAAGGGCAGCACGACTCTGCCGATCGACGAATTCCACTGGCGGCGCTATGCGGAGGGGAGATTCCTGATCGAACCGTCGGTGGCGTGAGTTTGGCCGTATAATCAATCCAATCTATATTTAAGGATACAAAGATTTTGCACCCGGGATTCCGCTCCATTTCTTATGGAGCGCCCCGGGTTGTCTTGTGTGTTTGATTTATCGACTGATTTGGAGGGGTGTTTCCATGCGATCCGGAGTGGAGTTGAAGAAAGAGATCGTTCGTTTCGTATTGGACTCAGTCGGAAACGCGCGAGACGGGGATTTGTACCGGGAGCCTCTGGTCGGTTTTGCTTCGACCGACGATCCGCTCTTTGCGCAATTGCCGGAGTTGGCCACGAAAAACCACATCCTCCCTCACGATATTCTGCCCGGGGCGCGAAGCGCGGTTGCCTTTTTTCTGCCGTTCAACGCCGATATCGTTCGCGGCAACCGCGTTCCCGGGATGCCCTCGCGTGAGTGGGGCGAGTCGTATATCAAGACCAACGCGTTGATCGACGAGATCAGCGCCGGGCTGGTCGATTTTTTGGCGAAAAAGGGCGTCGAGGCAGGGCGGGTAAGCGCCACCGGCAATTACGACGAAAAGGCGCTCCGGGCCTCGTGGTCGCACAGGAGCGTCGCCTTTATCGCGGGTCTCGGCCGGTTCGGCGTGAACCGCATGCTGATCACGCAAAAAGGCTGCGCGGGGAGATACGGCAGTGTGGTGGTCGCTGCAGATCTCCCTGCGGACGATCGCCGAGAAGAGGAGATGTGTGTCTATCGAAAAAACGGCGGCTGCCGCTATTGCGTCGACAACTGCCCCGCGCGCGCGCTGACCCCCGATGACTTCGACCGACACGCCTGCAACGCCCAATTGCAAGAGAATGGCAGGGAGTACGAGGGCGTCGGTTTCTGCGAAGTTTGTGGCAAATGCGTCGTCGGACCATGCGCGATTTTTCCGTAACGGCCTGTTTATCATAACTCGTATTTCCTGATACAATGCCTCCAGTGAAAATAATAACGATTATAGCGGGCATTGTGGGAGTGACGTTTGATGGGGAGAAATTCTAAGAAAATAAAAGAAGAAGAAATGTCAGGCGCCGCAAATGGAGGGGGCGTCGTATCTGAAAACTACGGAGGCGTGAACGACGACTCCGTCTTCGCACGTCTTCGTCGCGGCGTTGAGGAATTCACTTCCATGCAGCAGGTGGTTTGTTCATATATTCTCGAAAACTACCAGCGCGTCGCCTTCATGACGGTCGAGGAGCTCGCGGGGTTGTGCGGGGCGAGCCCCGCGACCGTTGTGCGCACGGTGAAGGCGCTCGATTACGCCAGCTTTCACGAGATGCAAGAGGAGTTCGAAAAGCTCCTCATGAGCACGCAGGTCTCCCTCTGGTGGGAGCTGGAGCGCTCGTGGGAGGAGGACGGAGACGAATTTCCCCTTCCCTGGGTTGCGAAGGACAACGTAGACGCGATTCAGGACAGCCTGACGCCGCAACTGGTCGACAACTTCAGAAAAGCGTCGGACATGCTCGCGGGGGCGCGTCGTATCTTCATCGTCGGCATGCGGTCGTCGAAAGCGGCCGCTCTTTTCTTCCAGTCGATGCTGAATCAACTCTTCTCGAATGCAGTCGTGGCGCTGGAGGGCGGTGAGACCCTCTACGACTACATGGTCGATCTGGGGCCGAAGGACGTCCTCTTTTGCATCTCCCTGGGCGGCCCGCACTATGCGAAGACGACGGCGAGCGCGGTTGCCTTCGCGTCGCGCCACGGCATTCCCAGCATTCTGATCACTAACTCCCCGACGACGCCCGCCGTCGAGTTTGCCTCGCTCACCCTCTACATCGCATCCACGCAGAGACATTACTCCATCGTGCCCTGTCTCACGCTGTTGGAGGCGCTCGTTGTCTCGCTGGGGCAGCGGAATCGTGGGAAGGCGCAGGAGAAGTTGCGCAAGCTCGAAGAAATCCTCGTCAAGGAGAGCGTGACCTACTAGTACGCCAATGCGGGCTTGACACGCGCGTTTGCTGCTGTAATATAAGGAATGTGTTTAAAAAGCAATAACGATTATAAATTACTGGAGGCGATTTACATGGATATCAGCAAGACGATGACCAAGGCGTTCAACGATCAGATTCAGGCGGAGTTCCAATCCGCGTACCTGTATCTCGCGATGGCCGCGTGGTTCGAGGAGAACAACTTCTCCGGCTGTGGCCACTGGATGCGGCACCAGTTCGCCGAGGAGACCGAGCACGCGATGAAGATGTTCAAGTTCGTCTGCGAGCGCGGCGGCCGGGCGGAGCTGCAGGCGATCGAGGCCCCGAAGAAGGACTGGAAGAGCGTGAAAGACGCCTTTGCGGAGACTCTCTCTCACGAGCGCGACGTCACGAAGCTCATCTACGCGCTGGTCGACAAGGCCGTCAAGGAGAAGGACTACGCTTCGGTCGAGTTTCTCAACTGGTACGTCAAGGAGCAGGTCGAGGAGGAAGCGACGGCCTCCGAGATCCTCGCGATGCTCGAGAAGATCGGCGACAGTAGCGTCGGTCTCATTCAGCTCGACAAGCAGTTGGCAGGGCGCTAGGTTTTAGTCGGATTTCACCTGTACAATATGTGAAAAGCGGGGTATCCTGGACTTATGGGGGATACCCCGCTTTTTTAAAATATTTCCGTAAACTCCGGAGGTGTTCTACGTGCAAAAAGGAATCGATCCGAAGGCGCTTTTCAACCTCAGCTACGGCATGTACATCATTGGTGCGCGCCAGGGGGATAAACTCAACGCGCAGGTGGCGAATGCGGTTATGCAGATCACAGGCGATCCGGCCTGCATCGCGGTCTGCCTCAACAAGCAGAACTTCACGCAGAGCTGTCTCTGCGACTGCGGCGCGTTCTCCGTCTCCGTGCTGGAGGAGGACGTCCCCATGACCTTCATCGGACAGTTCGGTTTCAAATCGGGGCGGGATATCGATAAATTCGAGGGCGTGAACTATACGACGGGCGAGTTGAAGGTGCCGGTCGTACAGGATTGGTGCCTGTCCGGTTTCGAGGCGAGGATCGTCGACCGTGTCGACGTGCACACGCACATGCTCTTCGTCGGCGAGGTCGTCTCCGCCGAGATTTTCAAGACGGGGACTCCGCTCACCTACGCGAACTACCACATCATCAAGAAGGGCAAATCGCCCAAGACGGCGCCGACGTTCGCGTTCAACGCGCTGAGCGAGAACAAATAAGATCGGCGCCCGCACGTACGAACTGCTGGAGGAGCTGTACGAGGCGTACAACCGCCGGGCGTATGTCTCGCCCGATCCGCTGGAGTTCCTCTATCGGTACGATTCGCCGGCGGATCGCGAGGTCGTCGGTCTGATCGCTTCGTCGCTCGCCTATGGGCGGGTGGCGTCGATCCTCTTGAGCGTCGGCAGGGTGCTCTCCGTGTTGGGGAATTCGCCTGCAGACGCGCTGGCCGGCAGCGGCGAGGCGGAGCTGTGCGAGCGTCTCTGCGGTTTCGTCCATCGCTTCACGGAGTGCTGCGAGATGGCCAAGTTTCTGCACGGCATCGGGCGGGCGTTGAACGGGCACGGATCGCTCGAAAACCTCTTTCTCTCCGGCTATAAGGCGCCGGATCTGCCGGACGCGATGGAGCGCTTTATAGACGCGATCCTCGGCTTCGCGTCGTTGCCCGAGTCGCACCTGCTGCCGAGGCCCTCGAAGGGGAGCGCGTGCAAGCGTCTGGCGCTCTACATCCGCTGGATGGTGCGGTGCGACGACGTCGATCCGGGCGGCTGGCGGGGCGTCTTGCCGCGGGATATCATCGTTCCGCTCGACACGCACATGTACCGGATTGCGCGGGGACTCGGTTTCGTGAAGCGCAAGGCCGCCGACGGTAAGGCTGCGATCGAGGCTACGGAGGGTTTCAGGACGCTCCGCCCCGACGATCCCGTGCGTTACGATTTTGCGTTGACGCGCTTCGGCATTCGTACGGGCCTGTCTGTGGAGGGGTTGTTGGCAAGGTTTGGATAGGGGCGGACGGCGTTCGCCCGAGGATTTTGCGGAGGTTTTGCCATGGCGGAGAAGAAGGGCGATCGAATTCGTTACATCAATCGGGAGTTGAGCTGGATCCTGTTCAACCGGCGCGTACTGGACGAGGCGCTGGACAGGAAGAAGCCCCTGCTGGAGCGCGTGAAATTCCTCTCGATCTTTTCGAACAACCTCGACGAGTTCTTCATGATCCGCGTCTCCGGCCTCTGCCGCCAGTTGGAGGAGGGCGTGGTGGACCTGCCTCCGGACGGCATGACGGCCGCAGAGCAGCTGGCGGCGATCCGCAAGGGGCTCATGGCCGATCTCAAGCGCCAGCTCGACTGCTGGCACAACGACGTCGTGCCGGAGTTGCACAAGGCCGGGATCGACATTCTGGCGTACAAGGACCTCAAGGAGAAGCAGAGAAAACACCTCAACAATTATTTCATGAAGGAGATCTTTCCCACGCTGACGCCGCTCGCGTTCGATCCGGGGCATCCCTTCCCCCACATCTCGACCCTGAGTTTGAGCCTCGCGGTGACACTTCGCGATGATGACAAACGGGAGTTGTTCGCGAGGGTCAAGATCCCCGAGTCGTTCCCCCGGCTTCTGCCGATCCCGCCCGATGAGGACGAGAAATCCGACAAGATGGAGAAGATGGGGCTGCCGCACGCGACCGCGCGCGAGCGCTTCATTTGGATCGAGGACCTCGTGAAGGCGAACCTGGGCGAACTCTTCCCCGGCATGAAGATCACGGGTGCCGTGCTCTTCCGCGTGACGCGCGACGCCGACTTCGAGATTGAGGCCGACGAGGCGGAGGATCTGCTGCACTCGATCCGCGAGAGCGTCGAAAGACGACGCTTCGGAAGCGCGGTGCGCCTGCAGATCGAAAAGGAAGCGCCCAGGCGGATCCGCGAGATCCTCACGCGCAATCTCGAACTGGACCTCTTCCAGGTCTATCCGCTGGAGGATCCGGTCGGCATGTCGTCGCTGATGCAGCTCTACAAACTCGACCGGCCGGATCTCAAGGACCCCTCCTTTACGCCGACTGTCCCCGTCGAACTGGAAAACCCTCGTGGGCTCTTTCGGGCGATCGCGGCGGGTGACATTCTGCTCTATCATCCCTACGACAGCTTCAAGCCGGTCGTCGACTTCATCCGGCTGGCCTCCAGGGATCCGGATGTGCTGGCGATCAAGCAGACGCTCTACCGCGCCGGCACGAACTCGCCGATCGTGGAGGCACTGAAGGAGGCCTGCCAGCGCGGCAAGCAGGTGGCGGCGCTCGTCGAGCTGAAGGCCCGCTTCGACGAGGAGAACAACATCGGCTGGGCCCGAGCCCTCGAGGGTTCGGGTGTGCACGTCGTCTACGGCCTCGCGGGACTCAAGACGCACGCGAAACTCTGCCTCGTCGTCCGCCGCGAGAAGGATGGCATCAAGCGTTACGTCCACCTCGGGACGGGCAACTACAACGCGGTCACGGCGGGGATCTACACGGACTTCGGTCTCTTCACCGCCAACCCCGAGGTCGGGGAGGATGTCTCCGCCCTTTTCAACATGCTCACGGGCTACTCGAAGCAGAAGGAGTACAAGAGACTGCTTGTGGCGCCGCACACGCTGAGGCGCGAGATCGTCGCCCGCATCGACCGGGAGATCGCGCACCACAAAAAGAACGGCGGCGGGCACCTGATTTTCAAGCTCAACGCAATCTCCGACAAGGAGAGCATGGACGCGCTCTACCGGGCCTCGGCTGCGGGCGTGAAGGTCGAGCTGCAGGTCCGCGGCATCTGCTGCCTGCGCCCCGAGACGCCCGGGCTGAGCGAGAACATCACGGTGACGTCGATCGTCGGGCGCTTCCTGGAGCACACGCGCGTCTTCTACTTCCGCAACGGCGGTGACGAGGAGCTCTATCTCGGCAGTGCGGACCTGATGACGCGCAACCTCGACCGCCGCGTGGAGTGCCTCTTCCCGATCGAGGACGGGGCCATCCGCCAGCGGATTCTGGGCGTCATCCTGCCGGTGCACCTGAGCGACAACGTGAACGCTACCCGCCTGACGACCGAGGGAGAGTATGTTCGTGTCCCCGTGCCCGAGGGGATGTCCCCGATCTGTTCGCAGCAGTGGATGTTGAACAATCCGAGGGTGGTCTACCTTGACGACTGAGGCGGCGATGGACCGGATTTCTCTTTACGCGATCGGTGGGATACTCGATCGCCTCGATCCAATGCTGCGAGAGATCCCCGGCGTGATCGAGGCGCAGGATCCGGAATACCTGCATCGGATGCGGGTCGCCTCGCGCCGCCTGCGGATGGCGTTGCGCCTCCTTGGTTCCTTCGCGGGGTTGTCGAACGCGAAGGCCTTTTTCAGACTGGCGCGCGCGGTGACCAGGACACTGGGGGAGGCGCGCGACCTCGATGTCCAGCTCTGCTGGCTCGATGAGTTCGCGGCGTCCTGTTCTTCGAGGGAGCTCCCCGGGGTAAAGCGCGTCGCCCTTCGCCTGCGACAGCGGCGGGAGGCGGCACAACCGGAGGTTGCCCGCCTCGTCGCGAATCTCGCGGACGAGCCCGTCTTTGTGGATACCAGGCAAAATTTGCGAGAAAAGAAACTGAACACGGAGATGTCCGGCACTGCCGATCCTCTGCGCGATCTGGAACACCCGACGAGAGTCGTCTGCCTGCAGCTGGACACGATGCACCAGTACGCCCTCTCGCTCCAATCCCCGGGCGCCGTCGCCATGCACCACCAGCTCCGCATCGAGGCCAAACATCTGCGCTACGCGATGGAGATCTTCGGCGACCTCTACGAGGGCGCCCTCGACGAATATATCGCCCTCGCGAAAAAACTTCAGACTCTCTTGGGCGAACTGCACGACGCCGATGTCTGGGTCGAAACGATGCCCCGCTTCACAGAGCGTGAAAAAAATCGAACAATAAGGTATTATGGAAGCGTCAGGCCCTTCTCCAGACTGCAGGGCGGTTGCGAAGCAATCGCCAGAGACCGCGAAGATTTCCGGGCGTCGCAGTACGAGAAGGCGAAGGGGTTTTGGGAAGAAGCGGAGAGAGAGGGAAAGTGGAGCGGGCTGAGAGAGCTGGTCATGGGAGCGTACCGCAGAAGAGGGATGGGCCTTTCGGATCAAATGTGAGTTTGAGTTGTTCTTGAAAGTGTAAAATAGAGTAGAATTGACGTGAAATAAATGGAAATTGTATGACTGGGCGGGATAAAACGATGAAAGTAGTAATTCTGGCGGGTGGATTTGGCACGCGAATATCCGAAGAAACGCACCTGAAACCCAAGCCGATGATCGAAATCGGCGGGCGTCCGATCCTGTGGCATATATTGAAAATATACTCCCATTACGGCATCAACGACTTCATTATCTGCCTCGGTTATAAGGGCTATACGATCAAAGAGTATTTTGCAAATTATTACATGCATATGTCCGACGTGACGTTCGACATGCGGGACGGATCGTGTGCTACCCATAGCAACGCGGCAGAGCCGTGGCGCGTGACCTTGGTGGATACCGGGGAACAGACGATGACTGGTGGGCGTATCAAACGGGTGAAGGATTATATCGGGGATGAAACGTTCTGTTTGACTTATGGAGATGGAGTTGCGGATGTTCGCATCGATGAACTCTTGTCGTTTCATAAAAAACATAAGAAACTAGCTACGTTGACAGCCGTACAGCCCCCTGGGCGATTTGGCCGTCTTGCACTAAACAGAGACGAGGTGTCCGATTTTCTTGAAAAACCGACGGGGGATGGAGACTGGATTAATGGCGGTTTCTTTGTGCTTGAACCGCAGGTCATGGACTATATAGACAGCGATAAGACTGTCTGGGAACAGGATCCGCTGGAAAAACTGGTCCGGAACGATAACCTCATGGCCTATAAACACAAAGGATTCTGGCAGCCGATGGACACGTTGAGAGAAAAAATATTCTTGGAAGAACTTTGGGAAAAAAGTAGCGCTCCGTGGAAAATATGGGAATGAGGGCCTTCTGCGGGGATTTTTGGAGTAAAAAAAAGGTCTTTATCACCGGGCATACGGGTTTCAAGGGGGCCTGGTTGACGTTGTGGCTGGACATGCTCGATGCTGAAGTACATGGCTATTCCCTTGCCCCGGCGATATCTTCTTTATATAGTGCCGCCGGTCTCGCGGGAAGATTTAGAGAAACGTACGCAGATATCCGTGATGGCGAGTTACTGAAAGAGAAGATGTCGAACTTCGTTCCGGATGTTGTGTTTCACCTCGCAGCACAGCCTCTAGTACGCGCGTCATATAGAGAACCTGTACTAACGTACGAGACGAACGTCATGGGTACTGTGAACCTGCTTGAAGCAGTGCGGAGCGTACCATCCGTTAAAAGTGTCGTGGTCATCACGACGGATAAATGTTATCGGGATATGAACTGGGAGTGGGGCTATCGCGAGACGGACACTCTTGGGGGGGCAGATCCCTACAGCAGCAGCAAGGCGTGTGCCGAGTTTGTCTGTGACGCTTGGAGAAGCGCGTATTTTGCTAAAACCAACACATTGCTCGCCACGGCAAGAGCCGGCAATGTGATCGGTGGGGGGGACTGGGCCGAGGATCGCCTTGTTCCGGATGCGATGCGTGCCTTCACCCAGGGAAAACCGTTGGAAATCCGTTCGCCCAACGCGGTGCGTCCTTGGCAACATGTTCTGGAGCCCCTGTCCGGTTACCTAATACTCGCAGAACAGTTATATAGAGGCGACCGGGATTGTGCTTGTGGGTGGAATTTTGGTCCCCGAGCAGAAGATTCTCGAAGCGTGAAGGACATGGTCGAAGCGCTGGTCAAATTGTGGGGAGATGGAGCGAAATACAGGCTCGAAGAGAACAGCACATTACACGAATCACATCTTTTAAGGTTGGATTCAAGTTGTGCCATACAAAAACTCGGTTGGCAACCGAAGCTCTCCTTTGAACAAGCTGTCTCGATGTCGGTGAACTGGTATAAGAGAATACAGGCGGGAGAAATCTTGCTATCCGTTACAAGAGAGCAAATTTTGGAGTATATGAGGGCCAAAACATGAACATCGGGACCCCGGCGGGAGCGGCAGAGAAAAGAGCGGAAATCCTTTCCCTCATACCGGATTTTTTTAACAAAGCTTTCCCTGAGAAGCTCTTTATTCCTGGAAAGACTTCTGTTCCTGTTTCCGGTAAGGTCCTTGATTCCGGAGATTTGAGCTGTTTAGTGGAAGCGTCTCTTGATTTTTGGTTGACGGCGGGACGTTTCGCGGATGAATTCGAGCAAAAATTGGCGGAGTGGACCGGCATAAAATATGCTTTTTTGGTCAACTCAGGCTCTTCGGCAAACCTCCTAGCTTTAGCCGTGCTTACTTCTATGTCGCTGGGCAAAAAGGCGTTACAACCAGGGGATGAAGTCGTGACTGTGGCAGCCGGTTTTCCCACCACCGTCAATCCGATCTACCAATACGGCTTGATTCCGGTTTATGTTGACGTGGAGCCGGAGACTTACAACGCGTCCTCTGAGAAAATAGAAGCCGCATTGTCGCCGAAGACGAAGGCGATATTCATGGCGCATACGCTCGGCAACCCATTCGATGCGGAAAGAATTGCGGCGCTGGCACAGTCTAAGGGTATGTGGCTCATAGAGGACTGTTGCGACGCACTCGGCTCCGAGCTGAGAGGGCGAAAAACTGGGACGTTCGGGGATATCGCAACATTCAGCTTTTACCCGGCTCATCATATCACGACGGGCGAGGGCGGGGCTGTCTCAACAAATTCCCGGGAGCTCGCTGCATTGCTACGTTCCTTCAGAGACTGGGGGCGGGATTGCAGCTGTGCCCCTGGGCAGGATAATCACTGTGGGAGGCGCTTCTCACAAAAATTTAGAGACCTTCCGGAGGGGTACGACCACAAGTACGTTTACTCTGAAATGGGGTACAATCTTAAAATGACGGATTTGCAGGCAGCGGTGGGCCTTTCGCAATTGAAAAAACTTGATCACTTTATTGCACGCCGCAGGGAAAATTTTGCCTATCTCAGAGAGAGACTTGCCTCAATGAGGGATGTTTTTATATTGCCGGAAGCGACGGAGCATAGCAACCCATCTTGGTTCGGTTTTCCCATTGGAGTCAGACCGGAGAGCGGTGTGTTGCGTGAAGACCTTTTACGTTTTCTGGATTCATGTAAAATTGGCACGCGCCTTCTTTTTGGCGGTAATCTCACAAAACAACCTGCTTATCATGGCAGGAAACATCGGATTGTTGACGACCTCGTCAACACGGATTTCGTGATGAATCAAGTGTTTTGGGTTGGCGTTTATCCTGGGCTGACTAAAGAGATGTTGGATTATGTCGTGGGAAGTATGATTCATTTTTTTGAGGGGAAAAGATGAAAATAAATCCCGTGGTCCTAGAAGATTTTGGCTACATTCAAGAGAAAGTTGATTTGCGGGAGCTGGAAGGGAAGAGCGTATTGATTACCGGGGCCACGGGGATGTTGGCCTCCTATATGGTAGACATCTTGTTGTTGTATAATGACACGTGTATGCATAAGTCAAAAAAAATAAGTATTTATGCATTAGCCCGTGATGAGTTCAAAATTCATTGCCGTTTTCCATATATAAAAAACCGTGACGATTTCAGGCCAATTTTACACGACATGTCTCTTTCTTTTTCAAGTCAAGATCGATATGATTACATTATTCATGCGGCCAGCAATGCAAGTCCTAAATTTTATAAAATTGATCCTGCAGGTACATTGTTGTCAAATATCATGGGCATGATTTCTTTACTGCGCCACGCAGAAAATTATCCATTGAAATCCTTTTTGTTTTTCAGTAGTGGTGAGATATATGGCGATCAAGGGGGGCAAGATGGCGTCGTTTCTGAAGATAATTACGGTGTTGTCAACCCCTTGGATTTGAGATCGTGCTATGCAGAGAGCAAACGTGCGGGGGAGGCATTGGCTGCTGCTTGGTGCGAACAATACGGTGTGCCGGTGAAGATAGTGCGCCCTTTTCATGTATACGGGCCGGGAATGAATTTAAAAGATGGCAGAGTTTTTGCAGATTTTGTTAGCGACATCATAAACAAAAGAGATATTGTAATGAGAAGTGATGGTTCTGCACGTCGAGCTTTTTGCTATATTGCTGATGCGACGGTTGCATTTCTTACAATATTGTTGCGCGGAGAAGTCGGGTTACCGTACAATGTCGGGAATCCAGAAGGAGATATGAGTGTAAGGCAATTGGCTGAGATGTTGGTTTCTTTGTATCCGAGTCTCAATTTGTCTATCAGGTTTGACTACCCTAAAGAAAATTATATACCCAGTAAGATTGTGACGGTAATCCCTGATATTGAGCGCATGAAGTGTTTAGGGTGGAAACCGATTTTTATGCCTGAAAAAGGATTTGAAAGGACGATAAGAAGCTATGAATATGGCTACCCTAAAGAATGATTATTTATCAGGGGAAACAACGAAAACACAATATATTGAACATATGTGGGCGTATCATTCTTCTTTACTGGAGTATGCAGATTTTATAGAAAGAACGGATATAAAATCGCTCCTGATAACTGATGGCAGAGTACAAGCGGAATTTAAATCTTTCCCTATTTCTCTTAATGTTCCAAAGAGCGACAGACGGACACCCCCAATAGAAGCAATCAATTTTGGGGTATATGAAGCGGAATATTCCCAGAAAATGCTTTCGATGCTGAAGAATTGTCGAGTGTTTTTTGATATTGGTGCAAACATAGGCTACTATTCAATTGCTGCTGGTATATTACACCCATCGGCTCAGGTTTTTGCTTTTGAACCAACCCCGGCAACGTATTTGGAGTTAGTGTCAAATATTAAGTTGAACGATGCCAGAAACATAAAGCCGATTCAGGTTGCTTTGTCGGACGTTAGCGGGGAAAGCCTTATTTTTTATGACGAAAAGGAATCGGGAGCATCGTCTTTTTGTAATATTAGAGACAGCGCAGATGCGCTAACCCTCTCTGTCCAAACAAAAACACTCGACTCTTTCGTCGAAGAAAGAGGCGTGTGTCCGGATTTTATAAAATGTGATGTTGAAGGTGCGGAGCTCTCTGTTTTGAGGGGTTCTAAGGAAGTATTGGAAAATTATCATCCAATAATTTTTATCGAAATTTTAAGAAAATGGTGTCGGACGTTTGGGCATGAGGCCAATGATGTTGTGGATTATTTGAAGAGCTTAGACTATGTTCCGCATATTTTGAAAAAGGATCAACTTGTGTCTATTGAAGGTATTGATGATGAGATGGAGGATACAAACTTTGTATTTCTCAGTGAAAGAGGCAAGGGTTTATGAATGATTTAATCCGTACAGCACGCTCGAAGGTTATGGAGCTTCACTATAAGACAAAGGCAGGGCACTTGGGAGGAAGTCTTTCCTGTATTGATGCATTGGTGGTTCTTTATACAAGTATCTTGGAAAAAGAGGATGTTTTTGTGCTCTCGAAAGGACATTCCGCCAGTGCTTTATATGTTGCGTTATGGCTTGTGGGGCATATTGATGACAAAATATTGGATACGTATTGCATGGATGCAACTAAACTGGGAGGACATCCCCCCGTAAATACTATTTCTGAAATATTATTCGGTTCCGGGAGTTTGGGACACGGACTTTCTCTTGCAAGCGGTGTTGCGCTAGGCAAAAAAATCAATCGACAGGGTGGTCGTGTTTTCTGTCTTTGCTCAGATGGGGAGTTCCAGGAAGGTAGTATTTGGGAAGCTGTTATTTTTTCTGTCCATAACCAGCTCGGCAATCTTTGTGTCTTGGTTGATTGTAATGGTTGGCAAGGTTTTGGCTCCACGGTCGAAGTTGCATCGATGCACTTGGGAGGTCTAGCGAGCAGGCTTCAGTCCTTTGGTGTAAGTGTTGACCAGTGTGACGGACATAATTGGGGTGAATTATTAAAGAGATTAAACCGCACCCAAGGTCAAACGATTCCTCAAGTGTTATTGATGCAGACTTGTAAGGGTAAGGGAGCCCCTTGTTTTGAAGGACAACTCGTCTCGCATTACGCGAAATTGACGGAGGAACAATTCAACGAGGCGGTCAGTTCTTTGGGGTGCTGTGAATGAGACAGGCGTTCGTAAATGCTTTTTTAAAACTGGCGGAAAAGGACGAGAGACTTTGCTTTTTGACCGGGGATCTGGGTTTCGCTATGCTGGAGCCGATTCGCGAGGCACTGGGAGATCGTTTTATCAATGCGGGCATCGCGGAGCAAAATATGATGTCGGTTGCCGCAGGGCTTTGCAGGTCGGGGATGCACCCGTGGGTCTACAGCATCGCACCGTTTTGTTATGCGCGTCCATTCGAGCAGGTCCGGAACGACATTTGCATGCATGATCTTCCTGTGCGGATCGTTGCTGGGGGTGGGGGATTTGGCTATGGCGTTGCGGGGCCGACGCATCACGCCTTAGAAGATTGTGGAGTGATGAGCACTCTGCAAAACATGATGGTTTACGCACCCTCATTTTCATCCGATTTTGAGATGATTGTAGAGGAGTTGTCTCATTATCGTCACCCGGCATACTTGCGGGTTGCAAGAAACGAAATGCCTGAAAATGTGGAGCCGCCGAGAACGTTTGAGATCTTTCGCTTGCTGGCAACAGGGACGCGTGGTTTAATTATGGGTCTGGGGGCTATGGCGTGTGTGGCTTGGAATATGTATTTGAAGTCGCCAGAGAATATAAAGCCCTTTGTATGGGCGTGCTCAACCTTACCCTTTGATGCTGATGATCTGAATGATGTCTTGAGAAAGCAGATAGAAGAAGTCGAATGGTTAGTTGTTCTGGAAGATCACGTTGCAAATGGAGGCTTGGGGGGGCATTTGGCAAGAGCGATTCTCGAGGCTGGCCTGCATCCAAGAATGTTTGTCCATAGGTATGTAAAGGGATATATAAGCGGGTTGTACGGTTCGCAGGAGTTTCACAGGGAGGAAAACGGACTTTCGCTGAAGACGCTGTTAGATTTAGTGACAACTTTAAGTGATGTTGGAGAGCAAGGGACTTAGATGGAAAATAGTAGCAACGTTTTACTGTCGATTTGTCTACCTACATATAATAGGGCTGCTCATATTAAAAGGCAGCTTTCTTTTATCGTCGAAGAGGCGCTACCATATCTAGGGGCGAGAATAGAAGTTCTGGTATCAAACAATGCGTCGACAGATAATACCGATTTTGAAATAAAGAATATTCAAAAAATGGGGCGTTTTTTTTATTTTATTCAAGCTGAGAATCTGGGCGCGCTTCGTAACATGCATTACCTTGTTAAAAACGCGACAGGAAAATATGTATGGATTGTGGGCGATGACGATATTTTGAAGCCTGGAATTGTCGAGAGAGTGATAGGTCTGCTTGAGCAACATCAAAAAGAAAGACTTGGTGCGGTTTTTTTGGGGACAATTGACGATTGCGCTCGAGAAAATTTGATAGATGGCATTGTTCAATGGGAATCCATAGAACCACAAGGAGAACGCTTCGGGTTAATGCGTTATGAAAGGGAGAATACTAAAATTTATGAGTTTGATGGGCCTTTTGGCGACCTGCTTTTTATAACGAGGAGCATCGTCCTAAAAGAGGCATGGTCTCAAGTTGCCACAATCGCAGCATACGACAACCTGGAAACGGCACCGTTTGCCGCACACTTGCTGGCAATCCGGGATCGGACATTTTACGTCGATAAACAAGTGTCTGTCTATATGACGATGGCGCAGAATACTTGGTCAAGCAAGGCTGCGGAAGTCGCAAGTATACAAATGTTACGCTGTTTTTTGTGTCTTCGATATTTGGGTTTTTCTAAAAATGAAATGCGCCAGATAATTATTGCCTATTTAGGGAATGCCAGAACATGGATTTACCCCTTTCATCCCAAGTTATGCTTTAATTTCAAGGTAATTGTAGGATTTTCATGGATGATTGTGAAAAATGGTTATCTTTTTCCATTTTTAGAGGGGTTGGGTCGTGGATTCTTTCGATATTTAGGCAACCGCCTGAGAATCGGAAACGCATACCCGATAAAATGATTTCGATCTTGGTCCCCACCCTCGACCAAGGCGGCGCCGAGCGTTCGATGGTTCACCTTGCAAACGCTTTATTTCGAAGAGGTTGCCAAGCGCAGTTGGTGACGGCGTTGAGCGGCGACGGTGTCTACAGAGATGAAATTGAACAGGGGTTGCCGTTCGTGGATTTGGGGGCGGGACGTCAGCGGTATTTTCCCAGAGTGCTGGGCAGGTACATATCCGACTGTAAGCCGGACATTATCGTGTCCGCCTTGATGAGCAACTGGACAGTCGGGATTGCGATGCTTGCCAAGTACCCGGTGAAAATTGTCATATCCGAGCGTTCCGTTCTCTCGACGCAGATTAAAAACGCTGGGAACATGCTGGCGGATATCTCGTTCTTGCTGTCCAGATTTCTGTATCCGAGGGCGGCCAGAGTCGTTGCGGTCTCTCAGGGCGTGGCCGATGACCTTGTAGCACATCAGCTCGTAAAACCGGATCGTATCAAGGTAATATACAATCCCGTCATTTCAGATCAATTCTACAAGTTATTGAAAGAGGAAATGTCCCTGCCTTTATTGCACCCGACATCGCCAAATTTTGTTGCCGTAGGACGGTTTCACGAGGATAAAAATTACCCTCTCTTGATAAAGGCGTTTGCCATGCTGCGCAGAAATATGCCCTGTCGCTTGATCCTCTTCGGTGAGGGAGTGTTGCGGCCAGCTCTGGAGTCATTGATCGCAGAGCTTGGTCTAGGAGAGGATGTCCTGCTACCTGGATTTGTGCGAAACCCCTTCCCGTATATTACGAGGGCCAGTTGTTTCGTCCTGTCTTCCAGGGTGGAGGGGTTGCCGGGGGCGCTTATCCAGGCGCTTGGTTGCGGTACGACGGTTGTGGCAACGAACTGCGTCAGTGGCCCCGCTGAGATTTTGGACAACGGTAAGTACGGCATTTTGGTTCCGGTCGGAGATGTCGAGGCTTTGCACAAAGGAATGTGCGAGGCGCTTGCTCATCCCTTCGTGCCGGATTTATTGCGTCAGCGCGCGCAGCTATACTCCGAGCAGAACTGTATAAATGCTTACATGGAATTATTCAATGAAATTTCGTGAAATTGTATGAGGCGCGAAGATTGGTTGAATTAACAGGCACAGAAAAGTGATATAGTCGTTGAAAGAACGGTGATGGCTATGATTGCGGGATTGCTCAATTTAAGGGATAGTGCGGATCGCAAGGGCGCTTCGGCTGTTGGGGAAAAAGCGCTCTTCACGATGGGGAAACAGTGGCGCAATTTGGAAAATGTCTTGTTGTTTTCAGGCAGCATTCAGTCGATTGGAAGTGAAGCACTGTATGCCGTTGTCTATCAGGGGAAACTCGATAGTCGGGATGGGTTGCCAGGACTCTCGTCCGAGCTGGGAGACATTGCTTTTGTCGACGAATTACTGAACAAATATGGGGTGGCCGATGCTCTCTCGCATCTCTCCGGTTCTTTTGTCCTCGCCGTATGGGACAAACGCGAAAAAATATTGACGATCGCCCTCGATCGCATTGGTCAGGAATCGCTTTATTACGCGGAGTTCGATGGTTGCTTCGTTTTTTCCTCAGACCTCTCTCAGTTGGAACAATACCCACATCTCAAAGATGAAATCGACTTTGCTGCATTGGGGCTGTATTATCGACACAACTATATTCCCGCCCCCCATTCGATTTATAAAAACGTAAAGAAGATGATGCCCGGTTCCTATGTGCAAATCAGGCCGTTTGAGGGCGCAAGGGTTGTGGAAAAGTACTACTGGAATCCCCTCGACCGATTTGAGAGCGCCGCCGCCAATCGCTTTCAAGGTTCTTTGGCCGATGCCGTCGATGTGCTCGATGGGCTGTTGACTGATTCCATAAAGAGACGAATCGCCGGGAGGTCGACCATCGGGGCTTTTCTCTCCGGTGGAGTCGACTCGTCCCTGATCAGCGCCATTGCGCAGAGGGTGTCCGGTGGGCAACTGCAGACTTTTTCCGTTGGTTTCGACGAGGGAGATTTCAACGAGGCCGGATATGCACGGCAGGTAGCCGAACACATCGACAGTGAACACCGCGAGTTGTGCGTGACACCGGATATGGCGACCGACCTCATCGGAAAACTTCCAGCGATCTACCCGGAACCCTTTGCCGATTCCTCGCAGGTGCCAACTACGCTGATAGCCTGTTACGCCAGACAGTTTACAGACATCGTTCTTTCCGGCGATGGCGGGGATGAAGTCTTTGGGGGATACCGCAATTATCCCATAACTGAAAGGCTTTGGGAAAAATTCGGTGAGAAGCCGCTTTGGGCAAGGCAAATCGCGGCAGCGTTTTGCGAATACGTTTCGAAGTTGCCGCTCGTGGGAAGAAGAAATATGCTTCGGGGGGCAAAGCTCGCGAAAATTCTCCGGCAGCGGGATCCCGAAAGTATATTCAGGGTCATCGTGACGCTGGCGGAGCCGGATCCGGCGATACTGCGCGAGCCGGAGGCCTCTTCCATTTTGACGGATCGCGCCAGATGGGCGAAAACGGGGGATTTGAAAGAGCGCCTGATGTTTTTGGACTTCGGCATGTATCTGCCCGACGACGGTATCGTGAAAGTGAGGGAGGCTGTGCGGTATGCGGGACTGCAGGCATTGTCCCCGATCCTGGATCACAGGATCGCCGAATTTGCGTGGAGCCTTCCCATCGAGTACAAGATTGCCGGAGAGAACGGCAAGGTCGTCTTGAAAGAGCTGTTGTACCGATACGTGCCGAAGAGCATCGTCGACAGGCCGAAACGAGGTTTTGCCATGCCGTTGCCCCTCTGGCTGGATACGCAGTTGAGTTCATGGACGGAGAATCTCTGGACGAAGTCGGAAGATAGGGTGGAGGATCTCTTTGGAAAGGGCTATCTGGCCAACCTGAAAAATCACTATAACAAAATAAATATCGAATCGCGCTGGGGAATCCTGCGTTTGCTGCAGTGGCTGAATCATGCGTAAAGTAGCGCTTTGCGTTCCGAACCTCGTCGGTGGGGGGGCAGAACGTTCTACCGTACAGATAGCCAATGGCCTGCAAAAGCGAGGGTATCGTGTTGACCTCGTTCTGTTGTACCGAAAGGGCCCCTATCTGGACGAAGTTTCGCAGGGAGTCCGCATTGTCGATTTGGGGGTCAGCAGGGCCCGCTATGCCATCTTGCCTTTGGCGCGATACATTGAACGCGAACAGCCGGATCTCGCAATCTCCATTCTTCTCAATTTTTTGTTGGTCATATCCAACGGGATTGCGTCGAAGAAGACGAAGATCATTTTGAGCGAGCGCAGCACTTTTTCAGCGATGCGAGGGGCCGCAAAAACATTGTCCGGAAAGCTCTCCTTCTCTCTGGCCTGTTTTGTCTATCGCAGAGCCGATGGCGTGGTTGCGGTTTCTCGGGCGAGTGCGAACGATCTTCTCGCTCTTGGCATGGTTGATCGGGCCCAAATGCATGTGATCTACAATCCCGTTATTTCGGATCGCGTCATCGCCATGCAGGAGGAGGAGCCTGCCGTCGGCTGGTTGCGCGAAAAGGAGACATCGGTTGTGTTGACCGCAGGGAGGCTCTCGCCGGAAAAAGATCACGCTTCTTTGATCCGGGCTTTTGCCGCTTTGAAAGACACTACAGCCAGGCTCGTCATTCTGGGTGAGGGAAGCGAAAGATCCTCTGTCGAAGCGCTGATAAGAGAATTTGACCTCGACAACCGCGTTGCGTTGCCTGGCTTTGTTGAGAATCCATACGCCTGTATGGCCCATGCGGACCTTTTCGTCCTTTCGTCGAAATTCGAGGGATTGCCGGGTGTGCTGATTCAGGCGATGTCTTGTGGCGTGACCCCGGTTGCGACCGATTCCCCCGGCGGGACGGCGGAGATTTTGGAGAACGGCCGGTGGGGCTATCTGGTGCCCGTGAGCGATGTCGACGCCCTCTGCCAGGGCATCGAAAAAGGGTTACAGAATCCGATCGATCCGGTTCTCCTGCGAGCCAGAGCGGAGATATTTTCGGAAAAGGCGTCTATCGACGCTTACGAACGCCTGATCGAGGAAGTGTGTGCGAATGATTAATCTGATGCACGTCATCACGGGCCTCAATATGGGGGGCGCGGAGGTGATGCTCAACAAGACGGTCGCCTTTGCAGATCGATCGGATTTCAATATTTTCGTCATCTCGATGCTGCCGGAGGGACCTATGTCCGAGAAGATCAAAGCGTTGGGGGTTCCTGTCCGCTCTTTGGGGATGTCCAAGGGGTTGCCAAGTCCGGCTGTTATCTTTACACTGCGGCGCTATCTGCGCGAACTGCGGATTGACGTTGTTCAGACCTGGATGTACCACGCCAATTTGCTGGGAGGAATCGCTGCGAAACTGGCCAGGGTTCCATGCGTATGGGGAATTCATCACAGCAACCTGTCGCCGCATGTGAATCGGAAACGGACGGTGGCGGTGGCCAAAATATGCGGTCCGTTGTCCAGGTCGCTGCCAGCCAGGATTGTGTGTTGTGCTGAAAAATCCCTGGAACTTCATGCGAGCATCGGCTATGAACGGGACAAGATGATTGTGATACCCAACGGATTCGACCTCCGCGATTTTCACCCGGATGTCGAGGCTCGTGCCGATTTTCGCAGAGAGCTGAATATTTCTGACGATACTTTTCTGATTGGAATGGTGGGGCGATACGATCCACAAAAAGATCACGAGAACTTTTTGTGGGCTGCGAAGTATTTTACAGAAGCTGGCAGGGACGCGCATTTCGTTCTCTGTGGAGACGGAATGATGTGGGAAAATGCGGCTCTTGTCGAAAAAATACCAAGGCTGGTGAAGGAGAGGATTCATCTCTTGGGGCGTCGCGGCGATATCCCGAGGATCGATGCGGCGCTCGACCTCGCGACTCTGTCATCGTCGGACGGCGAAGCGTTTCCCAATGTCGTGGGAGAGGCGATGGCCTGCGAGGTCCCTTGTGTGGTGACAGATGTGGGCGACACGGCGATGATGGTGGGCGACACCGGCATTGTGGTCCAGCCACGCGACGCGCAAGCCCTTGCCAGGGGGTGGTCTGGAATATACGATATGGAAGCCGATGTCAGGATTATCCTGGGCAAGAGGGCAAGGACCCGTATCTTCGAGAATTTCGAGATCGCGGATGTCGTGGGGCGGTATGAGGATGTCTACAGGGGCGTACTATCGGCGCCTCGTAATGCCTCGAAACGTTAAGCAAATAGGCGGTTTACATAATATAAACCTATTTTTTATTGATATCAGCCGCCTTGTTCTTTGTCCATAACTCTTCATACAACCTTTCATGCATCCCGATCAAATTCGGCACGTTCCACTCCGGGTCCGGTTCCACCGGGGAATAGGGTTCTTCTGTGATTTGCAGGAGCGCGTCGCGCAGGGCGATGGCGTCGCCGGCCGGGTAGACGAGGCCCCGGCAGGGTTGCAGGATGTCGCGTACGCCTCTGGCGTCGGATCCAATCACGGGGACACCCAGGCAGATCGACTCCATGCAGGAGCGGGAGAGGCCCTCCCGCTCCGAGGGCATCAGGGTCGCCCTCGATGCGAGGATCAGGGTTCCTATGTCGTTCCGGTGGCCGAGGAAGTGGGTCTTTCGTTCGACCTTCGTCGATTTCGCGAGGACGCGCATCTCGCCTCTGAGTACGCCCTCCCCGGCGAATGCCACGTGTATCTTGGGGTTCTTTATCATTGCAAGCGCTTCGATCACGTCCCTGTGCCGCTTGCCGGGGTTGAACTCCGCGATCATCGTGAAGAGGATGTCGTCCGGCTCCAGGCCCAGCTCTTTGCGCAGGTTCCGTATGTCCTCGTCGGTGACGCGCGTTTTGTCGTAAGCGGAGAAGTCCAGGCCGATGCCCGGCATGTAGACGAGGGCGCTCGCGGGGACAATTTTATATTTTTTTGCGGCCTCGTAGTCCTCGCGGTTGATGACGACGAGGCGGTCGGTCCATCGCCCGGCGAGGCGCTCCAGAGTCAGAAAGGCCGCGTTGCGCAGCCGGTTGCCGCCCTTGTAGAAGTGAAAGCCGTGCGCAGTGTAGACGACTTTCACCTTTCCGTTCCTGCGGAGATCGCGTAGCGCCAAACGCGTCACGAAGGCCGCCACGGGAGTGTGAACGTGGACGATGTCGTAGGCGCCCTTGATGGCGATATCGCGAATTCGCTGCGGCGTGCGGAAGAGGTTGCGCGGGTCGAGGGGGTTGCGGCTCCATTCGACATCGATCAATCTGTCGAAATGCCCGGCGAGGCCGGCGCAGCTCGAAACACCAGATGCCATGGCGTCAACCATCCAGCCCTTCGCGCGAAAGTGATCCGCATAGGGGAGCAGGAAACTCTTGATTGTGGCGGGGATCGTCGCGGCGATCAGCAGCTTTTTTCCGTTTTCCATGCCGTACTCCGAAAGTCTTATGTTCGTCAGGGTTTTATAACGTTTATGATGTTATCATTTTCACCCTGAAAGGGCAAATGAATTTCATAACGCACGCCGTTTTCGCCGTCACCTTCGCTGGGCGCATAACCCATTCTCGGCCAGAAATCCGCGACCATGCCGTTTTTCGAGGTGGGGATGTAGGAGGAGGCCAGCGTATTTACGCCCGCCCGGGCAAGAGTGTCTTCCACGTTGCGGAGAAACGCTTCTTCGACGCCGCGTCCCATGACGCGGCAGCTCATCAGGAAGCTCTCGATCTCCGCGCGCTCGCCCTCCACACGCGCCATGCAGAGGATGATCTTCCCGTAGTCGCCGAACCGGTCGGCGAGTTCGCCGAGATAGACGCGCCGAGAGCCGTCCGCCAGGATGGCCTGCATGTCGGCCTCGCTGTAGCGGCGCGTCGTGAGGTTGAATTGGTTCGTCTTCTGGGTGAGCTGGGCCGCGCGGGGGAGGTTTTGCGCGTCGAGCGGTTCGATCGTAAGCCTCATGTCCAGCGAGCGCAGGTATTCTTCGACGCTCGCGAACGTGCTGCGCCGCTCCTGCCTCTGCGTCTCGGCCCTGTACTGTTCGGTCTTTTCGAGGTCTTCGGCGGTGGTTTGCAGGAGAAGGAAGTGTTCGCGCGCGACGTCGATCATGAAGCGTTCAAGCTGCGACGTGTCCGTGGGGAATGCCGGCACGGCCACCTGCGGCAGCGCGATCTGCATCGTCTCGCGCTCCAGCGGATTGTCGTCGATGAAGACGAACGAGTCGATCCCGATGTTGAGTTCTCTCGCGATGGATTCGAGGCTCGCAGGCTTGGGGTCCCAGTTCGCGCGGATCGCCACGAAGTCGCGCTCGCGCAGGAGCATGGCGGGATGCCCGTTGATGCCCTCCAGCGCGTCTTCACGGTTGTTTTTGGAGAGTACGGCAAGCAGAACGCCCTGGTTTTTGAGGTCGAGGATGCGCCGCTGCATGTCGTAATAACGGGCGCCGCTGCCGACGGCGCCGAGTTCGATCCCGCCCACGCCGGCTTCGCCGATCACCCCGCCCCAGAGGGTGTTGTCGAGGTCGAGCGCGAGGCACTTTCTGCGTCGCCCCCGGAGCGCGTTCCAGACGCGGTCGATCTCCGCCGCGAGGGCTTTCTCGCCCGCCTGGGAGAAGGGCATGCTCCCCATGTACCAGACGCGCTTGTTGTAGAAGTGCTCGCGCCCCATCTCCGCCGCGATTTCGGAGAGCTCGAGGAGCGGGATCGAGTATTCTTCGAGTTTCCTTCTCCAGAAGGCGGCCGCCTGCAATTCCGTTCTTTTTGAGACGAGCGGCTGAATGCGGCTTTGCGGGATGTCGAGGCTCGAGACGACGAAGGCGACCTCGGGGTGTGCCGATGCCGCGGCCGCGATCCCGTCGAGCATGGGGCCGAGGATGTTTTCCGCGCCGGATGTGCTCGGTGCGCCGGACGCACCAAAAAGCTCCCGTCCGTCCAGTACGAGAAACACGGCGCGGGGGGGGGCTTTGTGGAGGTTCGACGCGGGGTCCGCAAGCTCCTGAAACCACGTGTTGTACCCGGCCGGGGTGTAGACCTCCTCGCCCGTGGCTTGCGCGACCCGCAGAGCGAGCGACCCGATCGTGACGTTCGAGAGAAGGGCGACGGTCATGACACTTTTTTCGCCGGGTTGCCGAGGACCGTGGAGTCGTCCGGCACGTCGCGCAGCACCATGCTGCCCATGCCCACCGTGCAGTTGCGGCCGACCCTCAGCCCTTGCCTGATCGCGGACTGAACGCCGATCAGGCAGCACTCGCCGATGGCGACGTTCCCCGAGATCGCCGACATCGGCATGATCGAGGTGAAGTCGCCCACGACGGCGTCGTGTCCAATCATCGCGCCGCTGTTGAGGAAAACGCAGGTTCCAAGCGTCGCGTCGACGCTGACGAGGCATGAGGCCGCCACCACGACGCCCTCGCCCAGGTGCGCGTATTCGCTGATGGAGGCGCTGCGATGTATGACGTTGGGAAACGAGATCAGCGGGTTTTTTTTGTGGCGGTGGTAGAGCTCTTTTTTGGCGAGAGGCGACGCAAGGCCGAAGACGAGGGAGAAGGGTTCGCGAATCGAATCGATGTAGTCGCCTCCGCCGAGGACTTCGGCGTCGTTCAGCACCGTGCCGGGCGCCACGCCGTCGTCCACGAAACCGAGCACCCGGGCCCCGTCTCTGCATAGCGTCTGCCGCGCGAGCTGCAACACCTCGCGGCCTAGGCCTCCGGCGCCGTAGATGACGATCTTCACGGCTATCCCTCGGCCATCGCCAGGATATCCGCGACGGATTTGATCTCGGCGATCCGCTCGAACGGGATCGATACGTCCGCCTCGTCCAGTCCCATGACGATCTGGAGCGTCTTCAGGGAGTCCCACGCGGGGGTGTTCGCCATCGACGTATCGAGGTTCGCGCCCTCGCCCAATATGGAACGTACCACCGTCAGAATTTTATCCTGCATGTCGCATCGCCCCGCATCTTATTTTTTCTCGTCCCCGCTTCCCATGAAGCGAGGCATCGTCGCCTCGCCGGCGGCGGAAATCCCCTCCCGCCTGGCGGCTTTCCTGATCGTCAGGAGAATGATTTTGACGTCCAGCAGGGTGCTCCTGTGGTCGACGTACCAGACGTCGAGGGCAAACTTCTCCTGCCAGGAGATGGCGTTGCGCCCGTTGATCTGCGCCCATCCGGATATGCCGGGGAGCACGTCCAGGCGTCTTCGCTCCGTTTTATTATACAGCGGCACGTAATCGAGGAGCAGCGGGCGCGGGCCGACGAGGCTCATGTCGCCCTTGAGCACGTTCCACAACTGCGGCAGCTCGTCCAGGCTGGTCGCGCGCAACCACCTCCCGAAGCCCGTCATCCTGGCCTCGTCCGGCAGCAGCTCGCCCTTTTCGTCGCGTGCGTTCGTCATCGTGCGGTATTTGTAGAGCAGAAAGGGTTTCCCGTCTCTGCCGGCCCGCCGCTGGGCGAACAGTGCCGGCGGTCCCATCTCCCTGCGGATTTTGTACGAGAGCCAGAGCATCAGCGGGGAGAAAAAGAGCAGCCCCAGCGCGCTCAGGGCGACGTCGATCGTCCGTTTGATCGGGGCGTAGAGCACGCCTTACCCTTTCAGCAGGGAGAGGACGATCTCGATCACGCGGTCCTGGTCGTCCGGTTCGAGGTTCGAGCCCGACGGCAGGCAGAGGCCGTTTTCGAAGAGCGCCGCGCACACGTCCCGGCCCTCCTCGTGCGGGTAGTAGCGCGCGCCTTCGAAGACAGGCTGCAGATGCATCGGCTTCCACACGGGGCGAGATTCGATGCTCTCGGCAGCGAGGGCCTCCATGATCGCGAGGTTCGTCGTCCCGGCGGCCTTCGGGGCGAACGTCGACGTTGTGAGCCAGCGGTTCGAACGGCTCCAGTCCGGCTCCGGCATGAAGGAGACTCCCGGCCTCTCTCCAAGGGCCGCTTCGTATCGCGCGAAGACGGTTCTGCGTTGCGTGATACGGGTATCGAGGAGTTTCAACTGGGCGCGCCCGATGCCGGCCAGCACGTTGCTCATGCGGAAGTTGTAGCCGGTCTCCGTGTGCTGATACCAGGGGGCTTTATCGCGCGCCTGCGTCGACCAGAAGCGGGCTTTGTCGATCGCCTCCTCGTCGTCGGAGAGGAGCATGCCCCCGCCGGAGGTCGTGATGATTTTGTTGCCGTTGAAGGAGTAGTAGCCGAATTTGCCGAACGCCCCGGTCGGCTTGCCTTTGTAGAGGCCGCCCATCGACTCCGCCGCGTCCTCGAGGACCGGCACGCCGTAGCGCTCGCAGAGCGGCAACAGGGCGCCCATGTTGCAGGATTGACCGTAAAGGTTGACGAGTATGACGACCTTCGGCAGTTTGCCGGCCCTCTCCGCGTCCTCGAAGGCGCGCAGCAGCGCCCCCGGAGACATGTTCCAGGATTCCGGCTCGGAGTCGATGAAGACGGGTTTGCCACCCATCTGCACGAGCGGTGCCAGAGACGCCACGAATGTCAGAGACGAGCAGAAGAAGGTGTCGCCCGGTCTCAGGTTCAGCAAGCGGGCCGACAGCTGTGCTGCCGCCGTGCCGGAGGATAGCGCCAGCGCCGCTTTCGCCCCCGCGTAGGCGGCACACTCGCGCTCGAACGCGTCGACGTGGGGGCCGAGCGGCGCGATCCAGTTGGTGTCGAACGCCTCTTTCACATAATGAATTTCCTCTCCCCCCATGTGAGGGGAGGAGAGGAAAATTCGCTTGTTCCCGGATTCTTTCATCGAAGTGGGGAGCTGCGCGTTATACTGCCTTATCGGGCCTGTAGATCAGCACCGAGCAGGGAGCGTAGCGCGTCACCTTGTTGGCGACGCTTCCGACCAAAAGGGCTTCGATCGCGCTGTGTCCGCGGTAGCCGAGCACGATGAGGTCGATCTTGTTCGCCTTCGCGTATTCGATGACGCTCTGCGCCGGGTCGCCGACCTCGACGACGGACGAGCACCTGTGACCGTCTTCGTTGTATTTTTTGCAGGCGTCCGTGATGTAGAACGCCAGCTTCTTCTCGGCAGACGCCTTCAGCTCGGCGATATGAGCGTCGACGATCACGGGAATGGTCGGAGCGTAACTGTTGAAAACGACGCTCGGCTCGGGCACGACATGCATGAATGTGAGATCCGCGTTGTACAATTTGCCGATTTCGTACCCGTAATTCGCAACGTCTTTTCCAAGTTTGCTGAAATCGAGAGCGACCAGAATCTTGTAAGCCATTGACGACACCCCCAGAATTTATTGTGATGCTGATTCGGGATCGAAGCTTCCCGGCCTTATTGTAGCACGTATTATTGTAGATCAGGTGTACTTTTTACTAGCTTTGCGTCATAATAGCGCCTGTGCCGGAAGATTACCGCACGGGGCCCTTGACTGTACGCCCCTTGCTGGTATGTTTAAGTGCGCCTATCTTAATTTTCTATGCAATGATGGAGGAGATTTTTGTGTTTTTAAGGACAGCTGCAGAAAGAACTTTTTCTTTCCCCCTCACAATCCTATTCCTGATTGTTTTTATCCTGTTCGGAACGATGGGCCTGCAGAAAGCGTACGCCAATGGCGAGGATCCTTCCCGGCTGATGTTCACCATCCACCTGCCGATGACGTCCGGCGAGCGTGCCCAGGTCGTTTTCCCCGACGGGCGTACGATCGACGCCGGAAGGATACGCACCGCTCCCATCAAGAGCAGGCATCCGGGTTTCACCGCCAGCAAGTATGGCCTTGGCGGGCAGGTGATCGCCACCGCGGCCAACGCCCATCACCTGCAGATCTCCGTCGAGAACGGCAGCGGGCGCACAATCAGCGTCATTCCGGCGGAGACGTTTGTCGCGGCCCCCGGCTTCGGCACGTCGTTCGTCGTCGAGGGGATCGGCGGAACCGGGATATGGGGAGAGTTCGCCCCCTTCGTCGGTTCCCCCGTCTATATCATCAATCAAGTTGGGGTTCCCGTGTTATTTAACAACATTAACCTGCTTCAATTCGCCACCGCTGTCGATATCCGCGTCTACAGGCCCGAAGGGAACGCGGAGTACCTTGAAATCGAAAACTGGCCCGGCGGCAGGGCGTGGTATCATGACACCAGCGGACAGGATCATCCGTTCGCGGTGGTCGAACACAACGTGACGGGGACCGGGCGGTTCGAGGGAACGCTCTATCAGGGCCCCGGTATGGTGAGGGCCAATCATCCGGGCGTCATCTGCGTCAGCACGACGAAAAAGATGGACATCGGCGGTTTCCAGATCGTTCCGATCTCACACACGTATTCGCCGGAAATGCAGAAGTCCCGCCGGATGAGCCAATATATCATCCTTCGCGGTGTCGATTTCGAGGACCTTACGGGAAAGTACCCCTTTTTTCGCAGTGTCGTGCGGCCGGGCGACTCCAACATGCCGGAGCGGCGGGAGGGGCACGTGACCGCCAAGATGAACGGCGTCTGGGGACCCTTGCCGGAGATCTCGGGCTTGACGGAGGGGACCCTGCTGGGGGTCGACGCAATTAGAATTTACCTGAGGTAAGAGGGACCGACACAATCGTCGAGGCATCTTGTTCTCATGGCTCCGACAACAGCGGGCCTGATCGAAAAAAGGAGAGGATCGGTTTGCCGGAGAAATCGGCTTACGACAATCTGCGGGACGAGTTCGACCGGGGATATGTCCAGGTATACACTGGCAACGGCAAGGGGAAGACCACGGCCGCGATCGGGCTGACCGTTCGTGCGCTGGGGGCGGGTTTACGCGTGTTTTTTGCCCAGTTTATTAAAGGGGGTAGGTACAGCGAAATCGAGATGCTCGAAAAAATTGCGTCCGACGGTTGCCTGACGTGCAAACAGTATGGCCGGGGCTGCTTCATCATGAGAGAGCCCGCCGAAGAGGACCGCGCTGCGGCGAGAGAGGGTCTGGCGGAAATCAGAGAGATCATGACGAGCGAAGCGTACCAGCTGATCGTGCTGGACGAGGCCAATGTCGCCGTGAGCCTGGGACTGCTCGACGCCGGCGACCTGGTCGATCTGGCCCTGAACAAACCCGCCTCCGTGGAACTCCTCTTCACCGGGCGAAACGCGCCTCCCGAGCTGATCGAGCGGGCCGATCTGGTCACGGAGATGACGGAGATCAAACACTATTACAAAAAAGGAGTTCTCGCAAGAAGGGGAATCGAGAGCTAAGAAGACGCTGATTCAATCGCTCATACGGAGATATTGCCGCGTCGGGGTACGGGAACCATGATAGCTTCAAGATCTCTGCCCTTCCGGCCCCGACGGCCAGTTGGCATTTCTGATTTTCCACTTTTGTCGTGCTTTTTTCTTCTCATCTTCTCACAATGAATGAAGGGGGTTTTTCCTGTGACGTGGTTCAAAAATCTGAAGACGACGATGAAAATAATGACTTTGGTGGGGATTATGGTGGTCTTGCTCGTGGTGGTTGCCGGGATCGGCTACAAGACCGCGCGGGAGACGGTGGGGGGCATGAACGACCTGTACGATCTGTATGCGACTCCCGCGATCGACCTGCTGGGCGCCCAGGAGAGGGTGCGAGAGATTCGCGGCATGGTCTTCCAGTCGATGCTCTCGACCGATCGAGCGTTTATGAGCTCCTTCCCCACCCGTATCGCAGAGTTTCGCAAACAGGTGAACGACAACCTCGAGCGGTACAGCCGGACGAACCTGACCGATGCCGAGAGGACGCTGCTCGAAAAACTACAGAGCGCCGCCGCAAAGGTGCGCCCGATGCACGACCGTGTACTTCAGATGGGCATGGACAACCAGAACGCGGAGGCGTACGCGTACTTCTCGTCACCCGAGGTGGCGAATGCCGAGAAAGAGTACTTCGACGCATATGAGGATCTGACGACGCTGCTCGTCAAGATGGCTGGGGATACGAAGAAAACTTCGGTCGAGGACGCCGATGTCGCGGTGCGGATGATCGGCATCGTCTCGGTCGTCGCCATCGTGGTCGGAATTTTGATCGGGATCGTCATCTCGCGCCTGATTACGAAGCCGTTGGAGAAACTGCGCCTCGGTGTTGAGCAGTTCTCCCGGGGGGATTTGACGATCGAGCTGGCGGCCGTCGGCAGGGATGAGATTGCCCTGATGGGACACACCCTTCAGGATATGTCCAACACGCTGAATCGTGTCGTGGGCTCCGTCAACGCGGCGAGCCGCAACATCTCCGAGACGTCGCACGAGTTCTCGGCCATGGCGCAGGAGACCAACGCCTCGGTCGAGGAGTTCCGCGCCAATGTGGATGAGATGGGGAGCAACCTGAATTCCCTCGCCGCGGCCGGCGAGGAGGTCAATGCCTCCGTCGAGGAGGTGGCCGCGGGTGCACAGGCCACGGCCGAGAGGGGAACGGACATCGCGCGGAAGGTCGACGAGGCCATGTCGGCGGGCGAGGGTGGCATGAGCGCCGTGCGTCGCGCCGTGCAGGGCATCGACGGCGTCGCCACCGGCGCGACCGAGGCCGCCAAATCCGTGCAGGAGCTGGGCAACAGAGCCCGCCAGATTCAAGGTTTCGTGGCGCAGATCGGCGGTATCGCCGACCAGACCAACCTGCTGGCTTTGAACGCGGCCATCGAGGCTGCGCGCGCCGGCGACGCGGGGCGCGGCTTCGCCGTCGTGGCGGAGGAGGTCCGCAAGCTGGCCGAGGACAGCAACGTCGCGGCCAAGAACATCGCCGAGCTGGCATCCACGATTACGGGCGAGCTCGACCAGGTCGTTCGCGTGTCGCTCGACAACGCGAAAGCCTCCAGCGAGGCAAAGGAGCTCTCGAGGGAGACCGAGGCCACGATCGAGAACATGATCAGATACCTGCGCGACATCGCGGGTTCCACGCAGGACCTCGCCGCCGTGGCGGAGGAGCAGGCCGCCTCCAGCGAGGAAATCGCGGAGACCATACAGAATATGGCCGCGCGCGTCAACAGAACGGCGGAGGCCGGCGAAAACATCCGCGGCAGCGTCACCGAGGTCGCCGCGGCGGCGGAGCGCGTCGCGTTGGGCGCGGAGGGCCTGGCCACCCTGGCGGGCGAGCTGCAGGATCAACTCGCGTTCTTCAAGTTGGCGAACGGCGGAAGCTACAACCCTTCGCGCGCCGACAGGCTGCGTGCGCTTCCGGGCTAGAGCGGGAACGCCGGACGATAACCCGGTGCCCCGCGTTCGAGCGTGAGCGCGGGGCATCGGTATAGGAGGGGAGTCGGATGTGGAAATATATACTGGCCGTACTGGCCGCGGGCGCGATCGTCTACTACGGGCTGGGCTTTGCCAACAAAATGTTTAACAGTACCGTCGATGAGATAAAAAAAGGCAGCGCCGCGGAGCATCATTTCATGCTTTCCTAGCTATCCCATTCGTCACGATGAACCCCGACTCGTCCTCGCCGTCCAGGTAGACGGAGAAGTCGCCCTCGTAGACGCGCACGGCGGGGTGTTCGCCCGTCTCGTAGGGGTGGCTGTCCAGCCACTCGCGGTTGAAGACGTTGCCCGATTGGTGGCTGAAGACCGGCAGGTAGAGCGTTCCGTCCGAGTCCATGTCGAGGAAGAAGTGCGTGCCGAAGGAGAGCTCGGGCGAGAAGTTCAGCTCGGGCACGCTGATCTCGACCAGGCAGCCGCAGTTGCAGATCTCCGCGTACCAGACGGGCACGCCGAGCGCCGGATTGCGGCTTCCCCAGCGGCCGGGGCCGGCCAGAATGTAGTGCGTGTCTTTCAGCCTCTTGTTGACCTCGCCGATGGCGCGCGCCGTTCCGGCCGGGTCCCAGTTCTGCTTGTACAGCTCCGCGTCCACGTACACGAGATGTGTCACGTTTTCGAGCAGGCCGTTGCTGACCATGCGGTCGCCCTGGAAGACGATCTTCTCCTTCGGGACGGCGGGAAGCTCGACGCGGCTCATCTCCTCGTACGAGGCGAGCGGGCGCATCTGCAGCAGTCGGAACTCGCGCGGGTTGGTTTCGTAGGCGAACTCGACGTCGACGGGCATGTTGGCGACATCCTCCATGTGTTTCAGCAGCCTCTTCGACGTGTCGAAGAGCTCCTTCTCGCGCAGGTGAAGCTCGGGGAAGGAGAAGAGGGGGCGCGTCGGTTCGTCGGGGTCGGCGAGCGTGGAGTAGAGAAAGTTGTCGGCGTAGTGCTGCACATACGCGCCGAAATTTTTGTGTTCCTTCTGCAGGAAGCCCGTAAACATCGAGAGCGCTCCGGTCATGAAAGCGCCGTGTTCACGGTCGATGTAGTCGAAGTTCTCCTGGCTCGCTTCCGCGATCTGGGAAGGAAGGTTGCCCGCCGGTCGCAGAGAGGGATTCGTGAGGTAGAAGATCCTCGCCGCGCAACGGTCGACCGTGCGCGTGCCGAGGCCGAAACAGAGGCGCATCAGGCCGTCCTCTTTGCGAATCCTCGGATTGGGCCGGCGGAAGACGCGCGAGAAGAGGGTGCCCGCAAGTTCCGGGTAAAAATAATTGCCGTGGTGGTGTCCCGCGAGCGACTGCACGAGAACGGCCATGGCCTCGTCACGGTGTTTTTTGCCGTGTTTTTCGCGATAGGCGCGCGCCGACGGGTTGAAGAGCGATGCGATGACCTGCCGCACAGCGGTCTCGAGCACCGTAAATCGCTCCTCCCTCGTGCCGCAGTTGGGCGAGAAGCAGGTCTCGTACTTGCCCGCGAAGGCGAGCGCGACGGAGTCCTCGAGGAGGGAGCTGGAGCGAACGGCAAGCGGCGGCGCTCCAAGTTCGTCGAAGCGATCGAGAACGGTATGGATCTCCCGGTTGATGGCGTCCGGGAAGGGAGTCTCTCCGACGCGTTTTTTGACGCGCTCCCAATTGTCGTCGTCGTATAGTTCAACCAGGCCGCGGTTTGTGATATAGTCGTCGAATATTTCGGTCGAGAGGATGATCGTGAGGTCGGGGAAAAAGACCCTTCCCTCCAGATCGGAGCCCGCGATGGCGTGGCTGGCGTACGCGATCCCCTTTGCTTTGCCTCCGCATCTTCCGGATCCGACGAGAAGGTTTCTCTCACGGAAAAAATCCTCGGCTTTGTAGGCGTTGTAGTTACTGAGGGACTGCTCCACGCGGACTCCTCCATTCGCGCCAGCTTCCGGTTTCGATCCGGGGAAACGCTGATAGAATTGCTTACGGGGTGCCTTGCCGCCAGAGAGTTCGACGACTGTCGAGATTTTCTCTTCGCCCTTCGGGGCCCCGACGACAAACCAGCTTTTCCGTGGCGAGTATGTGGTAAACTATACCATCATATCATGATTTTGTGAGATAAGGGGGCACCATCTTGATCCTCCCGAGATTGATCATCGCGGACGAACATAGACCGGGCAAGGTCCCATCGGGCGTTTTGCTCGCGCACGCACTCAAGGAACGAGGATACAAACTCAAGATTTTTGTGGGAGGAGTCGACGAAACGTCCCTTCGGAGCCTGCAGTTGCTCTGCAATACGTCCGTCACGGTGTTGGATCCGACGCTCTGCGACGGACGGGAAAACCTTCGGTGGCTCTTCCAGCAGGCCGCTTCGCCGGATTGCCTCAATCTCGTGCTTACGAACCTCGGCGGGAGATGGACGGAGGACTCGCCCTTCCGCATCCCCAAGGAGTGTATGCTGCTTGCCGAGTGGCTCGACTGCGAGCTGATTCCGGTCGTCTACAGCGACACGTCGTCCACGATCACAGTTCGTTCCATCTCCGAGGTCATGTCTCAGTTCGAGCGCCACGAGAACATGCACATTCACTCGATCCTCTTCCGCTCGGTGCTGAGCAACCGCGAGTACGAACTGCTCGACCGGGAGGTGGGGCGTCAGATCTCGTCGATCTCGCTCGGGGGCATCCCGAGGGAACTCGAACGCGACACGCCCATGATCACGGATCTCTGCACGGAGAACTACGGGCGAGCGCTTCTGCCGCTTCGCTCCGCGGGCGTGCAACTCAAATCGAACGAGGGGCAGATCGTCTGGGGGCTCTTCAACGCGCTTGCGCAGGCCGCTCCGGAGTGGCAGAAGCAGCGTATGCTGACTCAGCCGATCTCCGAGAAGGCGAATATCGCAGTCGTGCGCCATCCCGCTCTGACGCTCGGCGGCAACGGAACCGAGCTGCTCTTCCAGACGCTGGGGTGCGAGATCATCGACATCCCGCTCGAAGGGACCCTCACGCATACGGTCCCGATCCACGGTGTCTATATTCCGCACGGATTGACGTACATGGTGTTGCCGCGCTTTTTCGCGAACCTCTACCTGAAGACGATGATCTCGCGCGCGGGCGAGGGGCAGTTCTTCTTCCTCGCCGAGGGCGGATCGGCCCCGCTTCTGGGGGAGGCGATCACGCTCCCCTCCGGAAAGGGGGACGGCGCGGACGGACGCGGTTTCGGCCTGATGCCGTTTTCGAGCGTGTACAAGAGTACGTCGCTCGGCCAGCCGGCGAAGGTCGTCGGTTTCAGCAAACGGAAAAACCCGCTCATCACGGGTTCGCAGGAGTGGGTGTGGGGATACATGTCGGCCAATCTGATGATCACGCCGAGCGATCCGGAGGCCGCGTGCTGGGAGGTACGCGAGGGCATGGACGCCAAACCGCTGTGGCGCGACGGATGGAGCAAGGGCCGTGCCCTCGTGACCGCCATGCGCCCGGAGTTCTGGAGTTGCCCCGAGTCGTTCCGCAGGTGGCTTGAGGGTTAGGTGGCGCCGGTGCAGGACGTTACGGAACTTGGCGTAAAACTGATCGCGGAAGCGGAGGGTATGACCAGCGACCTGGTGGACTGGCGCAGAAGTTTGCATCAGTTTCCGGAGCTGGGGCTCGAAGAGCACATGACAGCGAGCAAGATCGAGGGAATTCTCTCCTCCTTGCCCGGCGTCGAAGTCATCAGAGGCTTCGGACTGCCGACCTGCATCATCGGCCGTATCGGCGCCGACACGGCGGGTGGCGCGATGGCGTTTCGCGCGGAGATCGACGCGGTCGAGGTGAAGGAAGAGACAGGATTGCCATTCAGCTCGTACGACCACCGCGTGTCGCACGTACAGGGGCACGACGCGCATATGGCCTGCCTTCTCGGAACGGCGGCGCTTCTCGCGGACCACAGGGCCAGCCTCAAGCGCCCCGTGGTCTTTATCTTCCAGCCCGCGGAGGAGGGCAAGGGTGGTGCCCGCCTCCTGATCGAGGCCGGGCTGCTCGACCAGTTCAACATCAACAAGATGCTCTGCATCCACTGGATGCCGCAGCTTCCGTACGGCATGATCTGTACGAAGCGGGGCGGCATCACGTCCTACTCCAGCAAGATACACATAGGGCTCTCTGGGCAAGGAGGGCACGGTGCGACGCCGCATCTGACGTCCGATCCCATGTACCTCGCCGCACAGATTCAGATCGCGCTGCAGGGCATGCTCACGCGCGAGGTCAGTCCGGAGAAGGCGGCCGTCATTTCGTTCGGTCGCATCGAGGCGGGCGACGTCTACAACGTCATCGCCGAGGAGACGCACCTCTGGGGCACGGTCCGCTGCGCGGACAGGGAGGCGCAGCGTTTTCTCCAATTCCGCATCGAAGAGCTCGTCAAGGGGATGGCACGCCTGCACCACCTTGCCGCCTCCGTCGAGTATACGCTCAACTACGATCAGGTCGTCAACAGCGAGGCACTCGTTTCGGATATCTTCAAAGTAGGAACCGCTCTGATCGGCAGCGAAGCGATGCAACTTCTGCCGGCTCCTCTCCTCGTGGGAGAGGACTTTTCGTTTTATTCGGAGCTCGTTCCGTCGTGCCTGATGTTCCTGGGTACCGGAATGGAGTATGGTTTGTATCACGCCCGTTACGACATACCCGAGAACCTCCTGCCCTTTGCGGCGGCATGGGGCGCCTATCTGGGACTCTCCCTCTAGTTCGAGGGAATTAGACCGGACCTCACCACCGACCCCTCTCCGATGCGGAGAGGGGAGAAGGGCGAAATGATTTGGCTCGATTTTCGTCTTGCCCCCTCCCTCTCCGCATCGGAGAGGGAGGGCCGGGGAGGGTGAGGTCAGGTCCGGTTAACGATAAATCAGTTTTTCCTTTAAAGAGGCGATGAGTGTGAATCATAGGTTGGACGAGCTGATTATGCAGAGTTTCGCCAAGGCACCCACGGAGCCGTGTCTCTGGTGGCGCGGTGCGTGGTGGTCCCGTGGCGCGGTGGAGGAGATGATCATCGACTGCGAGGAGAGCCTCAAGGAGAGCGGTTTCTCCAAAGGGCAGCGGATTGTCCTCTTCCTGCAGAACAGCCCTATCTTCCTCGCGTGCTGTATCGCCGTGTGGCGTTTGGGCGGCGCAGTCGTCCCCGTCAACCCGCAGTTGAAATCCCCCTCCCTGCAGGAGTATTTGAGACAGGTCGACGCCTTTGGCGCGGTCGTGAGCGGGGAGACCGAGGGGCTCGAGGGCGTGCTTCTGGACGCGGGCGTTCCGGCCGTGTCCGTCGAACTCGGCGATGCGCTGCCTCTTTTTGCCGGGCGGAAGGACGCCCGGCCGGACGAGGACTCGGAGATGGCCGTACTCTTCCATACGGCGGGTGTCAGCGGCGCGGCCAAAGCGGTCCCGATTACGCACGCCAACATCGTGGCGCTGCTCTCGTCCATTTTGGAGCTCGTCCCGTCGATCGACGAGGACGACGTCATTTTGAACGCGCTGCCGAACTATCACTCGTTCGGTTTCGTCATCGGCGGCGCCCTACCGTTGGCATTCGGAATGCCCCAGGTGGTCGTCCCCTCGTTCGTCCCGCCGAAGACGACGCTCGCCGCCATTCGCGCGGCAAACGTGACCATCGTGCCCGCCATACCGCTGATGCTCTCCGTGCTGATCGGCAGCGAGCGCGACACGACGCCGCTCTCCAAGGTGCGCCTGGTTTTTGCGGGAGGCGGCAAGATCTCTCCCGCGCTCGCCGAGCGTACCAGGGAAATATTCGGCGTCGACGTGCTGGAGGGCTACGGGCTCACCGAGGCGTCGTCCGTCCTCGCCGTGACGCCTGGAAAAAACGCCATGCGCGCGGGGACATGCGGGCGCATCCTCTCCACGTTCGAGGCGGAGGTGTGCGACCAGGACGGCAACGCCCTGCCGTTCGACGCGGAGGGGCGCCTCTGGATCCGAGGGGATGCGGTGGCGGCGGGGTATTACAGAGCTCCCGAGCTGTCGGCCGAGCGCTTCAAAGACGGATGGTTCGACACGCAGGACGTCGTCCGCATCGCCGAGGATGGCTATATCACGATCGTCTCGCGCGCCGTCGACGTGATTCTGGTCGGCGGAATGCCCGTCTATCCGACCGAGGTCGAGAACGTGCTGCTGCAACACCCCGCGATCGCGCAGGCGGCGGCCGTCGGCCTGCCGCGCGGGATCAAGGGCGAGATGGTGAAGGTCTTTGTCGTCCTCAAAGAAGGCGCGACGGTGCAGCCGCGCGAGTTGATCTCCTTCTGCCGCAGTCGCCTTCCCAATTACAAGGTGCCGCGCCTGGTCAAGATCGTGCCTGGGTTGCCGAAGGACGAGCAGGGCAAGGTCCTGAAAAAGGAACTTCGCGGTGTCCAGTAACCTCTTTCTCTTCGAGGCGGGGCCGGACGGCAGGGTCGTGATGATCGCGGAGGACCCGCCGCGACTGCCTCTCATCGACGAGTTGAAAAACTTCAAAGAGAATCTGGTCTCCTCCGGCGCGATCGAGCGAGGAAACCCGGAGGGCGACCAGTGGGGCGAGCTCGCCCCTGGCGCGCCTCTGCCCGAGGGATACCTCGCGCTCAGCCGGCGCGACCTGCCGCCGATCGTCGGGTACTACGGCTTCGTGCGGGTGGGCCTCGCCTTCCAGCTGATGAACTGGCGGCGATCGAACCGCTTCTGCGGCCGCTGTGGCGTCCCCATGCGCGAGAGCGAGAAGGAGCGCGCGATGCAGTGTCCCGACTGCGGGCACCTCGTCTTCCCGACGCTCTCTCCCGCGATCATCGTGGCCGTCGAGAAGGACGGGAAATTGCTGATGGGGCACAACGCAAACTTTCCGGCGGGGCGTTACAGCGTGCTCGCCGGCTTCGTGGATCCGGGCGAGTCACTGGAGGAGACCGTCGCGCGCGAGGTATACGAGGAGTCCGGCGTGCGCGTGAAAAATATAAAATATTTCGGCAGCCAGCCCTGGCCCTTCCCCAACTCCCTTATGTTCGGCTTCCGTGCCGAGTGGGAGAGCGGCGAGCCCATGCCGGACGGCGAGGAGATCGACGACGTCCGCTGGTTCTCCCCCGAGGAACTCCCCGACATTCCCCCGAGCGTCAGCATCTCGCGCCAGCTGATCGACGACTGGCTGAGGCGGCGGACGCCGGAATAATCCTGTTCCAAATCCATTACGGCGACATCGCGTAACGCCGTTATGCGTCGAGCAGCCTGTAGCCCGTGCTGCGCCCCCCGCCCGGTTCCTGCTCCAGCAATCCCCAGGCGATCAATTCGTGAATGTCGCGCAGCGCCGTGTCTTGCGAGCACTTCGCCAGCGTGGCGTATTTGCTGCTCGTCAGTTTGCCGACGAAACGGTCGAGCAGCCGCGCGACGACGAGGCGTTGGCGCTCGTTCAACGAATAGCGTGCCGCTTGCCTCCAGACGCGCGCCTTTCGCAGGACAAGGGCGAGCGTCTCATCGGTTCCCGCGATCGCCCTGCCCAGGCAGCCGAGGGGCCACAACAGCCAGGGCGTGATGTCGAGCGACCCCCTCTGTGTCCTCTCGAGAATCTCGTAATACGCCCTGCGCTCCTTTTCCAGAAAGGCGGACATGCTGTAAAAGCGTTCGGCGCTGCCGTCCGCGCGGGCGAGCGCCAAGTCCGCGATGGCGCGCGCGATGCGCCCGTTGCCGTCCTCGAACGGGTGGATGGTCACAAAATATAGATGCGCGATCCCCGCCTTGATCAAGGGGTCGAGTTCGGACGGAGCGTTGAACCAGTCGAAAAAACGATCCATCTCTTCGTCCAGGCGTTCGGCGGCGGGCCGCCACGCGCCGACGGCAATCCGGCGCAGGCCGCTGCGTCCGGTCGGGAAGAGCGCGGCATGCCATCCGAAGAGCCGCTCGGCGCCGCAAATCTGTGAAAAGCGGCAGGCAAAAGTCGGCTGGGTTGTTACAATGGGTGATATTCGGATTCGGAGGGGTGGTCCTGATGTATGCGTTCGTCGTTCCGGCCGGTCTCGCCGCGTTGGCCTGTATCGTCGTCACGTTCGTCCTGGGCGTTTCCATGCGTCCCGTTCGCAAGCGCTACAAGGTGGAATTGCTGCCTTTTCACCGCTTCTTCGCTTATGCGGGGATTCTTTTCGCCCTCATCCACGTCCTTCTTCAGAATATCTAGCGGAGGCCTAATTTCTACTCGATCAGCACGCCTGCCACGTGTTCGGTTCGCTTTATGTCGTCGTAGAGCTCGGGGACCGAACAGTTGGGCATTTTGACGGTGAACTGGACGGAGAGCTCGCCGTCGTCGGCCTTGCCGAGGAAATCGATGTGCTTCGTCTCGATGCCGTACCGGGCGAAGACCTCGCTGATGCCGCACACGGTCGAATTCACATCCCCGGTTCTCACCAGGATGGTCTTCTGCGTGTTGCGTATCCACAGCTTCTGTTCGAATTTCTTGAAGTAGATGAGGGTCGCGCAGATCGTGGCGGCCGTGAGGCATGCGCCGATGTAAAAACCGATGCCGCAGGCGAGCCCCACGCACGACACGGCCCACAGGCTCGCCGCCGTGGTCAGCCCTCTCACATTGAAGCCGGCGCGCAGGATCGTGCCGGCACCGAGAAAGCCGATGCCGCTCACGACCTGCGCGCCGAGTCTTGCTGGGTCCGTCGTGCCGCCGAAGTTGCGGTTGATGAACTCGCCCGTCATCATCACGAGCGCCGAGCCCACGCAGACGAGGATGTGCGTGCGGAAGCCGGCGGGGCGGTTCATGCTCTCGCGCTCGTAGCCGATAATTCCGCCCAGCACGCAGGCAAGCGCAATGCGTGCCGTCATATCCCCGTAGTAGGCCAGAACTTCGTTCATCTCCGCCTGTCGTCCGTTACTTCGCCATCTTCGCCAGTTTGTTCAGCTCCCTGACGAGAGGCGTAATTTTGTTGCCCGATGCGGGCCGCGAAAGAGCGGTCTTCGCCTCGGTCTTCTTGCCCCAGTATGCTTTGTTCGCGTCGCCGTTCACGTTGATCGTCGAGCCGCTGAAGGAGAGTCCGGCGAAGAGTCCCTTCGACATCGAGTAGCTGTAGATCGACGCGTCCGCCCTCGAGTCGGTCGCGGCACCCGTGGAGCGCCCCAGCGGTCCCGCCGCGATGCTGACGTCGCCGCCGAGCTTGAAACTCTTGCCGCCCGTGAAGGCCTGCAGACCGTCCTCGTTGGTGATCACCAGGACGAGCCCGACCTCCTGGATGCCGATCTGCAGTCCGAGCGAGCCGCCCACGAGAGAGACGAACGACGGGCCGCTCCATCCGCCGCGTTTGTTGCGGACCAGCACGATGCCCTCGCCGTGCATGCTTCCGGCCACGCCGAGCGCCGTCTGCAACAGGTTCGGGAAGATCGCCACGCCCTTGCCGGACGCGATCGTGTCGCCCATGGCGGAGGCGTCGCCCTCCTTCTGCATATCCTGCAGCAGTTTCGTAGCCATCCGAATGTGCTTTTCATGCTGCGTATCGGCGATTGCGGGCGTCGAAGCAAACGCAAGCGCTCCCACAAGAAGGAGCAGTGTGAGGAAAGAAACGAGTTTTTTGATTTTGGCGTCAGTCATGTTGTTCATCTCCTTATTTATTTAGAAACCGTACTTGCCGCTGTCGAACGCCTTGCTCCTGATGGCGGACAGGAGAGTCGTTCCGTCCGTGACGCTGCTTCCATATTTCCCGACGATCAGCCATCTCCCTTCGAAGTCGGTCCACTGAATCTCGTTCGACCCGATAAACTTGCCCCGTCTGCCGAACGCCTTCCTGCCCGCCGTGGTAAGCTGCGCGAAGACGCTCTGCTGCTCGCCCACGGATCTAGTCGTCCAGGTGACGCGCGTTGCCTTTACCTCTTTGCCGTCGTGCAGCGCGTCGAAAAACCACGAATCTCCCTCGCTGCCCCATCGCCGCACCTTGATGCCCGCCTTCGCGTCGAGCAGGCTCTCGGATGTGTACGCGCCCAGAAATTTTCCGGCCGAGACGAGGTCTTCGCCCGGCGGGATTTTTTTGATCAGGCTGAAACCCGCCGCGGCCGAGAGCGCGAAGGCCGGCGTCGAGAGAGCCGCGAACAGGACCAGGGCGCAAAAGCCGAGGCCGATTCTCCGTAGGTGCCTCACTGCTGATTCATCGCCTCCTGCATTCTCTTCTGCCGCTCTTTGTCCTGGTTCACCAGCTCCCTGGCCTTATCGATCGGCACGTTGCGAATCTGCGGCGCCTCCGTCGTGGCGGGCGAACTCGTCGTGACGGGCGAGACGGTCTCCACTTTCGTGGGGCCCGCGCCCCCCATCGAACCGAGGTACATGGCAGTCATCCAGCCGACGATTACGACCGCGATCAACAGGCCCAGCAGTGAAAACATTCTCATATAAAAACCTCCCGAGGTGATGTAAACTAATGTATAGAGCATAATGTAACAGATATATGCCAAAACTGCGTCATTATAACTGCGTACCGGGGGACTTGCATATGGAGACAGAGGGAAAAGTAAAAGTCGTGAGAACGTTCGTCTGTGTCGTGCCGCCGTCCAAGATCGTGACGGAGATGGAGCGCTTTCTGGCGGATTTGCGCGTGCTGGCGCCTCGTGAGTTCAAGTGGGTGGGGCGCGAGCAGTTTCACCTGACGTTGCGTTTTCTGGGCGAAGCGCCCGCGTCGATGGCGACTGCGATGGACAGGGATCTGCGCTCCCTTGAAATGCCGCCCGCGTTTGAAATCGAGATCGCCGGGGCGGGCGCTTTTCCGGATCTGAGCCGCCCCCGCGTCCTCTGGGTGGGGGTGACGAAAGGTGGGGGCGAGCTCGCGAACCTCGCCGCCCTCGCGGAGGAGGCCGCCGTCGCCGCGGGTTACGAGAGGGAGCCGAAAAAATTCAAGGCGCACCTGACCTTCGCGCGGGCTCGCGCGGAAGGCACGATCCCGCAACGGCTGCAAGAAGCTCTGGCGAACGCCGCCAAGATCCCGCCCTTCTCCTGGTGCTGCGAGAGCCTCGTCCTGATGCGAAGCGAACTGACCCCAAAGGGACCGATCTATACGCGGCTGGGGGAGTATGTCTTGAGGGCTTGAACTGCGTGAAGCCTGAGTTGCCGAGGCTTTTCGCCATCGATCGTGGTAAAATAAACCATACTGATGGAGGTGCGTATTATCTGTGGAAGAGGCGTTCGTACAGGCAGAGGCCAATGCCCGGCTCGAAGGACTCTATCCCTCCGAGTATGCGAAAGGTATTTTCGAAGAGGTGAAAAAAGGAAATCTCTCGGCGGAGGAAGCGAAAGAGCGCATCGTCCATTATCGCCTTGGTGCCCAGGTACAGAAAAAAGCTGTCTGATATAAATTTCTGCGGGAATCGCGTTTGTTCCTCTCGTAACATTTCATTGCCAACCCCAACCCTATCCCCTATGATATTCCTGTTCAGAAAACAGGGGGTATGCCTATGTCCGCAAAGACCGTGAAACCGAGTAAGGATCCGATTGTGAAGAAAAAAATCGAGGCAGCGGCTCCGGAGGAGGAGACCCGCATCGGCGGAGGGGCGCTCATGACCGCGTCGTTCTGCTGCGGCACCTGCGTGATGGTGTTGGAGATGGCGGGTTCGCGCGTCGTCGCGCCGTACATGGGGACCTCGCTGGTCGTCTGGACCTCGCTGATCGGCATCGTGATGGCCAGCCTCACGCTCGGCTACTGGCTCGGCGGCCTCGTCTCCGACCGCAGCCCGCGCCCGAAGCTGCTGGCGCAGATCATCGGCGGCGCGTCTCTGACGACGGCGCTGATGGCGATCGCCGCCAATCCACTGCTCGACGCGATCGCGAAGAGCATCCCCAACGTCTACGTCGGCTCGGTGATTGCGGCGCTCTCGCTCTTCTTCATCCCCAGCGTTCTGCTCGGTATGGTGTCGCCCTTCATCGTGCGCCTGGCGATGCACAGCGTCGTCTCGTCCGGGGCCACGGTAGGGCGTTTCTCGGCGCTCTCCTCCGCCGGGAGTATCCTCGGCACCTTCCTGGGAGGGTTCGTCCTGATCTCGTTCTTCTCGTCGAGCACGATCCTCTTCCTTGTGGCGACCGTCCTGGCTCTGGTGGCGCTGGTCGTCTACCGCTCGGGCGTCAAGCTGCTCGCGCCCCTGGCGCTGCTGGCGATCGGCTGCACCGTCTGGAGCGAGGCGGGCGCAATGCCGATGGCCCCTTCCGGGATCAACATCGACACGCAGTACAACCACATCCGCATTATTGACACCAGCGCCTACAGTACAGGGCGCCCGATCCGCATCCTGCAGACCGATCCGCTCGGCGCGCAGTCGTTGATGTTCATCGACAAACCGGCGGAGCTCTTCAGCGAGTACACGAAGTTCTACGACCTCGCCTTCCACTACAAACCGGACGCGAAGAACGTCCTCATGCTCGGCGGCGGAGGCTACTGCGTACCGAAGCACCTCGCCGCGACGCGCCCCGACGTGGCGGTCGACGTGGTCGAGCTCGATCCCGGCATCACGAAGGCCGCGCGCGACCACTTCGACCTCGTCGATCGGCCGAATCAGCGCATCTACCACGAGGACGCGCGCCAGTTTCTGAACCGCGAGGCGCGGCTCGGCGAGCGTAAGTACGACGCGATCTTCGAGGATGTCTTCGGTTCGGCGTACAACATTCCCTTCCATCTGACGAGCGTCGAGTGCATGCGCAAGGTGCGCGCGTTGCTGGCACCGGACGGGGCCTTTGTCGTCAACGTGATCGGCTCGATCTCCGGCCCGCAGAGCGGCGTCTTCGGGGGGATCTACGCGAGCATCGCGCAGGTATTCCCCAAGGTCATGATCTTCCCCGCCACATACCCCAACGGCGAGTATGTATTGCAAAACGTGATGATCGTGGCGCTGCCGGAGGACGCGGCCGCGAAGCCCGATCGCGCGCCGGAGGACGAGCATATGGCGACCCTTCTCTCGCACCGGTGGATCAGGCCGTACGCGTCCGCGATCCCCGCCTTCACCGACGCATTTGCTCCCGTGGAGCGATACTCGCTCATGCGCTGAGGCGCTCGGTCCACGCCCATGATCTGGAAGAAACTGGCAGCTTACCTCGCAATCATCGTCATCCTGCTCGCGGTTTCGTTCTACTGGCACGGTGTGCGGGTGGCGCGCGAGGTGGCGCGCCAGACGGCGGCCGCCTCCGAGGAGAGGCGGAATTCCCCCTCCGCCGAGATCGTCAGGGCTCTGAGCCTGCGGTTGCAACTGGATGCCGTTAAGGACCTCGTCGAGGCGGGGAGGGACGAGCTGATATACAGAGCGCACGAGCGAACGTATCGCAGATTGCTGGCCAACCTCTCCTACAACAAGACCGGTTTGGAGCAGGCGGTGGAGAAGGTCGAGCGCGAGAAGGCGACGATCATCCGCGAGGCCGTGGGCAAGTTCCTCGACGAGGATACGCCGGAGGATTTCAAGGGCAACGCGGAGAGAAGCCGAATCTGGCGCGTTCAGAAGCTTCTCCGCGTACAGGGTATCTACCTCGGCGGCCCCACGGCCAGACTGGACCCGGATACGGCCTACGCGATCAAGACGTGGCAGATTCAGCGCGGAGAGGCACGGACGGGAAGGGTGGACGCAAAGCTGGTGGAGGCCCTGACAGATCACTACATCAGGCGGAGGATGGGGATCAAGGTCGGCCTCTCCTCCGGTGCGACGTCTCATGCGCCGGCGCGTCCGGGGGCGCAAATTCGGGGATGAGCAGGAAGGCGCTCGCCGCCTGCGTCGTCGTCATCGTTCTGATGCTGGGCTCCTTTCTCTGGACGGAACTCCTCTCGCCGCACGGAATGACACTTCCAAACCAGACCGAAACATCAGGGGACTCCCCCCATCCGCTGCCCGCCTCCACCGCCGAGATCTACAAAAAACCGCCCGCCGGCGGAAAGGGCAATCTCACCGCGTCGGAGCTCGCATGGGCACTGCGCGAACGCCTGACGCTCGACATCATGGCCGACCTCGTCGAAGGGCGGAACGGCATCGCCCTGTACAACGAGCGCACGACGCAGTACAACGAACTCGCCGGCAACTTCCATTATCTCGAACAGGATATGCGTGTGGCCCAGAAGCGGGTCGAGGAGGACAGGGAAAAAATCGCCTCCGTGGCCGCGGACGAGGCGCTCGCCGCCGACGTGCCGGATGTGATACGAACCGACAGGGCCGCCGTGAGGATCTGGACGGCGCAGAAGCTCCTGCGCGAGAGAGGGCTCTATTTGTCCCGGCCGAACGGCCAGGCGGACAGGGACACGATCTATGCCGTCAAAACCTACCAGATGCAACGCGGAGAACCCCAGACGGGAGAGATCGACGACAAGCTGGTGGCGCAGTTGAAGGCGGATTATCTGTATGGAAAACGTGGGATGAAGATCGGATTTTAGCCGCGGGTGGTCCATAAAAGCAAAGCAGACAGCGTCGCCTGTGCCATGAAGATCTTGACACAGGCGACGCTGTCTGTATAATAACTTTTGTTGTTTGGCCGTGCTAATTTTTTATCGCGCAAAAAGTTAGCTATAACTAACAATAGATGGCTCATAACCCCGCGAAGACCCCGGAGGGCGAAGAAAGGAGGCGCACAACCTCTGTCACTATGGGGGAGCGGAGCGAGAGGCGAACCAGCGCGGCGAACCAAAGGGAGAGCGAAATCGATGGAGAAGGAAACGTGGAAACTTCCCGCAGCATTTCGTTCGACCCCCAGGAGACCGTCCGGTCGCAAAATAAAACAGGACCAAGGGGGTTGTACTTTAATGAAGAAGATTCTCATCGCAGTAGCTGTGGTTATGATCGCGGCGTTTGCAGTTCCCGCGTTTGCGGCGACGAACCCGTTCATGGATGTGCCCGCGAGCCACTGGGCATACGATGCAGTGGCGCAGCTGGC
>JAVBQG010000045.1:0-65131 GCA_031549185.1 Synergistaceae bacterium | reverse complement strand
CTCCGATGCGGAGAGGGGGAGAAAGGCAGAGGAAACTGCTCGACGATGATTCTTTGCCTTATTGCCCCCCTCTCCGCATTGGAGAGGGGGGATGGGGGATGAGGTCGTTCTTTGCCCTTCTCTTTTTTTTCCTTTGCATCACTGAAGCAAATATTGCCCTCGCCGCCGTCGACCTCCCCGGTGAAAACGTGACGGCCTCCGAGGTCGTCGAGCCGGATTCGAGCGCGGAAGCCCAGGAGCTCTCCCCCGGCGCCGTCTCCGTCGTCCGCCCCGGGGAGATGGAGGGCGAGATGAAGAACCTTCCCGAGATGCTCGACCGCATCCCCGGCCTGCACGTGATCCGCGCGCGCGGACGCGGAGGCTACACGGTCGCCTCCGTGCGCGGCAGCACGTCGTCGCAAGTCTCCGTCTACGTCGACGGGGTACTGATGAACCTCGGCAGCGAGGCCGCCGTCGACCTCTCCGCGATCCCCGTGGAGAACGTCGAGCGCATCGAGGTCTATCGCGGCTACATCCCCGCGCGCTTCGGCGCCTCGGGCATGGGCGGCGTGATCAACATCGTGACGAAGAAACCGGAGGGAAAATCCACCGACGCGAGCCTCGGCGCGGGCTCCTACGGCCTTTGGCGTGCAGTGCTTTCGCATACCGACCGGCTCGGATCGGGGTCCTATTTCATCGGGGCGAACTACGAGGCGAGCAACGGCGGCTTCACGTACGACAACGACAACGGCACCCCCTACAACCCCGACGACGACTACCGGGCGAGACGCCAGAACAACGACTACTCCAACGCGGAGTTCCTCTTCAAATGGGGGGACGAGGACTGGCAAACGCGCGTCTCGTGGGTGCGAAACGAGCGCGGTCTTCCCCAACCGGCGGCGGGCGCCGACAAACCCACCTCGCCCACGGGCGCGAGGACCGATACGGAGAAGTGGGAGCTCTCCGTCGCACGCCGCTACCGAGCGAACGAGGCGCGAAAGGTCGACTGGGGCTGGCGTGTCGAATATCTCCGCCAGGACTCCACCTTCGACGACCCGAACGACACCACGGGCGGCTACGGCGAGCAGCACAACCGCTACAAGACGGACCGCTACAACATCGCGACCGACGCCTCCTGGGCGATGGGGGAGAATCACTTTCTGGAGCTGTACGCCGGCTACTACGACGAGACGCTGAGGCCGCGCGGAGATATCGTCAGCACGCTCGGCGGCAGCGAGAAGCTCTCGAACCGCACGTTCGAGGCCTCGCTGCAGGACAGCGTCGCGCTCACGAAGGACGGGACGCTGCTGCTGGTGCCCAGCCTCCGCTGGAACCAGGACGACGATGACGGGAGGTTCACGTGGCAACTCGCACTGGACAAGACGCTGCACGGCGGCTGGAGCTTCAAGGGCAGCTACGGCACCTACGCGCGCGGACCCAACCTCTACGAGCGCTACGGCGACGGCGCCATGATCCGCCCCAACGAGGACCTCAAATGGGAGAGCGGCACGCAGTGGGACCTCGGCTTCGGCTGGAGCGGCGCGATGCGGCGCGGCCTCGCCTCCGCGCAGCTCACCTACTTCGAGCGCGACTCCGAGGACCTGATCGAGTTCGTGATGTCCAGCCCCCGTTACGGCGTCTACCAAAATGTCGGCAAGGCACACGTGCAGGGCGTGGAGCTGGAGTTCTCCTTCGACTGGGAGAACGGCTGGCAGATCTTCGGCAGCGGTACATGGATGAAGGCAGAGGACCGCACGCCGGGCAGCTATCGCACCGACGCCCCCCTGCCCAACCGCCCCGAATGGGAGGGCCTGCTGCGCCTGTCGCGCAACTGGAACGAACGCCTGTCCGCTTTTGTCGAGTTGCAATATACAGGCGAGAATTACTACGATCTGGCGGGCAACGTCAAGATCGACGATCTGCTCCTCGCAAACCTCGGCCTCGGCTACAATTTTCCGGGCGGCGCAAAGCTCACCTTCGGCATCGACGATCTCTTCGACGAGGGCCCGAACATCGGCCTCGCCTCCTCCAGCGGCCCCTCGCGCATGGCGTGGTATCCGCTGCAGGGCAGGACGATCTACACGAATCTGAGCTGGACGTTTTAGTGGTCGAGACCATCCTATTTTGAAACATGAGTCTTTGGGCTCATTGTTCCCGAGCTTCAAATACATATAATATAATTTATGATTTCCCGATTTTATCCTTGGAAGGTGCTGTTGAGAAATGCTGGAAAACAGGAGGAGAGAGGGATTTTCGCTTGTCGAGGTGCTGATCGTCATCATTATCATCGCCATTCTGGCAGGGCTGCTCGTCATGGGCCTGGGCGGCACGCAGGAGAGCGCGGACGCGACGAGACTGATCAACGGCATCAAGGCACTCAAATCGGCCTACATCGCCTGCTATGCAGATACTCACAAATATTTGCCCGCCAACGCAGGAGCGGGTGCGAGCAGCGACTTGGTCGCCAGCCTGGAGAAGTATGCCGGGAAATCGCTGTTCGACGAAATACACGCCTTCGGCTCGGTCACGATCCAGACGGATACGGGTGGCGGTGTATATATCGGCTACCTAGGCGGTAGCGGCATCCACGGCAACAGCAGCGCCAGCAAGATATACGCCGAACTTTTGCGGCGGGCAGACGCGGTTAAACTCAGAGGCCACAACGGCGGTCCGCTTGTCGAGAACGACCCGATCCTGATGCAGGTGAAGTGATTTTTAACAATTCGCTATTGACGATCTTCCGCAGCCTGCTATAATTTTGCCTTGTCATGGACCTAGGCCGGTGTAGCTCAGTTGGTAGAGCAGCGCACTCGTAATGCGCAGGTCTGCGGTTCGAGTCCGCACACCGGCTCCAGTAACAGCAAGGGTTTACGAGATCCAAGATAGACAAAACAAAAAATTCGTACTCAATATGTACTCCGTGATCGAAAGTCAAAGAAGCGGGTCGACCAACAAGAAAAAGTCTTGTCAGTCGACCCGCTTCTTTTTCCCCTGCTCCACCGCCTCCGGTCTTTTCTCCACCTGCCGTAGGCTTCATACCGCAATCCTGCTCCCGCTCGCCCTGCTGGCGAATACGATTTCGCGTTTACACCGGGCGTCAAATCGCTGGCGATCGAATTGCCGATTCGGCGGCATTCGCGATACAATAACCGTGCTCCGCGGCGATCGCTATGAATTCGAAGGTCGGATACGATGAAGACGCTGACGCAAATGTCGATAGCCGGGGCAACGTGATGGAACGGACTTGGCAAAGGAACGACTGGACGCGGGGCACAGGTGAAGCCGGGCATCTTTTTCTTGCGAGGAGGGTAAAATATGCGGCTGATAGCGACGAAGCGAGTTTACGATCCATGGTCGGAGGACGATGGGTTTCGCGTTCTGGTAGACCGCCTGTGGCCACGAGGTATTGCCAAGGAGAAAGCGAAAATAGACCTGTGGTACAAAGACGTTGCCCCCAGCACGGTGTTGCGCCAGTGGTTCCATCATGGGCCTGCCGAATGGGAGGAATTTCGCCGGCGTTATGAGGAAGAGCTGAAAAACAACCCCGAGGCGCTGGAAAAATTTTCCGAGTCCCTCGAGGGGCAGGAAAAGATAACCCTGATCTACGGCGCCAAGGACCGGGAGCACAATCAGGCTCAGATCCTGAAATCGTATATGGAGAAATGTTTGGGTGAAAATTAGAGTGGATTGACTCTTTTCCATTGATCACGGTTCTATTTTACAAATCGCCGGACATTATTTTACATTTGCCAGTATTCCACGAGTCGTCAACACTTTTAAGTTATTGCGGTACCATTCTTCAGGCCACTGCGTGGTACTCAAATAACCCAGCGCCGATAATCAAAAAAATCGAAAAACAAGGCGACCGGGGACAGCGAGCCCTAATATCAATTTAAGCATTTTTATTTCTTTTAGAAATATATCCTTTTATTATGCTAAAATCACCCATTATAAGAACTGAAAAAAAAGGGGGAGCTCTGCGTGCTTTTTTTGCTGGCTGGTATCGTCTTCATTGGTCTGGGGCTGTTCTTTATCTTCGGCATCAGCGCGAACAACGTTCACAAGTCCTTCAAGCCCAAAGAGGGAGAGAGCGCCGAGGCCGCGGTCAAGCGCGCGAAGATCGTCGGAGTCGTCTTCGCCGTGGTCGGGATTGTCGTGCTTTTCCTGACCTATTGAGCCCACGCCAAAACAAAAACAGGCCGGCCGTCTGCAATTGACGGCCGGCTCGTTTTTATCTCGCCATTCGCTCATTCGTACTTCAGCGCGTCGATCGGATTGAGCAGCGAGGCCCGCCAGGCGGGGTAGAAGCCGAAGCCGATGCCGACCATGGCCGAGAAGAAGAAGGCCAGCAGGATCGAGCTCGCGCCGAAGATCGGCGGGCTCTGCATCACCTTCGCGAGGCCGTGCGCCGCCGCGATGCCGACGCCGACGCCGATCGCCCCTCCCAGCAGGGAGAGGGTCGTGGCCTCGATCAGAAATTGCAGGCGAATGTCGCCCGCCTTCGCCCCTACGGCCATGCGGATACCGATCTCCCGCGTCCGCTCGGTGACGGAGACGAGCATGATGTTCATAATGCCGATGCCGCCGACGACGAGCGAGATGACGGCGATCGAGCCGAGCAGGATCGACATCGTCTGCGTCGCCTTGCGCCGCGTCTCGAGGATCTGGCTGATGTTCCAGACGCGGAAGTCGTCCGGGTTGCCGGGGCGGATGCGGTGGCGCTCGCGCAGTAGGTCGGTGATCTGGAGCGCGAGGTAGTCGAGCGCCTTCATCGAGACGCCCTTCACCATGATGCTGTTGACGCGCCCCGTGTTGGCGTTGCGCGTCAGGCGGCGCTGTGCGGTCGTGATGGGGACGAGCACGAAGTCGTCCTGGTCCCACCCGCCCATGGACTGCCCCTTCGAGACGAAAACGCCGACCACCGTGAAGGGCACCGTGCGGATGCGGATGGTCTTGCCGAGGGGGTCCTCCCCGTCAAAGAGATTGTCGACCACCGTCTTGCCCAGCACACAGACCTTGGCGGCGCCGCGGACATCCGACTGGATCAAATCGCGCCCCTGGGCGATCCGCCACTCGCGGACGATCGAGTAGCTCGGCGTGCTGCCCTCGATCGTCGTGCTGACGTTCGAGTTTCCGTAGATCATCTGCGCCGTCGTCTCGACGACGGGCGCAACCGCCTCCGCGCCCGAGCACTCGCGCTCGATCGCCTCGGCGTCCGCGTCGGTCAGGTAGCGCGGCGTCGAGACGCCGGCGAGCGAGGTGGGACGCTCGGGAAAGACGAACATGAAGTTGCTGCCCAGCGCCGAGATCTGATCCTCGATCACTTTGTTCGCGCCCTTGCCGACGGCGAAGGCCGCGATGACCGCGGCGACGCCGATGATGATGCCGAGCGTCGTGAGGAACGATCGCGTCTTGTTGGTCCGCAGCGCGCGAACCGAAACGCGCAGAATTTCGAAAAAGGAGATCACGCCGCCTGCCCCCTTCGCTTACGGTTCGTCTCGTCGCTGGTGATCTCGCCGTCGAGGAAGTGCAGGATGCGCTTGGCGTAGGCCGCGACGTCGGCCTCGTGCGTGACGAGCACGATCGTGATGCCCTCCTGCTCGTTGAGTTCCTGAAAGAGATGCATAATTTCGTCGCTGGTCTTGGAGTCGAGGTTGCCGGTCGGCTCGTCGGCCATCAGGATCGGCGCGCGGTTCACGATGCCGCGCGCGATCGCCACGCGCTGCTGCTGGCCACCGGAGAGCTGCGAGGGATCGTGGTCCATGCGGTCGCCGAGCCCCATCCGCTCGAGCGCCTCCCGCGCGCGCCGGTGCCGATCCTTGGCGCCGGTGCCGGAGTAGAGCATCGGCATCTCGACGTTGGCAAGCGCCGTCGTGCGCTGCAGGAGGTTGAACCCCTGGAAGACGAAGCCGATCATGCTGTTGCGGATCGTCGCCAGCTCGTCGCGATCGAGCTCCGCCACCTCTCGCCCGTCCAGCAGATAGCGGCCGGACGTCGGCGTATCGAGGCAGCCCAGGATGTTCATCGTCGTCGACTTGCCGGAGCCGGAGGGACCCATCATGGCGATGAACTCGCCGCGCTCCACCTGCATGGAGATGCCGTGCAGCACCTCCAGCTCGTTCTTTCCCATCCAATAGCTCTTTTTGATGTCGTGCAGTTCGATCAGCGGCATATCCGGTCCATCAGTTATCCTTCGGCACTTCGATGCCGGTGACGACCTCCGCGCCCTCCTTGATGCCGGAGGCAATCTCCGTGTTCGTCCCGTCCGTGATGCCACGCTCGACCTCCATCTTCACCGGCTTGCCCTTCTCCAGCCGATAGACGGTCGGCTTGCGAGGGCCGCTCGCGCGCTCCCCGTTGCCGTTGCTCCGCGGCCTGCCCATGCCGCCGTTCTGGGCGGTCGCGGAGGCGGTCGCCGGGTCGAGCGGGCGGAAGCGAAGCGCCGCGTTCGGCACCATCACGACGTCCTTCTTCTCGGCCACGATCAGCGTCACGTTGGCCGTCATGCCGGGGATGAGGTTCTTGCCCTCGCGCTGTTCGTTCTCGAACTTCACGATGGCGACGTAGGAGGTGACGTTGTTCTCCGTGGTCGCCGAGAGACGGATCTGCTCGACCTCGCCGGCGAAGCGCCGCTCGGGGAAGGCGTCGACATTGAACTCCGCGCGCTGTCCCTCGTGGACGTTGCCGATGTCCGCCTCGTCGACCTTCACCTCCACCTGCATGCGCGAGAGGTCCTCGGCAATCTCGGCGATCGTCGGCGTGTTGTAGCTGGCGGCGACCGTCTGCCCCTCCTCCACGCTCTTGGTGACGACGACGCCGTCGACCGGCGAGTAGATGTGCGTATAGCTGAGCTGGAGGCGCGCCTGTTCGAGGCTCGCCTGCTGCTGCACGATCTTCGCGTTCGCGGCGGAGAGCCGCGCCTTCGCGGAGGCGAAGGTCGCCTCCGCGGCGTCGAGGTCCGAGCGCGCGATCAGGTCGCTCTCGAAGAGTTCGCGCGAGCGTTTCACGTCCTGCCCCGCGAGCACGAGGGTCGCCTTCGCGTCGAGTACGTCGGCCTCGAGCGCTGCCAGCGCCGCCGCGGACTGCTTTACCTGCGCCTCCTGCGTCGCGGGGTCGATCTGCGCGATCAGCTGCCCCTTCTTCACCCTGCTGTTGTAGTCGAAATAAAGCCGCTCGATCGTGCCGGATATTTGCGTGCCGACGTTGACCATCGACACCGGCTGCACCGTGCCCGTCGCGATGATCACGGAGCGCAGGTCGCCCCGCTCGGCCTTGGAGGTGAGGAATTTGAGAGGGGGCTCCTTGGTCGACTGGACGTAGTGCCAGAGGCCCCCGACGACCGCGCCGACGACCAGCAGGAGGACGGCCAGTCCCTTGACCTTCGATTTAATCCTTTTGACCAAATTCATCCGCCACAACCCCCATCGTCCGTTTCAACTCCAGCTCCGCCGCCTTGTGATTATACAGCGCGTTTACCACGCTCATCTGCGCCTTCGCATACGCCTCGACCGCGTCGGATATCTCCAGCGACCCTCCGACACCCGCCTTATAGCGTCCCTGCGCCAGGTCCAGCGTCTCCTTCGCCTGGCGCTCGACCTCCCAGGCGGCGGCGACCGCCTCCGTGGCCTCCGTCAGGGAGGCGTGTGCCGTGCGCACCTGCAGGATAATATTCTGACGCAACGTCTCGCGGCGCGCCTCGGTGCCCGCCAGGTCGGCCTCGGCCTGCTTGACCTGCTCGCGCGTCAGGCCCCCGTCGAAGACGGGGAAGTCGATCCCCACCGACACGCGCCAGTTCTGCTCCTCGGTCGGATCGCTCTCGCCGTAGAGCGAGTATCCGCCGCTGCCGGAGACCGTCGGAGCGAGGCCCTTTCTCGCCAGGGCGAGGCTCGACTTCGCGCCCTCGACGCGCACGTCTTGCGCCTGCAGGTCGGGGCGGTTCGCCATCGCCGTCGTCACGGCATCCTCGACTGCGACCGTGTACTGCGCGAACGCAAGCACATCGCTCACGCTGTCCGGTGTGATCGAGGGAATGCCCATCGCCGAGGCCAGCGTCGAGATCGCCTTGCTGCGCGCGCCCTGCGCGCTCACGAGGTCGAGCTTCGCGTTCGAGAGGTCGGTCTGCGCCTTCGTGACCTCGATCTTCGGCTTCGTTCCGATCCGATAGAAATCCTGCGCCCACCGCAATCGCTGCTCGTAGTTTCTCGTACGCTCGGCCGCGATAAGGACCGTCCGGTTGGTCTGGTTGAGCGAGAAGTAGGCGCCCATGACGTCGCGGATCACCGTCTCGACTGTGTCCGCTTCATCTTTCACGCGCGCGTCGCGCTCCTGTTTCGCGCCCTTGATCGAGAGGTCGCGGCGGCCCCAGTCGTAGATCTCCTGCCGCAACGAGAGGTCGGTGTTGTACTGTCCGCCCTGGCCGCTGTTCTCGTTCCGCGAGTACGAGTACGACGGGCTGACGCTCACCTGCGGCCGGCCGCCCGCCGCGGCCTGCCCAACGCGGGCCGCCTGCGACTCGATGCTGCTGCGCGCCTCCGCGAGGCTGGGGTGATTCTGCAGTGCGATCTCGACGCACCGTTCGATGGAGAGGACGTCGCCGGAGGCGACCATGTCGGGCGACGCGACGATCTCCGCATTCGCCGTCCGCGATACGAAGGTCATAACGAACATAAGCCCTGCCGTCAGCAGGGCTCTTGTGCGGGTCTTCGTCTCAGTTCGGGACTTGGCCAAGGACTTCACTCCCTCGGAGAAAGCTTGATTTTGTGAAAACGCCGATCGAAACGCGATCGGCCTTTTATTTCCTGCAACATCTTTGCCATTCAGGCCCCTGACGATAAATCGGCCTTTTGACGCAGGCACCCGGGCGACGATACTTCGTTTCACCGCCGAAGCCCGGGTCCCGCTCTCTGTCCCGTATCCTACAACGACAACCCGCCCGGTCCATCGCGGCTATCTTCATGAAGGCCATTGTATATATGTACAATTCTGTTGTTTTTCGCCTGCTGTATGATAAATTGGATATACGATAAAAGCAACGACAATGACGACTATTTTCTGCAGGAGGCTGCCCATGGCAACGAGCATTCTTATCGCGGACGACCATCCGCTCACACGATCCGGCCTTGCGGAGTGGATCAAAAAAAATGAGAATTTCACGCTGACGGCGGAGGTCGAGGACGGCGTGGAGGCATGGCGCGTGATCCTGGAGAGGAAACCGGATATCGCGCTGCTCGACATCCAGATGCCCGGCGAGACCGGCATCGCCGTCGCGCAGCGGATCAAGGATTCCGGCCTGCCGACGCGCGCGATCATGCTGACCAGTTTCAACGCGCAGCCGTACGTGATGGCCTCGCTGATGGCCGGCGCGATGGGCTTCGTGCTCAAGACGACCGCCATCCGCGAGCTGGAGGTCGCCGTGAGCCAGGTCATGAACGGCGGATTTTATCTCGACTCGCGTGTGGCCGGCATCCTGAGCGACAAGGAGTCGGTGCCCGAGGCGCTCTCCGCGCGCGAGCGCGAGGTTCTGCTGATCACGTCGCGCGGCTTCTCCATCAAGGAGATCGCCGCCAAACTCTGCATCACCGAGCGAACGGTACAGGCGCATCTCACGTCCGTCTACGCCAAGTTCGGGTGCCGCAGCAAGGGGGAAGCCCTGCTGGTCGCGCTCAAATACGGAATCATCACGGTCGACGAACTGCTCGAGGAGACGTCGCTCGACGAGGCGAACGCGCAGTGATTCGACGCAAGCTCCTCGCGATTCTCTTCATCTGCATCCTGCTACCCGTCGTCATCATGTTCGTACAGTCGATGACGACGATGTTCTCGCAGCGCAAGACGATAACGAACCTCTCGGGGCGCTACGTGCGCAACCTCGCGGAGTACGCCGCCGAACGCTACAACGACAGCAGCGAGGAGCGGATCCGCACCTTCCTCTCGCTTCTGGCCGACCCCGGATACGACATGGCGATCTCCATCGAGGAGGGTGTGAACCAGTTTCAGCGTAAAAAAGCGGGGATGCGGACCATGAAGGAAAAATTCATCCCCGGCCTCGTCGCCTTCGTCGACGGCAATGGAAACCTGATCGCCCACTCGCAGAACGCGGCCGTGCTGGCGAGCATCTTCGAACGGGCGCCGCTGTTCTCCATCGAGGGCAGACTGGCGCGCGGCGGCAACGTCATCAGCGACATCATCGTCGGCGGCAAGACGCTCACCTACGTTGCGCACATCACGCCCACCGGCAACCCCGACGTCTACGCCGTGGCGGCCGTCACGCTCTACAGCTGGGTCGGCAGAAACGGCTTCGACATGATGAAGCTCGCCGCGCAGGGCATGCTCAGCATGCTGGCGGCGCTGGTGGCGCTCTTCCTACTGCGGACGTACCTGATTATTCCGCTGCAGGGCCTGGCGGCGCAGGTCAACACGCTCAAGTGGGGGCGGGAGATGCCCCCGGCCGATCCGCCGCGCAAGTTCCTCGGCTTTCAGGTGGAGGAGATCACCTCGCTCAAAAACGCCATCGTCGACCTCGCGAGGCGCACCATCGAGAAGGAGGATCTCGAGAAGCGTTACATGAACGACATCCTGAAGGCGCAGGAGGACGAGCGCAAGCGCATCGCGCAGGACATCCACGACGGCCCGATCCAGGTCGTGGCCGCGCTGATACAGCGCATCCAGATCGCGAGCATCGAGGCGCGCGACATGGGCGACGAGACCCGCTCGCAGCTCGCCACCGTCGAGAGCGTGGCGCAGGACGCCGTCGAGGAGTTGCGGGACATCTGCGACTCGCTCGTGCCGCCGTGGGTCTCGCTCGGCATCGCGTCCTGCATGGAGGAGGCGGCGAGCCGCTTCGAACGCCTGTACAACGTGAAGATCGACATGCACGTCGACCATCTGATGGAGCTGAACCAGGAGACGACGCTGGCACTCTACCGCATCTTTCACGAGGCAGTCTCGAACGCCGTCCGCCACGGCAAGGCGACGGAGATCGAGGTCGCGGTCTCCCACAGGAGCCCCGACGGCGTGCGCCTGTTCATCCGCGACAACGGCAGCGGTTTTCACGTGGACAGGACCGTGCTGCCGCGGCTGCCGTTGATGGGGAAACGAGGCCTCGCAGGCATGAAACAGCGCGTAGAACTGCTGGGCGGCACCTACGACATCCAGTCGGAGCCGGGCAGGGGGACGACGATCACGATCGAACTGTAGAAAACCTCACCACCCCCGGCCCCTCCCTCTCCGATGCGGAGAGGGAGGGGAGCAGGGCAAAAACAAAGAATCGATTCTTAGCTCTTGCCTTCTCCCCCTCTCCGCATCGGAGAGGGGGGCGGGGGGTGAGGTCGGTTCCGGAGGCATCATCATGAACATCGAACTTCTCTTTACTGGAGGGGACTGCACGCCCGAGATCGTGCGGGGAAAGAACGCCGTCGTCGTCGACGTGCTGCGCGCGACCAGCGTGATCGCGACGGCGCTGGAGAACGGGGCCTCCGCGGTCGTGCCGTTCGGGGCGATCGAAGAGGCGCGGGCCTTCGCGGCCGGCGAACGGGAGCGCGTGGTCCTCGGCGGCGAGCGGAACGCGCTCAAGATCGAGGGCTTCGACTGCGGCAACTCGCCCTTCGAATACACGCGGGAACTCGTCGGCGGAAGACAGGTCGCCCTCACGACCACCAACGGCACCCGCGCCATCGAAAACGCGAGAGGGGCCAAGGAGGTCTTCATCCTCTGCATGCGCAACCTCGGGGCCGTCGCCGAAAAAATTCTCTCGGGGGGCAGGGATATCGTCGTCGTCTGCTCCGGGACAGACGGAAAATTCTCGGCCGACGACGCGCTCTGCGCCGGGATTTTTCTGGATCGGCTCTGCGCGAAGAGCGACGCGCGCCTTGACGACGCCGGACGCTTCGCCCGCGACTTCTACAGCATGGGCCGGGAGCGGGGCGTCGGCTTGCAGGACCTCCTCGCGGAGAGCCTGCACCTAAACCGCCTCCGCGCCCGCGGCTTCGAGGCAGACCTCGACTACTGCCTGACGATCGACGCGACTGGGGTCGTGCCGGTTTACCGGAACGGGAGGATCGCCCTGTAAAAATTTCCTCGCTTACATCGAGTCTCGAAATCTGCTAAAATATATACACGGCGTGCAGTTCTGACGAGCGTAAGTCCAGTCGTCAGAGCTGCATTTTTATTTCGACGAACAGGTGGTATTCGAAGGATGTACAAAATCGGGGATATGATCGTCTATGAGGGCAGCCAGTCGGTCTGCAGGGTCTCCGACATCGCCGCGCTCGATTTCCGCGGCGGGAACGAGAACAGGCTCTACTACGTCCTGAAACCCATGCATCAGAACTGCGTGATCTACAATCCCGTCGACAACGCCGACGCCCTGATGCGACCCGTCATCACGAGAGCCGAGGCCGAGAAACTGATCGAGGGGATACCGCAGATGAACGTAGCGGAAATGAGCGTCGCGGCGCGCCCCTTTCAGGAGGGCAAGCAAGCCGCTCAGTATTACGAGTCGATCATCAGGACGCGGGATTGCGCAAACCTGATCAAGCTCGTGATGTCCATCTACGAGAAAAAACAATCCCTGGCAAAACACGACCGCCACATTGGCTCGATGGAGGCGGCGGCCATGAAGCGGGCGGAGGACATGCTCTTCGACGAACTCGCCGTCGCCCTGGACATTCCGAAAGAACGCGTGCAGCAGTACATCGGGGCCAGGATCGACGGCAAACTGGCCCACGGCGAGGGGAGCGGGCCGGAGGGAGAATGACGATGTACGAACCGGACGCCATAAGGAGGCGGTTGCGATGATAGACCTCGAACACGTCGTCATGCACGAGATTGCGCGGCACGGCGGACTGCTGCGGCTGAGACCCGCGTGGGTGTCGCGCGTCTTTCTTCCGCCAGGCAGACGGCTGGGCCTCCCCGACGCGGCGTACGACGCGGGCGAGCGAGGCTACATCACCGAACGATGGCTCGCCTCGACGACGCCTGCGGAAAACCCGATCTTCACGCCCGGCGAAGGGCTGAGCTTCCTCGCGACCGACGCGCCGGTGACCCTGAAGGACGCCGTGGCGGCCTGCCCCGGGGCGATCATGGGCGCGGCGTACGCGCGGATCCACGAGGGACTGGGCCGCCTCCCGAAAATTTTCGACAACGGAGACCGGCTCCCCTTCCACCTTCACCAGATGCAGCGCGACGCGGACAAGCTGGGCAAAAAATCCAAGGAGGAATCGTACTACTTCCCCGCCGGGGTCCCCATGGGCCCGCACCCGGAGACGTTTTTCGGCCTCCACCCCTATATCGTGCGCGAGAACAGGAGGGACCTGATCTTGCGCTGCCTGGAGGACTGGGAGCGGAGCGACCGGTTGCTCGCGTTCTCGCGCGCGTATCTAAACGTCCCCGACGACGGCTTCCACCTACCGGCGGGGATCCTCCACGCGCCGGGCAGCGCCCTCACGATCGAACTGCAGGAGGATTCGGACGTCTCCGCGATGTTCCAGGGACGCCTCGCCCACCGCATGCTCGACCGCCGGGCGCTCACGCGCGACGTCCCGCCCGGGGAACTGGCGGCCAGGGGCTACGCGGCCCTGATCGACCAGCTCGACTGGGAGGCGAACGGCGACCCCTTCTTCTACGAAAACCACCACACACCGCCGGTTCCCGTCGAAGGATCGGAGGGAGCGGGCGGAGCCGCCTGGTGGATCTTCTACAACACCGACAAATACAGCGGGAAAAAACTGGTCGTCAAACCGGGGGGAGCGTATGAACTGCGCGAGCCCGGCGCCTACAACATCCTGGCCTGGGAGGGGCGCGGAACCTTCGGCGGCCTGCGCGTGGAGGGGAAAAACCACACCCTCGACGAGATCCTGGTGACCGCGGAGCGCGCGGGAGACGGCGTGGTCGTGAAAAACGACGGGACCGGCGAGCTGACGCTCTTCTCGTTCTTCGGGCCGAAGATCCACGACGACGCGCCGCGGCTCGCGAGGTGGGGCTGACGTGAACGGAACGAGGAAAATCATTCTCTGCGCGGGGGAAATTCTGTACGACTTCCTGTCGACCACGCCGGGGGCCGGGCTCGCGGGCTCGGCGCTCTTCGAAAAGCGCCCTGGCGGCGCGCCCTTCAACGTCGCGGTCGGCGCCTCCCGCCTGGGGCTACCCGTGGGTTTCCTCGCCAAACTCGGCACGGACGAGTTTGGCGAGGCCCTGCGGCAGCTTCTTCTGGACGAGAGGATCGACCCGTCGTACACGCTCGTGGGCGAGGGGATGAACACCACGCTCGCGATGGCGGCGATCGACGCGGACGGCAAACCCGAGTTCCGCTTCTATCGCGAGGACCCCGCCGAGCGGTCGCTGCGGACCGACGAACTGCCGCCGCTCCGCGCGGAGGAGATCTCGATCTTCGCGACCGGATCCTTCATCCTCGCGGACAGCCCCGCGGGAGAGACGTACGCCTCGACCTTCGAAACCCTGCGTGCGGCGGGCGCCACGGCGATCCTCGACCCCAACGTGCGGCCGCTCTACGTCGACACCCGGCCGGCCTACCGGGAACGGCTGGCGCGCCTGATGCCGCAGGCGGACGTGCTCAAGCTGAGCGACGACGACCTCGCCTGGATCACCGGCACACGCGACGTCGAGGCGGGGCTGGCGGCGCTCCCACATAATCCCGGCGGACTGCTGATCCTCACAGAGGGACCGCGCGGCGCCCGCGCGATCTGGCGGGACGAGACGATCCGCTCGGAGGCCTTCGCGGTCGAGATCGCCGAGACGACGGGCTGCGGCGACGCCTTTCTGGCGGGGACGATCGCCAAGCTCGCCTCGCTGGGCGACGACCCCATGCAAAAGATCGACCCGCCCTTCGTCGCCGGGCTCCTGCGCTACGCCTGCGCCTGCGCCGCCATCGTGGCGACACGCCGCGGCGCTGCGGAGTCGATGCCCCGCGCGGACGAAGTCGAGGCGTTTCTGGCGAGGCCCTGAACGGGCGAACTTCAGGCTTCTAACGATACAGATACGCCCGCGTCCAGGGGATCTCGTCGCAGAGGCCCTTGGTCAGGACGACCTGGTGAATGTCGATGTTGCCCGCGCCGAACGACGCCGCGCCCGCGCCCAGATACAGCCGCCACATGCGGATGAAGCGCTCATCCTTCGTCTTTCGGATCTCGTCCAGCTCATCCTCGAAATTCTTCGCACTGCTGGCGAGAGTCTTCGCGTAGTGCCTCCGAAGGCTCTCGGCGTCGACGAGCATGAAGCCGCTCTCGCAGGCGTGCGCGACGATCTCCTTGATACCGGGGATGTGGCCGCCGGGGAAGATGTGCTCGTTCGGACCGGAGATCATGTGCGCGAGGAAGATGCCGCCCTCCCGCAGCAGGCCGCGTACCGTCTCGAAAAACGTCCTCAGGTTCTCGCGGCCGACGTGCTCGATCATCCCGATGCTCACGGCCTTCGAAAACGCCCGGGGGGCCGCCAGGAAGTCCGCCTGCGAGAGCCCCGCGCGAAACGTCAGCCTGTATCGCTCCGGCCCGTTCGAGAGGACTCCCCCGTCCTCGAGGACGAACGTCAAACCGCACACTCTCAATTTTTCATAGAAACTCTTCAGCGTGCTCTTGTCGATCGTCATGACACATGACACCCTCCTTTCTCGAAGGAAAATCCGAAAGGAACCCCGTCTGCAAAATTGGCTGCGAAGGAGAGAAGGGGGGCGAAAGGATATAGACTTTATATCACATCCAAGCAAATAAATATCCTATTGTTCATGGTAGCACCGAAAGAAAAAGGGAACAACCATACAGATACGTAGATTATTTGTCGTGTTTGGCGAGCTGGACGACAAAGCCGCAACGACGGATCAACCGCCGCAATCCGCGCTTGACGGTGGCCCCTTAAAGACTATATTCAGTCCGAACAAGGGAAGTGCGGGAGTATGCATTTATCCGACCAGGTCAAACCGATCAGTTATCTCAAATCCAACGCCGCAGAAATTCCACACCGCCTCGCCGAGGATGAAGGCGTGCTGGTCATCACGCAAAATGGCGAGGCGAAAACCGTTTTGCAAGACATCCGCAGCTACGAGCAGACGCAGGAGACAATGACCCTGCTGAAAATTCTGGCGCTGGGCGAAAAACAGATCGAAGAGGGCAGAGTAAAAGAAACTTCCGTCGCATTCGGCGATCTCATCCGCCGGAAGCGGGCTTCTTAGATGTGTGAAACCGGATACATCGTCTCCTTGACGGAGGACGCCGAGCGCGATCTCGGAAAAATCTACGACTACATCGCCGAGCACGATTCTCCGGAAAAGGCGGAGTATGTGCTTCAGCAGATCGAAAAAGCGATTTCCGGCCTGTCGAAGCTGCCGGAGCGCGGCGTATGCCCGCAGAAATTAATCGCCCTCGGCATTCGGAAATAGAAATACCGGGAGACTTTTTTCAAACCGTATCGCATCCTCTATCAGACCGTCGACCGGAAAATCTGCGTCATGCTCGTCGTGGACGGCAAGCGCGACATACAACGCCTGCTTCAGATCCGCCTGCTCGAAGGCTGAATCAGGCCCCGCAATCCCTCAATCCACGCCTCACCGGTTCGTTCGTCGCGATGATGTAGAACATGGCAAGGCCTCCCCCTCGGCTCTGCAATATCGCCGTGGTGCGCCTCGCCTTTCGCCCCGTCGGAGGTCGTGAGGGGACTCGCGGTCCATCGCAACGCCCTGCAGTACCGGTTGAAAAAAATAAAGGAGATCATCGCCTCGACCCGTGGAATTTTCGTGACGCGTTCGAACTTTGGGCAGCGGTATTTTTACGGGACGAAAACGATCGGAATATTCCCTAGTTTTTTGTTTTGGGTGGTTCATGGATAAAAATTCGATTATAATGTGTTCGGTGTTTTTATACATCGGGTAGGCGGAGGGATTGTAAGATGGTGAGGATGAAAGCTTTAACCGTGCGACAGCCATATGCCGCGTGGATCGTGAAGGGGGACAAGACCGTCGAGTGGCGCTCCTGGCGCACCGACTATCGCGGCCCGCTGGCGATCTGCACACCTCCCAAACACTCTCCGGAGCTGCTTCAATACCTGAACGGACAGGGAAAAGACGACGGTTACACGGCGGAGGACTTTCCCGCCGGCGTCGCCCTCGGCATCGTCGAGCTGCTCGACTGCGTGCCCTTCACATGGGAGCACCTGGACGACGCGAAGCTGAAGCTCCTCCCCAACCCGGCGGGATGGGCATGGGTCGTGAAGAGCTTCGGCCGCTTCAAGGAGATGCAGCCCGTGAGAGGCGAGCTGCACATCTTCGAGATCGACCTGCCGGAGCCGGAGAAGAAAGAAGAGCCGCCCAAAGAAGAAGAGGCGCAGGCAGGACCGGCAGAGGAGCCGAAAAGGACGGAAAAACACGCCGCGAACGAGGACTGATCGCGCCGAGAGGTAAACGCAAGACAGCGCCGATGCCGGGACAATCCCGCATCGGCGCGGCTGTGTTCGGGTTTTTCGATGTATAATAGCCAGATGATGGGGCTCCAGGCGATTTTGTGCCGGGGTCGTCGAGTTGGAGATACTCCCGGCGAGGCTGGGGTGATCGGGTTGGGCAGCAAAGAGATACGCCGCCTCCTTGCGGTGGCGGCGGTTTCGGTGCTCTTCGGCGTGCTGACGCGCGTCGTCGAAGAGCTCATGAGGTGAAGCACTTGATCGTTCTCATTTGATCGAGTGACTGGCTCGATCGAATGGACGGGACGCAATCCCGCTACCCCGTCGGCGAGGTCTCGTTAATTATAGCACCGCGAGACAAAAAAGCACGGGGAATTACATTTTTCGATCCCAAACCAATCATAGGATCGGCAGCGGCACTCCCCCTACTTCTTCAATCGCACCTCGTAATAATCCTCCACGGATGCGGTCTCGACCTGCCAGCCCGCGTGTTCGGCGAAGCGCTTCACGTTCTCGCGCGACGTCGCGGTGTCGACCAGCACGGTCAGCTCGCCGCCCTGCGCACGTTCGATGGCGCGCTTCGTCTCCAGCACCGGCTGTGGGCAGGAGAGCCCTCTCGCGTCCACCTTCACGTTCTCGCTCATATCCGGCACCCCCTAGTCCAGCTTTTCCACGAAGAGAAACCCGACCGCGCCGCAGAAGACGAGGCCCGCAATCGTGGCCGGGATGCCGTACGCGCCGACGCCCGCGCCGGACGAGGCGAGGCTGAAGTTGTGCGCGAAGGCCGCGCCGACCAGCATGCCCACGACGAAGACGCCCGCGTCCGCGTCGCCCTCGCCCGCCATGATCAGCTGGCGGCCGGGACAGCCGCCTGCCAGCGTGAAGGCGAGGCCGGAGAGCACCATGCCCGCGAAGTTCCAGAGCTGCATGGTATGCGCCACCGGCTGCCCCGTGAAGCCGGGCTTGAACTGTCCGAAGGCGAGGTTCGCGACGAAGGCGGCGGCGATGAAGGCGACGACGCCCTTGAAGAGATGGGCGTCCTTCAGCATTACGAGGTCGCGGATTGCGCCCACCGTGCAGAAGCGGCTGCGCTGCGCCAGCCATCCGACCAGCAGGCCCGCGCCCAGCGAGATCAGAATGCCCGCGTGCATGGAGCCGGGGCCCTGCTCGGAAAAGAAGATCGGGCCGCTACCGTCGGGCCCGAAGAGCGGGCGAGCGAAGAGCAGCGCCAACAGTGCGAGGGCTGCAAGCGCCATCATGCTGCCCGCCCATCGCGGCGAATGCTTCGCCGCCCCCAGCGTGAAACCCTTGCCGAGGAACGCGATGCCGATCAGGATACCGACGACGAGGCCCGCGATGCCGGCGACGGCGTTCCAGTCGCCGCCCGCCAGGCGCAGATACGCGCGCCAGGGGCAACCGAGGAAGACCAGCGCGCCGAACATGGCGAAGATGCCGAGGAAGAAGCGCACCATGGGGGACGAGCCGCCGCGCGGGCGATGCTCGCGAAAAGCAAAGGAGGAGAGATAGGCGCCGATGACGAATCCGGGGATCTCGGGCCGCAAGTACTGCACGATCGCCGCCCGATGAAGGCCGAGCGCGCCCGCGATGTCGCGGGTGAAGCACGCTACGCAGAAGCCCATGTTGCCGGGGTTGCCCGCTTTGACGAGAAAGGCGGCGAGCACGCCCAAAATGCCTCCGGCAATGGCAGGACCGTGCCGCGAGGTTAGAAATTTGTCCATGACAGATTGACCTCCCTATCGATTGTCCGAAAAATCAAACAGGTACAGCAGAGGAACGACCGGAGAAAGACCGATCGGATCGCCCCAAACGGCAATCCATTTGGCACGCAGGAACCGCAGACCTTTGCCCTTCAGGCTCCTAACGATAAATCGGTTTTTCCCGGCAGGCAGGACGCACGCCGTGCGCCTCGCTTCCTGATCAACCGCTCGCGATATATTCGATCGTCGTCACCCTGCCACCTCCTTCGCCGAGGTCATGAATCGAAAAGAGTTGCGCGGTAAGTTTACCGGATTGCCAAGGGGCGCGCAAGGCCGGCACAAAAAAACCACCCGCAACGCGGGTGGCGTGAAGCCAGCCAAATATTACGGCTCGATGTGCGCGATGCCGAAGAGGTCGGCGTAGTCGTCGAGGCGCTTCCACGTCGCGGGATCGAGCCAGATTCCCTCGGCGAGCGCCTTCTCGCGCTTCTCGTGCTCCTTCTCGCCGTGGATGTAGACGCGCGACTGCCCCTCGGCGGGCGAGCTGTTGCGAATGCGGTCGACGATGCCGGCGATGTGGGATTCGACCTTCCTCGGGTCGCCGAAGAGATCCATCCGCGAGGCCTGGAAGTAGTGGCAGATGCCGCAGGTGTCCTTGTAGGTGTCGTACGTCGCGGTGCCCATGGAGAAACCGGCGGTGATCAGCTCGACCAGCAGCGCCAGGCCGTAGCCCTTGTGCCCGCCGAAGGTCTCGGTCGCCCCGCCGAGGTAAAGCTGTCCGCCGTAGGGGCTCTTGTCGAAGCGGTTGTTCTCGGCGATGTAGACGGCATCCGTCGTGTCGTGCCCCTCCTCGTCCACCGCCCAGCCCTCCGGCATGACGCCGCCGCGGCGCGCCGCGACCTCGATCTTGCCGAACGCGACCGTACTGGTCGCCATGTCGAGCAGGAAGTGCGGTTTACGCCCGACCGGAATGGCCACGCAGAGCGGATTCGTCCCCAGCAACCGTTCGCGGCCGAAGAGCGGGATGCCCGAGCGCAGCGTGTTCGTCGCGGCCCAACCGATCATACCCTCGTCCGCCGCCAACTCGGCCCAGTAGCCCGCCATGCCGAAGTGACACGACTCGCGCACGACGGTCATGCAGGTGCCGGACTCCTTCGCCTTCGCGATCGTGCGCTTCATCGCCATCTCCGAGACCGGGAAACCGGGCGCGGCGTGCCCGTCGATCACCAGCGAGACGGGCGTCTCGTGCACGATCTCCGGCGCGTGCTCCGGGTGGTTCTGGCCGTTTTTGATCTCGTCGTGGTACATCTTGATCCGGGCCACGCCGTGCGAGGCGTGTCCGCGCGCGTCGGCCTCCACCAAGACCCTGGCGGTGATCTCCGCCGTCTCCCTCGGGTAGCGAAGACCCGCCTGCAACATGCCCACCATGTAGTCGTAAAGTTTTTCGTACGTGATCGTCGTGCGCTCCATCGGTAAAACTCCTTTCGCAAATAAGCGGTTTGCTCCCCGCATCAGAATACCATGATATCCCGAACGCAGCATATCTGCAAAAAGAAGTCTTTTGAAGAGGTCAGGGGCCCGGTCGCCGCTTTATCGCGTTAAAAGTCCACTCCCATGCCCGCCGTCTACTGCAAGCGCAAAAATCTGAAAAAGTCGCGATCGGCTTCTTCGATGTTGGCCACGATTTTTCTCTCCAGCGTCTCCCGCGTCGCGAGCACGGGTTCGTGATTCAGATAGCGCGGCAGGGCGATCAGAACCCCCTCGGCGTAGTCCAGATCGGGCGTGCCGTACGCGAACGAGTAGACGATCCGTCCAGTCTGCATACCGTGTTCGTCGCGCTCCTTGAAGGCGACGAACGAGACAAGGACGCTCGACTCCTCCAGAATATCCGAGACCGCCACACCTTTGAGTTTGAGCAATGCCGCCTCCGCAGCGCGCTTGATCGCCGACTCCAGCGCCGGGTCCTCCTCGCAGACGGAGAGGACGCAGATCCTGATCTTCTCCTGCCCTGTCGGCAACACATGCACGGACGGCACGTCCTCGCTCGCGGGAAAAGGCGGCGATGCCGGAAGCGTAGCGGCATATGCGGGCAGCGCAACAAGAAGAAGGAGCATGGTGGCAAAAAATTTTCTCGCGATCAAGGACATCAACTCTCCCATCTATCATTTTTAGGTCGTTTGCGGTAGGCTTGCTTCGTAAGATTATAACGGCATAAAGTGAATTTTTGACAACAGGAGGCGCATCCTCGATGAATCAGACAAATTCCGCAGAGGCGGCGAAACTGGCGAAAAAACTGGAGCACTCGGTGCTCGGCCCCGGCACGACGCGCGCGGAGATCGTGGCGGGCTGCGCGGTCGCGCGCGACTGCGGCGCCCGCGTCATGATGGTGCAGCCGGCCTGGCTGGAACTGGCCGTCGCGGAGCTCGCGGGCAGCGACGTGGCGCCCGCCTCCGTGCTAGCCTTTCCGCACGGCGCGGCGCTGCCGGAGACGAAGGCCTCCGAGGCGGCGGCGCTCGCGGCGCTGGGAGCGCGGGAGATCGACATGGTGATGAACGTCGGCGCGCTCCGCTCCGGCGACTACGACGCCGTACACCGCGACGTCGCGGGCGTCGTGGAGGCGACGGGCGAGTCGCCCGTCAAGGTGATCCTCGAGATCTGCCTGCTGACGAACGAGGAGATCGTCGCGGCCTGCAAGATCTGCGAGACGGCGGGCGCCGCCTTCGTGAAGACCTCGACCGGCTTTTCGAAATCCGGCGCGACGGCGGGCGCCGTCGCTCTCATGCGTCGTAGCGTGGGCGAAAACGTCGGCGTCAAGGCCTCCGGCGGCATCCGCACGCTCGACCAAGCCCTCGAAATGATACGAGCCGGCGCCGACAGAATCGGCACCAGCTCGACGGCTGCGATATTGGGAGAGATGAGGGAGAGGGGCTAGGGGCACTCCCCCTCGGCTCGCTTCGCACGCCGATCCCCCTCTGAAGAGGGGGGCGAGGCGGATATTGATTTTTTCAGGTTTTGTGATTGCCACGCGGAACCATTTCGCAAAAATATTTTCAAACCGCAAACAAAATGCAACGAGAAGCATCCTCGCCCCCCTCTTCAGAGGGGGATCGACGCGCGAAAAACGCGTCGAGGGGGAGGCCCCTACAGCACATACTTCTCCACGGCCCAGGCGACGCCGTCCTCGTCGTTCGAGGGGGCGATCTCCTTCGCCACGGATTTCGGGCGCCTGCGCCCGTTCGCCATGGCGAGGCCGAAGCCGGCGCTCTCGATCATCTCGGCGTCGTTTTCCCCGTCGCCGATGGCGAGCACCTCGTCCATCGAGACGCCGAGGCTCTCCGCGAGCGTCGCGAGGGCGCGGCCCTTGCCGGCGCGCGGGTCCATCATCTCGACGAAGTCGGCGTTCGAGCGCGTGACGTAGACCTCGGCGCCGAATTTCTCCTGCAGTTCATACATCATCGTCTCGGCCCCATCGACCGTGTCGCCGACGGCGAGCAGCTTGGTCGGCGCGACGGCGGGCGTGTAAAGCTCGCTCCCGATCGCGTGCCCCGTGACGCCGAAGTGCCGCATGTACATCTGGAACTCCTCCTCGTCCTCGTCGCGGACGTAGAGGACGTCGTCGACGTACGACTGCACGTAGACGTCGCGCTCCTTGAAGATCGCCAGCAGCCGCCGGGCAAGACCCATCTCGAGCGGAAGGTGCGAGAGCATCTCGCCGTCCGGTTTGCGCACCATCGCGCCGTTGTAGCAAATCACGGGAATCTCGATCCCCAGCTGCGCGGCGAAGCGCTTCGTGGAGCTGAACATGCGCCCGGTGCAGATCGTGACGTACACCCCGCGCTCCTTCGCCGCCAACAGCGCCGCCTTGTTGCGTTCCGAAATCTTCCCCGCGCTGTCCAGCAGCGTCCCGTCGAGATCGGTTGCGATCAGTTTGATCCGTGGCATCTATCGTCTTCCCCTTTCGAGCTTCCCTTTGAATCGGGCATCATCAGGTGTAGCAGCCGCATGATCTCCCGTTGCGTCTGCAGGACCCTCTCCGCGACGAACTCGACGAAGGGCTCGTCCTCCTTCTGCTGCTGCGCCCGCCGCAGGAGGGCGAGGTATTCGGCGCGGCAGACCGGCGGGACAACCGCCAGCATGTACCCCTTGCGGATCAAGGCCGCGTTCATGGCGAGGCGCGCCGTACGCCCGTTGCCGTCGACGAACGGATGGATCGTCACGAGCTTGAGGTGAAGCAACGCCGCGTACCGAACCGGGTGGAGAGAGGGCGCTTCCTCCGCCATCCACTCGCCCAGCTTCTCCATGAGATGAGACACGTCCTTCGCCGGCGGGAAGACGTAGTCCGAGCCGGAGACGTAGACACTCACCCTGCGCAATTTTCCGGCGTTCGTCGCGTCGATGTTGGCGTAGAAAAGTTTGTGCATCTTGAGGATGTCCTTCACCCCGAAGGAGGGGGCTTTTAGAAGAGAGAACATGTAGTCGTACGCCCTGCCGTGACCCAGAGCTTCGAAGACGTACCGCAGCGGTTTTCCCTCGCCGGCGGTGAGGCCGTCCTCCAGGATGATCTTCGTCTCCGACTCCGTGAGTGTGTTGCCCTCGAGGGCGTTGGAGGTCCAGGTGAGGCCGATTCTGTAGTAATCGCGCAGCTGCTTCAGCGCCTCGCCCTCGAACGGCCGCTCCCCGTCGATGATCTTCTGATGGAGGTCCACTTGGTCGATCGCGCTCACGTCGGTCTCCTTACCCTTTAAGAATTCCTGGGAACTCTACCGCTACTTGTCGCAAGAAAGTAACTTTAAAAAAGTTTCCTTCTCGGTTATCCTCAAACAGAATACCCGGCCATTCTTTTCGTGCACGAATGATACCACTACCCAAACCTCGATATGGCAATATCCTGGTCGCAAAAGAGGCGAGAATCGGATTGCGTATATTCGAATTCCCGCTCATGATGTTTTCGATTGTCAGATTATTCGGCAAATGCCCGGGACTCAGAATCTCGACCCGGTCGTCGAAAACGAGAATCCGCACGGGCGCGGAGACAAAATAATCACGATGAATGAGGGCATTGGCGATGATCTCCTCCAGCGCGATTCTCGGTATTTCTGGCTGCCCTATACTGTTCACGCTCTGATCTCCCTGCACCGCGTGAATGTTGTTCAAGATAAAAATCATGCTCTGCTTGAAGACATCCTCCAGCTTCCCCGTGATATCTTTGCTGTCCCTGTAGTTTGTCTCATAAATCTCGTTGCCCTGAAAGGCAACGGCCTTGACGATAAAGATCGGCAGCCTGAAACTCGGATCTTGGGCAAAGAGCAACGCGCCGCTGATATTCAGAACGTCGTCTATCAGCAGATTCATGTTGCGCAGAACTTCCGCCAGAGACAGATCCTGTTTTTCAAATGGCTCCCCGAACCGTTCCCCATAGAATTTCTTGAAGTAATCGAGGTCAACATCAGCCGTCGTCATTCCCAGCACCGGGATCTCATCCCCATGGAGCAAGCCCGCTCGCTGATAGAGTCGCTGTATCTCCTCCCTCGCTGTGGCCTTACGTTTATCCGCACCGTTCTTAACCCAGATAACACCGTTTTTATCCATATAGGGTTTACTAAAACCATCCGGGACGGCAATTCTCATCACCAAGCCATTCGGGGTCGAGATGTTTTCCGTCTGCGGATTGATGGGCGGCCTGACCTGTTGCGAAGCCGCGTTCGACACAAGCCCATTGAGGCGATGCATATCCTCTCTTTGTAATCCGGCGAATGTGCCGTCGTCGCTCACACCAACAAAGATCGTCCCGCCCCCGGAATTGCTGAAGGCGACGATCTCCTGTGCAAGGGCCATCTCGTTCGTAAAGTTGGCCTTAAACTGATGCCGGCCATCCTCGTCCCGACCGATTATTTCGAGGAGTTCTGCAGTTTCCATTTGTCGTATCTCCCTTGGCGCCGTTCGAAGGCCTCTTCTCCGCCCTCCATGATGTCGACGATCTTTTGCTGAATATCAGGGGAATCTATGCTGCGACTCAAAATCTGAACTTTGTTGTCGAAACACGCGCAAGATATAACCTGTTCCGCATCCCCCAGCACCGGAAAATTTGGATTGTGCGTCGCGAAGATGAACTGCGCTTTGGGTTTTAGCTCCCGGATCAGCTTGATTACGTCCTCGTAGATCGTCTGATTGTCCAAATCGTCCTCCGGCTGGTCGATAATAAAGACGTCGTTATCGCGCTGACTGAGGACGAAAAGAATAAGCGCGGACGCGCGCTGCCCCAGGGAGTGGTGCTTCAACTCCTTGTCCCGATATTTTATCAGGAATTTGTTGGGAACTTGATACGTGAGCAGTGACGTGATATTTTCATTAAAGTATTGAAAAAATATATGCTCCGACGCACCCAGTTCACTTCTCAGTTCGTCCTTCCTTTTGTACATGTCGATAAAGTCTCGAAACGTATCGGACAAATCCTTGAAAGTCGTCTCTTTTATTCGGCTACCTTTGAAGCTCTCCTTCATGAACGAGACGAAAGCATCTCTGTCGCCCTTGTATTCGACGCCAATCGAGAGGGAAGAATGATTTTCATTGACCTTTTTCATTTCTTCATTGATCGCATTGTACTCCCCATGCCATAGGTCGCTCAAAATGGCAAGCTCGACTAACAGCTCGTTTTCAAGATTCGCACGCACGGTCTCCTCTTTGTCGAGCGTCTGGATCATCAGCGAGGCGTCGTCAAATTTCCGACGGTAATTCCGAAATTCATTGAGATCGATCGCCCGCGCGCCACTCTCTTTCAGCTCTTCCGCAAGCTTTCGCTCGATCTCCGCGAATTTTTCTTTCAAGCTCTCCAGGAGTCCAGAAAATTTTCCCGATTCGCCTCTGAGCTCTTCTAAAACGGCTTCGCTTGTTGCAAGTTCACCCTTAATACGGTCGAACGAATCTATCAATTTTCCATAGCGCGTAAAAAAATCACCAAAAAAGTCCGCGTTTTGTTCCGACATATAGATGCGCTGGTTTTTCACGTCGTCCTCGTGCTGGTCAATGAACGCACGAAGTTCATCCAGGTAGGAATCGACAAAATCAATTACATTCCTGCATTTTGCAAAGTCAGCATCGAAACCGACTTGCTTTTGCAATTTTTCCTCGACGCCGTGTTGTCTGTAGAAATTAAGTCGATACTCTGCGTCGCTTTTTTGCGCCTCGTATTCCTTCTTTTTCTCTCGCGCATCGGCGAGCTTTTTAAGGCGGACGATCATTTCGACCGCCTTCTTTTTTTGATCTTCGATCTCGCGGCGAATGGGTGTCATTTTCTCACCGACTACTTTTTCGACCAGATCCTTTTCGAATCCTTCGCCAGTTGACGAGAGGTCCTTTTGTCCAAAATAAATCGGTTTGCGGATAATCGTCTCGCGGATAGAGATGCCCGGACGAAGCGTGCCGTTAATATACACATCCGGTGCTTCCTTGTTGATGCGCCTGACCTCGTACTCCTGTCCGCGTTCGTCTATGGCGCGAAGCGTGGCCTTACCTCCGCTTCCCATCGCATAATCGATCAAGTCTTTTTTATAAGCAAGCTCAGACGCTTTGCTACCAAAGGGAATATCGAGAGCATAGCGAATCGTCTCCAGAATAGCAGACTTGCCGCTACCGCGAATTCCGATCAGTGTGTTGAGTTCCGGCGACAGGTTGACCGTCTCCCCATCCAGGATGCCACCCTCAAACGCGATACTTTGAATGAACGAGCGTTCGTGGCAAGGCCGCTCGTCTTCAAGAGAAACCCTGTGCTTGTGATCACGCAGAGCATATCGGACCGCCTCGAAATTATAATCTCCGATCTTCAGCCAACAGGTTTTGCCTTTACCGATTTCATCGAGTTTTTTGGGGTCGGAGCCTTCCACTTCAGCCGGATACCAACCATCCAGCCATTTTCGGATTTGATCGCGCCGGTCACCAGTTCGGACTTTTTGAAAAGCGAGGACGTGCTCTTTGAACAACTTGCTCTGCCCCAGCTCCTCGATTCGCCCGCCTCTCAACTCTTCCCACAACCCGCTGCGATCTTCCACATGCGCAAACACTACAAAAAAATCCTTGCGAAATTTCTCCAATTCTTCCAGTGTATTGTCCAAACCAAGCGAACAACGCCCACTCGAGGCCTTGGGACCATAAGCTATGGCCAGAAATTTCTCGATATCGTTTGTCCCTCCCAAAAACCATTTCTCGCTGAAAACGATCAGCGCATGAATGCCATTGCTGCCATCATTCACAGATAGTTCCACTCCTGGAAGAAGATAGATGCCTTTATTCTTAGCCGTCTTGCGCAGGACCTGAAACTCGTCGAGATCGAATTTATTGTGATTGGTTATGACACCGACTTCGATGCCCTGTTTTTCGAGCGCTTCGATATAGCTGGAGTAATACCAACTGTCGTTGCCCTCGTAAAATCCAGGGACACCATCGGCGTTCGTATGCAGATGAAAATCGGCCCGCACCCAGCGGCTGCCGTGAGGAAAATAATTGAGATCCATTCTCCATCTCCCCTAATCTATCGCCATATATTGTATCTCATCTGTCGACAACAAGGCGCTTGCTGAAATCACACCGCGCAGGCGATCAGCACGAGTATCTCGCCCAACACCGCCGCCGCGCCCAGGATGTCGCCGTTTGTGCCGTCGAGCGCGCGGTTCGCCCAGAGCGCGAGCGCCACTCCCGCCAGGCAGGTTAGAGGGACCCCGATCAACCAGCCGAGCGGCGCGAAGGGGAAGAGCAGGCAGGACGCCAGAAACGCGCAGAAGAGCTGGTAGCCCTTGAAGCCAGTCACGAAGTCCTTACCGAGGCCGGCCTCCCAGGGATACACGCCGACGCAGGCCGCCGCGGCGGACGCGAAGCGGCCCACTCCTCCCGCCACGACGCAGACGGCAAGCCACTGCTCCATGTCGATGACCGACAGGAGCGCCGCGCGGACCCCAATCGCCAGCACGATGCCCGCCACGCCGAAACTGCCGGAGCGGCTGTCCTTCATCACCGCGCGCATCTCCTCGCCCCGCCGGCCCGAGCCGACGCCGTCCCACAGATCGCCCCAGCCGTCGAGGTGCAGGCTCCAGCCGGCGATCGTATAGATTCCGCAGGCGATCCACGCGCAGGCCGCGGGCGGCACCGCGAACGCCAGCAACCATGCCGGCAGCGTCGAGAGGAAACCCAGGATCCCTCCGGCCAGCGGCATCATGGCCAGCGCGTCCGCCGCCGGGGGCGCGATCTCCGGCCACCACTTTTTCGGCAGCGGTATGCGCGCAGTCAGCGTCCAGAGGACGACGAAGCGGCTGCAGAGCCCTCCGAAGAAACCCGGGCGCTTCGCCTCGTCCTTGAACCGCCCCGCATATTCCTCAATTTTCTCGACCTCGTAGTAGCGTTTCATGCGCTGCCTCCTTTGCAAATACCACGCTAGAATACCTGATATAATGCACGAAGACAATGAGAACCCTGCAGGATGTGATGATGATATTGAAACTCCCGGCCACCCCCACCGTTGCGCTCGTCGATCTCGGGTCGAACTCCGTCCGGCTCATGATCGTGCGCATCAATCCCAACAAATCCTACACCGTGCAGACGCGATACAAGCAGATGGTCCGCCTGGGCGAAGGAGCTTTCGCCGCCAAAAAGCTCGGCGAGGCCGCCATGTGCCGCACGATCGACGCGTTGCGCAACATCGCGGGGATCTGTCGGGGGTACGAGGCGGGCGAAATCGTCGCGCTCGCCACCGCCGCCGTGCGAGACGCGGGCAACGGTGCCGAGTTCGTGGAGCGCGCCGCCGCCGAGAGCGGCATCGTCCTCGAGGTCGTCTCCGGCCTGGAGGAGGCGCGCCTGATCCACCTGGGCGTGCGCACGGCGCTGCCCCCCTTCAAGGGCGCCACCGTATTCATCGACATCGGCGGCGGCAGTACGGAGCTGACCGTGGAGACGCCGCGTAGCGAGCCTCACTACGACTCGCTCAAACTGGGCTGCGTGCGCCTGACGAACGCCTTCCCGGAGCTGTCGGCCAAAGGACGCGTGTCGCCCGAACAATACGGGGAGGTCTGCGCACACGTGCGCAACAACTCGCTGCGCAGCGTGCAGAAACTGCAGGCGTACGCCATCGGCGAGCGCCTGCGGATGGTGGGCAGCAGCGGGACGATCGAGAACCTCGCCGAAATTTTCGCGCAGTCCCCGCAGGCAGGGCGCGCGCAGAAAAAAGACGGGGGCGGCCAGGATCTCTCGCTCTCGTTGAAGGATCTCGCCGAACTCGCGAAAAAACTCTGCGGCATGACGCTCGAAGAGCGCGCCAAGATTCCCGGCATCAACCCGCAACGGGCGGACGTGATCGTCGGGGGCGCGGCGATTCTGCAGACGCTGATGGAGGAGCTTGACCTGCGAGAGGTCGTCGTCAGCACGCGCGGGCTGCTCGACGGAATGTTGCAGGATTATCTCGAACGGGGCCGCTGGGGCTACCTCGACGGCACGACATCGGCGCGCGAGCAGAGCGCGCTGCAGCTCGCGCGCTCGTGCAACTTCGACGAGAAGCACGCGCGCTGGATGACTCGCCTCGCCCTCTCGCTCTTCGACAGCGCGCGAGAGATCGGCCTGCACCGCTACGGCCCGCAGGAGCGCGAGCTACTCTATTTCGCGGGCCTGCTGCACGACATCGGGCTCTTCCTCTCGTTCAGCAACCATCACGAGCATACCCGCTACATGATCGAAAACACGGAGCTCCTCGGCTTTCACAGGAGCGAGATCGAGATCATCGCGACGAGCACCTCGTTGCACCGCAAGTGGTCTCCACGCAAGGAGCGAAAACAGAACGCGCAACTCTCCGACGAGCAGTGGCAACTGTCCGCCACGCTCGGGCTCTTCCTTCGCATGGCGGAGTGCCTCGAGCGCAGTCAGCAACAGACAGTCGCGAACGCGCGCCTAGAATTGCGCGGCAAAAAAATCGTCCTACGCGTGGAACTCCTGCGGGACTCTCCAACCGAGCTGCTCTCCATCCTGGATTGCAAGGGCGTTTTCAAGAAGTGCTTCGGGAAAAATTTCGAGGTGGAGGCCGGGGGATAGAGAACCCCCTCCACTCGCCTTCGCCCCATGGGCCGGATGCGCAATGCGCGTCTCGGCGAAAAAAGCGTATTCCCTGTGTTGATTACAATCCCGGCCTGAAGTTAAATCCCGGCTTGAAGACAGGCACTTCGGATTCCCCGGCCAGATAACCCAGATGGCCGACCACAGGCCAGGGGAAGTGGGGCGCGAACATGCGCCAGTTGTTGTCTGAGATCGTCGCCCATAGTTTCGTGCGAGTCGCCGTCGCCGTCTGCGCGTCGTTGTCGTTCTGAAAGCGCCAGTCCGGCTTTTGCAGCGAAACCAGGTAGTTGCCCCCCGCATCCGCCGTGTAGATCAGCGTCTCTCCTCCGCTCCCGAAGATAAAACCGACCTGCCCCGGCGTGTGCCCCGGCAACGAAACGCTCTTTACGCCGGGAATCGGCTCTCCGCCGGCGGGAAAGGTGCGCAGGCGCCCCAGAGATTGCAGAAGAAACCAGCACGCGTTGCGGATGACCTCTTTCCGGAAGGGCGGAGGCATGAGCGTGCCACTGAGGTCCGTTCCGGGATCCAGCCAGAACGCGACCTCCTCTTCGCTGACATGGAACGTCGCGTTCGGGAAGAGGGGCTTTCCGTCGCGCTCGAAAGCCCCGGCGAAAGAGGCCGCAAGAAGCCCGAAGCAGACGCAAAGAGCCAGTAGAAGGACGATGCCCAAACGGACGGCGGAAAGCCTCGATACACGCAATGCACCTGCATTCATAAAAATACTCCTTTCCGTCGAATCCTACCCCTGCATGTTCCCGATGATGCGGTCGAGAAAATCGTTGAAGCTGTCTATTTCCTCGTCGTTCAAAGGAGAGAACAGTTTGTCGTGAATCTCGTCCACCAGTGTGTCGACCTGCGCGAAAGCTTCCTTCCCCTTGTCGGTCAGCTCGTACTGAATGGCCCGGCCGACGTTCGATTTCTTTCGGATCATCCCCAGTTTCAGGAGTTTCTTCACCAGCTCGCCGAAGGACTGCGGCGTCATGAAAACCGCCTCCGCCATCGCATTGGCGGACGGGGCCGTGCCGATCGCGATCTGGCGGAGTACCCCCCAGAGCGACATACTCAGCCCGAAGGGGGCCAGCGCGCTGTCCGCCGCCGAGGTCTTCAATCGATCCATTCGCCTCAGCGCCAATCCCAACTTGCGAAATCTCTCATCCATCGACGATTCACTTCCTTACCTTGGACGCGGGGGCGCGTCAATCGTTCATGACGGTGTCGACTTTCTTCATGGCGGCAGTGACGCCCTTCACGCCCTTACCCTCCTGCTCCCTGGCCCAGGTGGCCTGCGCCTTTCGATAGTCGCTGACGGTCTCCCACTCTTTCACCTCTTCCGGCCTCAACGCCCTGACCTTTGCGCCGTGTTGCTCCAGTATCTCGATCTGGGCTTTGAAGCTGCTATCCATTATAGCGCCCAGTTTTTTGTACGAAACCGCGGCCGCGCGCCGGATCGCTTCACGATCCTCTTTCGCAAGCCCCTCCCAGGCACCCCTGTTCATCGCCAGAAGGTAGACATGCCCCAGCCACAGCTCCTGGGACCATAGGATATTGGGCGCGACCTCGTAGACTTTCAGATCGTATCCGCTGTCCACGTTGACCATGAGTCCATCCAGCGCGCCGTCCCGAATGGCCTTGTAGATTTCGTCGTTCCAGGGCATGGTGACGGGGACGGCTCCTGCGTTTTGCAGAAAATCCTTATGCCAGAAGCTCGCGGAGCGCCACTTGGTGCCGCGGATATCTCCCAGGTCCTTCAACGGCTCCCGGCTGAAGAAGGCGACGGGGAAGCCGGTGCAAAAGAGCACGTTCGCGATGCCGGCCCTCGCCAGCTCCTCCGGAAAGGCGGGGACCTCCGCGTATGCGCGGTGTAAAAAGTCGATCTGCTTCGCCCCGGTGGGGCCGACTGGAAAACTTTTAAAAAGCTGGTGAAGAGGCAGCTCGTTCGGGGTGTATTCGGGCACGATGGTCGCCATATCCGCACTGCGCGCCATGGAGATCGCGCGCAAGGCGTCGTAGCTGCTGGAAAGCTCTCCTCCCCAATGGGCTTCTATTTTCAGGCGGCCCTTCGACTCCTTCTCGACGGCGGGGAAAAAGACGTCGTTGATGAAGCGGGTACGCATATTGCCCAGCGGTTCATGGTCCGTATACACGAGGGTCCTCTCTCCCGCTGCCGCCATGCTCGCCCAAAACACGCCGCACACGATAAATAGCGCCTTGATCATTCTCATCTTCATCGCTCTTCCTCCTTCTATTCGCTCAACCAGTCGTCGGCTGCCCGGTATAACTTTTCCACCAGATCCGGCCTGTCGACCCCGGGCAGGTCCTCCGCGATCGGCAACCCGGCCTTTTTCCGCATGTAGATCATAGCTCCATAGCTGGGCCTGTATTTTGCGATCTCCTCCGCAGGGATGTTAATGCCGGAATTCGGGAAAGCGGGGACCATGGCATCCTTTTCGTAGATCACGTCGAACGCTACGATGTACCACTGTCCCCCGATCCGTTGCGTGCGGAAGACGAGTTTCGAGTCGGACAGGAGGTCCACCGGGTACCCGTCATAATCCTGCCGTATCTGAAGGGTGATGAGCATGATGGCGACTGCCTTGTCGCCGTTGGTCCAGACCTCGGTGTTATAGATCTTGTGCGGTGCGAACCCGAACTCCCCCAACCCTTTCGAGGCTTCGACGAATCCGTGTCCACTGCCTCTAAACCATGAGATCTCCACGCGCGAATCGGGCGCGTAACACCTGTCCATTTCGTCCCAGAGTCCATTGTCGCGGAAGAAGCGCTCTGCCTCGAGCAGCTCCTTCACGCTCGCCTTGTCGACCATGTCTTGCACGCTGCTTACGGTCGGCCGCCTCAGAATCGTCTTATACCCCTCCGTTTTTTTCTCCTGTATCGACGCCGCGTCCGCTTCCGAGCTCCACAGCAGAAAGGGCAGCATAAAAACGAAAAACGCAAAGCCGAGCAACTTCGTAACGGTCATCATCACTTCACCGCCTCCATTTCGTTCAGCCACCGCGACACCCCGTCCCGCGCGTTTTTCACACCGGATGTTTTGATGCCAAGGACATCGAGCACTTCGGAGCGGGGCGCAAGTTCCGCGATGTCCTCGGCGCTCCGTCCCGGGCCGCTCCCTCCATACGTGCAGAACGGTATGAGCGTCTTGCCCGCAAAACCGTACTTTTCGAAGAAGGTGAAGAGCGGCGGCGGCATCGTGCCCCACCATATGGGATACCCTACGAAGACTACGTCGTAGGAATCCGGGTTCTCTATTTTTCCCGCGAGTTGCGGCCAGGCTTTGCTCGCCATCTCCCGCTCCGCGCGGTTGTGGCACTCCTGGTCGTTCGTCGAATAGGGATCCGACATCTCGATTGCGAAAAGATCGCCGCCCGTCTGCGCGTGGATCATCTCCGCGATCGCGCGGGTGTTGCCGGAACGCGAATAGCAGGCCACCAGAATTTTCTTTCCCGTCCAGTTCATAGCGCACACCTCCATCCCATTTTTATTTCGTCATTCCGATTTTGCTCAGCCATGCCGTTACCTCGCCCGGCGCGTTTTTCACATCGGAGGCCTGGATCGCAAAGCCGTCCAGGAGCTTGGCACCGGGGGCGAGCCTGGCAATATCTTTTACGCTCTGACCCGCACCGCTCCCTCCATACGTGCAGAAGGGGGCAATCACCTTGCCCGAAAAATCGTACTCCTCGAAAAAGGTAAGGAGCGGCGGCGGCAGCGTGCCCTGCCAGATGGGATGCCCGACGAAAATCACATCATAGGAATCGAAATTCTCGATCCTCGTCGCAAGTTCCGGCCTTGCGTCGCTCGACCGCTCGCGCGCCACGCGCTCACCGCACGCGGTATCGCCTGCCGGATACGGGTCCGATAGTTTGATTTCAAAGATTTCGCCGCCAACCCGCTCGTGGATCACGTTCGCGACCTCGCGCGTGGTGCCGGTGCGCGAGAACCAGACCACCAGAATTTTCTTCCCCTGTCTCTCGGCCGCACGGGCTTCGTCACCAATCAGCCGCATCGATGGGCAAAAAAGAGACAGAGCCACTACGAAAACCGCTACTGCGAATATCCCTGTCAAAAACCGTTTCATCGTCACCATACATCCCTCTCTCTTGTCTGGGCAAATTTTTTTAACGCATAACTTCATTCAGGATAGCGCTCATTTTTTCCATTATGACACCAGCGTCCGCCATGCTTTTTTCTTCCCATTCCTTCACCCATGCGGTCTGTACCTTTTCATATCGGGAGAGCGGGCTCCGGTGATCTCGCACTGCTTCAAGACGACCATCTCGTCGTTGCCGAAGACCTCGCCCGTGCTGAACAGCAGATAGTTGCCCCGGAGCATGACCTCCTGTCCTGCCTTGACGCCCTCCAGCTTTGAAAAATCGCCATCGGGCAGAACGCAGTGGACGTACACCGTGCCGCCGGCCCTGTCGGAGAGGCCAACCGACGGAAGATTGTGAATATCCGGGCCGACGGAGACCGCGATACCCCTCACCGTCACGGGGCCGTCCGCGTACTTTCGCGCCGTCCCCTCCACATCTTTCCTCGCCGCCTCGAAGAGACCCGCGGCCGACACCACGGCGCCCTCCGACGCCAGGCAAGGCGCGCCCGCCAACAGCACCAGCGTGGCACAGAATAAAATGATCGATACGCCATTTCTATTTATCATTTTTAATATTACTCCTTTCTTAATGCAGATATATCGACAGTGTTATAAATCAGGAATATTATATAAGGATCCTTATTATTGTCTATCGGTATTTCTACTGAGAAGCACACCACTTGTGGAAACCCTGCCGGGACAAAGAAAATAAGGCATTTTTATTTATGGAAATTCGCAACCCCTTGTCGGCCTCCCCTGTCGAATTTATAATCAATAAATCGTGTAGATTCAGGCAAATTCCGCATTCAGGGGGACGACAATATGTTTTTGAACACTACGAATGGCATTTTCAGACGAGCGGCGCTCCCTGCACTGCTCGTTCTTTTTTTCTGTCTTGCTACGGGCGCACATGCGGAGAGCAGATGGGACGGCAGCATCGCAGACCCAGACCAGGGAGACGGGAGCAAGGACGCCCCCTACATCATCGACAGCGCCGCCAAGCTCGCCGGCCTTAGGAATTGGATATTACAGGGCATAAACGTCGACAAAAACTACATTTTAACGGTCGACATCGACTGCAAAGGCAGGTCGTGGACACCGATCGGGAGTACGCTCGATAAGCGGTCCAGGCCCTTCAAAGGGTCATTCGATGGCGGAGGTCACGTGGTCGCGAATCTTCGAATCCAAAGCATACGCACCAGCGACATGGGCCTTTTCGGGTATATCGAAGACGCGAGGATTTCTAATATCGGGCTTGTCGGCATCGAAATCGAAGGATTTGACAATATAGGCCTGCTTGTCGGTCGGGCGGAGCGATCCACAATTGAAGAATCGTTCGCGTTCGGCCGCATTTCGGGCAACAGGAACGTCGGTGGGCTTGCCGGCTCCATCGCGGGCACGCTCGTACTCGACTGTTTTTCCGGCGCTGCTGTGTCCGGACTCGAGCCCACTACGGGCGGCCTTGTCGGCCTGAGCAACGTATCAAAAGACATCGTCAGCCGTGTAGAGGCCTGTTTCGCAAGCGGGGGAACAACCGGGGCAAAGAACAACACCGGTGGCCTGATCGGCGATAACCGCGCGCTCTGCGAAGTTGAGAACGCCTTGGCCGTCGGAAGTGTCCGCAATACGACGAAGGAAGCCTATGCCGGCAGTTTGATCGGATCCTCGCAGAACGGATCGACGATATCGAACGTCGCGTTCGACTCACAGGGAACCGGGCGAAACAACCCCTTTGCGGTTGGCGGCTCGGGTGCCACGAACATCCTCGCCCTTTCCACAAGCATATTCACAAACGGCACCCTGCCCGAAAGACTCTCTTCGGCACACTTTATCGCGAGCAGAGACAGCTACCCGCAGCTCGCCATCTTCTTCGACCACACCAGGGACGCCTTCCGCGACGCGTCGGCACTGGCCGCCGTTCCCATCTTTCTCACGGCGGGCAGCACGTCGTCCTCCGCCGACGGCGTGGTCAAGACACCCGTTCGCGACTCCGCCGGCAACGCGCTGTTCTGGAATCTACCGCAGGGACGCGGCGTCTTCCTCGATAGCGACGAGCCGAATCGAAAGATCCTGCTGCTCCCGCACGGCGCGACGGCCTTCGCGGTATCGAACGACGAAAGAGGCGGGAGCAAAGGCTTCTTCGCCTCGGCCGATGTGAAGCGGGGGATCGAAATCGAATTGACGGCATCGGCCGACAGGGCGTGCGAGGCGGCGTTGCGCTACAACGGGGTCAGCCTCGATCGCGCCGTAGTCCACTTCGTCGCCGCGGGGAGCGCGGCGACGTCCGCCGTCAGCAGCGACACGGCCACCGACGGCGAGGGCGTCGCACGATACGCTTTGCCCTCCGGCATGACACCCGGCAGCTACGACGTATATGCGGCGATCCCAAACACAACCTGGAAGTCGAACCTCGTCACCCTGCGCGCAACGGCGACACCCAAGCCGGAGGACCCGGACGACCGCGATCCATCCGAGCCGAACGACGACACGCCGCCGGACGTTCCACCCGTCGTCCCGGACGGCCCGGACAACCCCAGCCCCGGACCGGATGACATCACGCCTCCGCAACCGGGAAGCGGCGACGTTACAAGCGGAGACGAAACGCCCGCGGGGAACCAGGGCAACTGCGACGCAGGCGCGGGAGCAATCGCCCTGCTCCCGGTAATCGGGATAATGGTGGTCGCGAAACGCCGAAAAGAGTAAGTCGGCTAGGCTAACAGAAGAGGGCGCCCCCGAAAGCGGCGCCCCCTCTCGATTCATGCTATAGCGAAAATAGATCCTTCTTCCTACACGATCCGGAACGACCCCGACAGCACGCAGCGGCGGACGCGGCAGAAGGAGCGCGGCGTCGTCGGGCCCTGGCCGGTGGTGGTGGCAATGGTGAAGGCTGTGGGGCTGTCTCCGTTGTAGCCTATGGACTCGAACGACGGCGCGTTCTTGGTGAAGATCGTCGTCTCCATCGCCCGCGCCATGATGCTCATGTGGTTGATGTTCGTACTGTGAATCACGGCCGAGTGGCGGAAACCGTGCTCGGCGCGTAGCGAGGCGGCGAGGCCGTCCTCGAAGTCGGCCACGCGGACCATCGGCAGGATGGGCATCAGCATCTCCTCCTGCACCAGCGCGTGCGTCTCGCCGGTCTCCACCAACACCATGCGCACGTTCTGCGGCACCTTCTTGCCGATCTGCTCCAGGATGTACGGCGCGCTCTTGCCGACCATGGCCTTGTTCGCCGCCCCGTCCTTCAACGTGACCGCCAGCAGCTTCTTGACGTCCTCGGGGTCCTTCAGTTCGTAGGCCATGCCGCTCTCCAGCATGTGTTTCTTCAGCTCGTCCGCCACGCAGTTGACTACAAAGAGCTCCTTTTCCGCGATGCAGGGCAGGTTGTTGTCGAACGAACAGCCCATGATGACGTCGATGGCCGCTTTGCGAAGGTCGGCGGTCTCGTCCACCAGCACCGGCGGATTGCCGGGCCCCGCGCCGATGGCGGGCTTGCCGGAGTTAAGCGCGGCGTTCACCACGCCGGGACCGCCTGTGGCAGAAATCAGCCGCACCGCTGTGTGCGTCATCAGCTTGCCCAGGTTCTCCATGCTCGGTTTGGTGAGCGTCACCACGAGGCCGTTTGGCGCGCCGAGCCTCACGAGCGCGTCGGTCACCAGCTCGACCGTGCGAAGCGTGCTGCGCACGGCGCCCGGATGCGGCGCGAAGACAACACCGTTGCCGCCGGAGATCATGCAGATCGTGTTGTTGAAGACCGACGCGACCGGGTTGGTCGACGGCGTGATCGACGCGATGACGCCGAAGGGCGACAGCTCCTCGAGCGCGAGCCCGTGGTCGCCGGTAATCGCGTTGGGGTGAAAGAACTCCGGCCCCGGGGTCTTCTCGAGCGCGAGGCGTTTTTTGAGGATCTTGTCGTCCAGGCGGCCCATGCCGGTCTCCTCGACGGCCAGGCTCGACAGCTCCTCGATGATGGCGTCGTCGAGGAGAGCCTTGCGCATCCCCTCGATGATCCGAACGCGCTCATCGAGGGAGAAGTCCCACTGCCAGGCCCTCTGCGCCTTGGCGACGGCGGCGACCGCCTCGTTGACCCCCTCGTAGCCGGAGCAGGTAGGACATTCGCCCTGCTCGCCCCCCAGCATCGCCATCACGCGACGCGTCACATCCTTCACAAGCGTTTCCTGATTCACCAATGGAATCACCTCTCTGAGCTTCTCCTGTTCGTTCGCTTCATGAATTTCAGGTCTATATGACGCCCTTCTCCTGTTTCCAGCACGCGACACCGGCTTCGGCGACGGAGATATCCTCCGCCACGCTGCCGCCGCTCACACCGACCGCTCCGACCACGAGCCCGTCCTTCACGAGGGGAATGCCGCCGCCGAAGACGACGAGGTTCGGGTCGTTGTGCAGGCCCCAGAGCTCCTGTCCCGGTTGCGTGAGGTTCGCGAGGTCTTTCGTCGGCATCTTCAACTGGATCGCCGTGAAAGCCTTCTTCCTCGCAAGCCCGATGCTGACGGGCAACACGTTCACCTGACGCTCGAACGCGACCAGCGACCCGTCCGCGTCGCAGACGGCCATCGCCATCGGCACGCCGACCTTGGTCGCCTTTTCATTCATCGAAGCGAGCATCTTCCGCGCAAGTTCCTGCTCCATCGCGCAGGACATCTCCAAAACCTCCCTTCCCGGGCGAGCCTCTCCGTCGCCCACGATAAGCCGCACAATGCGGCTGACCTGATCCTCGTGATCGGCCCACGTGGCAAGTGCGTAGACATAATCCGAAAGCCTGTTGATGAACTGCATGTCGACCGGCGAAAAGTGGTCCTCGCGCGCGAGCGCCACGGCTTCACGTTCGGCCCTCCGCACGATCGTGCGGGCAAAGTGGAGCGCGCCGCCGGCTTTGCTGTCGCCCGGATAGACGAACACGTCCGGCATGGGAACGATCTTGCGGATCTCCTCGATCTTCGCCTCCAGGTCGGACGCAGACCACATCGGCGCGTCCGGGCTGTACAGAGACGTATGAGACATCAGTTTGACGAGCTGGATCTGCAGCTCGCGTATCGCGTTCGCCACGGGCTCCGTGGCGTGAGAGCGCGCGATGCCCATCGCGGACGTGGCCTCGTCAATGGTGCCGCTGACGACGACCCGCCGCGCGTCCTTGGGGACGACGGTGTTGTTCCCGAGGTGGGTCGTGCCCTTGTCGCCGGTTCTGGTGTAGACCTGGCCCATCTACCCGACCTCCCTCACGTCGACGTCCGTTTGATCGACGATGCCGACGATCGCCGCATCGATCGGAGAGTCGAAGGCCTCCGACGCGGCGTTCCGCGCCGAGCTGCCCGACGTGTAGAGGACCGTCTCGCCCGTCCCCGCGCCGACGAGGTCGACCGACACGATGAACTCGCTGCTGCCGCGGGCGGGAACGAGAGCGCCGCCTTCGCCCGGCTTGAGCTGCTGTACGATCAACAGCTTATGCCCCAGCAGGCGATCGTCTTTGCGCGTCGCGACCACCGAACCCACTACCTTGCCCAGTTTCACGCAACCACCCCCTCGCTCCTCAAAGCTGCCCAAACCTGTTTGACGTCGGCGACGTTGCCGACGAACGCCATCGAAATGATATTCTGCGGGCAGTTGCCCACGACCTCCGCCGTCAGCACCGGGCTCGTCTTCGCGCCCACGTCCGCCGCGTAAAAAATTTCGGGCACCGTTCCCTGTACCAGCAGGACCGCCCCCCAACCCTGGGACTGCAATCTTTCCACTTCCTCCGCGGCCCGGCCGAACGTCATGCGACGCATCAGCATCCTCTTCGTGGATTCCGACGGAGCAAGGATCAATCTATGAGTCAGAGCCATTATGAAGCCCCCTCGATGATCCGAATTTTCAATTTCATCAGCCTGTCCCGCGCCTCGGGAGTCAGGCGCGCGCCGCCGTCGAGACGGATCGCGCGAGCGCCCTGGACGCGAGGGGCAATATCGACCCACGAGTGCCAACCGCTCTCGCGGATGTACACGGCGCCCTCGGGCGCAGGCTCGTCCGGTACGGACGAGCAAGTGAAGCCGAGAAACTCCATGCCCCGCAGGCGCAGCGCTTCGATCGACGCGTGCAGATTTCTGCGCGACGCCTCATTTGCCGACGCATACCACGACAACAGCTTCGACGTCTCGAAGAGCACCGGCACGGACGCGCGCAGCGCGCCGTCGATCATCGCGCCCGCCGGCGTGATCAGAAGGCCGGAGGCGAGTTCCGCCAGCGTCGATACGGAGCCGGCCGGTACGACCAACATGTGCAGCGTGCGGGCCTCCAGGTCGGGACGCGCAAGCGCGTTCAGGGCGTAGCAGCGCGCTCCCCGCGAACCCTCGTTCGCATAATGCGCCCACGTAAAACCGGGGGCGGGGGAGAGGTCGCACGGCTCCCCCGGCCACAGGAAACCGATCCTGCGGCTCGCAAGGCGCTCGCAGACCGCCGCAACGGTGCGGTCGAACTCGCTCGCTCTATCTATCGCCTTGCAACTGGTGCACTCATTCGCACTTTGAATTCCCATTCTTTTCTCTCCACAGGCGGGCGGCGATGCCCGCGGGGGTGACCATCAACGGATGAGGACAGATGTGAACCGGCAATCCGACCGTGTTCGACATGACCTCCTCCGCACCGGGAAGTGCCGCTCCGCCACCGACGGTGAGGATCGACACCTTTCCGTAGTATCCGCTCTTTACGAGATGATCTTTTACGATGGTGCTCATCTTCTCCAGCGTCGGACGCAGCATCGGAACGAGATGCGGATGTTTCCGGATATTCCGCTTCATCGCCTCCGCCTCCTCGAATTCGATGCCCTGCGCGCCGGCCAGAACCAGCGTCATGTGCGTCCCGCCGGTTGGTTCGTCGGCCGAGTAGACGACCTCGCCCTTCTGCAACACCGAGATGCCGGTGGTACCGCCTCCAATATCCACGATCGCGCCCTCCAGCATGCAGAGCGCGTCGGATGCGGCCGTCGGCTCCTCGTAGAGACCTGCGCAGTTGAAGCCCAGCGCCTCCACCACGTTCGCACAAACCTTCGCCGTGCGCTCCGAAATACCTGGCGGGTAAGCCGCCGCGCCGAGCGCGACCGCGGCCTCGAGCTTGCGTCCGAGCCGCTTCTCCAGGCGCTCGAGGCAGCGCCGCATGGCATTGATCGCGGCCAGATAGTCCACCACCACGCCATCCCGCACGGACGCTTGCGACGGCTCCATCGCCGCGCCCACTGGCTCACCCTCCTCGTTCAGAGCCACCAGCACCGTGTTCGTGGTACCGAGGTCGAAACCGAGATAGAGTTTCCGCCAGTCCGCGAGTGGCCCCTTCGCGTCGAGCGACTCCTCCAGAGGAGCCAGCAGCCGCTCGACGCGCTCTGCCTTATAGGGGACGGGGTCCCCCGCTTCCGTCTTCTTCGCCTTCGTCATGAACTAGGAGAGACCCTTTTCGTTGTTCGTCTCCGGTTCGCACTGCGGGCAGGGATCGCACGGCGCGCCGTCGTCCAGGACGGGGAGGATTTTCCCGACTTCGTCGTCCGGGCGTGCGATGACGTGCGTCGACACGACGTTGCCGATGGCGTTCGCCGCAGACGTCCCCGCGTCGACCGCCGCCTTGACCGCGCCGACGTCGCCGCGAACCATCACGGTCACCAGCCCTCCGCCGGAGAGTTTTTTGCCGATCAGCTCGACGTTGGCCGACTTCACCATGGCGTCCGCCGCTTCGATCGCGCCGACAAGGCCTTTCGTTTCGATCATTCCGAGCGCTTCCTGCATAGAAGCACCTCCTAAAAACTGTAACGCCGTCTTTCGTAGGGCAAGGGCTCTGCCCTTGCCGCTGTTTTCTATTCGGCGTTTGTCTTTCGTTGCAACACGGCAAGGGCAGAGCCCTTGCCCTACTTCGGTTTCTTCCGCCGCCCCGTCGGTCCCTTCGGGGCTGGTTTCTTCGGGGTCTGCACGACAGGCTTCGGCTTTTCTTTATCCGAAACCGCCACGATCTCTTGCTTCGGGGCGGGCGCCAAGGCCAACTCCTCTTTCACCGGCTGCGCCGGCGCGTCCAGATCGAGGTCGCGCGACAGGAACCAGTCGTCGGCCCCCTGTGTCTCCTTGTTCCAGACCAGGACGCCGCCGAGGTCCTTCGACGGGCGCGGGATGACGTCCGTCGACCAGACGCGGGCGACCCTCTCCGAGGATGCCTTCGCCGCGCTGATCGCCGCCTGCACGGCGCCGACCTCGCCGACGATCTTGATCGTAATGTAGCCGAAACCCTTGGAGTTCTCCCGGCCGATCAGCTCTACATTCGCGGCCTTGAGGGCCGCGTCCGCGGCGGCGATTGCCGACGCCAAGCCGACGGATTCGATAAATCCAAGGGCGTTACCTCGACTCATGTCCGTCCACCCCTCCTTCCTGCTTGTTTTGCATCTCGTTCATCACGGTGCGAACGATCTCCGCAATATCGATGTGAGGGGGACTGGCCGGAGGTTGTGCGGTCATTGTGATCGCCGACCCTCGGGCCGTCTTGTTTTCCGTTTTCTCGTTCTTCGCCCTCGAATTGCGCTCCTCCGGCACGGGCTGGCTCTTCGAAATTCTGGCGGCCGCCTGTCCGATCCAACGCAATTTCTCCACGTCCTCCGCCGCCCCTGTGACGTACGGGCGATCGGAGACGTGCACGAGCGCAATGGCGGCACCCTTCGCGGCGTCGAGCCCGATGCCGACCTCCAGGTGCGAGCTGAGGCACGCTTTCCGCGCCAGCTCCGCCGCGTCGCCGGGGCGGACGTCCCACGCGAGCGGAACGCCCTCCTCCTCGCAACCGGCGGCGACATACTTCGCGTCCTCCTCCGTCCACGAGGGGTCGGTGATCAGCCACACGCATGGTTTCCCGTCCGGCAGCGCATCCTTCGTACCGACGCGCCCGAACCACGCGCTCATGATTCGCTCGCGAGGGCGGAGAGCACAAGCCCTGTCGCCACGGCGTTGCGAGGCCCTTCGGTGGCGCGGATGTTGCCCCGCCCCGCTACGATGCCGTAGCGCGAGAGGGAGTCCGTCACCATCGTGGGGATCTCGAAGTCCTTGGCCGAGCCGCCCACCAGGACGACATGGTCGACGAGCCGCACATTGTTGCCGGGGGCCACCTGCTCGAGCGCGCGGAGGGCGTTCTTGACGAAGACCTCCTGTTTGGCCTTGCGCCTCGTCGTCCGTATCCGCTCGAGCGAGACGTTCGGCAACATGATCGGTTCGAGCATGTCGTTTTCGTGGAGCAGCGCGACTCTTCCGAAGATGTGGGGCTCCAGTGGCTTGTCGAAAAAGCGCACGGTCCCGTCCTCCTGGCGGATGTGGAACGCGCTCTCCGCCTTGCAGAGGGGATAGCGCTTGATCGCCTCCGCCAGATCCATGTCCTCGATGCCAAGTTCGCTCGCGATGATCGTGTTCACCATGTTTCCCGCGCCTGCGAGGTGCGTCAGCTGGACGGTGCCGTCGGTCTTCATGAACGACGCGTCCGAACTGCCCGCCCCCAGGTCCAATACCGCCACAGGCGGCCTTGTTCCCGGCGTGGTGAGCGCGCCCCGGATGGCCATGTCCGCTTCGACGCCCCCGACCTCGACCTTCACGCCGAGCTCCGAGGCGATCGCCGCGGCCAGCTTCTGCATCGGCAACTCCTCCGTCTTGACCATGACGGCGAGCGCGACGCCCGACTCCAGCGAAAACTCGCCGGCAACGCCCCCGACGACACGCTGCGGCACCATCGTGTCCACCGCGAGCAGGTCCCGGATGTAGACGTCCGATATAGGGATGCCGGTCAGGTCGGACATCGTGCGGCGCACGCGCTCCATCATGCCGCCGACGTTCGTGCCGGGCTGCCCGAAGATGTTGTCCACGGGGTAGCAGGCGACGACCGTCGACTGAATGGCCTCGGCGCCGTCCTCGACATTGACCGTCCGCTTTCCCTGCGGGCCGAGGATGTAGAGCTCGCCCGCAGGGATCCTGCGCTCTTTGACCTCTCCGAGTGGCGTGCGGATGACGACCGCGGAGCGGTTGCCGACCAGAGCGCGCGCGACGGGGACGATCTGTTTCGTCTCCTCGGGGGAGAGGTCGAAGAGCGTGGCGATGTCGTAGGGGTTTGCCAGCAGCTCGACCACCCTTCCGGGCGGGGCTACCTCGACGCAGCAGCGCATGTCCAGGGGTACCCTGTCGATCGCGCCGACCTCGTCGACGACGGGAATGGCATGAGGGAGCCGGTTCACGATCAACACGCCGTCGTCCGACTGGCAGATGGCGGCTGAGACCTTGACGCCCCGGTTCATTGCTTCCGAGATGACGGAAGCGACGTGTTCGTAGTCGTACTTCGCCTCGATCACTGGGATCACCGCGTCGCCGGAGGCGGCCCGCCCGAGAGACTCGAACGAGATCGTCCGACCGACACCCACACCGATGCCGCCGGGCGTAGAGGGGTTGTGTCCGATCATCGTCGACTCGGTCACGATGGTCTCCGTAACGGTCTCCATTGCGACGTCTCCGATGACGGGCGCGGCGCGGTTCAGACGGATCACGTCGACCGCTCCGTACTCGTCTCTTTTGAAACCGGCTCGTTCCAGCGCCATGCCGAGAGAAGAGCGCAGCCCGGCGATGTTCTGCAGGGTGCCCTTGATCCCGGTCGTCGCGCTGATGCCGGTCGCAATAAAGGTGATCTGTTTTCCCTCGATACGCGCGAGCGCCGTCTCGGTGGTCGCGTTCCCGATGTCGATGCCTGCTACGAGTGGCATAGCTCCCCCGTCCTTTCTGTAAAATGCCGATTTGTCGTCAGAATCCCGATCGAATCGGCGTCTTCTAGTCGGTCGAGGGGAGATCGCCCTTCAACAGCTTGCGACGGGAGTAGACGTCCGCCGCTTCGCGGATGAAGTCGGCGCATACACATGCTCCATACTTATTCTGCAGTTCGTCCGCGATGCCGATCAGATCTTCTTTCGTGGAACGGTGCGGGCGGAGGCTGTTGTAAATCTGCAGAATCCTCTCGTCGGGAACCTTCGTCAGTTCTCCGGCGCGGGCGAAGTTGATCGCGATCTGGGTGCGGCCGGCGGAGGCAGCAATGTCGCCCTGCATCTTGAGAACCTCCGGAGAGATGCGGAAGTCCTCGAAACCGACCTTGCCGCTCTCGACGTTCTCGAGCGTCAGTTCGTCGAACGGGATGCCGCGCGGGCTCTTGAGGATATCCCTGCGCTTGGCGCCGAGCGGATAATCCGCGGCCGTGATGCCGCTCGCGGCGCCGATCGCGTGACCGGCGGGCGCGGAAGCGGCGCCGTTCATGCCCTTCAGTACCTGGCGTACGACTTCTGCTACCAGTTGCTCATTTATCTGTGCCATCTTCTACCCTCCCCCTATTCGAAGGACACCGACAGCTCCAGAGGAGCTTTCGAACGATCGACGAAGCTCGCCTCTTTGTTGTGCAGGAGAGCTGCCAGCCCCTGATACCGCGGACGAGCCATCGGGTCGTTGTTCGTCGGAACCGGAGTCGGGTTCTCGCCCTTCGCGTACTTGGCCGCGTTCTTGCCCATGGCGCGGAAGGTCTTCAGGTCGATGACCGGCGCCTGCGGGAAGAGCTCCAGGTTGGCCAGGGGGTTCAGGTCGCGCTGGTGGATGACGGAAGTCCCGCGGGACAGGATGCCCAGACCGATGCCGGATCCGGAGAGTCGAGCGGCCTGGTGCGCCATGAAACCGACGTCCGCCGTGTGGTAGACCCGGACAACGCGGAGATGCAGGCCCTCCTCCTCGATGCCCGCCTGAACCTGGCGCAGCACGTCGGCGAGCGGAATGCCGGTGATGGTCGTCTTGAACGTCTCACCAAAGGCCGGCGAAATGGCAAGCACGACTTCCTTCGGGTCCGTTCCGCGAACGGCCTTGCCCTTTTCCACGCACTTCACCCCCGCGACCGGGGCCATGGTGGCCGCTGCGGGAGCGGTCGGGGTCCCCGACATCTCGGAGAGTACTTCTGCTACGATCTTCTCGAGCAGTTCTGGATTGATCTGCATTGTTCCGTTCCTCCCTTCTCCCTAGACATCCTCTGCCCGAATCGCCCACGGAATCGCCTTGACTTCTTCCCAGCGCTCGCCCGACATTTTGTAGCCGGTTCCGGGGCCCATGTAGGTGTTCGGATCATTGACGGCGCTGTAGACCATGCCGTCGTTTCCGACCCACGCGGACGTCTGGAGGTAGTCTCCGGCGACGCGCTGGCGCATCATGAGGATGATCGACTCGGCAACGTCGCGGAAGCCCTTCTTGGCAAGCGCCTTCGCCACGTCGATGCCGGTGATGCCATCCTTCATGAGACGCTCGGCGGCCTTCAGGTCCTCGGGGATGTTGCGGTCGCCGATATCCTTCGTGCCGTGCGCATAGGTGCAGAGTTCGACCTCTTCGTCGGAGATCGGCGGGAAACCGAGCTCGTCGAAGACGGCCTGCATCGCGCGCGCCGCCTTGTTGCGGACCGCGATGACGTCCTCCTCGCTGACGGGACGCAGACCGCCGTCGACCTTGAAGTCGCGCTGAATGGCGAGGTAGTCGTCCATGTCGTCGATGTCCCAGTTGGAGCCCGCGAACATGTTGTCATAGTTGGGCTCCGCGGCGTAACCGGAGAAGATCCAGTCGGTGCCGGGGAACATCTGCGGAATCGTGCGCGCCGTACGGCGCTGGTCGGAGTGGGAGAAGGTCTGGTCGTTGCCGGAGGCGACTTCCAGATCGAGGGACATGGTGACGAGGTTCTCCGCGGCGACCGCGCGCAGACCGGAGGGAACCGCGCCGGGGACGCCGATGCAGGAGATGGAGCCGTTCTGCAGGCCCTGGACGCCGGCGCCCTTGGTGACCATGATGCAGAGGATCTCGAGGTAGAGCATGGACTTGCCTTCGGCGGCGCCCATCTGCACTTCGGAGCCGGTGCCGGACGTGAAGCGCATCTTGAGCCCGCGGCTCGCGTACGCTGACGCCAGAAACGACTTGGACCACGGGGTGTCGTCGCCGTCGACGAAGACGTTCTCCGTGCCGTAGACGGAGACTGTCTCCGCGTAGCTGGTGAGGCCCCTCATGCCGATCTCGAGCTCGAACGCCTCTTCGAGGGCGTCCTGCGAGAGCGTGCCGGGGCGTCCGACCTGGCCGCCGACCAGGAGAGCCAGCGCGTTGAACGCCGCGTAACGCGCGACGCCGACGGTGGTCTCGATCTCCTTGAAGCCGCGGAGCGTCGCCTCGGCCGCGTCCGCCGCGAGGAGGACGGGGTGGTCCTTCGCGTTCGTGACGTGCGCCTGATTGGCGGGCGTCTGGCGGCAGCGCATCTTCTGCATCGCCATCATGATCTCGACGATGTTCATGCAGTCGAGCACGCGAGAGATCTTCGCGGGCGTGAGAGCCGTGAAGATGCGAATGCACTCGCCGCGCGGGCAGTCGATGTCGACCAGCATACGGGCGATCTCGATGTCGCTCTTGGCCATCGCCTCGGGGGCGTTCTGCACGTTGATCGAATAATCCGCGACGAACTGCTCGATCATCGTGAAGTCCTCGCGGCGTTTGCCGTCCATCTCCACGATCTTGCTGCCCTCTATGCGGATCGAGGGCTTCGGATCCTGCGGGCTGCCCATTGCGTAGAGGCCCACGTCGATCCATTCGCCGATAAATCCGTCCTTGTGGACGGGGCGATTTTCCAGAACTTCAAATCTCTTGCTGCGTTTTTTGACAGCCATCCTCAAGCCACCTCCTGTTCAACAGAGCCGCGCCCTACTAAATGTAGGGGACCGTGGCCGACTTCGGCTTGCCTCCGAGCGAGTGCAGCAGTTTCACGCCGACATCGCGGGCGGAGAGAATGGCCTGGCGTACGGCGCCGGAATCGCCGCTCACCATGACGAAGGCTTCGTTCGTGTAGCAGGTGCCCTTCTGCGGCGAGCAGTACGCATATGCCTCGACCTCGGCGGCCTTGAGTGCCGTATCGCTGATGACCACGCCGATGCCGGCGGGGGCGCCCAAGATCAGGCCGAACGCGCGGCCCAGCGGGGCGCCGAGCGCCTTGTTGAGGCAGTAACTGGCGCGCGCCGTGTACTGCAGCTCGAGGTAGCCGACCTCGTTGGCCCACACGTCGCCGAAGTATTTGGGGATTTCCTTCAGGGAGACTTCGATGGCGCGCTTCGCGTCGGAGACGTCCTCGGCGCCGAAGATGATCAGCGCACCGTGTCCGCATCCACCCTCGGTGTCGCGGCACATCTCGGCGGAGATAATCTCTGTATTGGTGGCCTTGACCGCCTCGTCGGCCGCCATCAGCTGCGGGCCGGCGCCGGTGCGGTCGGAGATGATGCCGATCGAGCGATACTTCTTGTCGATGCCCATCAGCTCGTGCAGACGGCCCTCGACGTTCGCGATCACCAGCCCGATGGTGTTGCCCATCGCCGTGCCGATGAACTCGGTGCAGGACGCGGGGACGCAACGAGCCTCGTCCGCCGCTTTGTCGGGAGCCGAAACCTCCGTGGCGAAGCGCTTCATGACCTCGTCCATCACTTTTTTCATTGTTTCCTGTTCCATCTATCGCACCTCCTAAACGAAAAGGGTTTCTACCCGATCTTGGGGAGAATTTTCTCCGTGTCTGCGTGCGGGCGCGGGATCACATGAATCGAAACGATCTCCCCGACCTTCTTCGCCGCAGCGGCGCCCGCGTCCGTGGCGGCCTTAACCGCGCCGACATCTCCGCGGACCATGACAGTCACATAGCCGGACCCGATCTTTTCGTAGCCCATAAGATGGACGTTTGCCGCCTTGACCATGGCGTCGGCCGCCTCGATCGCGCCGACGAGGCCCCTTGTTTCGATCAAGCCCAGTGCTTCACCATTCATTTTTCAATGCACCTCCCGATTATGCTCTCGATTTTCGCTTTCAGTTCGGGTATCCCCTCTCCTGTCTTCGACGAACAGTACATCACCTCCTTCGCTCCAGCCACATTCAGAGCCCTGTGCGCACGCTCGATCATCGGCTCCGTCGCCATGTCAATCTTCGTCACGACGCCGAGCACCTCTCCGCGTATCGCGGTGCTGAATTTCGGCGGATAACGAGATTCCTGTGTCGGGTCCACCAGAAAGAGGACCACTCTCGCCTTGCTGGCGTTTTGCAGCAACGATCGGTACAAATACAGGTGATTCAGCAGCTCTCCCGGCGTATCGATGAAGTCGTTTCCGTGCACCACCATCTGTGTTTTCACAACTTCGTCGATCAACCCGAGCGCCTTGAGAAGCGTCGACTTACCGGCTCTCGTGGGTCCCGCCACCATCAGGCGGTGGCCCGCCGAGAGAAAACCGGACGGAGAAACGTTCGGCATTGCGTCAAGTCCTCGTGATCGGTGCGGTGGCAAACCCCAGTACGCTGGACAAGGCGTGCATCGCACCCCCGAGAGCCGATTCAACGGCCGATACTTCTCCGCTGAACACCAGTCCGCCCGTAAAACGGTCGACGAATTCGATTTTGATGTTGGCTGCCTTGGATGCTGCGTCCGCTGCGATGATGGAACCCTCTCCGGGTGTGATCGTCATGATGCCGACGGCTCCTTTGTTGTCGACACCGATGCGCTCACAGATATCCCGATTGGGGTTAGGAATGATGTGGGCGATGGTAACCTGTTTGCCAGGCACGAACTCCTGGATGATGCGCGCCTTCTGGTCGGACATTGCTTATCCCCCTCTGCGCTTTATGCGTAGCGCGAAGCGTGCCCCCGATACTACCTCTTTGACACGCAACGAACAAGCGTATATGACGAATTGTGTCCTATTTTCCTACTTTAACGCTCTACTTGTAACAATATCGACTCCCGTGCCGCACACGTCCGCGATCACAATCTGTCCGATCTCGAGCGGCGCGTCCATCGCGATCTTCGCGATCTCGCGCGACACGCGAAAGACCTTCGAGAGCGGCAACGGAGAGCGGCTGCGCACCGGGCAGACCGGCAGCGAGGCGCCGCGCACCCGCACCGTCGACGTAAAGACGCGCGTCGGATTCGCCACCTCGCTCTTCGCGTATTCGACGCCGCGCGGACAGGTATTTCCCTCCACCTCGATCGCGTTTGTCCCGTCCACCTTCACCGTGAGCGCGCAGCCGACGGGGCATGAGACGCAGAGAAATTTTTTCGTCTCGATCATGACAGGACCTCCAGGCCGACCCGGATCTTCGTCACATCGGCGGGCAGCGCGTTCAGCTTCTCCGCGGCGATCCGGACCTCGTTCATCTCGCCTGGCCTCGCGTAGCGGAGCGTCTGCGAGAAGAGGCCAGGCTCGGCGGAGATCCGGCACCTTCCCTCGACGGGCTCGGCCACGCGCAAAAAGAGCGTCGTGTCCTCCGCGCCGTGCAGGAACTGCGGCGAGATCACGCGAATTCTCCCGTCCGTCTCGACCGCGAACTTCCGCGCCGGCTTCTCCAGCCTGCAGGCGGCGAACCGCGCCGCGTTTCTTCCCGCGCGCTCGCCCTCCTCGCTCACGAAGTCGACCAAGTCATAGACGACGACCACGTTTCCAGCGGCGAAGATATTCTCGCGGCTCGTCTGCAACAGATCATTCACCACGGGGCCGCCCGTGACGCCGTGAATCTCGACCCCCGCCATGCGCGAGAGCTCGTTCTCGGGGATCAGGCCGACCGCCAGCAGCAGCGTGTCGCAGCCGACGAATTTCCTCGTGCCGGGTATCGGGCGACGATCTTTGCCGATTCGCACGACGGACACCCCCTCGAGGCGTCCGTGCCCGTGGAGCTCGCAGACGCTGTGCTCCAGGTAATACGGGATGCCGAAGTCGTCGAGGCACTGCGCGATGTTGCGACGCAGGCCCGACACCCACGGCATGATCTCGTAGACGGCCACGACGGCCGCGCCCTCGAGCATCATGCGGCGCGCCATGATGAGGCCGATGTCGCCGGTGCCCATGATCACCACTTTTTTGCCGGGCATGAAACCCTCCATGTTCACGAAGCGCTGCGCCGTGCCCGCCGTGTAGACGCCCGCGGGCCTGCTCCCCGGTATGCCGAGCGCGCCCGCCGGGCGCTCGCGGCACCCCATCGCCAGCACGAGCGACTTCGCCTCCACCTTTTCGATGCCACGCCCCGGGTTCATGGTCCAGAACCGCACCGGCTCCCCCGGTTTTCCCTCCTGCTCCATGTGAAAGACCATCGTGTTGAGCGAGAACTCGACGCCCGCCTCGCGCGCGCGCTCAAGGTAGCGGTACATGTACTCCGGCCCGGTCAACTCTTCTCCGAACGTGTGGAGCCCGAAGCCGGGGTGTATGCACTGCTGCAGGATACCCCCCGCCTCCCAGTCGCGCTCGAAGACGACCACCCGCTCCGCGCCCTCGTTCCGCGCGGCGGTCGCCGCCGCGATACCGGCGGGCCCTCCGCCGATGATCGCCACATCTATCCTGTCCGTTGCCTTCTTATCATTCATATTCATATCGGCTCTCCGGGCAGGAGCGAATCCTTCGTCCTGCCAGTCAGCATATGCGAATCTCCTCCGTGGCGCGTGATCTCCAGCGGCGAAACGCCCAGCTCGCGCGCCAGAATCTCCACCACGCGCGGCGCGCAGAAGCCGCCCTGGCAGCGCCCCGCCCCGGGCCGCACCCAGAGCTTGACGCCGGCCACCGTGCGCGCCCCCCTGCGGATCGCCTCGACCACCTGTCCTTCCGTGACGCTCTCGCAACGGCAGACGATCTGCCCCCACTTCGGGTCCCTCGCGGCCATCGCCTCGCGCTCCTCCATCGACATGTACATGAAGCGCGGGATATGCCGCCGCTCCGGCACGAAGGCCGGGTCGGGCTCGAATGTCAGGACATCCCCATACGAGTCCCTGACCAGCTCCGCGACGTACTCCGCGATAGCGGGCGCGCTCGTAAATCCGGGCGATTTGATCCCCGCCACGTTCACGAAGCCGCGGGGCTTGTCGAGCGCCTTGATGTAGAAATCTCCCTTGTCGATGTTCGCCCGCACGCCGGAGAAGGTCGTGATCGCCATGTTGCGCGGGATCCCCGGCACGAGCCTCGCGGCGCCCTCGATGGTCGCCTCGAGACCCTCCGGCGTAGTGTCTCGGTCGTCGCGGTCCGGTTGCCTCACCGACGTCGGCCCGATCAGAAGGTTTTCGTCGGCCGTCCGCGCCACTGTGATGCCCTTGCCCAGCGCGGAGGGACAGGAGAATAAAAACGAGTTCACCAGATGACCGACGCTGCGGTCGAAAATAAAATATTCCCCCCGGGTGGGGTGGATGATAAAGCTGTCGTCCCCCGCCATGCGCGAGATGACGTCGGAGTTCACTCCCGAGGCGTTGATCACGACCGGCGCATAGAACGCTCCCCTGTTCGTGTGGACCCCGCGCATCGCGCAGGCGCAGTCGTCAAAGATCAACCCCCGGACCTCCGTCTCCATAAAAAGCTCCGCGCCATTCTGGCGCGCGCTCTCCAGAAACGCCAGCGACGCCTCGAAGTTGTTCACGATCGCCGCCGACGAACACCAGAGTGCCGCGGTGATCTCCGGCGCCGTGTTGGGCTCCTTCTCGCGCAAACGCTCGCCCGAGACGATCTCCAGGCCCGGCACGCCGTTCGCCTTGCCCTGCGCGTACAGCTTCTCCAGGTGATGATGCTCGTCCTCGCCGCGCGCGCAGACGTACGAGCCGCACCTCGTGAAACGGAAGTCCAGCTCCTCGCACAGCGTGTGATACATCCGGTTGCCCTTTGCGCAGAAGCGCGCCTTCACCGTGCCCGGCTCGTCGTCGAAACCGCCGTGGATCATCGAGCTGTTCGCCCGGCTCTGCCCGAACGGCAAATCCGAAGCCCGGTCGAGCACCGCCACGCGCAACGTATACCGCGATAGCTCGCGCGCAATCGTCGAGCCGACGATCCCCGCCCCGACGATCAAAACATCGTAATCCCCACACTCCACCAAAACGCCACCTCCAACCAAGACCGGAAACCGTGGGCTCTGCCCACACCCGCCAGAGGGCACTGCCCTCTGGCGGGTGTGGGGCGGAGCCCCACGGTTCTGGTTTTCGCTATCTAGTCGAGCCAGCCCTTGGACTTGTCGATGGCTTTCCGCCAGCCCTTATAGGCGGCTTCGCGCTTGTCGACGGGGATGGCGGCGTCGAAGGCGTGATCCTTGGCCCAGTTGTTCTTGACGTCGTCGGTCGAGGTCCAGAAGCCGGTGGCGAGGCCCGCTGCGTAGGCGGCGCCGAGCGCCGTCGTCTCGTTGACGACCGGCCGCACGCCCGTCGCGCCGAGGATGTCGGCCTGCAACTGCATGAGCAGGTCGTTCTTGACCGCGCCGCCGTCGACCTTGAGCTCGGCCAGCGGCACGCCGGAGTCCTTGTTCATGGCCTCGACCACGTCGCGCGTCTGGTAGCAGATGCTCTCGAGCGTGGCGCGGATGACGTGCTCCTTGCGGATGTAGCGGGTGAGGCCCACGATCGCGCCGCGCGCGGTCATGTCCCAGTACGGCGCGTAGAGGCCGGAGAACGCGGGGACGAAGTAAATTCCGCCGGAGTCCTCGACCTTCTTCGCGAAGTACTCGCTGTCCGGAGCCTCGTCGAAGAGGCGCAGGTTGTCGCGCAGCCACTGCACGGCGGCGCCGGTGATGGCGATGGAACCCTCGAGGGCATAGACGCACTCGCCCTCCTTGAGGCTGTAGGCGGCGGTGGTGAGAAGGCCGTTCTTGGAGTTGACCACCTCCTTGCCGATGTTCATCAGCATGAAGCAACCGGTGCCGTAGGTGTTCTTCGTGTCGCCCTTGCCGAAGCAGGCCTGTCCGAAGAGCGCCGCCTGCTGGTCGCCGAGGTCGCCCGCCACGGGGATCTCGGCCCTGAAGGGCCCGTCCGCCTTCGTCTTGCCGTAGACGTAGCTCGACGGCTTGATCTCGGGGAGCATCTTGATGGGGACGTTCAGGCACTTCGCCATCTCCTCGTCCCATTTGAGGGTCTTGATGTTCATCAGGAGCGTACGGGAGGCGTTGGAGACGTCCGTCACGTGGACGCCGCCGTTGGGTCCGCCGGTGATGTTCCAGATCACCCAGGTGTCGATGTTTCCGAAGAGGAGCTCGCCCTTCTCGGCGCGCTCGCGCGCCCCGGGGACGTTGTCGAGGATCCACTTGATCTTGGTGCCGGAGAAGTAGGGGCTGATCAGGAGGCCGGTGTGGTCCTTCACCTTGCCCTGTCCGGTCTCGTCCTGCTTCCACTCGGGCATCTTCTGCCACTCGGCGCAGAAGTCCTGCGTGCGCATGCACTGCCAGACGATGGCGTTGTAGATCGGCTTGCCGGTCGCCTTCTCCCAGACGACGGTCGTCTCGCGCTGGTTGGTGACGCCGATCGCCGCGATCTGGTCGGGGGATATCTTACCCTTTTCCATCGCGCCACGGATGACGTCCTGCGTACGCGACCATATTTCCATCGCATCGTGTTCGACCCAGCCCGGCTTCGGGAAGATCTGCGCGTGCTCCATCTGGTCGGAACAAACGGGGAGACCCTTCTTGTCGAAAACCATGCACCTGGTGCTGGTGGTTCCCTGGTCGATGGCGACTACATATTTTTTCTCAGCCATAGCAAAACCCCTCCTGACATTTCCCGGTCGGGACGGATGGGTAAACCACCCGTCCCGACCCGCCGATGTGTTGGTTATCCGCTAGTGCTCGCTTTTGTCCAGGTTCTTCGCCTCTTTGGCCGCATCCGCGACGGTCGCGAGGTCCGATCCGGCGCTCGACTCGATCGCGGCCAGCATGGCACCCTCCAGTATGGGGGCGTTTGCGATCGCGACCCTCGACGCATCGTCCGGCGAGAGCATTCCGATGGCCCCTCTGGAGGAGAGGACCGAGCTGCCGATGTCGGGGACGAGCAGGACGCCGTCGCTGCGGGCGAGCAGGTCGACGAGCGCCTGATAGACGTTCGGCACCGAGATGCCGAGCCCCCCGGTCTCGTTGCCGCCCACACCGACGACCGGCACGTCGCCGTGGCCGGACATCTCCGTGGCGATCTTCGCGATGCCGTTCGCCGCCTCGCCGCTGTGCGAGACGACCAGTACGCCGATCATCTCTCAGCCCTCCAGAGCCGCGTCGCGGAAGCAGCCGATCATGTAGAACGACGATGTGGCGCCGGGATCTTGGTGGCCGATGGAGCGCTCGCCGAGATAGCTGCTGCGGCCGCGTCTGGCCAGCATGGGGATCGTCTCCTTCATGCCGGTCTCCGCCGCGTCCGTCGCCGCCTTCCACGCCTCGTCGTCGCCTTTGTCGGCGTTATCCCGGAGGGCGGCGACGGCGGGCGCCAGGGCGTCGACCATCGTCTTGTCTCCGGGCTGCGACTTCCCGAGCGTCATAATGCCGACGAGACCCTCGTTCATCGCCTCGGCCATCTCGGCGACGGTCGCCTCGTTCTTGCCGCTCAGCTTCTGTCCCATCTTCATGAAGAAGGTACCGTAGAGCGGGCCGGCGGAGCCGCCGACCGCGCTCATGATCGTCATCGCCACGTCCCGGAAGAGGCCCCCGAAGTCCGTGTACTCCTTGCCGTCGATCTTTTCGATGGAGCGATTCATCCCCCGGCTCATGTTCGTGCCATGATCCGCGTCGCCGATCGCCGAGTCGAGATCCGTGAGATATTCGCGCTTTTCCAAGGCGACCGCGTTCAGTTTTTGCAACGCGACACGAGCCATTTCAAGGGTAAAGGACATATGGCGACCCTACTTCCCCCAGCGCAGGGCCGGCGTGTGCACCGGATAATCCCAGAGCGCCTTCATCTGGCTATCCAGCTTGAGCAGAGTGATCGAGCAGCCCTGCATGTCGAGGCTGGTGATATAGTTGCCGACCAGGTTGCGCGCGATCGTGATGCCCTTGCCGTCGAGATATTTCTTGAGATCGTTGTAGACGATGTAGAGCTCGATCAGCGGGGTCCCGCCCATGCCGTTCACGAACGCGAGCACTTCGTCGCCCTCCTTGAAGGGCAAATCGCCCGTGATCGCGTCGCCCATCATCTTCACGACCTCGGCCGAGGTCATCTGCTTCATGCGTTTGCGGCCCGGCTCGCCGTGGATTCCGACGCCCATCTCGATCTCGTCGCCGGGAAGATCGAACGTCGGCTTGCCGGCGGCCGGCACGGTGCAGCTCGTGAGAGCCATGCCCATGCTGCGGACGTTCGCGTTGCACTTCTCGCACATCGCCTTGACCTCTTCGAGAGGCGCGCCGGACTGGGCTAAGGCACCGACGATCTTCTCGGTGAGCACGGTCCCGCCGACGCCGCGGCGGCCGGCCGTCCAGGTCGAGTCCTGAACGGCGACGTCGTCGTCGATGACGACCTGTTCGACCTTGACTCCTTCGCCGGCGAGTAAATCCGCCGCCATCTGGAAGTTCATCACGTCGCCGGTGTAGTTCTTGACGATAAAGAGAACGCCCTTACCGCCGTCGACCGCCTTCGCGGCCTCATACATCTGGTCGGGCGCCGGGGAGGTGAAAACCTCGCCCGGGCACGCCGCGTCGAGCATACCGTAGCCCACAAACCCGCCGTGCATGGGCTCGTGCCCGCTTCCGCCGCCGGAGACGACGGCGACCTTCGGACAGGGCGCGCACTTGCGCACGACGCCGTTCACGCTCGGCAACAGTTTGATCAGGTCTCCGTGCGCGGCATACATACCCGCCAGAGACTCGGTTACCACATCGTCAACTTTGTTGATCAGCTTTTTCAAGTGAAAGCCACCTCCTGGTCAAAACACAAGACGCAAATCGGGTTCCGGTTTAGGCAAGTCCCAGCGCCCGGCAAACGAAGAACGCCACGATGCCGCCCACGATCGGGCCAGCGATCGGAATCGCCGCATAGTCCCATCCGCTGCTGCCCTTGCCGGGGATCGGCAGAATCGCGTGCGCGATGCGGGGACCTAGGTCACGGGCCGGGTTCATGCCGTAGCCGGTGGGGCCGCCGAAGCCGGCGCCCAGCGCGTAGAGCAGTCCACCGATCATGAAGGGGATGAGATAACCGGGCAGTGCTGTGCCCTTCGCCACGATCGTCATGATACCGAAGATCAGGAAGAACGTCGCGATCGCCTCTGTGAGGAAGTTCGCGCCTTTGTCCATACGTGCCGGCACCGTCGCGAACACGGCCAGTTTCAGACCCGGATCCTCCGTCGGAGCCCAGTGGTTGAGATAGACCAGATAGCAGACTACGCCTCCCGCCACACCGCCGGCGATCTCCGCGATACAGGTCGCGATGCACTGGCTTACGTTGTAGGTGCCAGCCATCGTCTTGAAGATCGTGACGGCCGGGTTGAGATCGGCCTGCGGTGCGCCGCATGCCCACGCCGTGAAGATGCCCATCATAAGCCCGAACGACCAACCCCAGTTGACGTGCACCCAACCGGCGCCACCCGCCTTGGAGTCCTTCAGCAGAATGTTCGCGACGACTGCGTTCCCGTACGCGCAAAGCGTCATCGTACCCATAAATTCACCGAATAAATTTGAATACATGCAAAAACCCTCCTAAGAATTTAAGATTGTGCGTTGCATGGTGATGAATCCCGCGCTTTTTACGTACCTGGTCCTTTCGCAAATCCCTCCTTCCCATCAGAGGGCCAGGTTTCAGGACAGATATATTCGCATCTCGATCCGCGGCGTACAGGTACAAACCATCCTGTGCCGGGGATCAAAATCGCCGGTGTAACGATCGAAACGTAAGAGGCGGCTGATGAAGGGACTGGCACTTGCGGTTGCCTGTTACTGGAGGAACAAAATCGGGCTGTCGCCCGAATTTATCTGGAAATAAATCAAAAATAAAAAGAGGAAGCATCACTGTATCCCCCCTTCTCCTTCGGCGCGGAAACCGGACTCGATAAAGAAGCAAGGAAATAACCATGTACATATCGCTCGTGACACAATTCGCACTCTCTAAAGAGAACTATAACGCCTTTCATGCTTTTTGCAAGAGGTACGAACGAACCCGATATTTTTACTACAATCCAAGAACGGGCGCCTCGCTGACACAGATATGATACGTTTGATTCATTCACATTTGTAGGTAAAAATGCGTAGCTCTGACTCAACGTTTTGTCCGACGCAAAGAGCAAGAACGCGGAGGCAAGTATCTGCCAAAATGTCACATCATATGTTTCAGATTTTCTTTGTAAATTTCAGGGGCAACTTTCATATTTTACGCCGCAATTCACAACCGAGAGAACGAAGTCTGGCGGACAATGGCAGATATTCATTCTAAACCGCGCTTTATAGCTTGCTTTTTTTAAGAATTTCTGATAATTTTAAGGACAAGGAGAGCCAGCTTCAAATTCTCGCGATATAGACCTCATCATCAATTCTTGATGTTTTCCTTCAATTTTCAGGAAAAACAAAAGTTTTACACCGCGCGAGACATATTATATCGAGGGAGGAGAGCAGGGAAACCAATAATACATAACAATTTTTTTTGATGTATTTTGGTCTAGCCATAGCCAGAAGAGATTTTTAAGGAGTTCAAACATAATATGATTAAATTCTCGACACCAAACAGGAGGAGAAGAAAATGCAGGGAGACAAATTGCTCGACGACATTGGGAGGCAGATTTTAAAGGCATTGCAGGAAAATGCACGTATTTCGTTCAGCGAGCTAGGCAGAAGGGTCGGGCTTTCGTCACCTGCTGTCGCGGAACGCGTGCATCGCATGGAGGAAGCGGGCTATATCAAAGAATATAGAGCGATCGTCAACCAGGAGAAGCTGGGTTTCCCCATCACCGCGTTCATTCGCGTAACGGCGAGCGTCGGCAAGTTGAAAGAAGCCGACGACATGGCGCGCACGATCCCGGAAGTCGTCGAGGGACACCACCTCACGGGAACCGACGGGTTCATACTGAAGGTCGTGGTGGCATCGGTCGGGCACCTCGAAGAGATCATCAACCAGATGGGCAACTACGGCCAGACGACGACATCGATCGTCCTCTCGTCGCCCGTCTCCTCGCGCGTGCTGACACCGTTCTTTCCGCTGAACTCCTAGATAAAACCCCTCGGACGCACAGAGATAAAGAGCCGGGTCGTCAAGCAAGCGACGCCCGGCCTTTGTTTTTACCGGCACCGACCGGACCCACGGGCGGAAAAACCATTTTCCATGCGCAAGTGGTACAATAGACGAGTAAAATATTTCCCAGGCGGCGGAGGTCCCGTCGCCTGATTTTTGCGAACCTATATTCCACCCGGAGGTATTGCGAATGGATCAGGAAGGCAGACAACAGGGCCTCTTCGACAGAGTTCTCCCCCTTCCCATCGAGGAAGAGATCAAGCACAGCTATCTCGACTACGCGATGAGCGTCATCGTCGGGCGCGCCATACCGGACGCGCGCGACGGGCTGAAACCCGTCCAGCGGCGCATCCTGTACGCCATGCTCGAACTCGGCCTGCGCCACAATCAGTCGTACAAGAAATCCGCCCGCGTCGTCGGCGAGACGATGGGCAAATACCACCCGCACGGCGACGCCGCCATCTACAGCACGATGGCGCGCATGGCGCAAGATTTCAGCATGCGCTATCCCCTCGTCGACGGGCAGGGCAACTTCGGCTCCATCGACGGCGACGCTCCGGCGGCCATGCGCTACACGGAGGCGCGACTGGACTCCGTCGGCGAGGAGATGCTGCAGGACATCGACGAGGAGACGGTCGACTGGGGCCCGAACTTCGACGAATCGCTCAAGGAGCCGCTACTGCTCCCCTCCGTGATCCCCAACCTGCTGGTCAACGGCAGCTCGGGCATCGCAGTCGGCATGGCCTCGAACATCCCGCCCCACAACCTGGGCGAGATCGTCGACGCCTGCAGCGCCGTGCTGGACAACCCGGAGATCGAGCTGGGCGACCTGCTGCAGATCGTCCCCGGCCCCGATTTCCCCACGGGGGGCGTCATCCTCGGGCGCGACGGCATCGTCGACGCTTACCGGACGGGACGCGGGCGCATCGTGGTGCGCGGCAGGGCCGAGATCGAGGAGACCAAACGCGGCCGGAGCGCCGTCGTCATCACGGAAATCCCCTACATGGTCAACAAGCTCAACCTGATCGAGACGATCGCCAAGGGCGTGCAGAACGGACTGCTCGACGGCATCACCGACATGCGCGACGAGTCGGACCGCAACGGCATGAGGATCGTCGCCGAGCTGCACCGCGACGCCGACCCGAACCTCGTCCTGCGCCAGCTCTACAACCGTACGCAGCTGCAGAGCACCTTCGGCGTCATCAACCTCGCGCTGGTGAACGGACGGCCCGTGGAGATGGGCCTGAAGCAGATGATCGACGTCTTCCTCGGACACCGCCGGAACGTCGTCCGCAGGCGCACAGAGTATCGCCTGCGCAAGGCCGAGGAGCGCGCCCACATTGTCGAAGGCTTGGTGCGGGCGCTGGACGTGATCGACGAGGTGATCCGCATCATCCGCGCCGCCAAGGACACGCCGACCGCGCGCGCGGGCCTCGTCGAGGAGCTCGGCTTCTCCGAGGCACAGGCCCAGGCGATCCTCGAGATGCGCCTGCAGCGCCTGACCGGCCTGGAGCGCCGCAAACTCGAAGAGGAGCTGGCACAGCTTTTGGCCGACATCGAGCGCTACCGCACGATCCTCGGCAACGCCGCCGTGCTCGACGCGGTCATCAAGGACGAACTGGCGAACGTGAAAAAGTCCTACAAAGACAAACGCCGCACCGAGATACAGGACGCGGCTGAGGACGTGGCGGTCGAGGATCTGATCCCCGAGGAGGAGATCGTGGTGGCGCTCTCGCGCGACGGCTACATCCGCCGGATGCCGCTGCAGGACTATCGTTTGCAGTCGCGCGGCGGTAAGGGCGTCAAAGGCGCCACGCCGAAGACGGAGGACGAGATCTCGCTCGTCAAGGTCACGACGACACACAACACGCTCTGCCTCTTCACGACGAAGGGGCGGATCTTCGGGGTCAAGGGCCTCGCGATCCCCCAGCCGAAGACGGGCAAGGGCAAGCTGGTCGGCTCGCTCGTGTCTCTCGAGCCGGACGAGAAGGTCGTCGCCGTGCGCGACATGAACCTCGGCGAGGCGAAGTACGCCTTCTTCGTCACGCGCAACGGCCTCGCCAAGCGCCTGCCCATCGAGGAGCTCGAAGGGATCACCAAGGCGGGGCGCCGCGTGCTCGGCGTGCACGAGGACGACGCGATCGCCCGCGTGCGCATCACGAACGGAAAGGACGAGCTGCTGCTCTCCACCGCCAAGGGACAGACCCTGCGCGTTCAGGAGGACGAGTTCCGCCCGCAGGGACGCGGCGGTCACGGCGTGCGCGGCATCAAACTCGCCTCCGGCGACACGGTCGTCGGCTGCGACGTGATCATCCCCGGACGCCAGATTCTGCTGGTCAGCGAGCGCGGCATCGGCAAGCGGACGCCTTACGACGACTTCACCGCGCACCACAGGGGCACCGCCGGCGTGCGCGCGATGAAGCTGGGGCTCCGCACGGGCGACCTGATCGGCGCCTGGGGCGTGGCGGAGGAGGACGAGCTGGTCGTCATCTCCGGACGCGGGCGCGTGGTCCGCATGGGCGCGTCCGAGGTCTCCAGCCTCAGCCGCACGGCGACGGGCTACACCATGGTCAAGCTCGACGACGGCGACGTGCTGGCCGATGTCAGCATCATCAAGGGCGACGCGGAGTCGGCGGAGAGCGAATAGCGTATGAAGCTGGCCAAGGACGGGCTGCCGACGATCTTCGCCCTCGCCTTCATGGCGGCGGGCGCATGGTATGTCGTGGCGCCGATCGCGGGGGGTATATTACTCCTCCCCCTCGCCCTCGCCCTCTGGTTCTATCGGGACCCCGAGCGCACCGCGCCCGACGACCCCGACGCGTGGGTCAGCCCCGCGGACGGTAAAGTGGTCGAGGTCGTGGACGGCGCGCAGGACGAGTACGCGGGGACGTGCGTCAAGATCGGCATCTTCATGAGCGGCCTCGACGTCCACGTGAACCGTGCCCCGACGGACGGCGAGATCGAGTATATGCGCTACGCCCCCGGCAAAAAGTGGTTCGCGATTGCGCCGAAGGCCTCGGAGCTAAACGAGCGCTTCTACGTCGGCATCAGGACGAGGCAGGGACGCGCCACTCTGGTGCAGATCGCCGGGATCATGGCGCGCAGAATTGTCTGTTACGTAAAAAAGGGAAATGCACTTGCACGCGGGCAACGTTATGGTATGATTAAGCTCGGCTCGAAAGTCGACATCTACCTCCCTACCAATGTCACCTCCGCAGTCAAGGTCGGCGATCGGGTGAGGGCAGGAGAGTCCATCATAGGAGTGGTCAGAAGATGAGCAAGCGCAGAAGGCGCGCTAAGGAAATTCCGTTCCGCAAGATCATCCCCAATATGATTACAAGCGGCAGCGTGTTGTGCGGTATGTTTTCGTTGATGTTGATCTACCGCGAGCATTTCGTGCCCGCAGCCTTCGTGCTCGTCATGGCGGTTTTCTTCGACTATATGGACGGCAAGGTGGCCCGCAGCCTCGGAGGCAGCAGCGCCTTCGGAGAGGAGCTGGACAGTCTGGCGGACGCCCTGTCGTTCGGCGCCGCTCCGGCTTTTCTAATCTACGCGAAATTTCTCGCCGGGGCGGGCGGCATGACCGGTCCGATCGGCGCCGCGTTCTTCGCCCTCTGCGGCGTGTTGCGCCTGGCGCGCTTCAACGTCACGCACACGGTCGGCGGCTTTCAGGGCCTGCCGATCCCGGCCGGCGGCCTCTGCCTCGCTTCGATCGTCATCGCGCGCATTCCGCTGACGCCGAGCCTGGCGATCGCCACGATGATCGGCCTCGGCTGCCTGATGATCTCCACCGTCCCCTACGGCAACCTGAAGCTTCTGCGCAAGGGCAACGTGAACAGGAGAAAGGCGATACTCCTGACGACCATCGCCGCGATGTGCTTCGTCGCGTTGCGGGACAAGGCGTTTCTGGCGCTGATCTCGATCTACGTGGCCAGCGGCCCGCTGCACTTCGACTGGGGCGCATGGCTCGCGCTCGACTCGAGCGAGGACGACACGGCGCGCGAAGAAGAATAATTTTGACGGATTCCCCAAACCCGTCGATCTGCTCCCGAAAAAAGACGCCGGCCCGATCCCAGGGCCGGCGTCGCCATTTTGCCACATCCCCTTTTTATAAAGGTGACTTTACCAAGTATAATGCCTCGTAAAGAGAACCGCCTAATCTTCGTTAAAAACAGTGATTCCCTTTGGGCGTCTTCCGTTCAAAGAGGATATTCTCATTGTATTTGCCATATGATTCAAGAAGAAGCTTTAAAATACCTGCGCTCGGCCAAGGAGGGCATATCTGTCGCCAGCATGGCGAACGTGTCCGATCGATTCAGACAAGGAGGGGTAGAAATGCCGCAGCCACACGAGATTCTACAGGTTTCGCCCGACGCGACCAAAAGCGAGGTCGAGGCCGCGTACCGCCGGTTGACCATGTACGCCGACCCAGGGAACGCGGAATACCGTGCCACCCTCGACGCGGCACGGATGGCCATGCTGGACGATGAGCCGCCGAAAGCCGCGGAACCCGCCTCCGTTGCGGCACACAGAACCGGCGTGGAATTTTCGGTCGGCTCCGTCTTCAGCCGCACGCTTTCAACCCTGTTCGGACGTCCGGGGACTTTCTTCGGCATCACGCTGGTCTCCTGGATACCGGGGACGATCTTGCGGGTTTTGACACGTGGCGGTTCTTCGGGGGTGTCGTTCGGCGTTTTTATCATCACCGTCATCCTCAACCTGATCGTCTACGGCGCCGTTTCCTACGCCGTTCTGAAGGTTCTCAGAGGCGAGAGCGCCTCCATCGGAGAATCGCTTTCGCGCAGTGCCGCTCGCTTCGGCCCTCTGATAGGGGCCAGCGTTCTCACAGGTCTCGGCACAATGGTGGGCATGATCCTGCTGGTTGTTCCGGGACTGATACTGATGTGCATGTGGGCGGTCACGACACCGGCCTGCGTCGTTGAAAATCTGGATTCCTACCAGAGCCTCCAGCGCAGCGCCGAGTTGACGAAGGGCTACCGCTGGAGGGTTTTGGGGCTTATCGTGCTCATTTCCATCGCAACCGGTATTTTTTCCGGCACCGCGGCGTTCGTCGCCGCACTCTTCTTCCCCCGCGACCAGCTTCTTCTCATCCTCCTGACAAACATCGTTCTCCTGTTTCCGCAGGCGGTCGGCTGCGTTATGTACCCGGTCATCTACTACAGCCTACGCTCGGCCAAGGAGGGCGTGTCGATCGACAGCCTGGCGAACGTGTTCGATTAGGAATCTTTACACATTTGACAAAGAAAAGGAGAGCTTAAAAATGAAAAAATGAAAAATCACCGTGCTCAAGGCCACGTTCGACGAGGAGCTGGCGAAGGAGTACGGCGCTCCGGGGCTCGGGGCCTGTCCGATGCTCGTGGCGGGGCAGGTTTTCCACGCCGACTACGCGAAGCCGGAGGGGCTCTGCTGCGAAAGGGCTGTTCTACTACGGGGACTGGAGCAGGACGCCGGGTATAGCGATCTACAGCTGCAACGACGGTCTGCGGCCTGTGATCTTCAAGATCGCGGCCACGGACGAGGAGTCGAAGATCGACTATACGCCCGTGCGGTGAAGAGACAGGCCCTGTGCCCTTCGACTCTCGGTTCCTGAGCGGAGCCGAAGGACAGGGCACGATGGATTTATGAGGCGACTGTAAGCAAAAGAAAAAGTATTTGAACAACAGGGCGGAGAAAATCTCGAAACGGAAGATTATTCCAATTCTAAATCATTAAGCTATTAATAATCCACGGCCAAGCGACAATCGATCTCGTAATTTCCGGCGCGTTTTCGAGTTCTCGAAGCTCATCGACCAGATGATTCTCAAGAGCGTCGAGGCTCGAAAACACCCGG
>JAVBQG010000029.1:0-3592 GCA_031549185.1 Synergistaceae bacterium | reverse complement strand
CGGATACGGCAGCTTTTGCGTGGCACATGCTGTTCTAATGGGGCAAAGAGGGGATATTTCCCCTCCACTTGACCTTTCCCGGAGGTTTGGCGGGCATGCGCGATGAGAAAATTACGGCACGGGGGTGGGGGTAATGGAGATTTGGGCCCGGCGGCAGCCATCGCCGAGGCGCAGTATCGGATTCGGCATTTCGAGGCGCAGGACCCCCTGCAGATCAACCGCACGTTCACCGACTACCTGCAGAACGGCGTCGAGGTCTCGTATGTCGAGGGCGGCGAACAGAAAAACGCCATCGTCAACCTGATCGACTACGGCAACGTGGAGAACAACTTCTTCTCGGTCGCCAACCAGTGGACGGTGCAGGACGTCGAGATCAAGCGGCCCGACGTGGTCGTCTTCGTCAACGGGCTCCCCCTGGCCGTCGTCGAGCTGAAATCGTGCTCCCGTGAGGACGCGGACACCTCGGAGGCCTACCGGCAGATACGGAACTACCTGCACGACATCCCCGTGCTCTTCCGCTACAACGCCCTCTGCGTCCTCTCGGACCTGAGCCAGTCGCGCGTCGGCACGATTACGGCGAGCGAGGACCGCTACATGGAGTGGAAGACCGCGTCGGGCGACTACGAGGAGACGCGCTATGCCTCCTTCAGCACGCTCTTTCACGGCATCTTCGAGAAACGGCGCTTTCTCGACATCCTGCAGAACTTCGTCCTCTTCTCCGGCAACGGCGGCGAGTCGAGAAAGATCCTCGCCCAGTATCACCAGTACTACGCCGTCAAAAAGGGCGTCGTCAGCACCGTAAACGCGGTCGAGGGCGACGGCAGGGCCGGTATCTTCTGGCACACGACCGGCAGCGGCAAGAGCCTCTCCATGGTCTTCTACGCCAAGCTGATCCAGAAGGCGCTCAGGGGACCGACCGTCGTCGTGCTCACGGACCGCAACGACCTCGACAATCAGCTGTACGGCACCTTCTCGGGCTGTCAGGATTTCCTGCGCCAGACGCCGGAGCAGGCCGAGGACAGGGGGCATTTGAAAGAGCTGCTGGCGGGGCGGCAGGCGAACGGCATCATCTTCACCACCCTGCAGAAGTTCGAGGAGTCGGACGAGCCGCTCTCGGAGCGAAAAAACATCATCCTGATCGCCGACGAGGCGCACCGCAGCCACTACGAGCTGAACGAGAAGGTGGAGGCGAAGACGGGCCGGATCAAGAAGGGCTACGCGCTCCTGATCCGAAACTCGCTGCCGAACGCCGCCTTTATCGGCTTCACGGGGACGCCCGTCTCGTCGAAGGACAGAAACACGATCGAAATTTTCGGGGACTACATCGACGTGTACGACATGACGCAGGCCGTGCGCGACGGCGCGACGAGCCCCGTCTACTACGAGAGCCGCGTCATCAACCTGGGGCTCGACGAGGGCGTCTTGAAAGAGATCGACGAGGCGTACGACGAGATGGCGCTGAGCGCCGACAACTACCACATCGAGAAGTCGAAACAGCAGCTCGGCCAGATGGAGAGCATTCTGGCGGCAGACGAGACGATCGACGCGCTCTGCCGCGACATCGTCGCGCACTACGAGGCGCGCGCAGACCTGCTGACCGGAAAGGCGATGATCGTCGCCTACTCGCGACCGATCGCGATGAAGATCCACGCGCGGCTGCTGGAGCTGCGCCCCGCGTGGAACGAAAAGGTCAAGGTCGTCATGACGGGCTCCAACAACGACCCGGAGGAGTGGAAGAAGACCATCGGTTCCAAGGGCTATAAAAAGGAGCTGGAGAAGGCCTTCAAGGACGACGGCGACGACATGAAGATCGCGATCGTCGTAGACATGTGGCTGACGGGCTTCGACGTGCCGAGCCTCGCCACCATGTATATCTTCAAGCCAATGCAGGGGCACAACCTGATTCAGGCGATTTCGAGAGTCAACCGCGTCTTCAAGGACAAGGCGGGCGGGCTCGTCGTCGACTATGTGGGAATCGCGCGGGCCCTGAAGCAGGCGATGCGCGACTACACGAAGCGGGACGTGGAGAACTACGGGGACACCGACATCGCGAAGACAGCCTACCCCGAGTTCCGGTCGAAGCTGGAGGTCTGCCGCGACCTCTTCCACGGCTTCGACTATTCGAAGTTCATAACGGGCTCGGATCTGGACAGGGCGACGCTCATCGGCGACGGCGCCAACTTCGTTCTGGACGACGACGATCGAAAGAAAACCTATATCCGAGAGGCGAAGCTGCTGGGCGAGGCGCAGACTCTCTGCCGCAGCCTGCTGAAACCGGATGAACGGATGGAGTACGCCTTCTTCGAGGCGGTGCGCACGACGCTGACCAAGATCACACAGTCGAAAAAACTGTCGCTGGCGGAGATCAACGACAGGATCAACGAACTTCTCAAACACAGCATCAACGCAAAGGAAGTCATCAACGTCTTCGAGGAGGAAACGCCCGATCTGTCTATCTTCGACGAGGGTTTTCTGGCCGAGGTCGCGCGCATGAAGCGGAAGAACATCGCCGCCGCACTCCTGCAGCGGTTGATCCAAGAGCAGATCACCCTCTACCAGCGGACGAACCTCGTGAAGAGCGAGCTGTTCTCGGAGAAATTCAAGCGCCTGATGAACGCCTACCGAAACGGGCAGATCACCAACGCGGAAGTGATCGAAGAGCTGTCGAAAATGGCGGGCGACATCGCGGGCGATCACAGGGAGGCGGAGAAACTCGGGCTGACGCCGGAAGAGAGAGCCTTCTACGACGCACTCTCCAAACCCGAGAATATTAAGGATTTCTACGAAAACGACAAGCTGATCGAGATAACGAAGCGCCTGACGGAGGAGCTGCAAAAAAACCGCACCATCGACTGGCAGAAGAAGGAGCACGTGCGGGCCGCCATGCGAAGCGGCGTCAAACGCCTGCTCAGGGAATACAAATACCCCCCGGAGCAGATGCCCGGCGCCATCGACGCCGTCATCGCGCAGTGCGAGCAGTGGGCGGACAACCTGTAAAAGGAACGCTCAACGTTCAGGCGCGATCCCCTCATACGCCGCCAGGATATACGGCTTCGCCCGTTCCAGATCGGCGAGGTCTTTGACCGCCAACTGCAGGTCGCCCGTCCCCCCAGTGGCCGATAAATTCGATCGTCGCAAAATTTCCGAAATCAACGAAGCGGGGCGGAATTCGCCGTCTTACCGACGCGTTGTTCCGCCCCGCAGCTTCACACGTAACATCATCCTCTTTACTTGCCCAGCTTGAGGATGGAATCGACGTCGATCTCAACGCCCTTCTCGTCCTTGTCGATTTCTCCGCGGACTTCGACCCTGGTCTTTTCAGCGACAATGCGCCTCTTGTCGTCATCGTTGATGTCTTTGAAGAGCCCCTTCTCATCCTCATAGCGAGGCTTGTCGATTTTGAGACGGATCGTCCCGGTCGCGTCCCTGAAATCATAGCGGTCGTCTCCAATATCCTCTTTTCCCGCAATTATGACTATTCGCAACAAGGCAACCGCGCATAAATCTGTGTGAAATCTCGATTCAGGGTATTGTCAAATTGCCCGTTAATAGTCATAATATGTATATTATGACTATTAACGACGATTTTCCT
>JAVBQG010000036.1:0-37175 GCA_031549185.1 Synergistaceae bacterium | reverse complement strand
GCGGCATCCGGAGTTCCACGACAAGACCGTATACGAGGTTTTTTGCGAGGAAAAGCCGTACCTGCGCAGACAGCAGACGGCGTTTTCAGGCTACGCGACGGAGGAGCGCCGCGCGGGGTCGCAGTGCCTGGTGCGCTTCGATGGCAACCACTACAGTATGCGAATCTCGGAGTTCCGGGTGCTGCACTGGAAAACGTCGAATACCACGCCGACAGGCAGCTGGACAAATCTCTGATAACACGTCTTGGCACCTGCAATTATGTCGCTGAGAAGAGAAACATCATCATTCTCGGCGCGACGGGAGCCGGGAAAAGTTACCTGAGCAGCGCCTTTGGTGTGGCTGCCTGCCGGAATTTCTACACGGTCAAATACATCCGCCTGCCCGAGTTGTTGAGCGATATGGCTCTGGCCCATTGCAACGGCAACTGGCGGCACCTGATGAAGCAGTACAAAAAAGTCAGTCTGTTGATTCTGGACGAGTGGTTGCTGGTGCCGCTCTCTGAGAGCGAGGCCAGAGATCTGTTGGAAATCATCGATGCCAGACACAAACAAGGCTCGACCATTTTCAGCTCGCAGTTCGCCCCGGAGGGCTGGCACGCGAAGATCGGCGAGGACAACCTGGCGGACGCCATTCTCGACCGGATCATCCACGACTCGTATACAATCACAATCTCAGGGCAGGACTCCATGCGTAAAAAGAAGGGGATAACAGAGGGAGCGAAATAATCGGAACGACCTTCGCAGCGGGGCATGTCCCCGCTGCTCTCTCTATGCACAACGCTCGCAGGCTATGCCCAATCGTGAGCGTGATGTGTGCCCAATCCGGAGCGTGAGGCGTGCACAGTCATCAGCGGAATGGGTGCTCCGGATGAGCGTGATATACAGAGACGGCAGTAAGCAGCGCAGCAGCGTTTGTTATATAGTTTGCGAAGGCAAGAATTTTGCTATAATCTGGGTGATATCTCTTGGGAAAAGGAGGCGTTATCTTGATATCACGCAAAATTTTTATTTGCATCGATACGGCGCGAAGTCGAAGGCAGGGTATGATTTTGGCCGATTTCATCCTCGCTTCGGCATTGGCGCTCTCGGCTGCGATTATCATGCTTCAATCGACGGCCATGCTGGTTCGCCAGAGCACGGCCGCCAAAATTTACAGAGACGACGCATATGCTTTTGCTGCTCTGATCGAAGAGGTAGCCGGCGGCGTGGAGGGAGGCGTCGCGAAAGGAAGAATGGGATGGCGCGTAGATGTGCAATCTGCTGAGACGCGAATTGCACAAGTGCCTCTCTGCGTCGCACGAATTGTGCCCGATCGGGAGAGAGGGTTTGCCGGTTTCGAGTGGGAGTTCTGGCAGGATGGAGAACGATGAGAGAGCGCGGCTTTATCGTGTGCTCCATTTTTTTGCTGATATCCCTCGTCACGGCGTTGGCCGTGCTTGCGCCGCTTAAGTCGGATACCTCCGTGCACCGGAGCGCTTTTGTCGGGCAGTATATGGAGCTCGACGCCGCGAGGAAAGTAGGGTTGGATATCGGAGAGGCCTGGGTTTTAAAAAACACCGGCACGGGGTATGCCCCTCGGGCCGTTTTTTCATCGACCCCGAAGGGCCTATTGGAGGAACGCATTGCGGCCCTGTCGGGCTGTGGGGCTTCCGTCGGGCGGGTTGACTTTCCCGGCGGCATCGCTGTCGAGATATTTGTCGCTGATCTCGATTACCCTGCAGCTTTGTTTGGCGAGAAGGGCTCCAACATTCCAAGGCTGCCGATTTCGGAGAGCGCGAATGAGACCGGGCGCTACTACCTCATTCGCAGCACGGCACGCGATCTGTTCTCGCAGTTTCTCAGCGCGGAGGGGCTTTTTCAGGTTTCCGTCGACCACCTCGGAGGGGTGGCCGGTGTGCGAAGAATCTTCTATCGTTGCCGGTAATTTATACGAGTTCCCGGCCTTGACCGCGGTTATCGGGGACGCTAGAATATGTGCAATAAATCACCTTCTTCCGAGAGGACTTGGCTCTTGTCGAAGGTGATCCATACAACCTGAATCCTTTATGCCCGAGGGCGGGTATGTCGCCCTTTGGATCGAGGCAAAAGACCATATGTGAAACGATATCGCATCGTCGATATATCGTTGACATTCGCGTCGCGCCTCGTGGGCGCGATTTTTTGTTGCCGGGGAGGAGAATGTGGGTGAAACGCATAGCGTTTGTCGGTGCGATTCTTGAAGATCCGGAGGCGATACAGGGGGAATTTAACGCGGTGGTTTCGTCGTTCAAACCGATCATACGGGGGCGGACGGGGAACCCGTTTCCGGAGGGAGTTGCGGTCGTCTCTCTCGTTGTAATGGGCGAGGTGGATCAGATCAACGCTCTTACCGGGCGACTTGGCCAGATCCCGAGCGTGCAGGTGAAGAGCGCCATCTCGAAGAAGGAGTTTTAGGCTTTTTGTGTGAGGAGGTATTGCGAATGTTTATGAAGATCGACGCGGCGATCATCGAGAAGATGCTGGAGGGTGCGAAGGGGACGAGTTCGCAAGCTCTGGATGCGATCCTCGACCGGGCAGAGAACTTGAAGGGGCTTGAGCCGGAGGAGGTGGCGGCGCTTCTGACGATGGAGTCGGCGGGCCATATCCAGCGGATGTTCAAAATAGCCGGCAAAATCAAAGAGGAGATCTACGGCGAGCGGGTGGTCATGTTCGCGCCGCTCTATGTCAGCGATTACTGTGTCAACAAGTGCCTGTACTGCGGCTACAAGTGCGACAACAAATTCAACCGCAAGCGCCTCACGATGGACGAGGTACGGAACGAGGCGGCGATCCTCGAAAAAATGGGGCATAAACGCCTGGCGCTGGAGGCGGGGGAGGACCCGGTCAACTGCCCGGTCGATTATATCCTCGAAGTGATCCACACGCTGTACGACATGAAGGTCGACTCCGGCGAGATACGGCGGGTCAACGTCAACATCGCCGCGACCACCGAGGAAAACTACGAGAAATTGAAGGACGTTGGCATCGGAACCTATATTCTCTTCCAGGAGACGTACCACGAGCCGACGTATAAAAAGATGCACCAGGCGGGCCCGAAGTCGAACTTCGAGTATCACCTGACGGCCTTCGACCGTGCCATGCGGGCCGGTATCGACGACGTGGGCGGCGGCGTGCTCTTCGGCCTGCACGAGGCGAACTTCGAAGTGCTGGGGTTGATGCTGCACAACCAGCATCTCGACCGCACGTATGGGGCCGGTTTCCACACGATATCCGTGCCGCGCCTCTGCGAGGCGCCGGGCATGGATATGTCCGCCTACGGGGCGATCCTGACCGACGAACAGTTCAAGCGGATCGTCGCCACGATCCGCCTCGCTGTGCCGTACACGGGCATGATTATCTCGACGCGCGAGTCGCCAGAGATGCGCAAGGAGCTCATCAAGATGGGTATCTCGCAGATCAGCGGGGGCTCCAGCGTCGAGGTCGGCGGCTACACCCTGCGGGAGTCGTACGAAGAGGGCGGCGAGCAGTTCGAGGTTGCGGACCGGCGCAGTGCGATCGACATCATGCGCTGGCTGATGGACGAGAACCTGGTGCCGAGTTTTTGCACCGCGTGCTATCGCAAGGGGCGCACGGGCGACCGCTTCATGTCGCTGGCCAAGTCGGGCAACATCAAAAACGTCTGTCTGCCGAACGCGCTGATGACCCTCTGCGAGTACATGATGGACTACGGCGACGAGGCGTTCAGGGAGCAGGCGGGCGCGCTGATCGAAAAAAACATCCCGAAGATCAAAAGTGATAAAATGAGAGAGTTGACCGTGGATAATATCCGCAAGATCAAAGAAGGAGAACGTGACTTATACGTATGATGAAAGAGGAAGCGTCGTTACAGGAAAAAGGGGAGGCGCTCGCCGCCCTGATCGGTCGTATGGAAAAAGCGCTCGTCGCCTTCTCGGGCGGCGTGGATAGTACGTTTCTGGCGGCGGCGGCGTATCGTGCGCTCGGCGAGAACGCCGCCGCCATTACCGTGCGCTCGCCGCTCTCCACGAGGCTGGACCGCCTCGACGCGGAGAGGATGGCGCGCGCGATCGGAATCCGGCACTTTTATCTAGACGTGGATGAGCTGACCGACCCGGATTTCGTCGAGAACGACCCTCGCAAGTGCTATTACTGCAAAAAATTGCGTTTCTGCCGGATCGCCGATTTCGCCAGGGAGAACGGTTATGAGCATGTATTGGACGGCTCGAACATCGACGATTTGAACGATTACAGGCCGGGCATGGAGGCGATGAGAAATTTTTCGCAGGTGAGCAGCCCGCTGCTGGCCTGTGGTTTTTCGAAGCAAGACGTGCGTGCCCTCTCCAAAGAGTGGGGGCTGGCCACGTGGAACAAACCGGCGGCAGCCTGTCTCGCATCACGCGTGGCACCCCCGCTCCGAATCGAGGAAAAGACGCTTGAGGCGATTGATGGGGCGGAGTCGTTCCTGCTTGGCCTCCTGCCGCCCGATTCACAGGTGCGGGTTCGCCATCATGGGGAGGTTGCCCGCATCGAAGCGGATCCCTTCGCGCTCAAAATTTTATCGGCGCGCTCGCAAGAGGTCGTGGCCGCCTTGAGGACAATCGGCTATCGATATGTTACACTTGATCTCGGCGGCTATGCGATGGGAAGCCTGAACCCCGGAACGGCCGCGACAACTCGGTAATGGAGGGGATCCATATGACCAGCGAGATCAAAGCGGTTGAATTCGACAATGTGAAGGCTATCGCGAAGGCGAACGTGTACTACGACGGAAAGGTGCTCAGCCACACGATATACACGCCGAACGGAGACCGCAAGACCTTCGGAATCACGTTCCCCGGCGAGTACGAGTTCGGAACCGGCGACGCGGAGGTTATGGACGTCATCGCCGGCAAACTCGAGATCATGCACCCCGGCGAGTCCGCGTGGAAGACCTACGCGCCCGGCACCTCCTTCAGCCTGCCCGCGAACTGCAAGTTCAAGCTGAAGTGCGGTGAGATCTCCGAGTACGTCTGTTCCTACATCAAAGGCTGACGGAACGATCCCTATGCGCCGCATCGGAACGGTATCCAGAGGAATTCGCCTCCCCGTGCTCATGGAGGGGGACGACATCGTAACCATCGTTGTGAACAGCATCCTCGAAGCTTCGACCTCCCCGTACGAGCCCTTCGCGATTCGCGATCGGGACATCGTCGGTGTGACGGAGTCGCTTCTGGCGCGTGCGCAGGGAAACTACGTGTCGATCGACGACATTGCGGAGGACGTGAGGCGGAAGATGCCGGAGGGCGATATCGCCGTCCTCTTCCCGATCATGAGCCGCAATCGCTTCTACCCCCTGCTCAAGGGGATCGCCCGGGGTGCGTCGGGCAAGGTCCACATCTTCTTCTCCTACCCCGACGACGAAGTCGGCAATCAGCTGATCGATCCGCTCGTATTCTGCGAGAAGGGGCCGTCGCTTCTCCTCGGGTCGTTCGAGGAGCCGACCCTCTACGCGCACTTCGGCGAGTACCGCCACCCCTTTACGGGGGTCGATTACGTGCGGCTCTATAAGGAAGTCGCGCCAGAGAAGATCGTCGCGCACTTCACGAACGACCCGTTCTATGCGCTCGGTTTTGCGAAAAACGTGGTCGTGGCGAGCATCCACAGCCGCGGCATCTATAAGGATATTTTGAACAAGGCGGGCGCACTGGTCTTCGGGCTCGACGACCTCTGCACGCAGCCGCTGCGCGACGGCGTGGGCTACAACGCGCAGTACGGGCTGCTCGGCTCGAACTACACGAGCGAGAAGAAGATCAAGCTCTTCCCGCGCGAGGCGGACAAGTTCGTCGCGCGCGTGAAGGACGCGCTCAAGATCGCCGCCGGCAAGGACCTCGAGGTTCTGGTCTACGGCGACGGCGCCTTCAAGGACCCCGTCTGCGGCATCTGGGAGCTGGCCGACCCCGTCGTCTCGCCGGCCTTTACCGACGGTCTGTGTGGCACGCCCAAGGAGATCAAGTTCAAGTTCGTGGCCGACAACGCGGAGGGCGGGGATTCGACGAACGCCGTCATCGAGGCGATCAGGAACAAGAACGAGAACGCCATCTCCGAGAAGGCATCGTTGGGGACGACTCCGAGGCAGCTGGCCGACCTCGTCGGCTCCCTCTGCGACCTCACGTCAGGCTCCGGCGACAAGGGTACGCCGGTGGTGTACATCTCCGGCTATTTCAGCAGCTACGTCGACGAGTAAGGCCCGGGGTTCGGCATGTTCGAGAAGTCGTTCAGCGTCCCTTACTACGGCCTCGACCCCAAACGAAGGATGAAGATCGGCCTTCTCCTGGAGTACTTCCAGGAGGCGGCCGATTTGCACTCCCAGATGATGAAGATGTCGGTCGAGGATCTGCAGCGAGGCGACATGACGTGGGTGCTCCGGCGGTATCGGATCAACGTCTGCCATTACCCCGGGCGTGAGGATCTGACGATCCGCACCTGGCACGAGCCGTACAAGAACCTCCATTCGCTGCGTGTGTTCGAAGTTTTCGACAAGTCGGGGAATAAGATTGCCCGCGCTTGGTCGAGCTGGGTTCTGCTGGATCGCATGAAGGGCAGGCCTCTGCGCCTGGATCGCGCGGCACCGCAGGAGTACTACGACATGGCGGAGCCGACCGGCGAGGGGGCGTACGGCGACATCGAGCCGATGGGAGACGATTTCGACTCGGAGAAGACCTTTCAAGTCCGCTGGCAGGAGCTGGACGTCAACGGACATACCAACCACACCGTCTACTACAACTGGGCACTCGAAACCGTGCCGGACGAGCTGCCCCGCACCCACCTCCCGACGGAGCTGGACGCGGAGTTCCTCTGGCCCGTCATGCGCGAAGACGTGGCCGTCCGCACGCGCAAAGTCTCCGACGACCCGCTGCGATTCGCGCACACGGTGGTTGTGAAGGAGAGCGGCAAAGAGGCGGCGCGTCTCACGAGCGCCTGGGTGGAGGCCGTTTCGCTCGGCGATTGAATGTCCATTATTTCGGAATTTTACGACGCCGGAGACCCCGGCTTCTTTTTCATTCCCGCCATTTTACCTATCACAAACCCTTCGCCGCGATGTATAGTCGAAGAACTAAATGATAATTATTATTAATTGTATTTACATCTCAAGCCGGGAAGGAGGCCTCGCTGGCTGCATATGGCTGTGTGAATCGACAGGAGTCCTGGGCCGGATGGATATGCGATTTAGACAAATCGCTTTTCCAATGACAACGTTAAGGAGGCGACGATATGGCGGATCTGGCGCGTTCGATCGTAAAGGAAAACGGAGTCGACCTGGAAAAACTGGTTGGGCTGCTGATCGCAAACGCGGCGGCGGAGTTGACGACGTTCTACTACTATACGATTTTAAGGGTCAACCTGATCGGGCTCGAGGGCGAGGGATTGAAGCTGATCGCGGAGACGGCGAGAATCGAGGACCGCAATCACTTTGAAGCCCTCGTCCCACGGATTTACGAGCTCGGCGGCGCTCTGCCGAACTGCATGAAGGAGTTCCACGACCTCTCGGCCTGCCCGCCCGCGAGATTGCCCGACGACCCGACCGACATGAACAAAATGCTGAAAGTTCTTCTCGATGCGGAACGTTGCGCCGTCGGGGGGTATAATGAGATCTGCAACATGACGTTCGGCAAGGATCATCGTACCTACGACCTTTCGCTCGCCATTCTTCACGAGGAGCTGGAACACGAATCCTGGTTCTCGGAGTTCCTGGGCGAAGGGCCGTCGGGGCACTATCTGCGCCAGGGATCGACATCGCCCTTTGTCGAAAAGTTTATGCGCTAGGAGATACACTGCGTCTGTGAAGGGCAGGGGGAGACCTCTGCCCTTTTTGTTGCGGGTGAAAAAGTTTTTTTGAGGAAGAGGGATAACATGGCGCCCCGCGTCGAAAAAAGATACGCCTACGAAGAAATGGAGAAATTGTTCAAGGATGCCGGGCTGAAACTCACCGGCCCGCGCGTCGCCGTCTTTTGCGACCTGACCCGAAATGGAGGGCACCCCTCGGCCGAGGACGTCTATGCGAGGGTGAGGGAGGGGCAGCCCTCGATCACCCTCAACACGGTCTACAGGGTATTGGCGACGTTTGCCGCCAGCGGCCTGATCCGCTGTTTCGACAACCTCACCGACCGGGCTCTGTACGACGACAACCTGGACGAGCACCATCACTTCGTCTGTACCGGTTGCGGCAAGATCGAGGACATCTACATCGCCAACGCCCGGGAGCTTGATCTCTCAGGCATGGCGCACGAGGTGCGGGAGATCGACATCCGGATCCGTGGGCTTTGTCGAAAGTGTCGGGAAAAATAAGAAGCACCTCCGGCGATTTTGATACCGGAGGCGCTGCTTTATTCGCTAATGGTTCACAATCGTCACCATTCGGGTTTCTAATAACAGATCGGGCTTTCCTTAGTGCCAGCGCGTACTTGTTCGATAAATATTCCGCCGCACGCCCTTCTTGCCGCCGTCCTTATCCTGCTCGGCCAGCTTGTGCTCGGCGTAGCGCGAAAAACGGACGAAGGGCAGGCCCAGCAGCAGATAGATGATCGCGACCATGATGCCGGGGCCGAAGTAGTCGTAGTACGTGGCCGAGAGCTGGCCGTAGGCCTTGGTCAGGTCGACCATCGTGATGATCGACACCAGAGACGAATCCTTTAGCAGCGAGATGAAGTCGTTCGTGATCGGCGGTATGACGACGCGGATCGCCTGCGGAAGCACGACCTCGCGCATCGCCTGCCAGCGCGTCATGCCCAGCGCCAGGGCCGCCTCCCACTGTGTGCTGGGGATCGCGAAGAGCCCGCTGCGGTAGATCTCGGCCTCGTAGGCCGCGTAGTTCAAGCCCAGCCCGATGGCTCCCGCCCAGAAGGGCGACAGCTTGATCCCCACGCTCGGCAGCCCGTAGAAGATGAAGAAGAGCTGGATCAGCACGGGGGTGCCGCGCATGAACTCCACATAACCGGCGGCGATCAGCGACACCCACCGCGGCGCGAACACCCGCGTGATCGCGAGCGCAAGCCCCAGCACGATGGCGATGATCATCGCGGTGATGGAGACCTCCATGGTCACGATCGCGGCCCGGCCGAAGGTCGGCAGGAAGCCGGCGTAGCGCGCCAGGCGAGCCTGCATCGTCAGGCGCGGGCGGTGCGACTCGGCCCACTCGTCGTAGCGCGTCATCTCGACCTTGCGCGGGCTGTAGTCGTTGAACTCCTTGGCCATGATCGGGCTCCAGAGATTCCAGCGGTCGTAGATCTCGCGCAACTTGCCGCTGTCGCGGAGGTAGACGAGCGCCTCGTTGACTTCGCTCAGAAGCTCTTTGTTCTGCTTCGAGACGGCGATGGCGTATGTGATTTCGCCGATCGGCTTGCCCACAAATTTGATCGCGGGGTTGAAGCCCGCGGAGTAGATGGCGATCGGCGAGTCGAAGAGCGCCGCGTCGAGCCGCCCGTTCTGCAGGTCCTCGTAGGTGTTGGCTTCGACGATGTACGTGCGGATCTCGACATCGCCGAGCTCCTCCAGCACCATCTGCGCGTAGCTCTCCTTCAGCGTGCCGACGATCTTGCCCCTGCAATCGGCCAGCTCTTTGATGTTGTCGTTCTCCTTGCGCACGGCGAGCTGCAGGAAGGTCTTGTAGTAGGGGATCGAGAAGTTCACGGCTTCCTCGTGCTCCGGGGTGACCTCGAGGCCGTTGATCGCGATGTCGTACAGGTTGCGCGACAGGCCGGGGATCAGGTTGTCCCACGCGTTGTTGATATATACGGGCGTTCGCCCCATGTATGCGGCCAGCTCGTCCACGATGTCGACCTCGAAGCCGATCAGCTCGTCGGGGTTCTGGGGGTTCGAGAACATGTAGGGGAACCCGCCCTCCGAGTCGCCGCCCCAGCGCAGAATCTTCTTGTCGCCGGAGACGGCCGCATCGCTCGCGAAGGCGGCGGAGGCCAAGGTGAGCAAACAAACGGCAAGCGCGAAGAGCGCCGCTTTGAGCAACGTCCTCTCTCGTCTCATCACACGCTCACCGCCGTTCCGTTCACAGCGCTCGTCCCCGTGAAGTGGCGCAGAAATTCGCGGGTTCTGGGGTTTTTCGGCTGCGTAAAAAGGATGTCCCCGTCGTCGTACTCCACGATCTCGCCTTTGTCCATGAAGACGATGTAGTCCGACGCGTCGCGCGCGAACTTCATCTCGTGGGTGACGATGATCTGCGTCATGCCCTCGCGGTCGAGGTCCTTCATAACCTGCAGAACTTCGCCGACCAGTTCGGGGTCGAGCGCCGAAGTGGGCTCGTCGTACAGCATGACCTTCGGGTTCATGGCAAGGGCGCGCGCGATGGCCGCCCGCTGTCCCTGCCCGCCGGAGAGCGTCGATGGATACCGGCTAGCAAAGCCCTTCAGGCCCACCTTCTCCAGAAACGAGAGCGCGCGCTGTTCCGCCTCGTCCTTCTTCATTTTCTTGACCACGAGGGGAGCGAGCATGACGTTCTGGAGCACGGTCTTGTGTGGAAAGAGGTTGTAGCTCTGAAAGACCATGCCGACCTCTCCCCGGATGTCATGCGCCATCTGCAGCATGCGCTCGTCCGGTTTCTGCTCGCGTCCGTTGCGCTGCAGCTCCATGTCGCCCACGCGGATATAGCCGGAGTCGAGCAATTCCAGACAGTTGAGACAACGCAGAAAGGTCGATTTCCCGCAGCCCGACGGCCCGATGATGGAGACGAGGTCCCCTTCTTTTATATTGATGCTGATATCCTTCAGGACTTCGCCATCCTCGAAGCCCTTGTTCAGATTTTTTACGACGATGAGAGAGTCTTCCGTCTTGTTGACCATGGCCCATCAATACCTCCTTGAGGATCGGAATGTATGGAAGTGCTCATGTCACCGACGAAGGGCTGTCGAGGGTATGAAAGCCATAAACGGAAGCTGGAGGGTGGTCTGCAGTCGCTCGGGCACGTAACTCGCGCTGCCCGTAACGAAACCGAGATGCCATCTGCTGAGCAGAGACTTCTCGCGATGCAGTTTTTTGATGAAGCGTGCATGCCGAAGGAATCTTCGGACCCGGCAAAAGACGCCAACCCGGGGTTTTTTCAATTCATTCTCACCTCCCACCCGATTGTCCATTCTTATATCGAGAGTGTAATTGTTTTGCAGGGACATTGCAATAGGCGTATACATGAAAGGTGGGCGCTGGGTGGATTTTTTTTCAAAGACGATGGCAAAAATAAAGTAAAGGGTATTGCATTATAAATCATGCTATAGTATTATCCGATGAATTGAACATTTGTTCTTGAAAAGGGGCGTTTCGCGTGATGGAAAAGGCGAGTCTTGTGTTGGAAAACGGCAGTGTGTTTCGGGGGTTTTCCTTTGGCCACGCGGGCGATGCCGCAGGCGAGGTGGTATTCGGCACGTCGATGGTCGGTTATCCCGAGAGTTTGACGGATCCGTCGTTCGAGGGGCAGATTCTCGTCTCCTCGTATCCTCTCGTGGGTAATTACGGCGTGTTGGAGGACATTGCGGAGGACGGCCTTTGCCGATATTACGAATCCGAAAGGATTCACGTGCGCGGTCTTGTCGTGTCGGAGTACGCGCGTGAATACAGCCACTGGAGCGCGAAAAAAAGCCTCGATCGGTGGCTCGAAGAGCAGAATATCCCCGGCATTTGCGGGGTCGATACGCGGGAATTGACGAAAGTTCTCCGCGAAAGTGGCGCGATGAGGGGTGTGATCTGCAGCGCCGGGAGTTTTGACGGGGAGATCGCCCCCGATGCCTTCCCGACCGCGGGCGGGGAGAATCCGGTTGCGGAGGCAAGCTGTAAGGAGGTCGTCCGCTACGGCGAGGAGGGGAACGGCAGAAGGACCGTCGTGCTGGTGGACTGCGGCGTGAAGCACAACATTCTCCGCTGCCTGCTGAGGCGCGGCGTCAACGTCGTCCGCGTCCCCTGGAACTACGATTTCTCACAGATCGACTACGACGGGCTCTTCCTCTCGAACGGCCCGGGCGATCCCGACCTCTGCCGCGAAACGATCAAACACATCCGGCGGGAGCTCTCGGGCGATCGACCGATCTTCGGAATCTGTTTGGGCAGCCAGCTGCTTGCGAAGGCAGCGGGAGCAAAAACTTACAAGCTCAAGTACGGACATCGGGGACACAACCAGCCGGTGCGACGTTGTGGCGAGGCGCGATGCTTCGTAACCTCGCAGAACCACGGCTACGCGGTCGACGACTCCACGCTGGGAGGGGAGTGGAAGCCCTTTTTCACCAACATGAACGACGGAACGAACGAGGGAATCATACACGAACACAAGCCCTTCTTCTCGGTGCAGTTCCACCCGGAGGCGGCGAGCGGCCCCACGGACACGGCGTTCCTTTTCGATCGATTCATCGAGGGAATGGGGGCCTGAAAAGGCCCCCTCTTTTTTATAGATAATTAAGAATAAAGGATGGAAGAATGATGAAAGAATACAAAAAAGTGCTGCTGCTCGGCTCAGGTGCTCTCAAAATCGGCGAGGCGGGCGAGTTTGACTACTCCGGTTCGCAGGCTCTCAAGGCTCTGCGGGAGGAGGGTGTCTCCTCCGTGTTGATCAACCCGAACATCGCGACGGTCCAGACGTCCGAGGGGGTCGCGGACAAAATCTACTTTCTGCCGGTGACGCCGCAGTTCGTGGAGAGGGTGATCGAGAAGGAGCGTCCGGACGGCGTCTTCCTCTCCTTCGGCGGCCAGACCGCGCTCAACTGCGGCGTCGCGTTGCAGCGGTCGGGCGTCTTCGAAAGGTACGGAGTCGACGTCCTCGGCACACCCGTGCGGTCGATCATGGATACCGAGGACCGCGAACGCTTCGTCGAGAGGCTTGACGAGATCGAGGTGAAGACCATCGAGAGCGTCGCCGTTTCGAATCGGGAGGACGCCTTTGAAGCCGCCGCAGGGCTCGGCTATCCGGTCATCGTTCGGGCCGCCTACGCGCTGGGCGGCCTCGGGAGCGGTTTCTGCCAGAACGCGGAGGAGCTCGCCGCCACAACGGAGCGGGCATTCAAATACTCCGGCCAGCTCCTGATCGAAAAATCCCTCAAGGGCTGGAAGGAGATCGAGTACGAGATCGTGCGCGATCGATACGACAACTGCATTGCCGTCTGCAACATGGAGAATTTCGATCCGCTGGGAATTCACACCGGCGAGAGCATCGTCGTCGCTCCGTCGCAGACCATGACGAACAGCGAGTATCAGAAGCTGCGAGAACTGTCGATTCGCATCGTGCGCCACCTTGGGATCGTAGGGGAGTGCAACGTGCAGTATGCCCTCGACCCGCACTCGGAGGATTATCGCGTGATCGAGGTCAACGCGCGCCTCAGTCGCTCCTCGGCGCTGGCTTCCAAGGCCACCGGATATCCGCTCGCCTACGTCGCGGCGAAGCTCGGCCTCGGCTACGGGCTGCACGAACTGAGAAACAGCGTGACGAAGTCGACCACGGCCTTCTTCGAGCCCGCGCTCGACTACATCGTCTGCAAGATTCCGCGCTGGGACCTGGAGAAATTCTATGGCGTCCCCCGCGAGATCGGGTCGAGCATGAAGAGCGTCGGCGAGGTGATGGCGATCGGGAGGACGTTCGAAGAGGCGTTGCAGAAAGGGCTGCGCATGATCTCCCAGGGCATGCACGGGGCGGTCGCCAATCGCGGGACAAATGTTCGGGATCTGGACCGGGCGCTCGCGGAGCCGACCGACCAGCGTATCTTTGTGATCGAGGAGGCGCTGGCGGCCGGCTATGCCGTTGAGCGCATCGCGAAGTTGACGAAGATCGACCCCTGGTTTCTGCATAAAATGGAGGGTATCCACGCCTGTGCCTTGGAAATCCAGAGTTTTGCCTCGATCGATGAACTGCCCACCGACCTTCTGAGAACGGCGAAGAAAAAGGGATTTTCGGATTTTCAGATCGCGAAGTTGCTCTACGGGGACTCCTCAGTCGCCACGGAAAAGCGCGAAGAAGTGCGGAGGAGGCGCAAATCGCTCGGCATCGTCCCGGTCGTCAAACAGATCGACACGCTCGCCGCCGAATATCCGGCGCAGACCGGCTATCTCTACGTCACCTACAACGGCACGACGAACGACGTCGCGTACGAAGGTGACAGGCGTTCGGTGATCGTCCTCGGTGGCGGCGCGTACCGAATCGGCAGCAGTGTCGAATTCGACTGGTGCTGCGTCGGCGCTCTGAAGACGATTCGCGAACGGGAGTGGCGCGGCGTGATGATCAACTGCAACCCGGAGACGGTCTCCACCGATTACGACGTCTGCGACAGGCTGTATTTCGAGGAACTCTCGTACGAGCGCGTGATGGACATCGTCGAGTTCGAAAACCCGCACGGGGTCGTCGTTTCCACCGGAGGGCAGACCCCGAACAACCTCGCCTCCCAGCTGGACGCCGCCGGCGTGCCTCTCCTCGGGACGTCCGCGGAGAATATCGACACGGCGGAGAACCGGCATCGCTTCTCCGCCATGCTTGACCGGCTCGAAATCGCCCAGCCGCGCTGGAAGGAGCTCAGCTCCATGAAGGACGCGAAAAATTTTGCGAGGGAGGTCGGGTTCCCCGTGCTGGTCCGCCCGTCTTATGTCCTTTCCGGCGCGGCGATGCACGTCTGCTCGAACGAGGAGGAGCTCGAGCGCTTTCTGCGGCACGCCGCCAGCGTCTCGCGCGAATACCCCGTGGTGATCAGCGAGTTTGTCGAAGGGGCGAACGAGATCGAGGTCGACGCCGTCGCCGCGGGGGGAGAGATCCTCGCGAGCGCTGTTTCGGAGCACGTCGAGTTCGCCGGCACGCACTCCGGGGACGCGACGATCGTCTTTCCCCCGCGAGGCCTATCCCGCGAGACGATCTCAGGAGTTCAGGAAGTGGCGGAGCGAATCGCGCGCGCCCTCGACATCACGGGACCCTTCAACATCCAGTTTCTGGCGAAGTGCGGCGAAATTAAGGTGATCGAATGCAACCTGCGGGCCTCGCGCAGCTTCCCCTTCGTCTCCAAGGTCTCGGGGACGAATCTCATCGAGCTGGCGACGTGCGCCATGCTGGGAGAGTCCGTCGGAAAAACCGGAGGAGGCGAGAGCGAGATCGAATATGTCGGCGTAAAGGCGTCCCAATTTTCCTTTCCCCGGCTGCCGGACGCGGACCCCGCCCACAGTGTTGAGATGGCTTCCACCGGCGAAGTCGGCTGCCTCGGCGACGATTTCGACGAGGCCATCCTCAAGGCCATGCTCTCCGTGGGGATCAGCGTGCCGGAGAGGGGCATCCTGTTCTCGAGCGGCCCTCTGGATTCGAAAATCGAGTTGCTCTCCGCCGCGAAATTCCTGCATGAAAGGGGACATACGCTCTACGCTACCGAGGGCACGTATCGCTTTCTCGGCGAGAATGGAGTGCCCTCTGTGCGTGCCGGCTGGCCCGGCGAGGGGGCGCAGCCGGACGCGCTCGAGTTGATCCGGACGGGAGAAGTCGACTTGGTCGTGAACATCCCGAAGAATTTTTCGACCGGCGAATTGCGGAACGGGTATCAAATTCGTCGCTGTGCAGTGGACTGCAACGTGTCACTTTTTACGAACGCGCGCCTGGCGTCCGCGTTCGTCGCCGCGTCCCGCGGGCGACCCGTCGAGGAGCTGCCGATCAAAAGCTGGGGCGAGTATCGATAATTTTTCTCGCGCACTCCTTCGATACGTGATTTGAAAATAACTGCTATAATACGTTAGAGAGGTTTTCGGAACACGCTTTCATGGAGGGGAATTTTGTGAGCAGAGCGTTTGTAAAAGAGGACGACGGAGAGCTGACAAGCTTCCGTGACGAAGAGGCGCATGATAAAAAAAAGCTAGAGTGGCTGAGGTTGCAGGAGAAAAAACTGGATTTTCTGTTGAACGATCCCAAGGGGCAGGCGATCGAGAGCGCAAAACGCAAAAAATGGATCGCCCAAGCGGAACTCGCGATCAAAGAAGCGAGAGCGGAGCTCGGCGACGAAAATAAGTAGGAAAAAGCCGGTCGGGTCCAGTACGGAATCCGATCGGCTTTTCCCTAAGGATTGAGAAAAAGTCGTGTCGTTCGAGGCCCGGGTCGCGAAGATTACGGACCTGAAGGGCGTCAGATCGAATCCTTCTCGACGTGCTTTTCGACGATCCAGAGGCGCATGCCCGGTTTGACGTAGGAGACGAGTTCCGTGATGTCCCGGTTCCGAAGGCGCACGCAACCGTGCGTTACGCGTCTGCCGATGGAGCCGGGCGCGTTGGTTCCGTGTATGGCGATCTGCCAGGGGTTGTAGAAGGAGATCAATTTGGCACCGTACGCGCCCTTCTGCGGCTCGCCCGGTTCGCCGAACCAGCTTGGATCGTAGACGAGCTGCGTAGCGTCCTGCACGACGCGCCAGATTTTGAAAGTCCCGACGGGCGTTATGAGGTCCGTGCGCGTTTTTTTAACCCCGACCCCTCGGCCGATGGCGACGGGGTAGGATTTCACGACGGTGTCACCGCCCTTATAGAGATAGAGGCGAAGTTTGTTCTTATCGATCTTGATCCAGTATTCTTCCGCTTTGGGAACGAATTGCTTTTCCGTGGCGAGCGCTCTCTGTGCGGGGAAGGGACTTGAAAAGAGCAAGAAGAGGACAAAAGTCGATAAAATAGTTTGAAAGACGCGTCGCTGCATATTGTTTCATTACCTCCTGCTTAATACATCCTTTTTCATAATCTTGAATAGGGCTTGCCAAAAACGACCTAAAATTATATTATCACATCAAGAAATAAAATAGTGTCTTGAAATGTCACATCCTTCTCAGCTTTGCATGTTTTTTGACTTGTCTATTGTCGCATCAGATACCCATCGGCGAATCGGGGTGAAGGGATATGGAAATACTTAAGATATCAGCTAATTCGAAGCCGAAATCTGTAGCAGGGGCAATTGCAGCGGTTCTGAGAAGCAACGGCAGTGTAGAGGTCCAGGCGATCGGCGCGGGTGCGGTGAACCAGGCCGTGAAATCTGTCGCCATCGCGCGTGGATATGTCATCGCAAACGGTATCGAACTGGTGTGCATCCCCGCCTTTGCAAAGATCATTGTCAACGACGAGGAGAAAACGGCGATCAAAATGCTCGTCTGCTCGCGCTGAGGCACGGAGGACGCGAGAAAATATCGTAAAATCGAAGATGTGCGGCATGGCGTGCTGCACATCTGTTTTTTGTGTGGTACGATAGTCGCTGCTTCGGAAAAAGACGGTTTATTGTTATTCACGCTTACGTTACGCCGGATTTGGCGGGGAGGAATATACATGGAAAGCATCAAGGCTCCCAGAGGTACAAGGGATATACTCGGGGACGAATCGTGGAAGTGGGCGCGCGTCCTTGACGTCTGCCGCCGTGTAGCGGAGGACTTCGGCTACAAGGAAGTGATCCTGCCCATCTTCGAGCATACGGAGCTCTTCAGCAGAGGGATCGGCGATGCGACGGACGTGGTCGAAAAGGAGATGTACACGTTTCTCGACAGAGGCGACCGCAGCATCACGCTTCGCCCCGAACTGACCGCCTCGGTGATGCGTTCGTACCTCGAACACGACATGAACAGGGGGCCGCAGCCCGTCAAGCTGTGGAGCGCCGGGCCGATGTTCCGCTACGAGCGGCCGCAGAAGGGGCGCTATCGCCAGTTCACACAGGTCGACTTCGAGACGCTGGGCGTGTCCAGCCCGATGGCCGACTTGGAGACGATCGACTCGGCCATGGAGATCTACAGGCGTCTCGGACTCTCGAACCTCGAGGTCCTGATCAACTCCGTCGGTTGTCCGGTCTGTCGTCCGGTCTACAGGAAGGCGCTGCGCAATTTCCTCTCCGGCCGGCTGGACTCGCTCTGCGAGACGTGCCAGGGGAGGTTCGACCGCAACCCGCTGCGCATCCTCGACTGCAAGAAACCGGACTGCAAAACGCTGACGGAGAACGCTCCCGCGATGATTGATTCGCTCTGCGAGGAATGCCGGGTGCACTTCGACCAGGTGATGGCGGGTCTTTCGAAGATCGGCGCCGTCGTGAAGATCGACAACCGCCTCGTGCGTGGGCTCGACTACTACACGAAGACCGCCTTCGAGGTATTGGCGGGTGAGCTTGGCTCGCAGAACGCCGTCTGCGGCGGCGGCCGCTACGACAACCTGGCCGAGTCCATCGGAGGACCGCATGTACCCGGCGTCGGTTTTGCCGCCGGCATCGAACGGATCATCCTGACGTTGGAGGGGCAGGGCGTCTCGCTTGGAGAGGAGCCGAGGGCAGGGATTTTCGTCATCGCCGCCTCGTCCGACGCGAAACTCGAGGTGGCGGCGATCGCGCACGAGTTGAGAGCCTCCGGCCTGTCTGCCGATATCGATTTCACGGATCGCAGTCTCAAAGCGCAGATGAAGTATGCCTCGTCCCTGGGTGCCGATTTCGTCTGCATCGTTGGGGAGGACGAACTCGCCTCCGGGATCGTCGCGGTCAAAAACATGAAAAACGGCGAACAGCTCTCCGTTCCGCGGGGGGAAGTCGCGAAGAAACTAGCCATATGGAGAGAGGGTTAATAACGATGCATGAGGGAAGCTACACCGCCGACTGGAAACGTACGATCTATTGCGGGGAGCCGCGGATCGACTCCGTAGGGAAGAAGATCGTTCTCAACGGCTGGCTCCGCGCCCGCCGCGACCTTGGCGGCATTATTTTCATCGAGCTGTGGGATTACACGGGCGCGACGCAGATCGTCTTCAACCCCGAGTCGATCCCCGACGTCCACGCGCGCGCGAAGGATCTCCGCAGCGAGTACGTCCTTGCAGTGCGAGGAACTCTGCAGAAGCGGCCGGAGGGGACGGAGAACACGTCTCTCGTGACCGGCGCGGTCGAGCTGATGGTGGAAGATTTCCTCCTGCTTGCGCCCTGCCAGCCGCTGCCCTTCGCCCCGGACGAGGCGGATGTGGTGAACGAGGATCTGCGCATGAAGTACCGCTATCTCGACCTTCGCCGCGAGGGGATGCAGCGCAACTTACGCATTCGCCACAAATCGGCGCAGTTTACGCGGCGTTTCTTCGAGAACGAGGGCTTCATCGAGATCGAGACGCCAATGCTGAACAAATCGACGCCGGAGGGCGCGCGCGATTATCTCGTCCCCAGCCGCGTCAACCCCGGGGATTTCTACGCCTTGCCGCAGTCGCCGCAGATCTTCAAACAGATCCTCATGATCAGCGGTTGCGACCGGTATATGCAGATCGTCAAGTGCTTTCGCGATGAAGATCTGCGCGCGGACAGGCAGCCTGAGTTCACGCAGATCGACCTCGAGATGAGCTTCATTACGGAGGAGGACATCATCGGGATCAACGAGCGCTTCGTGGCCGGCCTCTGGGAGGAGACGATCGGCGCGAAGATCGAGACCCCCATTCCGCGTCTCACGTGGCGCGAGGCGATGGAGTCCTACGGCAGCGACAAGCCGGACCTGCGCATCGACATGAAGATCGTCGACGTGACGTCCGTCTTCGCGGGCGGCGAAAATCCGTTCGCGGGGCTGATCGCCGAGGGCGGCGTTGTGAAGGGGTTGAAACTCCCCGGCGGCGGCTCGCTGTCGCGCAAGGAGATATCGGATCTGGAGGCGCGCGCCAAGGCGCTCGGCAGCGCCGGCATGGCGAATTTCCAGATCAAAGAGGGCGCGCTCAAGGGGCCGCTCGTCAAGTTCCTCTCGCCGGGGGCGCAGGCGAAGCTGACGGAGATCTCCGGCCTTACGGGGGAGGACATCTTTTTCGTCATGGCCGACAAGAATTGGGCCAGGGCCTGCACGATGCTCGGTCAGATGCGCCTGGAGATGGCGCGCGAGCGCGGGCTTGTCCGGGAGGGGTGGAAGTTTCTCTGGGTGACGGAGTTCCCTCTCTTCGAGTGGGACGACGAGATCAACCGCTGGTTCGCGGTGCATCACCCCTTCACCGCACCGATGGACGAGGATATCCAGTACATGACGACCGATCCCGGAAGAGTCCGGGCGCGCGCCTACGACATCGTGCTGAACGGCACGGAGCTGGGCGGCGGATCGATCCGAATCCACAACCCGCAGATGCAGTCGCAGGTCTTCTCGGCCTTGAATATCTCGCCCGAGACGGCGCGCGAGCGCTTTGGCTTCATGCTCGACGCGCTCTCGTTCGGTACGCCGCCGCACGGCGGTATCGCCTACGGCTTCGACCGTATCAACATGCTGCTCTGCGGCGCGAAGTCCATCCGCGAGGTCATGGCCTTTCCCAAAAACCAGAAGGCCCAGTGCCCCCTCTCGGGAGCGCCTTCGGGCGTCGAAAAGTCGCAGATGGACGAACTGTACATTCTCTCGACCGCACCGGAGGACGAAGGGGAGTAATATGTAGGAGCGGCCGCCCGCCCGCGGCCGCCCGTTACAAACACCGCGTACAATCAGGGGAGGCTGTGGGCAGCCTCCCCTTGCGCGTGTTTTTATCCCTTCGCGTTCAATCGCTCCAGAATTTCGACGTAGTCGTCGACTTCAAGCGGCCTTGGGTTGCTCGAACTGCTGAGATTCTCGAAGGATTTGATCGCGATCTCGTGAAACTGTGAGCGGTCGATCCCGAACGAAGAAAATGACGGGATGCCGACGTCGTCCGACAGCTCTTTCACCGCCTCGACCGCCATGTTTGCGCCCTCCTCCTCGGTGGCGAAGTCGAGCCCCATCGCCCGCGCGACGCGCGCGTATTTTTCCACGCAGAATCCCTTGCTGTAGTCCATGACCCCCGGCAGGCAGACGGCGTTGCAGACGCCGTGCGGTTTGTCGTACATGCCGCCCAGGGTCTCCGCGATGCAGTGCACGGCAGCCACGTCGGAGTGGCTGAACGAGATCGCGCCGAGCAGGCTGCCCATCAGCATCCCTGCTCGCGCTTCGAGATCTTCGCCGTCCAAGACGGCTCGCCTCAGGTATTTTGAGACCAGCTCGATCGAATAGAGCGCGACGGCGTTCGCGATCGGCTCCGCGCAGGTTGCCGTGAAACCTTCGATTGCGTGTGTAAGGGCGTCCATCCCGGTCGAGGCGGTGATGGATTTCGGCATCGAAACGGTAAGTCGGGGGTCGCAGAGCGCCACTTTGGCCGCAATTTTTACGCTGCGAAGCGAGAATTTCGTTCTCTTCGCGGTATCGGTGATGACGGAGCTGAAGGTGACCTCGGAGCCGCTGCCAGCCGTCGTCGGCACGGCAATCAGCGGCAGAGTCGCGCCGGGAACTTTTTCCACACCTCGATAGTCCTGTATGGTTCCATCGTGCGTAGCGAGGACGCAGACGCCCTTTGCGCAGTCGATCGGGCTGCCGCCGCCGATTGCGACGAGACAATCGTTGCCGTTCTTGCGAGCGATCCGAGCCCCCGTGTGGATGTTCTCGTCCCTCGGGTTGGGGGCGACTTCGTCGAAGATGTCATACCGGCAACCCGCGGCTTCGAGCGTTTCGACGACCTTCTCGAGCAGGCCGGAGGCGGCAATGCCCTTGTCCGTCACAATCAACGGTCTTTTTCCGGGCAGAAGTAACAGCTCCTCCGGAAGTTTCGAGATACAGCCAGTGCCGTATTCGATACGAGTTGGCAACGCGAAACCGAAATTCTTCATGACGTCCATTGCGTCATCTCCTTCCGTATAATCGTAACGCGCCATATATTGTACGCCCAGAACGGACAAAAAGAGAACCCCGGCGATTGCCGGGGCTCGCGCATATCTGGAAAAATCGGCCCGAGATCAGTATTTCAGTCCGAAGATCGGGTGATAGAAGCGTTCGTCGTGCAGGTAGGCGGCCTGTTTTTCCAGGGCTTCGCGGGCGCTGTCTCCCAGGTGGACCACCAGCGAGGAGGTCAACAGGTGGATCAGAAAGACGGGGCCGATGATGCTGCTGCCGAATGTCGGGCTGGACGCGGAGACGAAGAACGAGAGATCCGCATAGCGGCAGACGGGCGCGGCTGGGCTGTCCGTGATCGTGATGATCTTTGAGCCCCTCTCCTTGGCGACGGCGACCGCCTCGGTCGTGTCGATCGCGTAGCTGGGCATTTCGCAGACCATGAGGATGCTGTCGGAGGGCACGGCCCTCGCCTGTTCTACAAGGGAGAGGCTTCCGCGTTTGAGGAGCGACGACGGCAAGCCCATCACGCAGAAGCGCATATGCGCGAGCTCCATGACCAGCGACGAGATGCCCCACCCGATGCAGGAAAGAGAGTGGGCATTTTTGACCATTTTGCAGAAAGCCTCTATCTTCTGGGGGTCGTACTGCATCCAAGTATCTTCGATGTTGGCGTGCTCGGTCTGCAGGATTTTCTGAGGAAGTTCGTCCTTCATACCGACCGCTTTCGTCAGCATGGCTGCCGGGTTGACCTGTTCCAGAATCGCCTTCTGGAGGCAGTCCTTCAGCTCGGAGTACCCACTGAAGCCGAGAACGCGCGCGACTCGCACCAGCTGGGCCTTCGAAACACGCAGCTCGTCCGCAACTTCCCCGATGGATTTGAAAGCGGCCTCTCTCATGTTGGAGAGAAGATACTCGGTAACGCGCCTTGCTTTGTTGGGCATATCGGGGATTCTCTGAAGCATCATATTCTGCAGGTCGGCACTGTCCATTATTAAACTCTCCCTTTATGTAGACAACTGATCACAAAGTAATTGTAACTGGATGGCTTGACATCGTCAATATAAATTTATCCTACATAGGGTGCAGTTTATTTTCTCGGTCGGTTCGTTTGATTCTTTTTTTTGTTTCGTCGAGCGAGAGGGAGGAGAGCGCCGCCATTCTCTTTAAGCCCCCGGCTCGGTGTCCCAGCAGCTGCGATAGGGTTTTCTCCGGGATCTCCCACGGGCCCTGGGGGGTTTCCGAGCAGAGGCGGCGGGCGGTTTTTTCCGCGTATGCGAGCTCTCCAAAGGCCGGATGATAAGGGCCGGCGACGACGGATTTCTTCAGTGAGGCGGACTCCAGCAACCCAACGCGCACGACGGTGAAACAGAGCTTCTCGGCTTCCAGGAGCAGCTCGCCGGCTTCCAGAACAGCCTCTTCGAGTGGAAGAGGGGAGAAAAGCCCTCCCTCGTAGAGGCCCTGCAGTTCGGTGTTTTGCAGTACGAGGCAGGGGTAAATTCTCAGATCCCACCTCTCCCGCCCTTTAAGCTTCGCCAGCTGCTGGAGGTCTGCTAGTGCGCTTCCGTATACTTGCCCCGGGAGGCCGATCATGATCTGAATGCCCAGGTGGAATCCGGCTTCTCGCAGCGCGCAAATGGCCGAGACGATTTCCTCTATGTCGTCGTCGCGCCCGCACGCGCGAAGAACGCCCGAATCGAGCGAGGGCACACCCAGCTCGATCGTGGCGATGGGGTAACCTTTCAACAGCTCGATGCGCTCGGCGCCTTCGGAGCCGACGAAATCCCCGGGATAGGACGAAAAAGTGATTTTACTGCCGGCGGGGGCAAGGTGGATGGTCTCGAGATATGCGACCATTTTCTTTCTCGATTGCCTGGCGAAGCTGCCGCCGAAGAAGCAGAGCTCGACGGCCTCGTCGCGCGATGCGAGGGTTTTTGCGACATTCTCAAGGGAGAGTGAGGCGTCACCGGCTCCTGTTATGGTCCTCTGGTCGCAGTAGACGCATCTGCGCCCGCAGCCTTGAAAGGGCATGAAAAAAGCGATTCGCTTCACGATATCTCAGCCCTCTTCTGCGATGTCCTCGCACCACTCGGGCCATACCGCGGCCCAGGCGAAGAGGTCGGCTTCGCTTTCGAATTTCGAGAGCGGCTGGAATGTCTGGCGCCAGAAGTGCTCACCCTCGGTGTGGGATAAAAGGTGGTAAAGTTCGTGAAAAAGCGTGAAGCGCCTCCAGAGAGGCGGAAGGGCGTTGTTTACGCACAACCGCGCTCGCCCGTGGCGCACAACATGAAGTCCCCACACGCTTCGGGGAAGGTCGACATAGCGAATTTCGACCTGATATGGGCAATGGGTCTCCGCCTGCACCTCTATGTCGAAATCGCGGAGACCGTGCCATTTTTTCGCCTCGTTTCGAGCCCACGCCGGGATAGATTCCGGCGGATCCGGGAAATCGAACGATTCCGCGTCGTCTCGTTCCTCAGGCGCCACCCTCATCGTCCGAATCCCAATCGTCCAGAACAGCCTGAATGACACGTTCCACACGTCGCAGCTCGCTCTCGTTCAGCTTTTTTTTGCGAAACCAGATGTCGACCTCGCCGGAGGTGAGCAGCTCCTCGAGCTGCATTCTGCCGGGTCTGTTGGGATAATCGTCGACGAGGTCCGTGACGGAGGCCTGAAGTGCCTCCGAGAGGCGGTGCAACAGTTTCATCGAGGGCATGCGCCGGTTGCTTTCGAGGGCTTGTATATAAATGCGGCTCACGCCGACCGAGTCGGCCAAATTCTGCTGCGTCTTGTCGAGGTTTTTTCTGAGGGTTCTGATCCTGCGTCCCAGGCTCATGATTCGGTTCCTCCTTGAATGAATATGTTGCCTGGTATTTTACTACGATATAGAAAAAGTGTACAGGCCAAAAGGTCGGCCGCTCCTCCGGGGCTGGCCCGATACGCCAGAAGGAGGTCGTCGAGGTCTCTCAAAGCCTCGTAGCTCCCCGGCCTGAGCGGGTCGAATCGGCTGGATGCCTCCAGCACACGTTCCCTGTAGATTCCCTGCCAAAAATCGAAACCTGCGCGGTGGACGACGTTGGTGTCCTCACAGTGTTCCATCAGGGCAAGTAGCGCCGACAACGCTGCGTCGTTGAGATCGGCGCCGGAGGAGAGTGCCGTTTCCAGCGAGGGGAGGCCGTGTTCGAGCAACGTGGGAAAGCCGTTCATCGCCTCTTTTCGAATGCCGCCCGTGCCGTGTCTCAAAAATATTCTCTGACCGTGTGTCGATGCATGGTCGGGGCCTCCACTCGTCATCTTTTCGAACTCCGCGCGGCAAGCGGGTGCGGCAATTTCGGCGGCTCGCCTGCAAATCCGTTCGGGCGTACATGCGCCATATCTCGCCAGGCAGCTTCCCGCCGCCCCAGTCAGCAACGACAGCGCGAAGACGAGGCCCTTGTGGGTGTTGATGCCCTCGGTTGCTTCGAACATCGCGTTCTCCATCTCGACGCCTCGCGCGCGCAGGTTTGTCATGAGAGCGTCGTCGTCGCGGGTATTCATGCCCTCCTCGGCCTGTTCCGCCCAAAAAGGAGCGAGCCTTGCGGCGCTTCGGAGAAACGTGATCCAGCTCATGTCGCTGTGGCTGCCGCAATGGACGGGATCGACCAGGCCCGGCTTCGGGGCGGCCAGGATCTCCTCGAACGAAGCCAGGGTCGCCGCTGCGCCGATGGCTATTGCCAAAAAACGATTTTGAGCGTTCAATGTATTCTGTGGTTTTTGCCCAGTACTTTTTTCGCAGGAAGGTGGAGTTGGCAGCATGTTCCCTTTGTCCCCCAGTGATCGCAGAGCGTGTTCGACCGATAAAAATTTTTTTCGCGTTGTCGCCATACAGGTACAACGATAATGGAACCCCGCGGGTATTGCAAGGGGAAAATAGGGCAAGTAAGTAGAGGTGCACAGTTTCTTTGCGGGCACAGATTGTGTATTCGCACTCTGCTTCTTTTTTTCCTTCTTTTTCTGCACGGCACGGCTGACGCCGCGACGATGCAGTCCGCCTTCTGGGACCGCAACTGGACGGCGATGGATTCTATCTATCGCGAGGCGGTCTCGAGCGACAACCAGTCGCCCAAGGGCGCGGAGATTTCGAGTCGGGACATCTCTCTGTATGTAAATGCACTCTGGATGCAGAAGCGTTATACGGAGGGGTTGGCGTTGATGGAGAGCGCGGGAGAAATTTTTCCGCGGACGCTCGCGCCCTACGCCGGAATGTTGTCGGTGCTCGGCATGGAGCGCCTCGGGCAAAAACAGGAGGCCTTCGGCGTGGGAAAAAAACTTTGGGCCTCCGCCCCGGAGCCGCTGCGCTTCTATCTCGGTTATGCGCTTGGACGTCTCGCGCGCGACCTCGAGGCGAAGGAGGAAGCCCTCTCATGGTTTCGTCGTATGCTGGAGGCCGCGCCCGATAAACAGCGGCGCGTCGACGCGTTGAGAGAAATCGTCGCGTTGCCGGGTGCGACGGTGGACGAGGCGGCACTCCTTCTCATCGATCAGCCATCCAATGCGAAGGCTTTCGCGCTCTGTGCGCCGATTTCCAAGGGGGCGAGCACAAAAGTGGATTACGCCCTGGGGTATCACGCCTACATTCGAAAGAATTATTCCGAGGCGGGCGAGCGCCTTGCGCTTGCCTATAAGGACGGCCAATACGGCGAGGCAGCGCGATATTACCACGCATACGCGCTCTACCGCGAAAAAAAGATCGACAGCGCGTTTCAGATCTGGAGCGGCGTCGTCCTTTACGGCAAAGACTATCCGCAGCGTTCGATCCAGCGCCTGACCGGCATGGCTTCCAGCGCGAAGAAGGATGACGTGGTGCGGGTTTTTCGTAAAGTGGCAACCACGCGCGGCGACTACCCGGATCTTGCGGCGGACGCGCTCGTCGGGCTCGTTCGCCTAGGGGAGGGCAATGCAGTCTCCGTCGCAGAGGCGGAGCTGTTCAGGCGCTTTCCCTCGTCCGCCCAGGCGGCGACCGCTCTGTGGGAGAAGGGCTGGAAGGCCTGGAAAGTGAAAAATTTCAAGGTGGCGGAGGAAGCCTGGGCAAAGGGTTACACGCCTGCTCTGAAAAACCGCGAATTGGCCGCGCGCTTACTCTACTGGCGCGGAAGGGCGCTCGAAAACCTCGGCGACGGCGAAGCGATGAAAAAAATGGGAGATCTGCTCGCGCTCGCATGTCCGGGCGAATATTACACCTACCTCCTGCGTCCGGACGGTGGGTTGACGAGCGCGGATATTCCGGCTGCGTATATGGCGACGAGCGAGCTGGAGGACTGGGGGTTCGTGACATACGCGAGGCTCGAGGCGGCCTCCGAAGGGAACGGGAGAGACCCCGCCGCGCTCCTCCGGGCTACGCGGCTGGCGTACTGGGAGGGCGATTTTTCGTCCGCCGTACGCGCGTTCGCGGTCTTTCAGCGCGCGGCCGAAGCAGAATCGCTGTCGTCGTCGGCTCTCGCCAAATTCGCGTATCCCAGGGCGTTCGAAAGCGACGTGGCTTCCGCCGCCGGGAGGACGGGGCTCGACCCGGCTATTATCTGGGGGATCATGCGGCAGGAGAGCCTTTACGAGCCGGACGTCACCAGCAGCGCCGGCGCGTACGGGTTGATGCAGCTCATGCCCGGCACGGCAAAGGGCGAGGAGCAGAAGATGAAGCTGCCTGCGGGCTCGTACAAGAAGCCGTCGGGAAATATCGTTCTGGGTTCGAACCACATGATCGGCCTGCTCGCACGTTTCAAAGATTTGCCGCGCGCCCTCGCGGCCTATAATGCGGGGGGATCGCCCGTGGCGCGCTGGAGCAAGGACGGCATCCTCGACATGGCCGAATGGATCGAAGACATTCCATATTCCGAAACCAGAGGCTATGTGAAAGCGGTCGTGCGAAACGTGGAGAGCTATCGGTCGCTCTACGGTTCGAAATAGGCAGAAGGAGGGATTTTATGGATTTCGATCGCTTCGCTCAGATAGGCGACCCGGTGGAGAGAGTCCGATTTTGCCTGCAGGCCGCGGCATGTTCCTCGGAAATCTTCCATACGGAGGATACGATCTTCACTGTGGACGATGCGTCGCGCGCGGTCGGCGCTCCTCCCGAGGAGATATTGAAGAGCATTCTCTTTTCGGTGAACGACGGAGCGAGCTGGGCGCTTGCTTTGATGTCCGGCCCGAACAAAGTTCACGACAGAAAGGTCAAACACCTGCTCGGGGCAAAAAAAATCCGCATGGGTTCTGCGGAGGCGATTGGCGCCTTCAGCGGTTTCGCCCCCGGCGGCGTCCCTCCCGTCGGTTACGCGAAACAGCCCGTCGCGCTGCTCGACGAGGATCTTTTCAAGCACGACGTCGTGTGGGCCGCTGCGGGCAGCGACCACGATTTCTTTCCGATTTCGCCCGTGGAATTGATGCGCGTCACCTCCGGCACTCGTGCGGATATAAAAAAATAGCGCAAGCTCAACCTTGTTTTTGAAATGTAGTAGCGGTAAAATTTACCAATCGCTATTGGATTCACAAACACAAGGGAGGGTTTTTCAATGGCAAACCGTATCGTGCTCAATGAAATGTCATATTTCGGCAAGGGATCGATCTCCGTCTTACCCGAAGAGATTGCCCGGCGCGGCTTCAAGAAAGTTTTTCTCGTGACGGACAAAGACCTGATGAGGTTCAAGGTCGCCACGAAAGTGATCGATATATTGAACGGCGCGAAAATTGCTCACGAAGTGTTCGACGACGTGAAGCAGAACCCGACGATCGAAAACGTACAGACCGGCCTCAAGGCCTTCAAGGCCGCCGGAGCGGATTGCCTTGTCGCGGTCGGCGGCGGTTCCGCCATCGACACGGCGAAGGCGATCGGCATCATCGCCGCTAACCCGGAGTACGCGGACGTCCGCTCTCTCGAGGGGGTCGCTCCGACCAAGAAACCCTCCGTGCCGATCATCGCCATTCCGACGACGGCAGGCACGGCTGCGGAGGTCACGATCAACTACGTCATCACCGACGTCGAGAAGCGCCGCAAGTTCGTCTGCGTCGACCCGCACGACATCCCCGCTCTCTCCATCGTCGACTCCGGCATGATGGAGTCCATGCCCAAGGGTCTCAAGGCCGCGACCGGCATGGACGCGCTCACGCACGCCATCGAGGGCTACATCACGAGGGGCGCGTGGGAGCTGACCGACATGGTCGAGATCAAGGCGATCGAGTTGATCGCGAAGAATCTCCGCGGTTCCGTAAACGACGGCGACGAGAAGGCCGCCGAGCAGATGGCCCTCGCGCAGTACATCGCCGGCATGGGCTTCTCCAACGTCGGCCTCGGCGCCGTCCATGGCATGGCGCATCCGCTGGGCGCCTTCTACGACACTCCCCACGGCGTGGCGAACGCAGTCCTCCTCCCCTACGTCATGGAATTCAACGCCTCCGCCCCCGGCGAGAAATACCGCGACATCGCCCACGCAATGGGCGTCAAGAACATCGACGCCATGTCCCTCGTCGACGCCAAAAAAGCCGCCATCGACGCCGTCCGCCAGCTTTCGATCGACGTCGGTATCCCACAGAAACTCCACGAGATCGGCGTGAAGCGGGAGGATCTCTCCGTGCTCGCCAAATCCGCTTTCGCCGACGTCTGCACGCCAGGCAACCCCTGCGACATCACCGAAGCCGATCTCCTCGCGCTGTACGAAAAAGCATATTAAAGGCAGGATCGTGGGGCTCCGCCCCACACCCCGCAAGGGGACACAGTCCCCTTCACCCCACTACTTTAAAACCTAACGCCCGGTTTTTGCGGCGCGCCGCAAAAACCGGGCTTTGATTTTAGAGATGGGTGCCCAGAGGGCTGTGCCCTCTGGCGGGTGCGGGCAGAGCCCGCGGTCTTGCCCCTAATATCCCAGGCTTTCGCCTACGAGGATGATGTGGGCTTCGCGTCCGATGGGGACTCGCTCCATGATGGTGACGACGCGGCAGACGCGGTCGGGGGCGTCGCAGTCGACGCAGTGCCCCAGCTGTGTGCAGGGCGGCTTCGAGCCGACACGCACGGCGTTTGGCGGGGTTGCGGCGTCGCGCGCTCTGGCGATCGCCTTGTCGAGGTCGTGAGCCACTTTGTTGAGGCTGACGATGTAGAGGATTTTTCCGGGCGCCCAGGCCATGGCGGCGACGCGGTTGCCGGTGCCGTCGATGTTGACGATCTTTCCGTCGATGGTCATGGCGTTGGCGCTGGTGACGAACCAGTCGGCGTTGTTCTCCTCGATGTAGCGCGAACCGCGTTTTTCGCGCGGCAGGTTCGGATCCCAGTGGTGGTAGACGGTGCAGCCCTTCTTTGCAAATCCCTCGATCAGGCCCAGGTCGCGAACCGTGACGGTGCCCGGTACGCCGACCGAGGATTTTTCGGGCACGAGCGCCAGCGCCATCTCGGCCGCCTCGGCCGCGTCTCCGGCGTACTGCGCGGATTTGAAACCCTTCGCGAGCAGAGATTTGCAGAGTTTCTCGCCCAATGCTTTGTTCGCTTCCTTGACAGGTCCTTCGAAGCCTCCCATGTTATCGCCTCCGTTTAAAGTGACGCTACGAATTCTTTCAAGCGTTCCATGCCCTCTCTGATGTCGTCCTCGGAACAGGCGTACGACATGCGTACGAAACCGGGCGCGAAGAAGGCCTCTCCTGGGACCGCCGCTACGTATTCGTCCTCCAGGAGGCGCGTGCAGAACGCGACGTCGTCGGAGATTTTCGTGCCGCGCACGTCGACGAAGGCGTAGAACGCGCCGGCCGGTTTGGCGAGTTTCAGGCCGGGGATGTCGGAGATCAGATCGTAGATCAGGTCGCGGCGTTTTTCGAAGGCGGCGCGGCAGATCTCGACATCGGCCTCCGCCCCGTTGATGGCTCCGACGGACGCCCACTGCGCGATGGAGGAGGCGTTCGACGTGAGGTGGCTCTGGATCGAGTCGATTTTGGCGATGATCTCTCTGGGGCCGAGGGCGTAGCCGATACGCCAGCCGGTCATACAGTACGCCTTGCTGACGCCGTTGACGAGCAACACTCTGTCGTGAATCTCCGGCGCCACGTTCAGAATGTTGACGTGCCTCGCGTCGCCGTAGGCGAGGCGTTCGTAAATCTCGTCGAAGATGATCCAAAGGTCCTTCTCTTTCGCGATCTCGGCGAGTATTTTGAGAGTGCGCTCGTCGTAGATGGCGCCGGTCGGATTATTTGGTGTGTTGACGATCATGCCGACTGTTTTTGGCGTCAGGCATTTCTCGATCGCTTCTCTCGTCGGCACGAAGTCCGTGTCAGTCGTCTCGACGACGACGGCCTTGCCCTCGGCGAGATTGATCTGCTCGACATAGCTCACCCACGCGGGGGCGAAAAGCAGCACTTCGTCGCCGGGGTCGACCAGTACTTGCACCGCCTCGTAGATCAGCGGCTTGGCGCCGCTGGCTACGATGATCTCCGCGGGAGCGTACTCGAGATCGAAGCGGGTTTTGTAATAATTCTTGACGGCGGCTTTCAGCTCCGGTATGCCGGAGTTGGCGGTGTAATGCGTCTCGCCTCTGTCGATTGCCTTGCGCGCCGCGTCGAGCGCCGCCTGCGGCGATACGAAATCCGGTTCGCCCGCGCTGAAGGAGAGCACCGGTTTTCCCGCTGCTTTCAGCTCTTTTGCCTTTGCAGAAACGGCGAGCGTCGCCGATTCCTGAATGTTCATGGCTCTCTTCGAGATCTTCAAATAAAATACAGCTCCTCTCGCGTGTGGGAATATGGAGGTTTTATTATAAGTGAGTTTTTACTTCGCAACAATGCCGAGTGCATCATTGTCTCGTAGAAAAACTGATGCTACAATCGACCCAGGGCACGGCAAAGACGTTGAAACTCAGAACAGGAGGGGTGGCTATGGAAGTGCGTTTCGTCACTCGCAATGTGGATGTATCCGAAGACACAAAGGATCTGATGGAGAAAAAGCTCTCGAAGATCGAGAAATTTTTCCATAAGATCGCCGACGTTCAGGTTGTGCTCGACCACAAACGCGGCATGAACATCGTGGAAATTACGGCCGACGTAAATGGTCTGACCATGAGGGGAGAGGACTACGCCCCGGATATGCGCAAGGCGTTCGAAAAATCGCTGAAGAACATCGAGCGCCAGGTGAAGCGGCACAAGGATTATCTGAAGGATCGCACGCATATCAAGACGCACGACATATCCTTCGATCTTCCCGCGAACATCTTCGAGGATTACAGGGATCAGGATGACGTCAGTTCGCACGACATCGTGAAGAGGAAACGCTTCCCGGTGACGGTGATGCTGCCGGCGGAGGCGACCCGACAGATGGATCTGCTCGGGCACAATTTCTTCGTCTTCCGCAACGGGGACAGTGGGGAATTCAACGTCGTCTATCGCAGGCGCGATGGCGGCTACGGCCTGCTGGAACCGCAGGAGTAAACGGGGAGAGCCTGGGCGGGACGACACGCCCGAGCGGCGGTAGGACAACGGGGAAGGTGGCCCTGTGCCCCTTCCCTTTATTCTTTATTATATCTATATCTGGCAGGACGGGATGCGAATGACGCAATCGTTTTTTGATACTTTGAAGACGCTTAACCCGCGACAGGTCGAGGCGGTGGAGTGGTGCGACGGCCCCGAACTGGTGCTAGCGGGCGCGGGCAGCGGCAAAACGCGCGTACTTGCCACCAAGATCGCATATCTGATTCGGAAGAAGGGCGTTCGCCCCTATCGTATTCTGGCGCTGACCTTTACAAACAAGGCGGCGCGCGAGATGCTCGATCGCGTGAAGAGCATCGTGGGCGAAGACCTGCACGGAATGCAGGTCTCGACCTTTCACTCCTACGGCCTGCGCTTTCTCCATCGCAACGCGGATATGCTGAAGGCGATGGGTTACCCGGGATCGTTCGTCATCTTCGACCGCGGGGACACGCGCAACCTGATCAAGCGAATCATGAAGGAATTCGACATCGACACGAAGCGGTACGACGTGTCGTGGATGATCGACGTGATCTCGAAGGCCAAGGCCGGAGCCGACCCCCTTACGCTCGAACCCGACGTCGCGGAGAAGTGGCGCGACGTGTACGAGCGCTACCAGAAGGAGTTGACGCGGCAGGGCGCGCTCGACTTCGACGACCTGATGATCCTGCCGCTGCATTTTCTGAAGACGAACCCTTTGCTGCTCGAAAAGGAGCGCTCGCACGTCGAGTGGATCCTGGTCGACGAATATCAGGACGTGAACGCGCCACAGTATCTGCTTCTGCGCGAGCTGGCGGGCGACGCTGGGCGGCTGATGGTCGTGGGCGACCCGGATCAGTCGATCTACGGCTGGCGCGGTGCGGACATGTCGCTGATCCTGCGCTTCGAGGACGACTTTCCCGGCGCACGCGTCGTCGTGCTCGACCAGAATTATCGCTCGACGAGCAACATCCTGAACGGTGCGAACGCGGTGATCAGAAACAACTGCGAGCGCATGGAGAAAAACCTCTGGACCTCGGAGGAGGCGGGGCGCAAGATCAAGCTGTTGCTCGCGAAAAACGACATCGAGGAGGCTGCTTTCATTGCGGACGAGATCGAGTCCTTGCGCGATGAAGGGTACAACTACAGGGAGATGACGATCCTCTATCGGATGAACGCTCTCTCCCGCGGGTACGAGCAGATGTTGCTCGAACGCGGCATACCGTATCGGATCGTGCGCGGCGTCGCGTTTTACGAGAGGCGAGAGGTGAAGGATATCGTCTGTATGCTCCGTCTGGCCATAAACCCGAAGGACCGGACGGCGTTGGAGCGGATCGGCAACGTCCCGACACGCGGGCTCGGCAAGAAGGGCCTTTCCGATCTGGCCGACTATCTTACGTTCGCGCAGGGCGAACCGGGGGAGATCTGGAGCGAGATGAAAAGCGCGCCGCCCCTCAAGGGCAAGGCCGCGAGCGGTGCGGAGGAGCTGGCGGATCTGATGCAGGGGATCCTGTCTCGCGACGACGACCTTCATCGCATCATCGATTTTATCCTTTATAATGGCGGCTACGAGGGCTACCTCCGAGAGGAGTGCTCCGAGGACTGGGAGGAGCGGCTGGAAAATATTCAGGAACTTCTCTCGATCATGCCCGAGGAGGGGACGATCGCGGAGATCCTCTCCGAGGTCGCGCTCTTCACGGATCAGGAGGTTGACGACCGTGAGGAGTCGCGCGTGAACCTGCTCACGCTCCACGCGGCCAAGGGACTCGAGTTCCCTGTCGTCTTTCTGGTCGGTCTGGAGGAGGGGATTTTTCCCAGCGCGCGCGCGGTCGACGAACCGGGCGGTTTGGAGGAGGAGCGCCGGCTCTGTTACGTCGGGATGACGCGTGCGGAGGAGCGGCTTTATCTCTCCGGCGTCGCCAGCCGGATGATCTTCGGGGGGTTTCAGCGAGCGCCGTTCTCGCGTTTCATATTCGAGTTGCCCGACGCGTGTACGGAAGTGGACGATCGTACGCGCGGGGTCGGAGGAGGTGCCTTTGATGTTCGTCGTGGGTCTCACGGGGGACGTTGGCGCTGGTAAAAGCACGTTGGCAGGCGCATGGCGCGCGCTCGGCGCGCATGTGATCGACGCGGACGCCGTGGCGAAACGACAGTGGCTCAAACCAGAGATACGGGAGAAAGCGGCGAGCCGCTGGGGGAGCGATATGCTGCGCGACGAAGGCGTAAATTTCGCGAAAATCGCGGAGATCGCGTTTGCGGACGAGACGGAATACCGGTATATGATTAACTTGGTCCATCCCGGCACGAGGGTCGATCTGACGAGAGAGGCCACCTCGCTCCGAGGGTGGATTGTGGCGGAAATACAGCTGCTCTTCGAGGCGGGCAGGCACGATTGGATCGACTATGTCGTGTATGCCACGGCGCCGGAGAAGAGCCGCTTGCAGCGGAACCGGGTGCGCGGTTGGGGCGATGGCGAAATAAAACGCCGCGAGCGTTTTTTGCTCGATTCCGCCAGAAAGCAGGAGATGGCCGATCTGGTCATGAACAACGATTCGACCCTCGAGTCGTGGGGCGAACGGGCGGAGCGCACGGGACGCATGTTTCTGGCAATGTCGAGTGTGCGGGAGGTCGTGACGTTCTGCGCCTCCTTTGCGGAAGCGGAGAAACTTGCGCATATTCTGGTCGAAAACAGGCTGGTGGCCTGCGCGAACATCGAAGAGGTCAAGAGCTGCTATCGATGGCGCAGGCGCGTCGAGACCTCGACCGAGTGGTCGCTCCTCTGCAAGACGACGGAGGCCGCGATGCGAAAGGCGATACAGTGCATCAAGGCCAATCATTCATACGAGCTGCCCGCCATTACGGCGAGGGATATTTGCGGCGCAGACGCCGCCACCCTGCGGTGGGTGGTTGAGTCGTGCGAATAGGCAATAACAAGAAAGAAGAGTGATACCATGGGATCCATATCCAGACTGTTTACCCCCGAGGGGATGGCGAGCCTTCTCCTGACGTTGCCCGCTGTGCTGTGGGCCCTCTCGTTTCACGAGTTCTGTCACGGCTGGGTGGCCTTCAAACTCGGCGATCGCACGGCCGCGGCACAAGGGAGGCTTTCGCTGAACCCGTTGGCTCACCTCGATCCAATCGGCACGCTGATGTTGATCTTTTTGCACTTCGGGTGGGCGAAGCCCGTGCCGATCAACTCGCGGTACTTCAAGAACCCGCGCAGGGACATCGCGCTCGTCAGCCTCGCCGGAGCGGCCGGGAATTTTCTGACCGCCCTCGCCTGCGGGGTATTGATCAGGCTTTTCCCCTCTTTTTTCCTGGGGCACTGGGCTTTGCAACAATTCATGTTCACGCTGCTCGGCGTGAATATCGGGCTCGGTGTGTTCAATCTGATCCCGATTCCACCGCTCGACGGCTCGAAGGTTCTGGCCGTCATGCTCCCCCCCTCGGCGATGCGGACGTTTTTTTTTCTGGAACAATACGGCATGATTATCATTTTGATTCTCGCATTCTCCGGTGTGATTTCCGTCATCATGGAGCCGATCATGCGTTTTCTGCTCATGCTCTTTCTCTTTCAGTTCTGAGGAGGTAAAAATGTAGATGAAAATTCTTTTGACGAACGATGACGGCGTGATCTCTGCCGGTATCCAGACGCTCGCGAAGATCCTGGCCGACAAAGGCAAACTCGCTGCCGTCGTCGCTCCCGACCGGGAGCGCAGTGGTATGGGGCATGCGATTACGGTGACAAAGCCGGTGCGCGTCCACTTGATGGAGCGTGGTGTTTTTCCCGACATTGCCCCCGCGTACTCCTGTGACGGGACGCCGACCGATTGCGTGACGATTGGGCTCGACCTGCTGTTTCCGCAGGTCGATTTCGTCATATCTGGCATCAATCAGGGGCCGAACCTGGGAGACGACGTCACGTATTCCGGTACCGTGTGCGCCGCCATGGAGGGGGTCGTTCTGGGCAGGCCGTCACTGGCGATCTCCCTCGCCAGCGAACCGACGGATAGCGCAAAACACAACACGACGGCGGCGGTCGCCGCGATGGCGGTGCTGAACTATGTGGAAAAAAATCCGTTGCCGGAGGGGACGCTGCTCAACGTCAATGTGCCCAACAAGCCCTTGACGGAGATCAAGGGTTTTCAGCTGACAAGGCGCGGCATTCGACGGTATACGGAAAAATTTACCTGCATGAAGGACCCGCACGGTAAGGACTGCTATTGGATCGCCGGAAAGATCGACGACGTTCTCGAAGAGGGGGCCGATGTAACCGCAGTGGCGCAGGGGTATATTTCCGTGACGCCGGTTCACATGGATATGACGCAATACACACTGCTGGAGAGCATGAGGGCGGAGGGCGCGGAGGTTCAATTGGGAGCGGGGATAGGAAAGAAGTAAAAGTTATAGAGGCTGAAAGAACGATGTGTGAACGAGGAACACAAAAGAGAGGGCGCGAGGCCCTCTCTTTTGCGTGTTTATAGGTGGTACGTTAAGCTAGAAGCTGAGTTAGAACGATACGAAGGTGCGGAAACGGATGACGTTGTCGTCGCCGTTCCTGAAACCCGTCGGGTTGCCGTCGCCGTAGTCGATCTTGTCGTACGCGAGCTCGAACTCGACCGCCGGGCTGATGCGATAGCCGACGCCGAGGCTCCAGTTGGTCGCGTCGTCGAGGTAGTTCGTGTCGTAGTCGACGCTGAAGTAACGGCCGTAGGTGCGCCACTTGTCGTTCCACTGCTGTTCCGCGCGAACGCCCCAGACCTTGGAGGTGTTGGTGTTGTGCGGTCTGTTGGCGAGCACGTCAGCGCCGAAGCCCGCGTACGGCATCAAGCCGCGGCCGTCCTGGCCGTTGAAGCGGTTATGGACGAAGTTGTTGTCCATCTGGCCGTACTCGATCCAGAGGTTCGTGAACTTCAGCGCGTCCTGATTGACGTCGAGGATGACCTTCCACTGATTTGCGCTGTCGTCGTAGTCGCCGTCAACCGTGGACATGAATGCGGCAACCGTGTCGCCCTGGTTCTGCATGTAGTAGACGCCCTTCAACTGAATGTTGGGGGTGAAGCTGTAGCCGGCATAGATACCGTACGTCTGGACGTCGGTGTCGGTGTCGGTACCGGAGGTAAGGCGGAGCTCCTC
>JAVBQG010000008.1:0-10233 GCA_031549185.1 Synergistaceae bacterium | reverse complement strand
GGACAAACACCTCCACAACACCAAGACCGCGCTGCTCGAAAAACTGGGAAAGAGTGACGACCCCGACGAAGCCATCCTCCCACTCGATACGAGCAACATTCGAATACTGGAGACAACACTGCATGCGTGAGGCCCGCTACGTGAGTTTGCAAATCACCCCGCGCACGTACATGCCATCCCGAATCTATCCAAACGATGGAAAACGCTCTTGATATTCCGCGAACTCGGCGTCGATGCCGGCGAGTTTTTTCCGGCCGCTTTCCAGCTGCAGGCGAACCTGTCTCGGCGACGTGCCGCCGAAGGTGTCCCGGCGGGAAACTGACTTCTGTGGTGTGAGCAGCGACGGCAACTCGTCTCCGGCCTGCGGGGCGAGCGCCCGCCACTCCCCCGCCGAAAGCGAGGTCAGCGCGCGGTTCCTCTCGATGCACCAGCGCACGGCGTTCCCCACGATCTCGTGCGACTTCCGGAACGGCACGCCCCTCTCCACGAGGTGTTCCGCCACGTCCGTGGCAAAGATGAAGCCGTCGGCAAAACCGCGGATCGCCTTCTCCTCGTCGATCCCCACCTCGGCCAAAAGCGGCGGCAGAACCTCCAGCATTCCCTCCAGGGTGTCGCACGAACGCCACAGCGCCCGCTTGTCCTCCTGAAAATCCCGGTTGAAGGTGAGCGGCGTCCCCTTCATCATGGTCAGGGCGTCCACCAGTCCGCCGGTCAGTTGCCCGCACTTGCCCCGGAGGATCTCGAGGACGTCGGGGTTTTTCTTCTGCGGCATCATGCTCGAGCCGGTGCAGAAGGCGTCGGGCAGTTTGATCCAGCCGAACTCTGTGGAAAAGTAGACGATGAGGTCCTCGGAGATCCGGCTGACATGCACGCCGAACAGGCTCGCGAAATAGTGGAAGGCGATAATGTGATCCCTCTGCCCTACAGCGTCCATACTGTTCTCGCACAGTTTCGAGAAACCGAGGTCGCGGGCCGTCATCTCGCGGTCGAGCGGCAGCGTCGAACCGGCCAGCGCCCCGCAGCCGAGCGGGCATTCGTCGACACTCTCGTACGCCTGCAGAAGACGCTTCGCGTCCCGCATGAAGGCCTGGAAGTGCGCCATCCAGAAGTGCCCCATCGAAACCGGCTGCGCCTGCTGCAAATGCGTATAGCCGGGTATGATCGTCTCGGCGTGCTCCTCCGCCTTGGCGAGCAGCGCCTCGAGCAACGGCTTCATCATGCCCCACAATTTGAGGATCTCGCGCCGCATGGAGAGCCGCACGGTTGTGTTCGCCTGGTCGTTGCGGCTGCGGCCGGTGTGGAGCTTCGCGCCGACGTCGCCCGTGCGCTCGATCAGGAGCGACTCCACGTTCATGTGGACGTCTTCGAGGGATTCCTTCGGTATGAATTCCCCGCTCGCCGCCTCCCGCGCGATCGCAACCAGCTCCGATTCGATCTTCTCCGCCTCGGCGGTGGAGAGCAATCCGATTTTCCCCAGCATCCGCACGTGCGCCACACTCCCGCGAATGTCGTCCTGCACCGTGCGCCAATCCAGATCCAAAGACTGCGTAAAGCGGCAGACGATCTCGTTCGTGTCCTGCGCAAAACGCCCCTTCCACATCTCGATCAGTCCTTTCTTATTCGAAAAATTTTGTTTTATCTCGGGAACAACATGATGTGTATCATGCTTTCGGGAAATCCAAAGTCAAGCCGATACGATACAGTATGGGAAAATCGACGAGGTCTTCTGCGTTCTTGGAAGATTTTCAGCTTCCCCTACCCCGCCTCGAACCACACGAAACCGCCCCCCTGTTTGGTCGTGTCTCGCCACTTGGCGAGGTCGACGATTTTGACGATCCCTTCGTCGAGAATGTGAACGAGGCTGCCTTCGCGCGAGATGACGGTTACCCAGTGCCAGTGGTCGAGGTTTTTCTCGTTGCCGTTGCAGAGGTTGAGGAAGGCCACCGGGATGTCCTTCTCGAGGGCGGCATCGAGGAACTCCGACAGCTCCGCGAAGTCCGGGCGGCTCGGGGCGTGCTCCGGCACGTCGCAGATGTGGCACTCGAAAGCGAGGCCCTTGGCCGCGCCGTAGGCACGAACCGCGTCGCAGAACATCTTCGTCGAGGGAATGCCGCAGTCGGTGGGGGTTACATACTGCCAGACCTCCTCCATTCGCGCGGCGATGAAGTCTCTGTCGCGCGGGCCGGAGGCCGGAGAGGCGTGACGCCTGTTCATATAGAGGAGGATCGTCGAGGCGACGGACGGACCGCAGCCCGCCGACCGCTGCCACTCGGTGGCAAACCAACGCTGGTCGCAGCCGTAGAAAACTTCCGCGGTCGCGAAATCCATCACCTTCAGCGCTTCGATGTTGGAGAGCGAACTATTTTTCGTCCGCATTTCTTGCAAAATTTTCATGTTTTTAATTGTATCCCGCTTGTGCCTAATGTCAATATTTCTGTTCTGGACAAAAGCTACGGGCTTTTCGGGCTCAAATGCAGCCCTCACGACCCGTCTTGACAGATATACTGCATACAATTTATAATGCAATATAGTTGCATTTAATATCATTGGGTGGAGGTTTTACCGTGAACAACGCAGTATACAAGATGGAGAGACCCACGAACGAACCCGCGCGCGATTACGCGCCGGGGAGCAGGGAAGTCGGGCTGCTGCTGGAAGAGGTAAGGCGGCAGAGCGGCATACAGGTCGAGATCCCCCTCATCATCGGCGGCAAGGAGATCAAGACCGGAGATACCACGGATGTCGTCATGCCACACGACCACGCGCACAAACTCGGCTGCTTCCACAAGGTCGGCAAGGCCGAGGTGGAGATGGCGATCGAGGCCGCCCTTTCGGCGCGCAAGGCGTGGGCGCTTCTCTCCTGGGAGGAACGCGTCTCCATCTCTTTGAAAATCGCGGAGCTCATCTGCACCAAGTACCGGTATCTCATCAACGCCGCGACCATGCTGGGACAGAGCAAGAATGTCTGGCAGGCCGAGATCGACTCCGCCTGCGAGGTCACGGACTTTCTGCGCTTCAACTCCTACAACGCGTCGGAGCTCTTCTGCGAGCAGCCCGTACAGTCGTACAGCACGATGAACCGGCTGGAGTACCGTCCGCTGGAGGGCTTCGTCTATACCGTGACGCCCTTCAACTTCACCGCCATCGCCTGCAACCTCAACATGGCGCCGGTCGTCATGGGCAACGTGACCGTCTGGAAGCCGGCCACAGCCTCGGTGCTCTCCAGCTACTATCTGATGAAAATATACAAGGAGGCCGGCCTGCCGGACGGCGTGATCAACTTCATCCCCGGCAGCGGGAGCGTCATCAGCGACACGGTTCTCTCGCACAAGTATTTCGCCGGCCTTCATTTCACGGGGTCCAACGAGACCTTTAATGGCCTCTGGCGCCAGATTTCGAGCCACCTCCCGCGGTATCGCTCCTATCCGCGCATTGTCGGGGAGACAGGGGGCAAGGATTTCGTCTTCGCGCACAACTCGGCCGACCTCGATGAGCTCGCCACCGCCATCGTCCTGGGCGCGTTCGAATACCAGGGGCAGAAGTGCTCGGCGTCCTCTCGCAGCTACATTCCGAAGTCGATCTGGCCGGCGTTGAAGGAGAAGCTCGTGGGGCGCATCGCGCGGATCAGAATGGGAGACCCGGCCGACCCCAAAAACCTCATGGGCGCGGTGATCGACGAGAAGGCGTTCGATCTGATCGCCTCGTACCTCGACGCCGCGAAACAGTCCCCCGACGTGGAGGTGGTCGCCGGCGGCGGGCACGACAAATCGAAGGGATATTTTATCGAACCGACGATCCTCCTCTGCGCCGACCCGCACTACGCGACGATGGAGACGGAGCTCTTCGGCCCCGTCATGAGCATCTATCTCTACGAGGACGAAAAATTCGAGGAGGCGCTGGCGCTCTGCGACGAGACGTCGCCATACGGCCTGACCGGTTCCATCTTCAGCAAGGACAAATACGCCGCCACCGAGGCCTGCCGCGCGCTGCGGTACGCGGCGGGGAACTTCTACCTCAACGACAAGACGACCGGCGCCATGGTCGGCCAGCAGCCCTTCGGCGGCTCGCGGGGATCGGGGACGAACGACAAGGTCGGCAGCGTCTACAACCTCATCCGCTGGATCAGCCCCCGGTCGGTCAAGGAAAACTTCCAGCCGCCGAAGGACATCGTCTATCCGCACATGATGTAAATTCGAGCAGTGCGGCACAGGGCAATCAACGCAACGTAGGAACGACACCGCTTATACCCTTTCGAATTCCCACGCAGCACGTCACAACTCCCACGAAAAGGGCCCGGCATCGCTCGCCGGGCCCTTGATCTCAATATTTTATATTCACCAGGGCTCACAGACAGCGGGCTCCATCTCCTTGAGTCGGTCGCAGAGCTGCTCCAAGGTGATGGAGCCCATCTCGCGGCGCACCGCCTCGCCGATCTCCGCGTACGGCTCGGCCAGCAGACCGCCTATATTCCGGCCGAAGAGGCACTGCGGGGCCGGGTGACTGTGCACGCCGATCAGGTCGTCGAGGGATTTGGGGTCGACCGCGTTGTAGATGTCCAGCAGCGAGATGTCCCGAGGTTCTTTTGCCAGCACCGCCCCGCCGGGGCCGCGGGCGACGCGGATAATTCCCGCCTTTTTCAGGTCGCTCAGCAGCTTGCGAATTTCCACGGGGTTGTTGCCCACGCTGGACGCCAGCAGCTCGCTCGTCACCTTGCACGCCTCCGGCAACAGAGCGATCATAAGCAGAATATGGACCGCCGACGAACACTTTATGTTGATGCGCATTTGCTCACCCCTGAGACCAGTCTACCATTTTCATTTTGCGGTTTCAAGATGTAGGTATTGACAGTACATTTTTATGCGTTATGATGTAGCTATTAAATCTACATCAAATATTTTTAGGGAGGCCTTTCTGATGGGGAAAAACTACAGCGTCATGAGCATCGGCACGTTCAAGGGGGATCTGGCCCAAAAGGGGCGCGTGATGGCAGGGAAGGAATTGAGCCTCACGGGCAGCGAGATTTCGTTCAACTACACACCGGCGGGAAAATTTACCCCCTTCGTCCACAGCCATAAGCTGAACGAAGAGGTCTACATCGTGGTGAGTGGCAGCGGCAAGTTCATGGTGGACGCCGACGAGTTCGACATCCGCGAAGGAAGCTTGGTCCGCGTCGCGCCGGCGGGCGAGCGGGCGATCAAGGCCGACGACGGCGAAGACCTGGCTTATATCTGCATACAGGCGCAGGCCGGCAGCCTGACCCAGGCCACGGAAAACGACGGTGTGATCAGCGAATCCAAGGCCTCCTGGATGAAGGGGTAATCCTCTCTCTATCTCACTCGGCTCATTCACTCCGCGGCGAACGCCACAAATCCAACCTCTCCCACCCCCGGCCCCTCCCTCTCCCAAAACGGAGAGGGAGGGGAGCAAAACGAAAACACAAAAGCAAAATTCTTTGCCCCTGCTCTTCTCCCCCTCCCCGCTTCGGGGGAGGGGGCCGGGGGGAGAGGTCGGGTTTCCTGCGTTGCTACAATCGAAGCCTACTCCGCGGCGTTGTCGGCGTTCACGCCGCCCGCCGCCGAGACTTTGACGCGCGGATCGATCGCGCGGATGGCCGCGACCGTCTCGCGCAGAAGCCCAGGCTCGGAGCGCACGGCCAGGCATATGCGCCACCAGCCCGCCGCGCCGAGAGGAAGACTTTTCGCGGAATTCTCCTCGATTCTGGACAAAAACGATTTGCCCGCATATAATGCAATATGGTTGCGCAACATAATTGCACTTGCTATCCAGCGCCGATATGACGGGAGGAGATACCCATGCATTCGAGAAATGGGAAAAATGTGTTGTGCGCTCTTATCCTATACTTTGTGCTTGCGTTTGGAAGCGTCTGCCCCGCTTTCGCGGCGGGGACGCTGACGGAGCTGCAGGCCCTGATCGACGCCAAGGCCCCCGGCGAGACGCTGGTGCTGGCGGACGACTTTGCCTTCGTACCCGCGGACCTCGCGGTCGTCAGCAACGACGGCGTGCAGATCTCGAAGGCGATCACGATCGACGGCGACGGACACACCGTCAGCGGCGCCGGCAGCACGCGCGTCCTCCTGGTCGACGGCGCCACAGGCAGCACGGCGCTCTCGATCAAGAACCTCACCGTCACGCAGGGCGGCAACATCGCCAGCGGATCGGCGATCTTCGTCGCCGAGGGCAATCGGGTCAGTTTCACGAACTGCGTCGTCACCAAGAACGGCACCGTGAGCGGGACCCACACGGCGGACGGCGGCTCGATCTTCATCGACTCGAAGGCGGTCGTCGCCTTCACGGACTGCACGATCTCGAACAACCTCGGCGCGGACCGCGCGGCGGGCATCTACCTCAAGGGCAACGCGACGCTCGAGAGCTGCAGGATCACCGACAACGTCGGCGGGTCGCGCGGCGGCGGGCTCTACGTCGACCCCGGCTATCAGTCGCCGAAGCGCGGCGGGGACTGGGGCGGCAACGTCGTCATGAAGAATTGCACAATCTCCGGCAACAGCGGCGGGCGCGGCGCCGGCCTCTACATCAACAGCGAGAACGAGAAGCTCAACGTCTTCGAGAACTGCATCATCACGGGCAACAAAACCTTGCGCAGCCCCGGCAACGGCGGCGGCATCCTCTTCTACTACGCCAATGCCCGCATGACGAACTGCACGATCTCGGACAACCAGGCCGACAAGGGCGCCGGCGTAATCGTCGACGTCCAGACGAACGTGACGCTGGAGAACTGCACGATTTCGGGCAACAGGGCAACCGGCACCTACGGCGGCGGCCTGCTCTGCCACGACGGCTCGTACCCGACCGACACGATGAAGCCGGCGGGGAGCGTAACCCTCTCCAAGAGTACGGTCAAAGGCAACGTCGTCTCGGGCGACGCGAAGGACGACATCTACATCCACTGGTCGCCGAACGACGACAAGTCGCCCGACGTATCGCTGGGCCCGTGGGTCGCGCGCTACGACGGGAGCATCGCAAGCGGCGGAGGCAATACGGTCGGGGCACTGATCAACCCGAAGAACTTCACGAAGGCGACGAGCGACAGAATCGACACGACCAGGACGGACCTGCCGGTAGGCCACCCGGACGCGGACTCTACGACGCCATCCTCCGGCGGCAGTGGCGGAAGCGGCGGGTGTGCAAGCGGCCTTGGCCAGGCTGCATTGCTCGGTCTGCTGGGGGCGACCTTCGCCTCGACGAAACGCAGGAAAGGATAGAGTCCCACTCACCAGCCAGCGGCCCCTCCGGCAACGGAGGGGCCGCTGGCGTTTGTCCGGCAGAACAGGCGCCTCAAACCCGACCTCACCCACCCCCGGCCCCTCCCTCTCCCAAAGCGGAGAGGGAGGGGAGCAACACGAAAACAGCAAAGCAAAATCCCTTTGCTTTTGCCCCTGCCCTTCTCCCCCTCCCCGCTTCGGGGGAGGGGGTCGGGGGAGAGGTCGGGTTTCGATCTTGAACGGAAAGGAACACTGGCGTATCATAGACAACTGTCAGTAATGAATAATCCACGCAAGGGCTCGGAAGACGGTGAAAATATGGCCGATATGCAGAACATGATCAAGACGATATTGACCAGAGTGTACCGCGACGAGCCCATACCGAGGAACGCGGCGCAGGTGGCGAACCTCGTCCCGCCGAAGTACCGCGAGATGCGGAAGATCGCGTACCGCAGCAGTCTCCACCGCGAGCCAGACGCGAAGCTCTTCTACGAACAGGCGAAGTTCATGGAGAACTTCGAGGACGACTTCGACTACCGGGGGGAGTTCGTCCGCTACTTCCCCACCTATCAGTCGATGACCGACGTTCAGCTGCGCGGCTACTTCTCGTGGCGAACGAAAGTACGGCGCGGGACGATCGAAAAGACCTCGCTCTCCTTCGCCTTCATCTATATTTATGAACTGCTGAACGGGATCGGCACGCGCTCGCCGGAGGAGAGTTTCCGGGCGCTCGAAAACTTTCGGGCGGCGTACGGCGCGCTCGACGACCGGATCGAGCGCTATCTCAAGGTCTGGATGCGGGATTACGTCGTGTACTACGACCTCGACAAGTCTCTGTTCGGGGACCGTGCGGACGCGGACTTCGACGAAACCGTGCTGACCCTGCTGAACCATCGCTCGCACGAGACAAACGAAGTCTTTGCTGCCCTCTGCGCCCTCTCCTCATACAAAATCGAGAGCTCCCGCTTCTTCAAACGACACCCCGACGACGTCAGGGATGTCGCCTGCCGCGTCTTCGCCGCCCTCTCCGACGACTACGGGGAAAATCACGGCGGTTCGGACCGCGAGAAATTCTTCGGCAAGATCTATACCAACGCCTACACCATGTTCCGCTCCGCCGTCTTCTATGATCGCATAAAGCGGGAGGACTTCGTCTACGAGATCAGCGACCTCTACCTCTATCGATGCCGGGACGGGAGCTGGAGCAGCGAGCGCTTCTTCTGCTACAAGGGCAAGATACAGAGAATCGGGGCGCTGCTGAAGTCGATCGACTACCTCATGCGCCGGAAGTACGGCTTCAAGTCGACCCTGAAAGCGGATAAGACGACGAGGGCATATCAGGCTATAATCGAGCGAGAGATCGAGCGGAACCAGGAGGCGAAGAGAATCGCGGCCCAGCCCCGCATCGAGATCGACGTCTCGGCGCTCCAGAGCATCAGGGAGGCCGCGCTTCAGACGCAGAGCAGGCTGGTCGTCGAGGGCACGGCGGAGATGGACATCCCGGAAATTTCGGACGAGACGGACGAAAAAACCGGCGGGGAGAACGAGGCGGGCCTGAGCGACGCGGAGTGCCGTTTCCTGCGTTGCCTGCTGCGCGGCGAACCGTACGACGACCTCGTCCGCTCGCAGGGCCTGACGACCTCGCTGCTGGTCGACGCGATCAACGAAAAGCTCTTCGAGCGGTTCGGCGATACGGTACTCGCCTACGACGGCGAGAAACCGGCCCCGGTCGAAGATTACATGGACGAATTGAGGGGAATCATCGGAACATGAAGATACCAAGGCGAATCGCGACGGTGGTCATAAACTCCCTGCGAGGGGGCGTGGTGCCGAGGATCGGCCTGCCGTACATCACGGTCGGCCGCGAGACGGAGATCGACGCCCTTCTGCGTGACGTGGAGATCATCGCGGACGGCGGCGCGTCGTTCCGCTTTATTGTGGGCAAATACGGCAGCGGGAAGAGCTTTCTTTTGCAGACGATCCGCAATTACGCCACCGCCAGGGGCTTTGCCGTGGTGGATGCGGATCTATCGCCCGAGCGCCGTTTTGCCGGCACCAAGGGGCAGGGCTTGGCCACGTATAAGGAGCTCATCCAGAACCTCTCCACCAAGTCCAAGCCGGATGGGGGCGCCCTCCCGCTGGTGTTGGAAAGGTGGATTTCCGGCATCCAGGCTTCGGTGAAAGCCCAGGCGGATGTGGAAGGGGAAGCGTTCGACGACCTGGTGCAAAAGCAGATCTATCAGGTGGCCGGGTCGCTGGAGGGGATGGTCAACGGCTTTGAGTTTGCCAAGGCCATCGTAACCTATTGGCGGGCGTACCGGGATGACGATCCGGCCATGAAGAGCAATGTGCTCAAATGGTTCCGGGGTGAGTATGCCTCCCGTAGGGAAGCAAAAGCGGACCTGGACATCAACTTTATTGTCAACGATGAGACCTGGTATGATTTCCTCAAGATCATCGCTGTCTTCCTGGTCGGCGCGGGGTACAAGGGGCTGCTGGTGCTGATCGATGAGCTGGTAAATATCTTCAAAATCCCCAACTCCATCACACGGCAGAACAATTATGAGAAGATTTTGACGATCTATAACGATGTGCTGCAGGGCAAGGCCAGCCATATCGGCTTTTTGATGGGCGGCACGCCCCAGTGCATTGAGGATAAATACAGGGGTGTGTTCAGCTACGAGGCGCTGCGCTCGCGCCTGGCCGAGGGACATTTCGCCACCGATGATTTGAAGGATTTATCCGCCCCGATCATTCGGCTTCAGATGCTGACCCAGGAGGAGATGTACGTGCTGGTGGAAAAGCTGCGCGATATCCACGCGCAGCTCTTTGGCTATGCGCCGACGCTTGCGCATGAGGATCTTTTGTATTTCCTCACCGTGGAATACAACCGGGTGGGCGCGGATACGCACATCACCCCGCGCGAGATCATCCGCGATTTCATCGAGCTGGTCAACATCATCCACCAGAACCCGCAAACGAGCGTGGCCGA
>JAVBQG010000069.1:0-12964 GCA_031549185.1 Synergistaceae bacterium | reverse complement strand
CAGGAAAATCGTCGTTAATAGTCATAATATACATATTATGACTATTAACGGGCAATTTGACAATACCCTGAATCGAGATTTCACACAGATTTATGCGCGGTTGCCTTGTTGCGAATAGTCATAATTGCGGGAAAAGAGGTTTCAGGCGTCCGTGGAAGCGTCCGTCCTGCTCGGCGTCGATCTCAAGACATCGCAGGAGCTCATCCTGCAGACGGCCCGCGGCGGCCTGAAGATCTGGGAGGAGCGCCCCGAGCGGCTCGACGAGATCCTCGCGCAGTCGGCGACCCCGGGCGGCATCACCGCGCGGATGCTCTACTTCCTCGACCGCGAGCGGTTCAAGTACGCCGTCAAGGGGTGCATCGAGGAGGGCGCGTTGCGGACGAAGGAGTTCGGGGACAGGATCAGGGAAAACCTGGAATAATATTCCGGACCTGAATCAGTAAAATCGAAACAGTGCGAAAGAGGGCGAATCGTTTGAAGCAGTCGAGGGCGTCGATTTTCAAGGGAAAACCGCCTTATATTATGTTGCTGTTCTGCGCGCTTCTGCTGGGGTACTTCTACAGCAGCGTTCAGCGGATATCCTCGGGGGTCCTCCTCCCGCACATGGGGAAGACGCTCGGCTTTTCGGCGGCGTTGATCGGGTTTCTCTCGAGCCTCTTCTTCTACACCTACGGCTGTACCCAGAACATCTGGGGCGCGGTTAGCGACCGCGTGGGGCCACTGCGCTCCTGCGCCGTCGGGATGGCGATGGCGGCGATCGGCTCCTCGCTTCTGCTGATCGCGCCCACGCCCCTCCTGATCGGCCTCTCGCGCATCCTGTGCGGCCTCGGCCTCGCCGCCTTCTTCACCGGCATCTACATCTACGCCGCGCTCGCCTTCCCCGTCTCGGAGTACCCCTTCTGGGTCGGCTTCGTGCAGGTGGTCGGCAACCTCGGCACCGTGGCGGCGGTCGCGCCGCTCGGCATGCTGATGGACGCGATCGGCTACCGGGGCGTATTCGCCATCTTCACGCTCTGGGCCCTGATCGTCTCGGCCGTACTCTGGACCTCGCGCAACAGGCCGATCGCGCGCGAAAAAAAACCGGCGCAGGGGGCCCCGCACGGCGAAAGCGCCCAGATCGCGAGGGAGACGTGGAACGACGTCAAACTCGGGTATCGTTTCATCGCCGGGCATCGCTCCCTGAGCCTGGTCGTCTTCACCTGGGCGGCCGTCAGCGCTGCCGTCATCACGCTCCAGGGCCTCTGGGGCGTGAGCTGGATCGCCGTCTCCAGCGGCGCGACGGAGGAGGTCGCCCGCTTCTGGACGACGTGGGTCAGCATGGGCCTCGTGATCGGCGCAATCTGCGGCTCGCGGGTGGCGTCGCGGACGGCCGAGGTGCGAAAGGGGCTGCTTCTGATCATGCTCCCCCTGAGCCTCGCCTGGCTGCTCTACATGCTCTGCTCGTGGATCGGATGTCCGGCGTACGTGCTGGGAACCATCGGCTTCGCCATCGGCGTGGGCTCCTCCTCCTGCATGGTCTTCAGCATCAGCACGGTCAAGTCTCTCGTGCCGATCTCGCGCGCCGGCGTCGCCATCGGCACCGGGCAGATGCTGCTCTACTTGGCGGTGATCGTCGCCCAGTGGGGCTCCGGCGCGATCATCAACCTGTTCCCCGGCGAGACGAAGGGGACCTACCTCAACAGCGGATTCCTGCTCGCCTTCGGCGTCGCCGTACTCATGATCTGGCTCTCGGTCTACCTGGCCTGGCGCATGCCCGCCTTCTCCAAGGCGGAGGAGGAACCGGTCAGGGCCGGGTAATCAGACGCGACAGCGCAAGCGAAAGGATGATGCCGGACACCAGCAACCCCGGGGGATACACACCGCAACCGGTGGAGGATCTCTTCCCGCGTTTCTCCCCGTAGACCAGTTTGCCGTCCACATACGTCTGCAGCACCTTCGTCTTCTCGATCTGCAGCGGGTCGGCCTCCAGAATGTTTCGATCGAGCACGATCAGATCCGCGGCCTTGCCGACCTCGAGCGTCCCGGCCTCCCGCTCGCTGAAAGCGGCGTACGCGCCGTTCGCCGTGAAGCCCCGTATCATCTCTCGGACGGGAAGCCTCTCCGCCGGGTCCAGAAGATATTCGGGGTCGTCGATGTCCGCGATGCCGGGCAGGTCGAAGAGAGAGGCCTCGACCAGATTTCTCGTAACCCCGACCTGAATGGCGACCAGAGGGTTGGGATACGGAGTGACGGGGCTGTCGGACGAAAAGGCAAGCCGCGCCCCGGCGTCGCGCAGCGACTTGGACGGATACTCCCGCTCCGCCCTCGCGCCGATGGCCGCGTACTCCTCCGGCTCCCAGTAGCCGGGCGCCTTGAAGTGCCAGTACGGCTGCGTGGAGGCGACGACCCCCAACTTTGCGAAGCGGGGGATATCCGTGGGATCGATCATCTGCAGGTGCGTGATCGTATTGCGGCGGTCCCCCTTGGGCGCATGCGCGTTCGCGTATTCGCAGGCGTCGAGCGCAGAACGGACCGCTGCATCCCCGATGGCGTGGATGTGCGCCTGCAGGCCCCACTCGTTGACCTTCGCAAACGCCTCGTTCAGCTTACCCTGTTCCCACATCGCGACGCCACGGCTCTGCGGTAGGTCGGCGTACGGCTCGAGCACGTAGGCCGTGCGCGTGTTGACGACGCCGTCCGCGAAGAACTTCGCCGTCGTCAGCCTGAGATAGTTGCCGTCGTACTTCGCCGCAATCTCCACGATCTCTTTTTTCTTCTCGGCCAGGTCGCTCGTGCTGTCGAAGATCACAGCGCCCTTCACCTTCACGGTCAGCTCGCCATCGACGTCCATCCGATGCAGCGCCTCCCACGGTACGTCGAAGATGCCGCCGAACATCGGCACCGAGAGGACCGAAGTGCAACCGTACGAATTCAGCATCTTCTGGTACTCCTTCAGGGCGGCGGTCATCTTTTCGGTGCCGAAGGAGGGCTTGCGGGCGAGCGTCATCGCCATATCCTTGAGGATTCCCCACGGCGCACCGTTCTTCTCATCCTTCTCGATGATCCCACCGTGTGGCGCGGGAGTGGCAGCCGTGACCCCCGCCGCCTCCAGCGCCTTCGAGTTCAACCACATCGAATGCCCGTCGCCCGCGAGGATCTGCATCGGCTTGTCGGGGCAGATCGCGTCGAGCCTCTCCTTTCGCGGACCCTTGCCGCTCTCCTCACCGTCGAAGGCATTGGTCTCGTAGCCGAAACCGAAGTAGGCCTCCTGATCCGGGTGGGCATTTACGTAATCGCGGATCTTCTTTTCGACCCGGTCGGGTTCGTAGACGCCCCCCAGCGTGAAGTCGAACAGCTCGCCCATCGCGATGCCCGGCGCATGGATGTGCGTGTCGAAGAAACCCGGCAACATGAGTCCGCCCTCCAGGTCGACGACCTCGGTCCCCGCTCCCCTGTACTGTCGCCCGTCTTTCGAAGAGCCGACGAAGACGATTCTACCGTCCCTGACAGCCAGAACCTCGGCTGTGCTGTCGTCCGCATCCACCGTATAGACGACGCCGTTTTCGAAGAGAAGATCGGCCTCTTCGGAAGTCCGCGCCGATACGAATGCAACACCGAGGGACAGGAGGAGGAACAGGGCGCCCCAAAGCGCAAGGGATCTCTTGAACCGGCAATACGCGCTCATCGAAATACGCCCCATTGATTTTAAAGTTTTAAACGCGTTAAACATGGCTATAATATCGCTTTGTTGCCAATCAAATCATGACTTAATGATATCATATGCCCGCGATTTCTGCAGAGCGGTCGGCTCGATTTCTCCCGACGGTTGGATACAAAAACCGCTATATATGCTACTGTTTCATCGCAGCAAAAAAAGAACGGGGGCAATCGATATGAAAATCAGGGATTTCAAGCTGGAGGTCTTTTTCGGAAAATACGAGTTCACCGCGCCGTACCTGTTGACTCAGTCGGACTGCGAGTCGATGACGGCTCGCGAGCTGCTGGCGTACGAGCCGGGGAGCGAAGAAGGGTACCTGGACACCTGGCTGGGCTACACAGAGGTACCGGGCAACCCCGCGTTGCGCGGCCTCGTCGCCTCCCTCTACCGAGACATGTCGGACGAGGACATCCTGATGCACACCGGCGCGCAGGAGGCGATCTTCGCCTACATGAACGTGATCCTCGAAAAGGGCGACCACGTCGTCAGCCTCTTCCCGATCTACCAGTCGCTCTACGAGGTGGCGAACGCCATGGGCTGCGAGGTCTCGCGCTGGCAGCTGAGGCAGGCGGACGGAGGGTGGGCGCTCGACTTCGACGAACTCGAGTCGCTCGTGCGCCCCACCACGAAAGCGATCGTCGTCAACACGCCGAACAACCCGACCGGCTACACGCTGAACAGGGAGGAGATCGAAAAACTCTGCGCCATCGCGTCGAAGCGCGGCATCCGTGTCTTCGCCGACGAAGTGTACCGCGGGCTCGACCTCGACGGCGCCGCAAAGCCATGGGTCGCCGACCTGTACGACAGGGCGACGTCGCTCGGCGTCATGTCGAAGGCGTACGGCTTCGCCGGGCTCCGGGTCGGCTGGGTGGCGAGCAAGGACCGGGAGCTGCTCGACAAGATGACGAAGTTCAAGCACTACCTGAGCATCTGCAACAGTTGCGCCTCAGAGTACCTCTCCGTCGTCGCGCTCAAACACAGCGAAGAGATTCTGGAGAGAAACCGTGGGATCATCCGTGAAAACCTGAGGATCGCGGACGGATTTTTCGCGCGGCACGCCGGCCTGTTCGCGAACAACGCCCCACAGGGAGGCCCCGTCGCCTTCCACAGGATGAACATCGGGATGCCGATGGAGGATTTCTGCGAGCGCCTCGTGCGGAAGGCCGGCGTACTGCTGCTCCCCGCGAATATCTACGACTATGAGGGACCGTACTTCCGGATGGGATACGGCCGAAAGAGCTTCGCGCAGAATCTGCAAAAGTTCGAGGAGTATCTGGCCGGGGAGAAATTTGCCTAGGGGGACGCGGCAAGGATCGACCGGAAACCGACGGCCGGGCGTGCCTGCGCCCGGGCCGCGGCCCCGGTAAAGACTCAGAACGCGAACGAGTCCAGTATGCCCTTGAACGCGCCCTCGTATTCGTCGAAGTTGCTCTGCAGAGCGGTCAGCGTGAGCGTATACCCCTGGCGCCCGCGGTCGATGAGGTACTGTCGCTGCCGAATCCTGTACGTATCGTCGGTCCAGCGGAAATCCACGACAACACAGGCCTCGCCCAGAAATATATCCCTTCTGAACGACAGGATCTTCAGGTCGCTCATCTCGGCGTCCTCATACCCCTTTGCCAGCTCCGCCGCCGTCATCGACGCGAGGCCATGCGGCGTCGACAGGAGGACGCTGAAATTGGCCGCGAAACGATCGACGGGCTCGGCATAGACAATCACGCTCAGAGTGCCCCGCATGGCCTCGTCGCCCTCCTCCTCCCACATCCCGGGGTAGTCGAACGAAAACCCGTACTCCGCGTCTCTGTAGCGATTGGAGCCCGCACATGCCCGGTCCGCGAACAAAAAGAGCGGGAGACACAGCGCCAGCAGCACCAGTATTTCGCTTGCCCTTCTCTTCATCACAACCTCACCCGATGGCCTTCCGGCAACTTCGCAGGCCGTCAAAACTTGAACGAATCCAGTATGGTCTTGAACGCGCCCTCGTAATTGCCGAAGTTGCTCTGCAAAGCGCTGAACGTGAGCGTGTATCCCTTGCCCTTGCGGTCGATGAGATACTGCCGCTGCTGAATCTTGAAGGTACCCATCGTCCAGCGGAACTCCGCGATGATGCAGGTCTCGCCTAGAAACTTACTCTTCTTGAACGACAGCAGCTTCAGGTCGTCCATAAAAGACTTGTACGTGTTCACCAGGTCCGCCTGCGTCGCCGACGCGACGCTCTGCGGGGGCGATACGACGACGTTGAAGTTGGTCGCGAAGTTGTCGACCGGTTTCGCGTGCACAACCACGCTCATGCCGGGCTGCACGGATTCGTCCCCTTTCAGCCACGTCTCGGGGTAATCGAACGAGAACCCGTCCTTCTTGTCCTTGTAGCTGTTTGGCGCCGCATATGCCTGGCCTGCTAGCAAAAACGCCAGAACAAACAGCGCCAACAATACGAATACTTCGTTTCCTTTTCTTCCCGTTCCGACCTTCAACATCTTACGCCCACCCGTCTATACGTAAATTATGTTCCAGATGCGCATTATACCGCACCCTCTATTTGATTGCGACCAACCGAACGTCGGAAGTCGGCTTTTGGACGGTCGTTATTTTTCTTCATGGACCGCCGGCAGTTACCGCGGCGGCGAACAACGCCTAAAAACACCCTCCCGGAGAAATTTCAAAAAGAAATCTATCAGGAAACCTCAAAGGTTGCAAGCCTTCCCGCGATTCCGGGCCTCGAACCCTGCCGCTTCGCCCCGCTGGTGCTATACTTTCTCACGAGATGTGAAATAAGATTGCCGCTCTTTATGCGCTGGCACAGGGGGAATTTGCATGTTTTTCGATGAGCTCGAGCGAATTGCGCTGGTCGAGCGCTATCGCGCTCTGCCCGAACACGAGCGGGAGGCGTATCGCGCCCTGTCGGTCGTCTTCGCGCCTGTTGCGACGGCGACTCTGACGACGATTCTAAACGCCTGCGGCATCGAAAGCCCGGACGGTTTCAAGCGAAAGTGGCAGCGGGAGAAGGACGTGCTGCCGATGCTCGCGCGATGGGAGAAGAGCGAGCTCGTCCGCCAATACGCACAGAGAAGCGGAATGCGATGGGCCTGCAACATCCTGACGGTCGAGGTCGCCACGCGGGAGGCCATCGGGCGCGGTGAACACGACCGCTTCGGCCGGGCGGCAGAGGACGCCCTTTCGATTCGCCCCGCCGGACAGGCATATTACTACGACTCGCCCCCTCTCTACCTCCGTGCCACGCGCGAGGCCATCTATCGCGGCGACGTCGACGCGCTTCGCCTACTGGCGAATGCGGAGGTGCGCGACGACCGGTACGATTACGACGGCGTCTTCGCGACGGACCCCTTCCGCGACATCATCGCCAACCCGCTCGATTTCGACCTGCTGCGGGCGCTGCCCGTGGAGATCGCGTACACGGCGTTTCAACGGCTCCTCTCCATGGCGCGCGACGCGCCTCCGCTCTTTCGCGCGCTCGTGGACGAACTGGACGACTGGCACCGCAAGAGGCCGCGCGACGATTCTCTGACGTTTCTCTGGGCCGAGTATGCCCTGCTTCAGGGACGCGTCGACGAAGTCATGGAGGCCGTGGGATCCACGAGCGATCCGGAGGAAGCCAGCATCGTGGCGGCGTGTCTCCTCCTGCGCGGGGATCGCGAGGGGGCGCTCGCAACCTACGAGGAGGGCCTCAAGCTACTGAAGAAGGCCACGGGCAGACGCAAAATCGCCTTCGAGTCGTGGACGGGGATCTTCTATCCCATCCTCCTGTTCGCGACGTCGGCCCCCGGAAAGAAAATCCTGGACTATTTAAAAAGCTACGCGGGCTGGGGGGTCATCGACATGTCCCCGGCTCTCGAGACGGTGCGCATGCTCGTGGACCCGGAGGCGCACGACGAGGGGCTCTTCACGCAGGAGACCGAGTATGCGGGAAGCGCGAGGGCCTGCCTCTCCGCGTTCTTCCTCCTGCTGTGCGCCTACTGGCGCGACGCCGAGAAGGCACGGAAGTACCTCTCGCTGGCGGACGCGACGCACCGGCGGCTCTCCGATCTGGGCGCGAACCTGCTCGCCCCGGAGCTGGCCGCGTTGATTCGCGAGCTCGCGCCGCAGTCCGCGAAACGGTTCGAGGACATCCCGCCCCCCGCGCATCCGCTGAAGGACCTGATCGTTCGCCAGACGAACTGGCAGCGCTCGCTGACGGCGCTCTCCGAGATCGGCGGAGCGGAGGGGGCGAAGGCATCCGCCCGCGACAAGCGTTTCACCTGGGAGCTGGCCTGGGGCACGCGAGACGGCATCGCGCGCTACATATCGATCACCCCGATGGAACAGAGCCTCCTGCGATCCGGGTGGAGCAAGGGCAAGCGGGTGGCCCTCAAGCGCATCTACCGGACGGCGAGCGCGATCGCGAGCATGACGGAGCGGGACCATCGGGTTGCCGCGGCGATCCGCGAGTCGCGCAACTACTACGGCGCGGAGTACGACATCGAGACCGGCCCGGCGCTGCAAGCACTGGCGGGACACCCGTTCGTCTTCCGCGAGGAGGACGGCGCGCACGTGGAGATCGTCTCAAGCGAGCCGCAGCTGCTCGTCACCGCCGAGGGGGGACGCTATACGCTGAAACTCTCCCCCTTCCCGCACAACCTGGTCGCGGACTGCGTCGTCCGGGAGGACGGGCCAGCCGCCCTCCGTATCGTCAGCTTCGAGGAGCGCCACGTCAGGATCGCGCGCATCCTCGGCGAGAACGGCCTCTCCGTGCCGCAGGACGCGCACGCCTCGCTGCTGCAGACGCTCGGCTCGCTCTCGTCGGTCGTCACCGTCCACTCGGACATCGAGGGGGTCGAATCGGGCGCGGCCTTCGTCGACGCCGACGGGCGCGTCTGCGTCCAGCTCGCCCCCGCCGGCGAGGGACTGGACGTCGAGATGGTGGTGCGCCCCCTCGGCTCCGGCAGCGTCCCCTGCCGCCCCGGCATGGGCGGCGGACAGATCTTCGGGCTCGTCGAGGGAAGGCGCGTGCAGACGCGCCGCGACCGCCAGGCCGAGCGCGACGCGCTGATGCTGGCGCTCGGCAGCTGCCCCGCGCTCGCCGAAGCCGAGGAGACCGGCCCCGAGAAGTGGCACATCCGGGAGCCGGAGACGGCGCTCGAATTCCTGACGCAACTGCAGGAGCTGAAGGACGTAGTCGTCGAGTGGCCGCGCGGGGGGACGATGCAGGTGCGGGGGCAGGTCGGCATCTCCTCGATGAAGGTCTCGCTGCGCGGTATGCAGGAGTGGTTCGGCCTCTCTGGCGAGCTGCGGATCGACGACGGGCTCGTGATCGGCATGAAGGAGCTGATCGAGCTCCTGAAGATCGGGCACGGGCGCTTCCTGCCGATCGGCGAGGGGCAGTTCGTCGCGCTGGCGGAGGAGTTCCGCCGACGGCTCGACGCGCTCGCCTCTCTCGGCGACCGCAAGGGCGACGAGCTGCGCATCCCCGCGCTCGCCGCCGGGCTTCTGTCGCCGCTCCTGTCGGAGGCCGGGTCGATCTCCGCCGACGCGGCGTGGGAGAGGCGAAAAAACCTCATCGACGAAGCGGCCGCCCTGACGCCGGCGCTGCCGTCCACGCTACGCGGCGAGCTGAGGGGCTATCAGACCGAGGGCTATCAGTGGCTCGCGCGCCTCGCGCATTGGGGCGCCGGGGCCTGTCTCGCCGACGACATGGGGCTGGGCAAAACCGTGCAGGCGCTGGCTCTGCTGCTCTCGCGCGGACCGGGGGGCCCCGCGCTGGTGGTCGCGCCGACGTCCGTCTGCGCGAACTGGATCGCCGAAGCCGCGCGCTTCGCCCCAACGTTGAATGTGAGGGAGCTCCGCTACGGCGACCGGGCGGAGACGCTGGCCGGCCTCGGGCCGCTCGACGTCGTCGTCGCGACCTACGGCCTCATGCAGGGCGAGATCGAACGCCTCGAGGCCATCGAGTGGCACACCATCATCCTCGACGAGGCGCAGGCGATCAAGAATATGGGCACCCGGCGCTCCGCCGCCGCGATGAAGCTGCGCGGCGACTTCCGCATGGTCACGACGGGGACCCCCATCGAGAACCGCCTGAGCGAACTCTGGAACCTCTTCCGCTTTCTCAACCCCCATCTGCTCGGCTCGCACGAGAGCTTCGCCGAGCGCTTCGCCCTGCCGATCGAGCGCGACGGCAACCGGGAGGCGAGAAAGCGCCTCCGGCGGCTCCTCTCGCCCTTCATCCTGCGGCGCAGCAAGGAGCAGGTGCTGGAGGAGCTGCCCCCCAAGACGGAGATCACGCTGCGCGTCGAAATGCACGGCGACGAGGCCGCGTTCTACGAGGCGCTGCGCAGCCGCGCCGTGGAGGCGTTCGAGGAGGGAAACCCGGAGGAGCGGCGCTTCCAGATCTTCGCCGAGCTGATGCGCCTGCGGAGAGCGTGCTGCAACACGTCGCTGGTGGCGCCGGAGAAGACGTTTTCTTCGGCCAAGCTGGAGGCGTTCGACGAGATTCTGAACGAGCTGCGCGAGAACCACCACAAGGCCCTCGTCTTCAGCCAGTTCGTCGACCATCTCAAGATCGTCAAAAAACACCTCGACGAGGCGGGTGTCCCCTGCCAGTATCTAGACGGCTCCACCCCGCCGCAGGAGCGGGCGCGGCGCGTGGCGGCCTTCCAGGCGGGCGAGGGCGACTGCTTCCTGATCAGCCTCAAGGCCGGGGGCACCGGCCTCAACCTCACCGCCGCCGACTACGTGATCCACATGGACCCCTGGTGGAACCCCGCCGTCGAGGCGCAGGCCTCCGACCGCGCGCACCGCATCGGCCAGGAGCGCCCCGTCACCATCTACCGCATCGTCGCGAAAGGCACGATCGAGGAGAAGATCGTCGACCTCCACGCGTGGAAGCGCGACCTAGCCGAGACACTCCTCGAGGAGACCGACGCCCCGTCGCGCCTGAGTGCCGAGGAGATGCTGGCATTACTGAGGGAGGCGTAACGAATGAAACCGAACAAATACCGCTCATGGAAACACGACGCCACAAAATCCGCCTCCCGCCGGAGGATCAAGCGTCTCGCGAACAAGGTCGACCGGCGGACGGCGCGCGCGTCGCGCTATGATCACAAGCAGGGGTCACGAGAAGAGCAAGGCTAAAACCGAACGGCGCGCGTCAGCATCCTCGCGACTTCCTCCAGCCCCGCCTCGTCCTCCGCGTCGAAGCGCCCGGGCACCGGACTGTCGATGTCCAGCACGCCGAGGACTTCGCCGTCTTTCATCAATGGGACCACGATCTCCGACGCCGACGCCGCGTCGCAGGCAATGTGGTTGCTGCAGGCGTGTACGTCGTCGACGCGTTGCGTCCTCCTCCCGGCGACGGCCGTCCCGCAGACGCCCATGCCGGGCGCGATGTGCGGCACGGCGGGCTTGCCCTGGAAGGGTCCCAGGACCAGCGCCCCGTCCTTCATCAGGTAGAACCCCACCCAGTTGACGTCCGCCAGAAAGAGCTTCAGCAGCGCCGAGGCGTTCGCCAGGTTCGCCGTCGCGTCGTCGCTCTCGCCCAACACGTCCGCGAGCGACGCGTTGATTCTGCCGTACATTTCTTTTTTGCTTTCGAACGTTCCGACTTCGATCTCCATCTCATCACCCCCCAGCACAGAAACTTCAGTTCCGGAAGCTGTGTATCGGGGCGGGGATGCGGCCTCCGCGCCGGACGAAGTCCGCACATCGGAAGCGGTTCACTTCCATGACGGGCGCGTAACCCAGCAGGCCGCCGAACTCGACCATCTCTCCGACGCCCTTGCCGACGACGGGTATGATTCGCACGGCGGTCGTCTTGTTGTTGATCATCCCGATCGCCATCTCGTCGGCGATGATCCCCGAGAGGGTCTCCGGCGGCGTATCGCCCGGTATGGCGATCATGTCGAGCCCGACGGAGCAGACGCAGGTCATCGCCTCCAGCTTTTCGAGCGAGAGGGCGCCCGCCTGCACGGCCTCGATCATGCCTCGGTCCTCGCTGACCGGGATGAAGGCGCCCGAGAGCCCTCCGACGCTCGAACTCGCCATGACCCCGCCCTTTTTGACGCTGTCGTTCAGGATCGCGATCGCCGCCGTCGTGCCGGGAGCGCCGGGGTGCTCCAGGCCCATCTCCTGCAGGATCTCGGCGATGCTGTCGCCGACGGTTGGGGTCGGCGCCAGCGAGAGGTCGATGATCCCGAACGGCACGCCGAGCCGGCGCGACGCCTCCTGCGCCACGAGCTGGCCGACGCGCGTGATCTTGAAGGCCGTCCGCTTCACGGTCTCGCAGAGGGTCTCGAAGTCCGCGCCGCGGGCCGACTCGAGCGCCCGCTTGACGACGCCGGGGCCGCTGACGCCGACGTTGATGGCGCAGTCGCCCTCGCCGACCCCGTGAAAGGCCCCCGCCATGAAGGGGTTGTCTTCGACGGCGTTGCAGAAGACGACGAACTTCGCGCAGCCGATGGAGTCGCGGTCGCGGGTCATCATCGCGGTCTCCCGGATCAGGCGCCCGACGGTGTTGACCGCGTCCATGTTGATACCCGAGCGCGTGGAGGCGACGTTGACCGACGAGCAGACGCGCTCCGTCTCCGCCAGCGCCTGCGGGATCGATGCAAGCAGCTTGCTGTCCTCCGGCGTCATCCCCTTGTGCACGAGCGCGGAGAACCCGCCGATGAAGTTGACGCCGACGGCCGCGGCCGCCCGGTCGAGCGCGTGCGCAACGGCCACGTAATCCTCGCAGCGGCAGCCCGACGCGGCGATGGCGACCGGCGTGACGGAGATCCGCTTGTTCACGACGGGGACGCCGTACTCCTTCGAGATCTCGTCGCCGACGCGCACGAGGCGCTCGGCCCGCTGCGCGATCTTGTCGTAAATCTTGCGGCAGAAGACCTCGCCGCTCGCGTCCGCGCAGTCGAGGAGGCTGATGCCCATGGTGATGGTGCGGACGTCGAGGTTCGCCTCCGAGATCATCTGGATGGTCTCCTGTACTTCGTGTATGGAGATCATGTCAGATCCTGTGCATCGCGTTGAAGATGTCCTCGTGCTGGAGCTTCACCATGACGCCGACATTGCGGCCGATCGTCTCCAGATCGGCGACCATCGAGACGAGCGGCTCGTTGGTACCGCTCAAATCCACGATCATCATCATGTTGAAGTAACCCTGCAGGATCGTCTGCGAGATCTCGAGCACATTCACGTTTTTCTCCGAAAGATACGAACAGACCCTCGCGATGATCCCCACGGAGTCCTTCCCCAACACCGTCACGATTCCCCTCATTT
>JAVBQG010000066.1:0-16493 GCA_031549185.1 Synergistaceae bacterium | reverse complement strand
CTGCTGAAGGGTGCGCGGTCTCGACTTTCAGAGCTTGCGTTACAGCGCGAGTGATATGCGCCTGGTTTTGCCCATAGCCCAACGCTTACCCCGTATTTTTCGGATACGGCAGCTTTTGCGTGGCACATGCTGTTCTAATGAGGCAAAGAGGGGATATTTCCCCTCCACTTGACCTTTCCCGGAGGTTTGGCGGGCATGCGCGATGAGAAAATTACGGCACGGGGGTGGGGGTAATGGAGATTTGGGTTGAATGTGCGCTCTTGCCATCTCGGCGGATGCGTGATAGGATTATCGTCGCTCATGAGGCCGCAATTTTCTGCAGGAGGCCCAGTCCCGTGCGGCGAAGAATCGTGAACCCCGCCAGGTCCGGAAGGAAGCAACGGTAAGCGAAGCTCTTCGGGTGCCACGGGAGCGCTGGGTCTCCTCCAGAAAATTGCGCTTTTTTGTGTCCCCTCCTCTTGAAAAATCTGCCTCCATTTGTTGCGCAACTCCTTATAATATGGTATTCTTTCCCCTGCTCAATTACACACGCAGGGGGATTGCCGGGTCGTTGCCGGCCCGAAATTTTTCGGACGGTTGCCGGGCAAGGGGATCTCTGCGGAGGTAAAAAACTAAGGAGGAGATATTGTGGGCGTAGTAAACATGAAACAACTGTTGGAGTGCGGGGTGCACTTCGGTCACCAGACTCGCAGATGGAACCCCAAGATGAAGCCGTACATCTTTACGGAGAGAAACGGCATCTACATCATCGACCTTCAGAAGACCGTCAAGGGACTCGAGCGCGCGTACGACTTTGTGCGCGAGGTCGCGAAGAATAACGGCAGCGTTCTCTTCGTCGGCACCAAGCGTCAGGCGCAGGATCCGATCCGCGACGAAGCGCTCCGCTGCGGTCAGTTTTTCATCAACCAGAGATGGCTCGGCGGTCTGTTGACCAACTTTGCCACCATCCGCAAACGCGTCAACCGCATGGTCGAGCTGCAGACGATGGACGAGGACGGTTCGATCAATAAATACCCCAAAAAAGAGATCATTCAGCTGCGCAAGGAGCGCGAAAAGCTCGAGAAGTACCTCTCCGGCATCAAGGAGATGCGCGAGATTCCCGACGCGCTCTTCATCATCGACCCCCGCAGGGAGACGATCGCCGTCCTCGAGGCGCGTAAGCTCGACATCCCCGTCATCGCGATCGTCGACACGAACTGCGACCCCGAGATGATCACCTACCCCATCCCTGGCAACGACGACGCGATCCGCGCGATCGAGCTGATCGTCGGCCTGATGGCAAGCGCCTTCATCGAAGGCCGGCAGGGCATGGACGGTGCCACGGGATCCGTCGAGGCGATCGAGGAAGAAGCGGCGGGCGAGGAAGAAGTTATCGAGATCAGGGAAAAACTGCACGACGCCTACGCCGAAGTGGGCGAGAAGGTCGTAAATCAGGAGCTCGAGGATCGCAAGGGCTGGAAGGAGTCTCAGTAATGGCCGTCGATATGGAAGCCGTAAAAGAACTGCGCACCCGCACCGGCGCAGGTATGATGGATTGCAAAAAGGCGATGGAAGAGTGCGGCAGCGTAGAGAAGGCCGTCGACTATCTTCGCGAGAAGGGGCTCGCCAAGGCGGCGAAAAAGGCGGGACGCGCGGCATCGCAGGGACTCGTCTTCAGCTATATCCACAACAACGGCAAACTCGGCGTTCTCGTGGAGCTGAACTGCGAGACGGATTTCGTGGCGAAAACCGACGAATTCCAGAACCTGGGTCACGAGATCGCGATGCAGATCGCGGCCGCTAACCCGGGCTACATCTCGATCGAAGATGTGCCGAACGAGGACCTGGAGCGCGAGAAGGACATCTATCGCAAGCAGGCTCTCGAAGAGGGCAAGCCGGCGAACATCGTCGACAAGATCGCCGACGGAAAGGTCAACGCCTTCTACGAGGACAACTGCCTCCTCGAACAGAATTACATCCGCGACCCGAAGACGAAGATCAAGGACCTGATCGTCGCCTGCATCGCAAAGATGGGAGAAAACATCATCGTTCGCAGAATGGCGAGGTTCTCCATCGAAGCATAGTCGATATTTTTCAAAAAGCGAGGGATTTCGATCCCTCGCTTTTTTTATACCTGTATACCACTACAGTCAGGAGTGTGTGCTATGCCCAAACCGTACAAACGCGTCCTACTCAAACTTTCAGGAGAGATTCTGGCCGGCAACGAGCGCTTCGGCCTGAATTACGCAGAGATCAGCGAGATCTGCGAGGAGATCGCGGCCGTCGCGAAAGAGGGCGTTGAAATCGCCATGGTCGTCGGCGGGGGCAATTTCATTCGCGGCACACAAGGAGTGGACCAGGGGATGGAGCGCGTGCAGGCCGACCACATGGGCATGCTCGCCACGATCATCAACGCGCTGGCCCTGCAGGATGCATTGGAGAGCCTCGGCATCCCCACACGCGTCCAGACAGCCATCGAAATGCGCGCCATCGCGGAACCCTTTATATGCCGGCGAGCTTTGCGCCATCTCGAAAAAGAGAGGATCGTGATCTTCGCCGCGGGAATCGGTTCCCCCTATTTTTCGACGGACACGGCTGCCGCTCTGCGCGCCTCGGAGATAAATGCAGATTGCCTATTGAAAGCTACCAAGGTAAATGGTATATATGACAAGGACCCAGTGAAGTTCCCGGACGCGAAATATCTGCCGCATGTGAGCTATCTCGACGCTCTGCGCATGCAGCTCAAGATCATGGATGCCGCGGCCTTTTCTCTCTGTATGGACAACAAGATGCCCATCGTCGTATTCGACGTACTGCAGAAGGGCAACCTTGCAAAGTTGCTTTTGGAGGGAGAACACATCGGATCGGTCGTATCGTAAAAGCAAACCTGTTCTTGTTTTTTTGAAAACCTACCCTGCGTAGAAGGAGTGATGGCAATGCCTCAGAATTTGATCAAGGATCTCAAAAATCGAACGAGCAAGGCCTTGGACCACTTGAAGGGTACCTACGCCGGCGTTCGCACAGGACGCGCACATCCCGCCCTTGTCGAGGACATCAAGGTAGACTACTTCGGCACCGTGACCCCCATCAAACAGATGGGCACCGTGAACATACCGGAGCCGCGCCAGATCGTCATCACCATTTGGGATAAAACGGCGATCAAAGCGGTCGAAAAAGCGATCCAGTCCTCCCCGCTCGGCATCAACCCGCAGTGCCCCGACGGCGAGACGATCCGCCTGACGCTGCCGGAGCTTACGCGCGAGCGGCGCACGGAGCTCACGAAGCTGGTCCGGAAGTACGCGGAGGAAGCGCGTACCGCGACGCGAAACATCCGCCGCGAGGTCGTCGACTCCTTCAAGAAGATGGAGAAGGACTCGAAGATCAGCGAGGACGATCTCAAAAAATACCAGAAGGACGTACAGGATATCACGGATGAGGCGATCAAAAAGATCGACGCTGTCCTGACGGATAAAGAAAAGGAAATCATGGACGAGTAGGACCCTCCCGTGCGACAGTTGCTGGGCCGCAAGGGGCACTCCCCCTGCGGCCTTCTTTGTATTCACTTTAAACTATATGCATAACCACTCTTTCCCCATCCTTGCAAAACCGTTATAATTTTTCGGATTGAAATCCGAGAAGCCAGGAGGGATCACTTTGTCCTTGACAATAGAGGAAGGAATCAGGCTGTTGCAGACATCTGGCGCCAAGATTACGTCACAGCGAATCGCCATTATGCAGGCGTTGGAGGGTAGGACGGATCACCCTTCGGCGGAACAGATATATAGCGAATTGAAACCGCTCTACCCGAAACTTTCGATCGCCACGATCTACAGTACGGCACAACTGCTCGCCCAAGCGTCGCTGATGCGTACCCTGTCGATCGACGACAAGAAAGTCTATTTCGACTCGGCGACGGAACCGCACGGTCATTTCATGTGCAGGAGCTGCCGCAAGATCGTCGACGTCCCGGTGGACATCGAGTCGATCTATCATTTCGCGCCGAGCGGCGACATAGCCAATGTGGATTACACCGAGGTATTTCACTACGGCACCTGCACTGATTGCGCGGAGAAGAAAAAGCAATAACCGCTCATGAGCCCGCTTATGAAAATGATCATCCCCACCCTGGTCGGGATGGTCTTTCTTTACACGCCCTTTCTATGGTGCCGTTACCGCCACGAAAATCCTGATCTATACGGCCTCTCGTGGAGATTCGACAGACGCAAGACGATCGAGTGTCTCCTCGTGACGGCGATCGTTCTGACGCCGCTTACGATCATTTCGCTTCACTGGCCGCTTGAAGAACTGCCGCGGCATAGCACGCTCGGACGCACACTCAATCTGGTCGCGGCGGGACTCGCGGCTGCGATTATCGAAGAAGTCTTCTACCGGGGGTGGGTCCAGCCGCTTTTGCGGCGAAAATTGCCGGCTTTTTGGGCAATCGTCGTCTCGAGCGCCATTTTTGCGGCTTCTCACGTTTTCGTGGCACGCCTTCCCTTTCTCTTTGCCGTCTTCGTCCCCGGGTGCGTGATGGGTTTTCTGCGGGAGCGTCATGGTAACATATCGACATCTACACTTTTTCACTTTTTAGGAAACATGTGGGCCATCTGGTTTGCCCCGCTCGTTTGGCCCAATTGGCCGGAAATCAAGCAACTGCTGGAGGCGTTGTTATGAAGAAAAAAAGTCTTTTCCTGGCGGCACTCTTCCTCTGCCTGCTCCGTCTTTTGGTACATGTCGCGTTTGCCGACGGCGAAAAACTTCTCTATGAAGTCCGCATCCCGTTTGAAGAGGGCAAGGATGCTGTGGCGGTGCTGCCGGATGGCCGCTCGTTCTACCTCGGACACGTCGTCAAACTGCCGGAGAAGACCCGCTGGCCCAGCTATACGGCGAGCGCCTGGGGAAAACCCGGCTCCGTCACCGCGTCGGCGGTCAATGCGCTGCACATTCTGATGAGCGTCGAAGGAGGAAAAGGGCGCACCATGAGTGTCATCCCGCAGGAGACGATCGCCCCCGCTGCCGGCCCTGGCGCCTCCATTGTCCTCGACTCCCCCGCAGGAACGGGCTTTTTCGGCGCATGGGCGCCCCCGGTGGGAACTCCGATTCTTCTGCAAGCCGCGGACGGCACACAGCACCCTCTCGAATCCGGCAAACTTCCCCTCTCCGGAGACGTCCTTCTTTTTCGGGTCTACGAGAGCAATATCCCTTATTTCGTCGAATTCGAGAACCGGCCGGGCGGCCGCGTCACGGCGTGGAGCCAGAGCGGCGAGACATTGCTCGCGCGTGTGATCAGGCCGGTTTACGGCGTCGGGCGCTTCGAGGGGACACTCTTTCAGGAGCCCGGGCGCATTCGCGCGTCGCACTCCGGTGTCATCGACGTCAGCACCTCGCCACACGGCCAGATCGGCGGCTTCCAGATCATCCCGTGGGATCATGCCCTGAACTCCAAGGAGATGCAGGGTGCATGGCAGTTGACGCAATGGATGATCATCGGGGCGCCGGACGGGAAATCGATGCTCGGCGGGACAGCTCCTCTCTTCGCCGGCGGTCTCGTCCCCGGACCGGCCGACGACGAACAGCTGTGGGACATTTGGTCGACATACGGCCGCAAACCGCTCGTCTTGACCCGCTTGAACGGGGGCCCGTGGCAGAAAATGCCCGTGGCGGCCGGCAAAGTCGACGACGCGCTCGCCCAGGTAACGCACATTCGCATCTACTTCCCCGTCACGGAAGAACCGCTGGCGAAATAGCCTTGATTGTAAGCCTTTGCGATTCCCGCATAACGCGTAGCAAAGATGGCGGCCAGGATTTACTCCGGCCGCCATCTCTTTAGTTGCGTTTCTTGTTGGCTTTTTATACGACTTCCTGTGCCGTGCGCGCGATGATCTCTTCCTGGTGATAATCGTCCAAATCCACGAAGTAGTCGCTGTAGCCTGCCACGCGGACCAGCAGACCCTTGTACTGCTCCGGATTCTTCTGCGCGTCGCGCAGGGTTTCCTCGTCCACCACGTTGAACTGGATGTGGTGCCCGCCGAGCTTGAAGTACGTCCGGATGAGGTTCACGAGTCCCGTGATGCCCTCTTCGCCAGCGAGGACGGACGGCAGGAAGCGCTGATTTAGCAGCGTGCCGCCGGATTTGACCTGGTCCATCTTGCCGAGCGACTTGACGACTGCGGTCGGACCGTTGCGGTCGGCGCCGTGGCTGGGCGATGTGCCGTCGGAGATCGGCATCTTCTCGAAGCGTCCGTTCGGTGTGGCCGCGGTCATCTTGCCGAAGTAGTTATGGCACGTCGTCGAGAGCATGTTGAGGTGGTACGTCGGGCCGAGAATGCTGTGTTTGCCGTCGATCGACTCGAAGAGGCTCTCATACACCTGCTGCATAATGCTGTCTGCGTAGTCGTCGTCGTTGCCGTAGAAAGGCGTCTTGTTCCACATCGTGAGGCGCAGCGCCTCCTCGCCCTCCCAGTTCTTGTTGCAGACGTCGATCAGTTTGCTAAGGGAGACGCTCTTCTCCTCGAAGACGTGCTTCTTGATCGCCGACAGGCTGTCCGTGATGGTGCCGATGCCCGTGCACTGGATGTAGTCACTGTTATAGCGAGGGCCGCCGTTGTAGTAGTCCTTGCCCTTTTCGATGCAGCCCCGGATGACGACCGAGAGGAACGTTGCCGGGAAGAACTCGGCGTAGCGCGCGCGCAAGTAGTTGTCGACCTCGATCTTGGTGTCGACGATGTACGCGAGCTGCTTGTTGAACGCGTTGTACACGTCGTCGTAGGACTGGAACTTCTTCGGGTCGCCCGTCTTGATGCTGACCTGTTTGCCGGTCAGAGGGTCGACGCCGTCGTTGAGCGCGAGCTCGAGGGCCTTCGGCGTATTGAGGTAGCCGTGGAGCAAGTACGCCTCTTTGCCCGCCGCGCCCGTCTCGATGCAACCGCTGGTGCCGCCTTCGCGGGCATCCTCGAGCGTTTTGCCGACGCGCATCTGCTCCTGGACGATGACGTCCGCGTTGAAGACCGACGGGTAACCCATGCCGTTGCGAATGACGCGTCCGGCGGCGCGAAGGACCTGATCGGGCGTGCGTGCGCTGACCTGGACGTTGCACTGGGGCTGCAACAGGCGCAGCTCGTCGACGACCTCCAGGACGATGTACGTGACCTCGCTCGAACCGTCCGTCCCGTCGCGCTTCAGGCCCGCGAGGTTGATGTTCGTAAAGTCGTTGTAAGTGCCGCTCTCGAGCGCCGTGACGCCGACCTTCGGAGGAGCGGGAGTATTGTTGACTTTGATCCAGAAACAGGAGAGCAGCTCCTTGGCCTTCTCGCGATCGAGTGTGCCGTCGGCCAGACCCTTCGCGTAGAAGGGCGCCAGGTGCTGGTCGAGGTGCCCGGGGCTCATGGCGTCCCAGCCGTTCAGCTCCGTGATGGTACCGAGGTGGACAAACCAGTACATCTGCACCGCCTCCCAGAAATCGCGGGGGGCGTGGGCCGGAACCCAGCGGCAGGTCGTCGCGATCTTCTCCAGCTCCGCCTTGCGCGTGGGGTTCGTCTCCTCCTTCGCCATCTTCTCGGCGAGTTCGGCGTGGCGCTCCGCGAAGACGACCACGGCGTCGCAGGAGTAATCCATGCCCAGAAGCTCGTCGTCCTTCGCCGTGGCCTCGGGATCATTGATGAAATCGAGCTTCGCGCGAGCCTCCGCGATGTCCTTCTTGAGGTCGAGCATGCCCTTCTCGTAGATCAGCCCGTCAAGGGCGGTGTGGCCGAACGCGCGCTGCTCGCCGAACTCGGTGAACGCGCCCGCCTCGTAGAGGTCGAGCCACTTTTGCGGCATGCGGGCGAAGGCCTTGTCGCGCATGCTGCGGCCTCTCCAGTAGGGGATGACGGTCTCGCGGTACGCCTCGATCTCTTTTGGATCGACGTCGTAGCTCTGCATCTCGCGCTCGTTGAGGATCTCGAGATCCTGCACGGAGTGGCAGGTGAGCTCGGGGAAGGAGGAGACGGCCTTCGGGCGCGGTCCGCGCTCGCCCACGATCAACTCGTCGGGGCCGATGTAGATCGTCTTCTTCTCGCAGAGGCGCTTGAAGTTCATGCCACGCAGAACGGGGGTGGCATACTTGCCGTCGTTCTCTCTGTAAAACTCCGTCTCCAGAACGGCGCGCTCCGCGGAAAAACTCGGATGCGTCTCGAAACTTTCCTTGCGCAACTTCTCAATGCGTTCGTTCATCTGATACCCCTCCTCCATACTGTTCAAAGCCGGATCATCCGCCGATTGCCGTTCGAATTCCGTAACTCTCTATTATCTCCGCCGCCTTGCGCAGGGAGTTCTCCGTCGGGACGAATACAGCACCCTTCAGTTTGTACTCCATGCTCCAGCGGTTGTGTTTATCCTCTGCCGCGCTATGGTAGGGCAGGAGGTTCACCTGCGTGATCCCCTTCACCCCGGCGAGAAATTCCGCCATCGCGCGTATGTTTTTCTCATCCGTGTTGACTCCAGGGATAAACGGCATCCGTATATTGATAGCCGCGCCGTTTTCGCCCAGTTTCATCAAGTTGGAGAGGACGACGGCGTTGTCCACGCCGGTATATTCTTTGTGCTTCTCGGGATCCATGTGTTTGATGTCATAGAGATACAAGTCGGTATAGGGAACTGTGTCGAGCAAAACCTTCGGGCTCACGAAACCGCACGTGTCGATCGCCGTGTTGATTTCGTTCCTCTTGCACTCCTCCAGAAGCGCCATGACGAACTCCGGCTGACTCAGGGGCTCGCCGCCCGAGAAGGTAACGCCCCCGCCGGACTGGTCGTAGAACATGCGCTCCTTGAGGATCTCCCGCATCACCTCGGCGACGCTCATACTTCTGCCACAGAGTTCCCTCGCCCCGGAAGGGCAGACATCCGCGCACTCTCCGCTGCCGGAACAGCGCATCGACTCTTCTTCCGTGCCGAAACTGTCCGCGGTTATAGCTCCGTTGGGGCAGGCGTCGATACACCTCCCGCAACCGATGCACCTGTCGGCGCGGAAGAGCAACTGCGGACGAAAGGCCTGGCTCTCCGGATTGTGGCACCAGAGACAGGCCATCGGACAACCCTTGAGATGGACGGTGGTCCGGATGCCCGGACCGTCGTGAATCGCATAGCGCTTGATGTCGAAAACGATGCCGCACTTCTGTTTTACCGCGCTCGCCACCGTCATGCGGCCATCTCCTTTCATTCTGTCATTCGTTCTTCAGAGCAAAATAATATTTTCTTATGTACCGTTCCTGCACCGAGAAGGACCAGTGCACATCTCTTAAATATTCCGCCGCCGCCGTAAAGTTTCCCTTCTCCAGCAGTTTCACCATCTCCAGATGCTCCCGGAGATTGCTGCGTTCCCACTCCTTGAGAAGGCCTCTCGATCTGGGGAAATCGTACAACCGCTCCCTCAGGATGCGCGCCGATCTCAACAATTCCTCGTTATCCGATTTATTCAGAAAAACATTGTGAAATTCTACGTTCAAATCGTAATATGTGTCGTAATCTTCTTTGCTCAGGCTGGCGTCCATCTGTTTGTCGAGCATCGCCATGTGCCTTACGTCCTCCTCCGTGAACTTGACTGCCGCGCCGATCAAAACCGCGCTCTCCAGCGCGCCGATGATCTCGTATATATTGCGGACCGTCTTCAGATCCAGAACGTTCAGCATCACGCCTCGGCGTGGATAGATCGTAATAAAGCCCTCCGACTCCAACTGAAAAAGCGCATCGCGAAGCGGCGTTCTACTCATGCCAAGTTCGCGTCCGATCAGGTTCAAATCGAGAAAACTTCCAGGTCTCAACTTCTGCTCGTTGATCTGATCCTTGAGGTATCCGTATACCCTCTCTCGCAGGGTCTCGAGGGATCGATTTTCTCTCATCATTCATCCTCTGCCTTTACTTGATATTAGTCTATCACAGATATATCAGGCGTCAAGATGTTTGAAATTATTCCATTTATGGCGGAGTTGAGTTTAAGGCTGTCAAAACTAGAAAACACTTCTCTTTCTTTGCCAAATCCTCTCCCATTCCATAAACAACAACTCAACATCTGATATATCTGAAAAAACTTTGCCCATAAAAAAACCCGGCAGGCGCCGGGCTCATTTTACACTCGAACTTTGTACAAATCCACCATAACGTACAACGCGATTATTTTTTTGCGCTCCCCCAGTAAAGCCCGAGATCCGCCTTTTCCGGAGTTATCACACGCAGTTGAACCGTACAGGGCTCGAAGGCAGGGTCGTCCATAAAAGAAGGGTCTATGCCGTAGGCCATCATGCGTTGCTTGAAAGTGGGGCGTATGATATTCCAGAAAGACGGGGTTGCAACCAGGTTGGCCAGGTCATGGGGCGCCGCAAAATCGCTGATTTCGGCCGGGATACTCGCCTTTCTTCCGTACTCGGAAAGCCGCCCCATGCCGAGCAGAAGCACATCGCCGCGCTGCGCAAGAAGCAGGCTGAAATTTCGTCCAACCTCCATCGTATAGCACGAATCCCAGCCTTCGAGCGTCGCCCTTTTCATCATGGATTTGGGAAGCATCACAAGGCGCTCCATAGATTCCTTCGCCTTCGACTCGAGGACAAAGTACGCGGTACTGGGGTCCGCTTTCAAATCACCCTCCGTCACCATCACGACGGAGATTCGCCCCTCCGCCATAATGTTTCGTATATCTTCTCTGTATTGCGAAGGTACGAGAGGGCCCAGCTCTTTCATCACCCTTCCGATCGGATCGCCCTCGGACGGAAACGCGGTAAAACATACATAGGGGATATCCACGGCACCGACGAGCGCTAAATTTCCGCTTCCCAGCAAAGGCAGTTCGTCGCCCTTGAGCCCGCTCTTGGGGACGGAACGGCCGGTCATCAGACTGAAGGCATCCGAATAAAACTGCGCGTGAGCGCTGGTTTCGTCCTCGATCCACGCGATCTCGGTGGTTGCCGTTTTGATCTCTCCAGAGGGTGTTTTGACCGGATAGCTCGCCTGCAGGTAATCGGGGGCGGGGTTATAGCGTTTGATGCGAATACGCGAGGCGCTGCTCGCGAGCGCCTTTTTCATCTCATCGATGGACTCGGGACGGTCGGAGACGAACACGGGAGAATTTTGGGCCGTGCCCGACCGGAGCAGATACAGGGCCGGAAGTTTTTCGAAGAGCGCAGCCACAGTAGGGACCGGCTTCAGGACCCAGCCCTCTCTCCCCTTGTCCTGTTCCCACTTCTCGACCGAGAAGACGGCGTTGCCCGAGCTTGACACCAGTTTGCCGAAAGCCTCTTCATTCGGGATCAGGGAGAGATAGAATCCGCCCCCCCGCTCCCCGCCTTCGCCACCGACGATCAGAAGCGCCGCCTGCTCGGCCACATCCAGGATGCCGATCAGATTGGACGCGTACCTCCCCTCGACATCCGCGAGGCTCGGCAGTTTTCCGGGCAAAGACGGCAGGGAAAATTTCGGCGCTCCCGCCAACAGCCGCATCGCCGTCCTCAGTTTGCTCTTGAAGATTGCGGGGTTCTCCATCTTGACGAGAAGCCGGCGCTCCGCCTCGACGAGGGGAAGCGCCCGCTCGGGCCCGGAGACCGGGCCGGAGAAAAAACGATACGCAAACACGCCGGCAGCGATCAAAACCAGAATCGCGAGGAGCGCAAGGGGCAGCCTCTTCCTCCCGGTTCCTCTGTTCGTCTCACCGGAAACGGATACGTTTACGTTCTCTCGTACGTTCTTTCGTCCTTCGCCGGCGAGAAAAGGATACCGATCCGTGACGTCGTTCGTCAACGTCATACAACTCGGCGCGAGGTTCACCTCGAACGCGGATTGGCATTCCCCACATAGGACAACGTTTTCCGCGATGCCATATTCAGCGGCCAACTTCGCGCCCTTCTCAAACGTAATCGATGAGCCGCACTTCAGGCAATCGGCCGAGAGTTTCATCAAACCCTCTCCAAGCGCGTCTCCGTCAAAGACCTCCATACGACGACCTCCCTCTCTATTCACAAAGGCAACCGTCATCATTATTACATAAAGCCCGCATAAAAGAAAAGGCCGGCGCCTCGGCGTCGGCCTTTAAACGAACGAATACTCGCTGCGTCGATGCAAAAGATCCTAGAGGAACGTCCCTCTCATCTTCACGGCGTCCGCAACGCGCTTGATCGCGACGAGGAAAGCCGCCCGGCGCATCTTGACGTTGTTGCTCTTCGCGTAGTTCCAGACCCGATAGAAATTGTCCGTCATGATCGGAATCAGGCGGTTGTTGTACTCCTCCTCCGTCCAGAAGAAGCCGTTGAGGTTCTGCACCCACTCGAAGTAGGAGCCGATGACGCCGCCGGAGTTCGCGAGGAAGTCGGGAACGACGAGGATGCCCTTCTTGTCGAGAATCTCGTCGCCCTCCGGGGTAACGGGACCGTTCGCGCCCTCGACGACGAACTTGACCTTCAGCTTATCGGCGTTCTTGCCGTTGATCGCACCCTCGAGCGCGCAAGGGGCGAGAACGTCGGCGTCGACGAGCAGAATCTCCTCGCCGGAGACCTTCTGCAGGCCGTCCTGCGCGTAACCTTCGAGGAGCTTCTTGGGATGATTCGTGACGTGCGCGAACGCCTTATCGACGTCGATGCCGTTCGGGCAGTAGTAGCCGCCTGTCACGTCGGAGATCCCGACGATCTTCGCGCCAGCTTCGACCATCGTCTTGGCGCAATACGTGCCGACATTTCCGAAGCCCTGCACGATGATGCGGGCACCCTTGACGTCCATGTTCACGGATTTCAACAGCTCTTTGATGCAGGTAGCGACGCCCACACCCGTTGCGGCGGTACGTCCCTTGGAGCCCCAGATCGAAATCGGCTTGCCCGTTACAACGCCCGCCTCGAGCCTGCCGCGCAGCTTGCTGATCGTATCCATGAACCAAACCATCTCAGGCGCGCCGGTGTTCACGTCCGGTGCGGGGACGTCGAGCCACTCGCCGACGATCGGCGCGACGCGCGCCGCAAATGTGCGCGTCAGTCTCTCTCTCTCCGACATGGACAGCTCGAGCGGATCGCATGCGACGCCGCCCTTACCTCCGCCGTAGGGAATGCCCGCCAGCGAGCACTTCCACGTCATCAGGCTGCCGAGAGCTTCGCACTCCTCCAGGTCGACGTCCGGGTGGTAACGGAAACCGCCCTTCGCTGGGCCCAATGCTGTGGAATGCTGAACACGATAGCCTTCGAACACACGCACGCTGCCGTCGTCCATCGTGATGGGCAGCGACACGCACATCGCTCTCTCAGGATGGCTGAGAATCTCGACGAGGCTGTCTTCCAGACCCATCTCTTCCGCCGCACCGTAGAAATTCTTAAGTGCGGTATCCAGGAGAACGTTCTTCGAAGTACGCTTTGTGACAGACATAACGCAAATCCCTCCTCAGAATATTTAGAACCTTTTTCATGAACACAATGGCGTTCGTGTTTCATTCATCCACTGAACAACCATGGTGATGCCGATCACTATTCTAGAGCTTAGGGTCTAAAAGGTAAAGTAGTATTGCCTCGAAAACGAATTCTGATTTTTGCGCGATTTGCCTATTTTTTCACGACAATTGCATCAACTTGGCAATCCAGTAAAACAACCGAAGGAAGAGGGCAGTGGAGATTGTACGGTCAACCCGCGAATGCGCACCGGCAACTCCGAGCAGTCAGGGAACGAGAGCGTACATGCGTGAAGCATAAGCCTGCCCGCTCCTCTCCCGAACCTCTCCCCCCCATATTTCAAGTCGCCCAATATGGGGTGTCCGATGGATGCGAGATGCACTCTCGCCTGATGAGGCCTGCCCGTCACCAGCTCGAGTTCCACAAGCGACACGTTTTTATTGCTGCTTATCCTCCTGAATTTAGTCAGAGCTGCCTTTCCACGGGCATCGACACTCACTCTGTTGTTCTTCTCGTCCTTGTAAAGCGAAAAGGAAATCTCTCCAAACGGCGGCACGCTCCCATGAACAAGCGCACGATACAGTTTTACAATCCGTTCTTCGCGCAACAATTGCGCGAGTGTCCTTAAAATCGGGGCGTTCAGGGCTATCGCCACGACACCCGAGACATTACGGTCGAGCCTGTGTATCAACGCGGGACGAAAATCGCGCCGGACCCATGACAACTCCGTCCATATCCTGGTGATCAACGAATCGCCGTCCCGCTCCCCCGGCTGGCTCAACAGGCCCGCTTCCTTCTCGACACACCAGATGTCGACGTCGCGGTACAAAGTTTCAGGCGAGGGAAATTCAATCCGGCGGTTTCCAATGAATGGCTCTTCGATTTCACTCACCCAGGGCACAAACACTTCATCGCCCTCAGAGAGGCGCTCGTCCCCCTTCGTCCTCGCTCCATTCAGGCGAACCTGTCCTTTGCGAATCGAGCGCATGATCGCGCCGAGCGGGACATCCGGGTACAACCCCCTCAACACCCGATCCAGGCGCCTGTCCGCCTGGTCGGTCGAGACTATGAACGAGTTTCTAACCTCTTCCGTTCGCTCCATCTGCTTCCTCCGATGGCTGAACGCGCCAGAAACGCCGCTGCGCCGCAAAGTGGAAGGCGGATATCTCCTGGCCGGGCAACATGTCCTTAACTGCGTCCTTCCAGCAGAACAGGCGGAAATCCAGCTCGTCAGCCGCCGCGACGATCAATGCCTCCTGCGTGGCGGGCAGCACGGGCGAACCGAACTCCTTCTGTCCGTGATGGCTCAGCATGATGTGACCGATCTGAAGTCGCAACATCCGATCCAGCTTCGCTTCGCCCGCCAATCTCTCGAAACGGGCATAACCGAGCGCGATGTGATCGAGAACCGCACCCGGCAACGTGATTTCCGGCACAGGGGACATGTTGTACGAATCGATCTTGCCGAGGTCGTGCAGCAGCGCCCCCGCCACCACAATATCGATATCGAGCAACGGATACACATCACGATACATCGTCGCCATGGCCTTCGCCGATTCCGCCACCGTCAGGGTATGCTCCAGCAGGCCGTGCGCATAGGCGTGATGGTTGGACACTGCCGCGGGAGCGTCGCGAAATTCGCGCCCGGTTTCTCCACTGAAGACGAAACGCAGGAAGTTCTGTACCTCTTGGCGGCACGAGCCAATTATATCCTCCAGTCGCTGCGTCAAAACCGGCAGAGGGATCTCCGAATGGGGGATATACTGTGTGGGCGAAAACTTCTCCTGGTTGAGGAAGGAGATCGCGCTGAAGCTGTACTGCAGTTGTCCTCGATAGTCCGAGACCTTGCCCGTAACGCCGACCGTTTTCCCCTTTATAGCTTCGATGGCGGATTCCGTCAAAATATCCGGTTTTACTTCGAGCTCCGGCGTAGAACGATCCCACCAACCGGCGTCCGCCCATACCTTCGCCGAAAGGGTACCATGTTGATCGGAGACCAGCATCTCCCAATAAGTTTTTCCATTTTTATCTGTTTTCCGCGTAAGGGAGTTCACGACAAAGATACCTTTGAATACGTCCGTACTCGTCAACCTCTTTACGTCCGCGGAGGTCTGCAATTTTGTCTGGGGAGTTTGCGTCATCCGAAAAATCATCCTTTCCTCGATGGCAGAAGTTCCACACCATCATCGACATTGTACCACGCATCGATTCTGCCGGCTTTGCGCTTTTGCAACAAAAAAACCGCCCTTTCAAGGACGGTTAAATATACATCATTTCTGTTAATATGGCGCGCTCGTCCAGAGTCGAACTGGAGACCTACGGCTTAGGAGGCCGTCGCTCTATCCTGCTGAGCTACGAGCGCGCAACACAAAGAGGATTTTAACATGCGCCCTTCGTTTCGACAAGACGCGTACGCAAATACAAAAAGAGAGGGCACAAGGCCCTCTCTTTTGTTTTTACGGGAGCAGAATAGGTGGTTCTTTTTAAACTGAAACTAACTTAGAACGTGACGAATGTGCGGAAGCGGATGACGTTGTCGTCGCCGTTGAAGTAACCCGCAGGGTTGCCGTCGCCGTAGTCGATATTGTCGTACGCGAGCTCGAATTCGACCGCCGGGCTGATGCGATAGCCGACGCCGAGGCTCCAGTTGGTCGCGTCGTCGAGGTAGTTCGTGTCGTAGTCGACGCTGAAGTAACGGCCGTAGGTGCGCCACTTGTCGTTCCACTGCTGATCCGCGCGAATGCCCCAGACCTTGGAGGTGTTGGTGTTGTGCGGCTTGTTGGCGAGCACATCAGCGCCGAAGCCTGCGTACGGCATCAAACCACGGCCGTTCTGACCGTTGAAGCGGTTATGGACGAAGTTGTTGTCCATCTGGCCATACTCGATCCAGAGGTTCGTGAACTTCAGCGCGTCCTGCTTGACGTCGAGGATGACCTTCCACTGGTTCGCGCTGTCGTCATAGTCACCGTCAACCGTGGACATGAGTGCGGCAACCGTGTCGCCCTGGTTCTGCATGTAGTAGACGCCCTTCAACTGAATGTTGGGGGTGAAGCTGTAGCCGGCATAGATACCGTACGTCTGGACGTCGGTGTCGGTGTCGGTACCGGAGGTAAGGCGGAGCTCCTC
>JAVBQG010000062.1:0-30538 GCA_031549185.1 Synergistaceae bacterium | reverse complement strand
AACTGGCGATGTCTTCCATGGGCTCCCTCCTCCTGCTGTAAACTTTGAGCGGTTCACAGTCGTAGGATCGAGCCCGTTCCCGTATATGTCAAACTCTTAGGGTCCCCCGGCAGAGCCGGGGGATTACCATGTTTTATTTATGTCCGACTTTAGCGGGCGGCAATTTCGCGAATGGTCTGCAGCGTCCGGTCGATGTCCCCCTCGGTGTTGTAAGGGGCGAGACCGAGACGCACCAAACCGCCGGAATCCTTGAGCCCCAGCACGTCGTTGACCAGTTCGACCGCGTAAAAGTCACCGTCCCAGCTGTGGATGCCCTTGTCTCCGAGAACCTTGCAGATTTCGGCCGGGGTTTTCTCCTTCATCGTAAACACGATGGTGGAGGTGCGAGGCGTTCCCTCCGCCGGACCGTAGACTGTGACGCCTGGGATCTGCCGCAGGCCGTCGCGCAGTTTTTTCGCCAGCGGTGCCTCGTACTCGTCGATGGCCATCATACCGGCCACAACGTTGCGTCTGCGCCCCGACAGGCCGCGAAGTTTCACCTCGAAGCATCCTGCGTACCGTTCGCCGACGGACGCGATAAACTCGACTGCTTCCGTAACCCCGGCCAGCAGCTCATATTGCGGGGTTCCCATGTGAAACTTGCGAGGTCCGATCAAATCCTCGGTCTCGACGTTGTAGAAATCGATTTTGTCGATCAGGTCCTTCTTCATGTAAATAACGCCGACGTGGGGGCCGAACCACTTGTAGGCAGAGGTGAGCAGTACGTCCGTGTTGATGTCCTTGACGTCGATGGGGAAGTGGGCGGCGTAGTGCACGGCGTCGACGATCGTGATTGCGCCGTACTCGTGGGCCATGGCGCACATGGCCTTGACGTCGCTGACCGTGCCCAGGGCGTTGGAGGCCCAGTTGAACGCGGCGATCTTCGTCTTTGGCGAAAGCTTGGCCTTCAGGTCCGACATGTCGATCTGTTGCGTCTCTATATCCACCCTGACGCTCTTGACGACAACGCCGTATACTTCCTGCAACGCGATCCAGGAGGCGCGGTTGCAGCGATGGTCCATGTCTGTAATGATAATCTCGTCGCCCGGCTTCAGCGTTTTTGCGCATGCGTGGGCGAGATTGAAGCTGTTCTGCGTGGAAGAGCAACTGAATCCAACCTCAGACTCGTCGCACCCAAAGAGGTCGGCGACGGCTGCCCGCGCTCCCTCCTCCACCTCGACGGCCTCCATTGCGAGGTCGAAGTAGCCCATTTCGTTCGCGTTGTGATAGATCAGATAATCGTAGATTTTCTGTGCCACTCGCTGTGGTACCTGAGAACCAGCCGGTGCGTCCAGAAACGCATCGGGCACGCCGTTTATCTCCTTTCGACAGGCCGGGAACTCGTTGCGTAGACTTTCCACATCAAATTTGAATTGCATGACCTCACACCTTCCTCGCAGTAGTTGATTGAATACACTCTTTTTTTCTCTCCTGTTGTGCCATTCAATTTAAGGAAGGTGTCTATTTTGAACAACAAGATCTTTTTAGAATTTCTTCAAAGCAAAGGGGGTTTTTTTGTGAAAATCGATCGAGCAGAACGGGGACAGAAAGTCGCAGCGCATCAACCTTCAGTTACCTTGAATCGCAAAAGAGGGGGATGTTCGGAGGGAGAAAATACGCAAACCCCCTCGAAAATAGGTTGGACGAACAAAACGAGGGGGGCTGGGTTTACTCTCTCACAATCCGGCGACGAAATTCGCCGACATGGGTGGTGTCGAGTCGCTGTTTTGTATGGAAACCTGCGGGGTGTCTGCCCAAAGATTTTGCATGCGGTGCAGTTTGAGCGCCATGAACAGCTCGAATTCGAAGTTCTTGTCGCTGATATCCGTCGAAAAGATTTCGGCGGTCTTCTTCAGGCGATACCGCACCGTATTTTCGTGCGTAAAGAGTGCCGTGGCCGTCTCTTTTATGTTGCCGCCCTGTCTTTCGTATTCGAGCAGAGTCGAGAGCAGGCCGCTCTTGTTCTTCAAATCGTAATCTTCGATGGGCGTGATGATTCCGTTTACGTAATCCTCCTGCCATCTTTCGTCGAGCGAGTGGAAGAGCAGCTTATAGACGCCGATGTTTTTATACAGGCTCGTGTCTCTGCCATAGAGCTGCGCGTGGCACGAGGCATAATAGCTCTGCAGGAAAGCGGTTTTTATATCCTCGAGATAATATTGATTATCGCTGACGCCGACATGATACTGTCCGATATTGGTCTGCAGTTTCTCGTTTACGGAATCCGATGTGGCTTCCTCCGCCTGTGGTTGCGCCTCCGAGGAACTGATGAAAAACATGCCGGCCTTGTATTTCACCAGAGCGTCGCCATTGGCGAACAGGCGTTTGTTGACCCCCCGTGCCAGAATGCAGTCCGCCTCGCGTTGCGCTTTTTCGTTTTTTGGCCTGAAATAAGTTATGTTGTAAAAATTCTTGATCGAGTAGTTGATTTCAAGCGCCAGTTTTTTGATCTTTGTCTTATCGAAGCTGCCGTGCAGGATCTTGTTCACGGTATCTTCGCAAAGAGCGTAATAGGCCAGCGTATCCTTCAAGCGACTGATTTCGACAATGAGATCCTCGAAGTAAACGCCGTAGTCCACGAAGAGGAAGACGGGAAAATCGTTTTCGTTCGCGTAACGAAGAACCGCCTGGTCGATCTCCAGGTTGAAAACGTTTTTGATGGCGAGTCCGCTGGCTTGGTTTTTCTTCATGCGTTTGACGGCGCCGAGCAACAGGTCGCTGTTGTCTGCCGCGTAGAGGAAAGAGGCGAGGACAAATTCGCCTGGGTGTTGCTGTCGATCGGGAGTTGGAGCTGCCGCGCGCCGTGTGAATTCGAAATCGAGTATTCCGACTTTCGCCACCTTGTTTTGAGTGCCCCCGGCACCGGCGATGAGTTTTATACCCTTCATCAAATCCAGATGCATGATGTCACTGATCGTGATATCCACTCGTCTTTCCTCCTTCTTTTGTGCGATGGCTCCTCGTCTCGGTTGGTAATAGGACTTTATTCCAGTAAAATTATAGCAAACAGAAAAGGCATACGGGGAGAGGAGAGAAAAACACATGGATGCGGAAGACATGCTTTTGTTGTTTGACGAGCTGAATCCTTGTTGGACGGCGGACACACTGAAAGTATCGAAGGTGGATCTTCGGCAGGCGGAGACTTGCGTCGAAGAGGGGGTTTTGCGGAAAGAAAGTGGCGTGTATTTTCTGTCCTCAAGCGGAATCGTGCGTTTCGAGCAGCTGGCAGGGCAGTTTGGTCTCCCGTTGAAACCGGGATTTGCTGAAAATATTGATCGAGCGCGCGAGGCGAAAAGGAGTGGCCTGGAGCGCCTGCTGGACTGTCGGCATGCTCAACGCAGGGGGATCAAAGAATTTTCCCGGCCATTTTCTTTCGACGTTCCCTGTTGCGGAGATGAAAAAACGTTTGCCTTCGATGGCGAAAAACTGGTCTGGCTTTATACGGAGTGGCCGTTTTACAAAAACCTGATGAAATACTTCCCCCGGGCTGAGGGGCGGAGAGGGGAGAGGACTGCCGCCGGACCCGATGGCATCGAACAGTGGCTGCAACGGCACATGCCTGAAAAACGCCTCGTGGAGGCCGATCTGCTGTATAAGTCCCATTACGATTTTACGCACTATTCGGGTTTTCCGAGGATCGCGACGGATGCCTACGGATTTCTGAACACGGATCGTTTCCTGTTCTTCTTGGCTCCGGCGCCCTGTCCCGAAAATCTGGATTGTTACTGGACGATCCTGGGAGATTTCCATCTTTTTCTGACGATGCTGCGACACTTGTATTTGCCGGGGTATCTGGATAACGACTCCCTCGAACAATACAGCTTCACCTGGCTGTTTTTCGCCTACGAGCGGGAGGAGGACGCGCTTCGCTGTCAGGAACTCCTGAGTCCGTATCGACCTTTCCTGTCCGGAGAGGCTCCGCCCTTCGAAATCTGGACGATCAGCCTTCAGGCCTTGAACGAATATGAAGGAATGGCCGAGTTGATCAACGATTTGTTGCCCTGCGTGGCAAAACCCATCCTTCGCGTTCGAAAGGGTGCGTAGCGAACGACGGCCTTACGCCAGCTCTGCCGCCCCGGTATATAGCTGGTAATATCGGCCCCTATGATTCAGAAGTTCATCGTGGTCCCCGCGCTCCACGATCGCCCCGTTCTCCAGCACGATGATCGCGTTCGCGTGCCGCACGGTGGAGAGTCGATGTGCGATGACGAACACGGTCCTTCCCTTCATGAGCTCCTCCATCGCCCTCTGAATGCGCAGCTCCGTCCGCGTGTCGATCGAGCTGGTCGCCTCGTCGAGGATCATCACCGGCGGGTCGGCGATGTAGGCGCGGGCGATCGCCAGCAGCTGCCGTTCGCCCTGCGAGAGATTGGCGCCGTCGTCGGTCAGCAGGCTCTCGTATCCCTTCGCGAGGCGCCTGATAAACGAGTGCGCGCCCGTGTTTTTTGCCGCCTCCACGCATTCTTGATCGGACGCGCCGAGCCGTCCGTAGCGGATGTTCTCCATGACCGTCCCCGTGAAGAGGTGCGTGTCCTGCAAGACCATCCCCAGCGATCGCCTCAGGCTCTCCTTGCGTATGTTGCGTACGTCGATCCCGTCGTAGGTGATCTGTCCTTCGTCGACGTCGTAGAACCGGTTGATCAGGTTGACGATCGTGGTCTTGCCGGCTCCGGTCGAGCCGACAAAGGCGATGACCTGTCCCGGCTTGGCGTAGAGCGAGACGCCCTTCAACACAGGTTTTTCCGGCGTGTACGAGAACGAGACGTTTTCGAAGCGCACATCGCCTCGCAACGGCGTGTCGCTGCCGGCGATGCGCCACGCCCATCGCGTTTCCCCTTCTCCGGTTGCGTTCTCGACGAGGAGCGTCTTGCCCTCGTCGACCTCGGGAAGTTCGTCCATCAGCGCGAAAACCCGCTCTGCGCCGGCGACTGCCGCGTAGATGTTGTTCATCTGGTTGGTGACCTGGTTGATCGGCTGGCCGATCTGCTTCGAGAAGAGCAGGTACGAGGCGAGGGAGCCGACGTCGAGCGCGCCCCGGATCGCCAGCAGGCCGCCGAACACGGCGGAGCAGGCGTAGGAGATGCTGTTGAGGTTGAACATGATCGGCATGATGACCACCGCCAGGAAGCCGGCGCGGGCCGCCGTCCTCCTGAAATTCTCGTTGAGCGCGAGGAAGGCGTCGATCGAGGGTTTTTCGTGGTTGAAGGCCTTGATCTCCCGCAGGCCGGTGATGTTCTCCTCGATGTAGCCGTCGAGTTTTCCCAGCAGCCGCTGCTGCTCCATAAAATAACCGCGGCTCTTGCGGCCGATCTTTCTGCTGGTGAGAAACATGACCGAGAGGACGGATGCCGTGCCGAGAAAGAGGAGGGGGCTCAGGAGCAACATGCAGCCCACCGTGCCGACGAAGAGGACGATCGACGAGAGGAGCTGGGATAAGCTCTGCTCGAGCATCGCGCCGATGTTGTCGATGTCGTTCGTGTAGCGGCTCATCAGCTCCCCGTGGGTATGCGCGTCGTAGTAGCGCAGGGGGAGCGTCTGCATTCTGTCGAAGAGCTCGCGCCGGATCGCATTGGTCGTCCTCTGCGCCAGCCTGACGGTCGTCGTCGCTTGCAGGTAGTTTGCGCTCACGCCGACGAGGTAGACGAGGGCGAGGAGGCCGAGCGCGCGCGCGAGGCCGTGAAGGTCGCCCGGCACAATGTAGCGGTTGATGATGGGCTTCAGCAGGTAGTAGCCGGCCATGGTGCTGGTCGAGCTGGCGACGATCGCCAGCGCCACCAGCAGGAGGATCGCGCGGTTCTCCCCCAGATAGCCGAAGATGCGGAGCAGCGTCCCCGTCAGGTTCCCCGGCTTCTCGGTCGCCGGTCGGATGCCGGTGCCGCCCCTCCCTCCCGGCAGGTTCATCTCCCTTCGCGCGGACATCCTAGGCCAGGCTCCCTTCGGCCTGCGAGTCGCAGATCTCCCGGTAGATGCCGCAGGTCGCGAACAGCTCGCCGTGCGTGCCCATCGCCTCGACCTTTCCCTTCTCCAGCACGATGATCCGGTCGGCGTCGCGTATGGAGGCGATCCGCTGCGTCACGACGATCACCGTCGCCTCCGCGAAGTCGCGACGGAAGGACGCGCGGATCTTCGCCTCGGTCGCCGTGTCGACGGCGCTGGTGCTGTCGTCGAGGATCAGGATCCGGGGGCGTTTCATCATGGCGCGCGCGATGCAGAGGCGCTGCTTCTGCCCGCCCGAGAGGTTCACGCCGCCCTGGCCGAGCTCCGTCTCGTACCCCTCCGGCAGGCTCATGATGAAATCGTGGGCCTGCGCGCTCCTGGCCGCGCGGACGACGCTCTCGTCGTCCGCATCCTCGTCGCCCCACAGCAGGTTTTCGCGGATCGTGCCGCTGAAGAGGTTGTTCTTCTGCATCACGATGCCGACGGCATCGCGCAGGTCCTTCTGCGCGTAGTCGCGGACGTCGACTCCGTCGATCAGGACGGCTCCGCTGGTGGCGTCGTAGAATCGCGGGATCAGGCCTGCCAGCGTGCTCTTGCCGGAGCCGGTCTCGCCGATGATCCCCACGATTTCGCCCGGTTCCGCGCGGAAGGAGACGCCCGAGAGCACGTTTTCATCCTCGCTGCCGGCGGCGTACCGGAACCCGACTTCGCGAAATTCGACCCCGCCCCTGGCGACCGCGCGCTTTTTTGCGGCCGTCTCCGCCCGGTCCGCGACCGCCGGCTCCGCCTCGAGGACCTCCACGATCCGCTCCGCGGACGCCCTCGCCCGCGTCAGCACCATCAGCACGGTCGAGAAGATCATCACGCTGGTGAGGATCTGCATGATGTACGTGATGAAGCTCATGAGCCCGCCCGTCGACATGTCGCCGGTTCCGTGCATGTCCGCGCCGATCCAGATCACGGCGACGAGGCTGCAATTCAGAACCAGCGTCATCCCCGGCATCATGAGGGCTGCCATGCTCCCCGCCCGGATCGCCGACGCGGTCATCTCGTCGTTGACGGCCCTGAATTTCTCCCGCTCGTATCGCTCGCGGACGAATGCCTTGACGACGCGGATGGCGGTCAGGTTCTCCTGGACCGCCGAGTTGAGGGCGTCGAGCTTTTTCTGCATGGTCGTATAGAGCTTTCGCGCAATCCTCATGACGACGAGCGTCCCCGAGAGCAGGAGGACGATCGCCGCGACGACGATCAGCGAGAGGCGGAGGTTGATGCTCATCGAGATGGCGAGCGCGCAGGCGAGCATCATCGGCGCCCGGATCAGCTGGCGCAGCATCATCATGAGGGAGGTCTGGAGCTGCGTGACGTCGTTCGTCATCCTGGTGACCAGGGAGGCGGAGGAAAAGCTGTCGATGTTCTCGAACGAGAAGGTCTGCGTTTTTTCGAAGAGCGCCCGGCGGAGGTTGGCGGCGATCCCCTGGCTGGCGCTGGAGGAGTATCTGACGTTCAGCAGCCCGAAGAGAATGGCGAGGAGGGAGAGCACGGCCATGAGGAGGCCGATCCTCGCGATGTAGGCGATGTCCCTGGCCACGATGCCGACGTCCACGATTTTGGACATCAGGAGGGGGACGAGCATCTCGCAGACGACCTCGGACATGGTGACGAGGACGCAGGCGAGCATCGCCCTGCGATTGCCGCGCGCGTACGGGAATAATTTTCCGAGCATTGTTTCACCTCGCGCTGCTTGTGTCGTTTCTTTGCAGCACGTATATCATTAAAGCGCGATCAATCTGGGTCGTCAAAGGCGAGTTGACAGTATTGCGGGAAGGCGAAAGGCGCGAGGTGTCGTTCGAATCGTTGGGGCCGGAGTTTGTAACCTCTGCCCCGGTGGGCTCGGGCGATGAGTTTATCTCTCCCTCGGTCCGAAATGTTTCGTGACGAACGCGTCCAGCGCCGGGACGTAGGTGTCGTACGATTCGAGGAAGCCCTCGTTGTGTCCGCCGTGGAGATCGAAGAACGTCTTCTCTTCGCTCGCGACGGCGTCGTAGAGCCGTCTGCCGAAGCGATAGGGTACGATTTCGTCATCCGGGCTGTGGATGCAGAGCATAGGTATATCAAGTGTTTTTGCAATTTCGGCTGAATTGAGCACGTTGCCGACGAGGAGCCGCACGAGCGGCACGAGGGGATCGAAGCGAATCATCTCCGGCAGAGACGAAAACGTCGATTCGAGGATCAGCGCCCGGGGCCGGGCGTATCGCATCAGCTGCATGGCGACCGCGCCGCCGAACGAGCGGCCGAAGACGAGGATCTCGTCCGCGGGGACGCCCCGTTCCTCCGTTAGCCACTTCCATGCGGCGAGCGCGTCGAGAGTCGTTCCGTCGATCGAGCGGCGTCCTTCGCTGCGCCCGAAGCCCCTGTAGTCGATGATGAAGACGGACAGGCCGAGCCTGTGAAAGGTCTCGATGGAATCGACGCGACCGGAGAGATTGCCGGCGTTGCCGTGAAAGAAAAGAAGAGTGCCGCGCGAAGGTTCTGCCGGCACATACCAGGCGTTCAGGCGTATCCCGTCGGAGGTCGTGATCGTCAGGTCCTCGAACGCCATCCCGACCGACTGAGGTGTGTCCGTCACGCCAGTCGACGGTTTGAGCGCGATCCACGGCAGAGCCAAAGGCAACAAAAAACGCAGGCTTGCGAGAAGGGCGATCAGAATCAGAAGTTCTATGGCAGTCTGAAGCTTCGGCATCTTCCTTTTTTTCTCGTATGCTCCGTTCGATATGCCTACTACGTATCTTTTCCTGCGCCGCACGGTTGTTCGCTCCTACTTCGGTCCGAAGCATCCGGTGACGAACGCATCCAGCGCCGGGACGTAGACTTCGGCGGATTTGCGAAACCCGCCGTTGTGGCTGCCGCGGATGTCCAAAAACGACTTCTCCTTACTGGCGACGGCGTCGTAGAGTCGTCTGCCGAAGCGGTAGGGGACGACCTCGTCGCCTCGGCTGTGGATGCAGAGCACCGGTATATCGAGTGTCCTCGCAACCTCGACCGAGTTCTGGACGTTGCCGACGAGAAGCCGCGCGAGCGGCGCGAGGGAATCGCGGCGAATCATCTCCGGCAGCGAGGAGTAGGTCGACTCGAGGATCAGCCCCCCTGGCTTGGCGTATCGCATCAGCTGCATGGCGACCGCGCCGCCGAACGAACGGCCGAAGACGAGGATCTCGTCCGCCGGGATTTTTCGCTCTTGCGTCAGCCACTTCCACGCGGCGAGCGCGTCGAGAGTCGCTCCGTCGATCGATCGGCGTCCTTCGCTGCGCCCGAACCCCCTGTAATCCACGATCAGGACGGACAGCCCGAGCCGGTGAAAGATCTCGATGGAGTCGACGCGGCCGGAAATATTGCCCGCCCTGCCGTGAAGGAAGAGAAGCGTGCCGCGCGAAGGCTTCGCCGGTACATACCAGGCGTTCAGGCGTAATCCGTCGGAGGTTGTGATCGTCACGTCCTCGTACGTTATCCCGACCGATTGGAGCGTGTTCGTTACGTTCGCCGTCGGCCTGAGCGCAATCCGTGACACAACCAGCGGGGACAAAAGACGCAGGCTTACTAGTAAAAGGAAAACGACCAGAATCAGAAGCCCTGCGACGGTCTTAAACTTCGAGATCTTCTTTTTCTTCTCCGGCACAGCCGTTATCCTCTTTGTCTCTTCCAGCACTCCAGATAGTGGTCGTTCACCAGGCCCATCGCCTGCATCCAGGCGTAGCAGATGGTCGAGCCGACGAAGGTGAAGCCGCGTTTCTTGAGATCCTTGCTCATGGCCTTCGACTCCGCCGTCTCCGCGGGGACGGGGTCGCCGATGCGCCAGCTGTTTATGATCGGCTCTCCGCCGACGAAGCGCCAGACGTAGGCGTCGAAGCTGCCGAACTCGCGCTGTACGTCGAGAAAGCGCGCCGCGTTCCTGACCGCGGATTGTACCTTCAGGCGGTTGCGGACGATGCCCGTGTCCTGTAGGAGGGATTCGATCTTTCTCTCGTCGAAACGGGCGACGACCTCGGGGTCGAAGCCGGCGAACGCGCGCCGATAGCCCTCTCGGCGGTTCAGGATCGTGCTCCACGACAGCCCCGCCTGTGCGCCCTCCAGAATCAGGAATTCGAAGAGCGTGCGGTCGTCGTGACAGGGCGTGCCCCACTCCTCGTCGTGATAGGCTACATAAAGTTCGCTGCCCAGGCACCAGGGGCAGCGCGTCTTGTCGTCGGGCATGACCGGCGCGCTCTTCATTTCGCGATCGGCGCGAGCTTGCCGCCCGTCGCGCGCAGCAGGTCGTCCGGCGCGATCAGAAAGAGCAGCCCCCGGGCTCCGGCGTTGACGCCGATCCTCTCGTAATTCGCGGCGTCGTCGAAGATATAGACGGGGTACTCCTTCTTGCCGCCGATGGGGGAGCAGCCGCCGCGGATATAGCCCGTGAGCTGCTGCACTTCCTTGAGCGGCACCAGCGCCGCGCTCTTGTTGCCGGAGGCGGCGGCGAGCGCCTTGAAGTCCAGCTCCTTGCCGGCCGGCAGGCAGACCTCCATGACGCCCGTCTTGTCGCCGCGCGTCACCAGCGTCTTGTAGACCTGCTCCTGCGGCATGCCGACGGCCGCTGCCGCCGTCTCCGCCGACAGGTCGTTCTCGTCGACGTCGAACGAGATCAGTTCGTACTGGATGCCGAGTTCGTCGAGCTTGCGCGCGGCGTTGGTCTTGGCGATCTTTTTTGCGTCCTTCACGGCGCTCACCATCCGTTGTGATGTATGCGAGACGCGTCGTAGCGGTCCGACGAGACGGGTTCTTCGATCCTGTAACCGAGCGCCACGATTGCGAAGGGGAAAAATTCCTCCGGCATATGCAACAGTTCGACGAAGGGCCTTTCGACCTCCAGGCGCGGATGTATTCCGCACCAGCAGCTGCCGACGCCGCACTCGGTCGCGGCCAGCAGCATGTTTTCGATCGCCGCTCCGATGTCCTGTTGGTAGAAGTGGTCGTTTTTCACGACCTCGCGAATTGCGCAGACGAGAATCGCCGCAGGCGCCTTGTACAGCATCTTGCCGTATTCGTGAAAATCGGCGATGGCGTCCAGAAGGCCGCGGTCGTCGACCACCACGAAGGACCACGGCTGCATGTTGTGCGCGGAGGGCCCGGCCATGCCCGCACGCAGGATATGATCGAGATGCTCCTGCGCGATGGGGTCGGGTTTGTATTTTCTCACGCTGTGTCGTTTATAGATCAGGCTGTCCTTCAAAAAATTTTTCTCCACATGCCTCACCCCCGAAGCGGATCGATGGTACACTTAGACTCGTTGTACCGATAAAAAATTATAGCACGACAAAATGTAGAAGAGGTGGGGCGGTGTGATGATCGGGTATTTTGACGGAGCCTCGCGGGGCAATCCCGGCGAAGCTGGTGCGGGTGCGTGCCTGGTGGACGAGAGCGGCGCGGTGGTCTGGGAGTGCGCCGAGTATCTGGGGAAGAAGACAAACAACGAGGCCGAGTACACGGCGCTCCTGCGCCTGCTCGCGGAGGCTAAATCGCGCGGGGTTGCGGAGCTGGAGGTGCGTGGCGACAGCAAGCTGGTCGTCTGCCAGGTAAAGCGCGAGTGGAAGATCAACCTGCCGCACCTGCGGGAGCTGGCGGCACAAGCTTGGGCGTTGATGGAGGGGATGAAGGTCGAACTCGCCTGGGTGCCGCGCGAGAAGAACAAAATCGCCGACGCCCTGTCGAACAGGGGCATCGACGAGAAGGTCAGTCCTTGATGAAGTGCGAGAGTCGTTTGTAAAGACAGAGCGTCAAAATCGTGACCAGCGTGCCCTTGAGCAGGTTGAACGGCACGACGCTCATCAAGATCGCCTTGAACAGCGTGTCGGCATAGGGGTTGATCGTCCGATACATGGCGAGGATCGCCTCCATCGGTACGAAGTAGCTGTAGAGCGGGATCAGCACGTAGTAGTTGGCGACGGACGCCGCGAACGTCATGCTAAGCTGGCCGACGACCAGCCCGGCCACGGCGCTCCGCAGCGTCTTGTTGCGTCTGTAGATCAACCCCGCAGGGACGACGAAGGCGACTCCGATGGAGAAGTTGGCCAGTTCGCCCACGCCGCCGGTGGCGGTGTGCGTCAGGTTGACGGTGTTCTTGATCAGCTCCACCAGGACGCCGGCGTGGGGTCCGATCGCGAAGGTCGCGATCAGCGCGGGCACGTCGGAGAAGTCCATCTTGATGAAGGCCGGAAAGAGCGGCAGGGCGAAATTGAGAAACATCAGAATGGACGCGACCGCCGCCAGCAGTGCCGTGATGGTGATGGTCCTGACGCCGAAGGTGGATTCTTTTGCGCGTGTCGTCACTTTATATAGCAGCCTCCTGGGATCGAGTGATCCTGTATTTTCGCAAACAGCTTACAACTGCGTGAAAGGAAGGTCAATGGTGAGGAGGCGGAAGCAAGTCGCATCAAAGTACGCTCTCGCCCTTAAACCCGACCCCTCCTTCCCCCAAAACGGGGAGGGAGGGGAGCAAAACAAAACCGAAAAAGGGAATCCCCTTTGCCCTTGATCCTGCTTTTCTCCCCCTCCCCGCTTCGGGGGAGGGGGCCGGGGGGAGAGGTCGGGTTTGAGGCCGGCGTCACGCCTCGTAGTTCTGCGGTTTCGCCAGAATTGTCTCCGCCTCGGATGTCAGCACGCCGATCATGATCAGGGTTCCGCCGAGCGCGCCCTGGAGGATGAAGGGGTCCTGGCCGGAGAGCACGGAGATCAGATAGCCGAAGACCGACTCCATCGCGAGGATAATCGCGGCGTGCGAGGCGGAGGTGTTCTTCTGCGCGCGCGCCTGCAGGGTAAAGGCGACCACCGTCGTGACGAGGCCGGTGAAGACAATCTCCCCCCATGTGACCATCGACATGTTGGCGAAATCCGGCGTCGGTTCGAAGATCAGCGCTGCGATCGTCATGATGACCCCCATGAGGGGAATTTGCAGCGCAACCAGCGTCGTGGGGTCGGTGTGTCGGACCATCCGCTCGATGAAGATGACGTGCCAGGCGCCGAGAAAGCACATGAGCAGGTTGAGCGCGTCCCCGAAGTTGAAGCGCATACCGGGAGCGAAGCCCATGACCAGCAGGCCGCCGGTGGCGAGCGTCGCGCCGATGAATACGCACGTTTGCGGTCGTTTGTGATTGACGAGCCAGACCAAAAATGGCACCATCAGCACGGAGGAACCCATGATGAACGACTGTTTGCTGGCGGTGCTGTAGATGAGGGCGAATCCTACGAGGGTATAGATCGTGGAGACGAGCGCCGCGAGGATGAGGCCGTTTTTCACATCCAGGCGGGTTGCGTTGCGGACTTTGGCCGGGTACAGCGCGAGGAGGGCGATGCCGGCGACGGACATGCGGATGGCGCTGCCCCAGATCGGGGTGAGGGTGCGGACCAGGTCGGCCGTCAGCGGAACACCGGTTCCCCACAGAAACGCCACGAGCAGCAGCGTCGCGTCCGCGACGAGGATTTTTCGCTTGTCGGTTCCAAGTTTGTGCAAATTCAAAAAAAAGCCTCCGTTCGGGCCTTTATAATAAAGGCCTCCAAGCTCGAACCGCCATTATAGATTATTTCAGGGAGGAAAGGCAATGAAACAGGTCAGCGTTTTCAACAGCGTGCTGGGCCCCGTCATGAGAGGGCCGTCGAGTTCCCACACCGGGGCGTCGTATCACATCGGGCGGCTCGCGCGGGATATTCTGGGAGAGAGGCCCGAGCGGGTCGAGATTGTCTTCGACGAACGGGGCTCCTACGGAAAGTGCTATCTGGCGCAGGGCAGCGACAAGGCCTTTGCCACGGGCCTGATGGACTGGGATCTTCTCGACGACCTCTTTCATGACGCGGTCGCGGCCGCGGGAAAAGCGGGCACGAAGGTCGATTTCTCCGTCGAGCGCTACGACGAGGCGGATCACCCGAACTGGACGCGTTTGACACTTCGGGGCACGGAAGGAGCGGAGACGGCAGTCGTCGCCAGCTCCATCGGCGGGGGATCGGTGATCGTCACGCAGGTCGACGGCTTTCGCGTCGATATCAGGGGCGATTCGTGGGTCGCGCTGCTCGAATGTCCCCCTGAGGAGAGTGCCGCGATCCGCGATCTGCTCGAACCGTTCGGACAGGTCTCCCTCTCCGAGTCGAGGGGCCGCGCGCTACTCGCCCTCCAGGGGACGGAAAAACTGCCGGACGACCTCGTCTCGCAGTTGGTGAAAAGGAACCTGCGTCCCCGCGTCGTGCGCCCGATCTTCTTTCCCGTAAAGGGAGCGCCGATCTGGGGGAGTGCCGCGGAGCTGGAGGCCTATGCGAACGAGAGAAAGATCGGCATTGGCGAGGCGACGCTCGACTACGAGTGCGCGCTGCTGGGCCTCTCGCGCGACGAGGCGATGGCGGAGATGTGGCGCCGCTACGGCATCATGAAGTCCGCCTGCGAGCGGGCGCTCGCGGGGGAACTCGCCACCTCGATGCAGTTGCTGCGCCCGACGGCGCAGAAGATCTTCGAGAAGGGACAGGGCGGGAAGCTGCCCTTCTTCGGCCTTCACACGAGAGCCGCAGTGAGGGCGATGGCCCTGATGCACGCGAACGGCGCGATGGACGTCGTCTGCGCCGCGCCGACGGGCGGTTCTGCGGGCGCTTTGCCCGGCGCGATCATCACGCTGGAGGAGGAGTTGAACCTCTCCCGCGAGGGAACCTGCCTCGCCCTGTTCGCCGCAGGCGGCATCGGCGTGATCCTCGACACCCGCGCGACCTTCGCGGCGGAGGTCGCGGGCTGCCAGGTCGAGATCGGCGCCGGTGGCGCGATGGCGTCCGCCGCTTGCGCGGAGGCCGCGGGGGCCACGGTGCGCGAGGCGCTCGACGCCGCGTCGATCTCCTTCCAGAACACGATGGGCTCGATCTGCGACCCCGTGCAGGGCATGGTGGAGATCCCCTGCCACACGCGCAACGCCTCGGCGGCCGCCGGCGCGTTCGTCAACGCAGACCTGATCCTCGGCGGCTACGAGAACGACATCCCGCTCGACGAGGCGATAGACGCCGTCTACGAGGTCGGCAAGATGCTCCCCGCCGAACTGCGCTGCACGGCGCTGGGCGGCCTCTCGATCTGTCCGTCGGCGATGGCGATGAGGAGATTGCGATGATGTCACAACAAGTGGTACATCGGTAAGAAGCTGGAGGTGTAGGGAGCGTCTGTCCGCACGCAGCTACGCGGGGGTTTCCCGGGGCACCTGCCTGATCAGAGTGCCGGCCCTCCCTCGGACGCAGGCAAGCTCGATTTCACAGACGCGTGCGACCTCGCGCGTCTCGTTCGCGATCTCGCGGAGTGTAGTGAACCGTATGCCGCTACAGGTCGCCCGATCGAGAAATTCTTCGAACGGACCGACCTGACGTCCCCCCTCCATCTCGGCATGGATCGTGAGCACTTCCGTCTCCCGGCGCATTTCGGAGAGCCAGAGATCGGCGATAGAGGTGTCTCCCGGGCCGCCGTAGATCTCGTCCATCGTGGGCAAAGTGGTCGGAATCTGCAGCGTTTTATAGACGGTGGAGCGGATTTCGGGATAGAAGGGCGTCGTGCCCCGGCAGTCGCTGGCGTAGTCGAGCTCAAGTTCGTCCTCGACCGCGAAGCTGTCGCCCGTCGCCTGCCAGCCGGGCGCCGCCATCGAGCGGGCGCATCTGCCGGTCGTCTTTTCGAAGAGATCGAACGCCTTTCGATACTCCTCTCTGATTTTATCGCGCGTCATGTTTCCCACCCCGTCCTGGATCAGCACGTGGTCCCAGGCGTGGACGCCGCAGTCGTGGTCTTCGGCTGCGCGCGCGAGGATCCCGGGGTTCTTGCTGACGATCAGGGGAGCAGGCAGCAGCGTACCGTAGAGCAGCGTCTTGAAGCCGTAGGTTGTGGGGGCCTTCGTGCGCATCATCTTGGATATGAAGCCCTTGCGGAAGACCCTTCGAATGGCCTTTCCGGAGTTGTCCGGCCCCATGGAGAAAAAGATCGACGCGGGAATGTTTTTTTTCTGGAAAAGGTCGAGCAGACGCGGAACGCCCTCCAGATAACCTTTCAATGTGTCGACGTCCAGCTTCAGCGCGAGCGTTTTCGTAATCACTTGCCCTTCTCTTCCGTTTCCCGGTATATTTCTTCGTAAATTCCGGCGGAGTCCGTGCCAGGCTCGGTTTTCCCGTCGAACACGCGCCTGACGATAAATCGCGGGCGCTTGCGGACCTCCGCGTAAATGCGGCCGATGTACTCGCCGGAGAGTCCCACGGAGAGCATCGTGATGCCGGTGAGGCAGAACTGGATCGCCATGAGGGTGAAGACGCCCTCCGCCTCCGAGCCGACGATGAAGCGCCGCACGATCAGGAAGACGAAAAAGAGCACGCTCGCGACGGAGAGGGCCATACCCGTCATGGTCATCACCTGCAGCGGCGCGAGAGAGAAGCTCGTCATGAGGTCGAAGTTGAGCCGTATGAGCTTGAAGAGGCTGTACTTCGAGGTGCCGTATTCCCGTTCGTTGTGCGCCACCGGTATCTCGACGGGGTTGGTGGCGAACTTTTGGGCCAGGGCGGGGATGAACGTGGTCGTCTCCTCGCTGTCGATGATAATCCGCACGACCCCATGCGAATAGCCGCGCAACATGCAACCGTAGTCGCGCAGCCTGAGTCCGCTCATCCTGTTTGTGATGCGGTTGACGATTCTGGACGCGATTTTGCGAAAGGCGGGGTCCTGCCTGTTTTCGCGGTAGGTTCCGACGACGTCGTGTCCGTCGTCCATCGCTTTGACGAGTTTGGGTATCTCCTCGGGGGGCGTCTGCATATCGGCGTCGATGGTGACGATGTAATCCATGGATGCCGATTCGAAGCCGGCGATGATCGCCATGTGCTGTCCGAAGTTGCCGTTCAGGTCGACCAGCTTCACCCGTGCGGGGTGTTCCTCGCACAAACGATGCAGCAGGGCGAAACTTCCGTCCCTGCTGCCGTCGTTCACGAAGAGTATCTCCCAGGGGCGTCCTTCGCCGGAAAATCCCTCCATAACGGGTATGATGCGCTCCGCCAAGTGAGGCAGAACCTCTTCCTCGTTATAGACGGGTATGACGACGGATACTCCCCTCATCGGCGTTATCGGATGCAGCGGATAACACTATCCATGCCCGTGACGTAGATCGCGCCCGCCCCCACAGCGGGGGCCGTGGTGACGAAGCCGTTCGTGTGCAGCTGCCACGCGACGGCGCCCGTGTTCGCGTCGAGTGCGTAGATATCGTTCGCGTTGTTGCCGAAGAAGATCCGGTTGCCGCGAATGGAGGGCGCGGAGGTGATCGTCTGCCCCGTCTCGGTCTTCCAGAGGGCGTTGCCCGTCTTGGCGTCGAGCGCGGTCATCGTGCCCTTGAGGTTGCCGAAATAGACCTTGCCGTTCGCCACGAGCGGGGATGATTCAATCGATCCGCCGGACTGATACTTCCAGATCACCGCTTGATGCTTGATGCGCGCGCAGTAGAGATATCCGTCCCAGCTCCCGAAGTAGACGAGGCCGTCGGCGATAGCCGGGCCTGTCGTGATCGGGCCGCCAGCGATGGCGCGCCACTTCAGCGCACCCGTCTTGGCGTCGAGCGCCATCAGCTTACCGTCGTGGTTGCCGATGTAGACGACGCCGTCCGTAACGGAGGGCGAGCCGTAGACCTCGCGGCCGGCCTTGTAACTCCACTTCTGCCAGCCTGTCTTCGCGTCGACTCCATAGACGTTGCCGTCCACACCTCCGAAGAAGACCATGCCGTTTGCGATCGCGGGCGAAGAAGCGACGTTGTTGTGCGTGGTGAACTTCCACTTCAACTTGCCCGTCTGTGGGTCGACCGCGTAAATTCTGCTGTCGTAGCTGCCGAACACCACCAGCCCGTCGCCGACGGCGGGGGATGACGCGACCCAGTTCTCGGTCGGGTACTTCCAGAGGACGCTGCCGTCCGCCGCCCTCACCGCGTAGAGGTTGCCGTCGTTGCAGCCGAAGAAGATCCTGTCGCCGAGCAGCGCGGGGGAGGACTGGATGTTGCCCGGCATGCCCGCCTGCCACGCGACCTGCCCCTGAATCTCTCCCGCTCCCGGCGCTGTGCTGGCGGCGTTGCCCGTGCGGTACTGGTTGGCGCGGAACATCGGCCATTCCTCTGCCGCTTTCGGAGCCGGGGCAGGTTTCGTCGCCGCCCCCGCAATGCTCGTTGCGCTCAGTGTCAGGATGGTTACGGTCATGATGAGAAAAAACGTGAACATGGAGCGTGCGGTTTTGCCTGCGATTTTCATGTTGATCTCCTCCGTCTTTATTCTTTTTTAGGGCGAGTCGCGCGATGACTTAAGAGGAGATTATACCCTGAAATACTTCGTGTACCAGTGGAATTCTGCTCATGGCGGATCGTTTTTCGGCGGTCTTTTGTAAATTCGGCAATTTCCGCAGCGAAGGGAAAGTTGATTTATCGATAAGAGCCTGAAGGGCAGGGGTCAGAAGCCCTCCCGGTTCTCACATCTCCATTGCGCGGCGCAGTTTATGAAATACGTCGGTATTCTCGTACTCCCCCGAGAATTGTTCCGCGCCGACGCCGATCGCCGAGAGCGGCACCGCCTTTCCGGAGTGATAGAAACTGGTCCAAGAGATCCCGGCCCGGGCGTCCGTCTCTCTGACGCACGCCATGGTGAACGGGTCGTACGGGCCGTAAAGGCGTTTATACGCGCTCTCCTTCGTCGGGCGTTTGCCCGGGGCGATCATGCTCGAACGATATCCGTCGCGCAACGCGTCCGTGGCGATGAGGCCGTCGCCGAAAAATTTTCGCGCACTCGCGAAGAGCTGGTCGAACGTCGCCTTCCCCGGCGACACGGTGCGTTCGAAGGCGGCGTACGATCCCCGCTGCGCGGACAGGAGGGCGTAGAATTTTTTGTATTCGCCGGGCTGTGCGGAGACATTCATTCCGCCCGTCTCGTGATCGGCCGTGACGACGATGAGCGTTTCCCCGGGACGGGATTTGTAGAACTTCATCGCCACGCCGAGCGCGCCGTCGAAGGCGATCGTCTCGTGAATGGCCGAGGCCGCGTCGTTGGCGTGACAGGCGATGTCGATGTTGCCCCCCTCGACCATCATGAAGAATCCTCGATCGTTATCGAGCAACTCCACCCCCTTCGCGACGAAATCGGCGAGGGCGATGTCCGCCGGGTTCCGGTCGATCGCGAACGGCATCGAGCCGGCGCGCAGTTTCGAGCTGATTGCAATCGCCTCGAATCCGGGTTTCAGTGACGAGAGCTCCACTTCCGTGCCCGCCGTTCGGTATCCTTTTTCCCTCGCGAGGTCGAGCAAGCTTCGCCGGCTCTTATCCTTGTCCGTCGGATTTCGGAAGCCGCCGCCGGCGAAGTAATCGAAGCCGCTTCCGACAAGCTGCAGGCCGATGGAGTAGTGTTGAGACCGGCTGGGCGCATGCCCGTAAAAAGCAGCTGGCGTGGCGTCCTGCAGAAACGCCGACGTTACGATGCCGACCCTCATTCCGTTTTTCTTCGCGATGGTCGCGATCGAATCCAGGTCTTTCGCCTTCGTGGCGTCCATCGCGATCGTGGAATTCTTCGTCTTCTGCCCGGTGGCGAGCGCCGTTCCCGCCGCGGCCGAATCCGTGACGCCGTCGAGCGAGTTCGTGCGGATAAAACCCTGCACGGGCAGCGAGTTCATGACGAGCTGAGTCGTCCGCTCCGACTCGTCCCCTTTCGCGTTTCTCCATCCGGCGAGATACATTTCCGCCGCGTTTCTCTGCATCGCACCCATGCCATCGCCGATGAACAGAAAGACGTATTTCGCGGCGGCATCCGCTGGAAATACAATGCTAAAAAGGAAAAATGTGGATACAATCAGAAAAGGCAATTTGGTTTTGACGATCTTAGTCATATAGTTCTCCTTGTTCTTTCCGAATATCAACGGTATTCTCTTATTTTTATTGTACACAAGGCAAGGGAAAAATTTGTATTTGACGAATGTTCAACAGCTGCTAAAATTAACTATTATAGTCTTCACTATAGCATAATCGGGCCAACTACGCTTTATTTCGATGCAATTTCAAGCACTGCACTCTTCCACGAAGGGGAGACCGAGATGGGTTTTTACGTCAACGTATCAAAAGGAGATTCGGTCGAACAAATTCCCGCCGAAACGCCAATGATGGGGCATGAAGTGCTCTCTCTCGCCGGCTGTACGGATAAACGCAGCATTATGGCATGGCGCGTCAACCGCATTCTGCGTCCTCTCGGCTGGGTTGTCGACGAAGAGGCCGACGTAGAGTTCGTCGACACGTCGACGTTCGAGGGGATGGAGATATACAGGCGAACGCTGGTGTTCGTGCTCGTCCTGGCGTGCAAACGGGTGGCCGGCAAGGATATCAGCGTCCGTTATTCCATGAACGACGCCTACTACTGTGAATTTCAGGACGGAACGCCGGTGGACGAAGCGCGGGTCGCCGCGATCAAGGCCGAGATGCAGAACCTGGTGGCGCTCGGCATGCCGATTCAGATGGCGGTGCTGCCGCTCGACAAGGCGAAGAAAATTTTCGAGCGCCAGGGCAACGCCGGCAAGGCAAGGCTCTTGCAGTGGACGGGCATCGATCCGATTACGCTCTATCGCTGTGCCGGTACCTACGGACACTTCGGAGGGCCGCTGGCCGCTTCGACGGCGATGCTTCATACGTTCGACCTGAACGCCTATTCGCCGGGCATGTTGCTGCGCTTCCCCTCGATCACGGCGCCGGAGAGCCTGCCGCCGCTCGGCATCGTCCCCAAATTGATGGATGTCTTCCGCGAATATCAGAGCTGGCTCTCCGTGCTGGGACTTTCGACGATGGACAGCCTGCACGAACGAGTCTCGAAGGGATTGTCTCTGGATCTCATACTCGTCTCGGAGGCCTTTCACAGCGAGGCGCTCTCACGGATCGCCCGCGAGATCATCGACCGGGGAGACGTACGCCTCGTCTGCCTCGCGGGGCCGTCCAGCTCCGGCAAGACGACGACATCCAAGCGGCTCGCCATTCAGCTGCAGGTGAGCGGTAAGAATCCGATCGCGGTGGCGCTGGACGATTATTATGTCGATCGGGAACAAACCCCGAAGGACGAGAACGGCAACTACGATTTCGAGGCGCTGGAGGCGCTCGATCTCGAACTGGTCAACGAACATTTGGAGGCCCTCCTGGCCGGCGAGGAGGTACAGCTTCCGCGATTCGATTTCCTCACGGGCACGCGCAAACTGGGGCGCAAGCTGCGCCTTCGCAGCGGAGATATTTTGATCATCGAGGGCATCCACGGCCTCAATGAAAAGCTGACGGAGCGAATTCCGGCCGAGATGAAGTACAAGGTCTTCATCTCGCCGCTCACCGGCGTCAACCTGGATACCTACAACCGCATCGGAACGACCGACACCCGCCTGCTGAGACGCATGGTGCGCGACCACCGCACGCGCGGCTACAGCCCCGAAAACACGCTCTTGATGTGGCCCTCCGTCATCAAAGGCTCTCACAAGCATATATTTCCCTACGAAGAGGGGGCCAACGTACTCTTCAACACATCGCTCGCGTATGAAATTTCCGTGCTCAAGGGCTACGCCGAGCCGCTGCTGCGCGCGATACCGGAGACTTCGCCCGCATACGGCGAGGCGCGGCGCCTTCTTTCGATGCTCAATTACGCCCCCGTCATTCCGTCCGAAAACGTGCCGAATCTCTCCATCCTGCGCGAGTTCATAGGAGGGGGCTGTTTTGACGATTAATGAAGAACCGAACTCCCTGTGGGAGGGTAAACCTTGATTATCCTCCACGGGGCGTTCGACAGAGGTTTCTTTATCTGGGGGGAGAGCTCTTTCTCCAAGGCGGGGCTGCATAACCTGCGCAGAATGAGACGCGTGGGAGGGGATTGTATTGTCGATCACACGTGGGACCCTGGCGCGAAGAGGATCATAGAAGTCCTTGAGGACCTCGGTTTTCACTACGAGCGAACGCCCGACATCGCCAAAACCGTGGTGGAGCTTCCCACATTCGCGCAGAAATACCCGCTGCCCTCTTCGTCGCTTCTGGGCGAAATACCGACAAAACACATCGCCAAGCATCGTCCGATCGAATACGAGCTGCGCAAATGGTATGTGGACCAACTGCCGCTGGGCGTTCAAGACCTCATGCGCTTTATGTCGGCGTGCGCGGGTACAACGCCTTCCACCACGGATGGACGGCTGATCGCACCGGGCGTGATGATGGCGCTCGATCTGTGCTATATCGCGGAGTGTTACCGTTTAGCCGTCTCTTTCATCGAGCGGGGGCGATTCCTCCCCGATTTGAAAAAAAACGGCGAGTCGAAGTATGAATCCATCTGGCGCCCTCTGGTGGTCGGGGAGGATGCCGAACGTTTTGCCCATCTCATGAACGCGATGCCGCCGATCCTCCGGTCCCTGCGCGATCCCAAGCCGGCGGCGGGCGAGCTTCTCTTCGAGCTCCTCGGAGCGCTTGTGGACGGCATGGTTCGCCACTCCTGGACTCAGAAGATCAAAAAGAATACCGCCCAGGAGGATGGCTCTTCCCCCGGACGCCTTGCGCACTCGATCGTAAACGGGTTGAAATCTTCCGCAGCCGCCGGTCTTCCCGAGCGCCGCAAGAAGGGCCGGCTGGTGAGCAGCCTGAACCCGCATTCCCTGTGGATTCGATCCCTAGGCTGGACCAGCGAGGCAGAGGATTGGAGCCAGGCGCTTGCGTCGATCTACCAGAACGTCCGCGATTGGTGGAAGAAGTTCGAGTGGTTCGCGCGATCGCAGTACAAGGTCTGTCTCAGCCTTGTCGAACGAAACAACCTTTGGAGGCTCGAATATTCGATGCTGCACATAGAGTCGGGCGCGATCATACCTGCCGCGGATGTCTGGAGTGGCAAGGAGCCTTATGTCGGCGGCGCTAGCGGGGCCTATCTGCGCAGGTACCTGATGCTCTCCCTGGGGCAGGTCGGCCGCCTGATCTCATCCGTGCGGGAGAGTCTGGAGCTCCTCGCTCCGTCGGGCTGCTCCTTCACGATCAGAGAAGCCGAAGCGTTTTTGTGTACCCAGGCGCCGATGTTGATCAACAGGGGAATTTGCATCCACTTTCCGGCGTGGTGGAAAGAGAGGGCCTGCCAGAAGCTCGCGTTGAGAGGCCGCGTGAATGCCCCGGCAGGAGTGAGCGGGGAGGACGCGCTGTCGTTCACATGGGAGTTGATGCTGGATGGCTCTCCTCTCTCCGACGATGAGGCGAGGTTGATCCTCGAAGATGGGGTCAACCTGTTCCGGTTGAGGGGGAAATGGACGTTCGTGCACCCCGGCGACGTCGAGGAGGCGCGCGCGCGCCTCGCGCAGATGCCTTCCCGTATGACCGCCTCCGAGGCGTTGCGTTTTGCCGTTCGAGACTCGTATGTCGAAGGCTTTGCAGGGGCGCACGAGCTGGAGGCCACGCACACTTCGCTTGTAAACGGGATACCGAGAGAGATCCTGCAGACGCCCCCGGCTCTGCAGGGAGAGTTGCGGCAGTATCAGCGCAGGGGGTACTCGTGGTTGTCCCTGCTCTCCCGCCTCGGTCTCGGCGCATGTCTCGCGGACGATATGGGCCTTGGCAAGACGGTGCAGACGCTGGCCCTCGTTCAACACCACCGGGATCGGGGCGAGCAGCGTCCGGTATTGCTGGTATGCCCAACTTCCGTGCTCGAGAACTGGAGAATCGAGATGCAGCGCTTCCTGCCGAAGATGACTTCTTATCTTCATCATGGAAGAAAACGAGCTTCCGGAGAGGATTTCCTGCGGGAGATCGAGGGGAATACGATGGTTCTCTCCAGCTATTCGATTTTGCAGCGAGAGTCGTCTCTTTATCAAAAAGTGGACTGGGCTGGCGTGGTGCTCGATGAAGCGCAGAATATCAAGAATCCGGACACGCTTCAGGCGCGGGCCGCGCGCGACATAAAGTCGGACTGGCGGGTCGTCCTCACCGGCACGCCGGTGGAAAATCACGTGGGGGACCTGTGGTCGATCATGGAGTTTTTGATGCCCGGACTCCTCGGCAACCGGCGCTATTTTACCAACGAATACGTCCGCCCCATCCAGGAGAATCACGACACCGCGCTGATGGAGAGCCTGAAGCGTCAGGTGGGACCCTTCATCATGCGCCGGATGAAGACGGACAAGGACATCGTCCCGGACCTTCCGCAAAAGATCGAAACGAAGGTCTTCTGCGGTCTCAAAAAAGAGCAGGTACAGCTTTACGCGGACGTGTCGGCGGAGTTGAACAGAAGTATCGCGCATGCTACGGGAATTCAGCGCAAGGGCATGGTCCTGGCGGGTCTCACGCGGATCAAGCAGATCTGCGACCATCCGTCTCTCGTCACGAAGGACGCGAATTTCGACCCGGAGCGATCCTCCAAGATGGAGCGTCTCTTCGCGCTTGCGGAGGAGATGTTCGAGACCGGCGATCGCACGCTCATCTTCACCCAGTACGTGGAGATGGGGAATATCCTCAAAATGCAGCTGCAGGAGCGATTCGGCAAGGAGGCTCTCTTTTTGCACGGCGGGGTTTTCAAAGATGTTCGCGACAGGATGGTGAGGCGCTTTCAGGAGAGCGAGGGTGCGCAGTTTTTCATCCTCTCCTTGAAGGCGGGGGGCGTCGGCCTGAACCTGACGAACGCAAACCGGGTCGTTCTGTTCGACAGATGGTGGAATCCCGCCGTCGAACAGCAGGCGATCGACCGCGCCTATCGGATCGGGCAGGCGCGCAACGTTCAGGTGCACGTTTTTTGCTGCAAGGGGACTCTTGAGGAGAGGATCGACGAGTTGATCGCCTCCAAGAGAGAGGTCGCGAACAGGGTGATCGAAAACAACGACAACTGGGTCACCGAGTTGTCGGACAGAGAATTGCGGGAGCTGCTCTCTCTGTCTCCCGGGGCGTTGGAGGCGTAACGGAGGTGTCTGCTTTGGAGAGGAAAAAGATGAGCGCGCGCGTGGGACGCCCGAAGGCCCCTCTGCTTGCCCAGCGGCGCGAGGGGATCAACGTTCAGGTCGATTTTTCGGATGCGCAGTGGTGGACGAGGGACGGGGTCGCATATATAGAGGGCACGGCTCCGACCGCCGTGCTCCGGTCCGCGAAGAGTTACGTCCGCAACGGCAAGGTCCTCGACGTGAATATTCAGCCCGGCATGGTCGAGGCAACGGTGCAGGGGGGGAGGAAAACTCCCTATCAAGTGCGGCTCTATTTTCCACAGCCAAGGGAAGAGGAGCTGCGGGAGATCAAGAGGCGCCTTTCGGAGAGGGTTCTGTACGGGGCGCTCTTGCTCTCCGGCGAAATGCCGGTCGCGATCGGAGATATTTTTCTGGCCTCGGGGTCTCCCTTTTTGCCCCTGGGGACGGGCAGGGAGAGGTTTTTTTGCAGCTGTCCCGAGCCGCATGACTTTTGTAAGCACATCGTCGCGGTGTTGTACACGGCAGCAGGCATCTTCGACAGAAATCCCTTTCTGCTTCTCAAACTGCGGGGGTTTGACAGCGACGAGTTGCTTGCGTCCATACTCGTTCCGAGAGGCAGCGACTCCCCTGAAAAGAGCGATATGGGTATCCCCTCGGATTCGACGGAGCGGGAGGAGGATGGCAAAACGTCGTACGCCAATTTTTTCAGAGTCGATCCCCTGCCTCTCGACGCGGCCTTTTACGGCAACGAGTCCGTTTGCGAGGCAATCGAAGAGTTTCGCAACAACAGCGTCGTGAAGACCGATATACCCGCCTCGCTCGTCCCGCTGTTCGATTTTCCCCTGTGGCGGGGAGAGGTTTCTTTCAGAGAGTCGATTGACCCTTATTATGAGAGTGCCAGAAGATTGCTCCGGAAAAGCTGATCCAAGGTCTTCGAGGAGGAGAATACGCTATGTTGAACAGAACGACGCAGTTGGGTGCCGCGTTGAAAGAGGCCGGTCTCGACGCTCTGATCCTGACAAAGAGGGCGAACCAGCGCTATCTGGAAGGTTTCACCGGCGGTGACTGCTATATGGTCGTCTCGAGCCGGATGAACTTTCTCGTCGCGGATTCGCGCTACACGGAGATGGGGGAGCGTGAGTGCCGGACGGCAAAGGTATACCCTCACAGACCGCCACATCCACCCCTCGGCGAGGTCATCACGGCGATTGCGAAGGACAACGACTTTTTCAAGATGGGCTTCGAGAGGGACTGCATGACGTGGGGACAGCACGAGGAAATCGAGAAATACACGAAGCCCGCGGGCATAGAGCTCCTTCCGACCTCAAGCCTTGTCGAGAAGATCCGGGCAAAGAAGACCCCCGAGGAGACGGCGCTCTCGGCTGCCGCCTGTCAGATCGCTGACAGAGCTTTGAGGGACCTGTTGCCATACATCAAGCCCGGCGCCTCCGAGCTCGACCTTGTGACCGAGCTCGAGTATCAGATGAAAAAGGGCGGAGCGGAGGAGCCCAGTTTCGATACGATGGTGCTCTTCGGCGCGCGGGCGTCGCAACCGCACGCCACGCCGAAGGGCGACGTGCGTCTTGCGCCGGGCGATTTCATCCTGATCGACTACGGCGCGTGCAAGAGCGGTTACCGATCGGATACGACGCGTACCTTCGTCTGCGGCAAAGCCTCGGACGAACAGAGGCATGCCTACGAGACGGTGTTGCGCGCGCAGCGAGCGAGCGTGGAGAAGGTAGCGCCGGGGGCGAACGGACGGGAACTCAACCGGATTTCTCTCGATATCATCAAAGAGGCAGGGCTTCCCGGGTTCGACTATGGCGTCGGGCACGGCGTCGGTCTGGAAATACACGAGGAGCCGTTTATGCGGCAGAAAACGGATGTCATTCTGGAGCTCGGCATGGTCCTCACGATCGAACCGGGCACTTACAAACCGGGATGGGGCGGTATCCGCATCGAGGACACGGTGTTGGTCACGGAGGACGGCTATCGAATACTGACCGATTTCCCCAAGGAATTGATCGAGATTTAGGGGAGACCGGACATAGAGCAGTAAAAAAAGCGCCTCTGCCGTTTCCTGGACGCGTGCTTTTGAAGAATTTCGATGACCGGGAAGAGCCTAAACACTAAGAAAATGAATGGAAAATGTCTGCCCTTTGCAGACACCGGGCGACGGAACGTTGCCTGATGTCTGCAAAGGGCATTACAACCCGGGGGGCTTTTCGATGTTATAATATTTTGTTGAATCAAGTCAGTGTGAACGTGGCAGCGAAGTGAAGATTTCAGACATAGTCGGTGAAGATACAACGGGAGGACTCGGGATGCCGAAACGGGAATATAGTGTTCGGGATATGGCGTCGCTTTTCAGCGAGGGCCGGATCATCGTCTGGCAGTTGGATTATCCGTCCTGGACCGCAAGAGTATACGGGGCAGAGGATGTCGAAGCGCTGATCTGCGACGGAGAAGGATCCCCGGCCATCTTCAATTGGGACCTCTACCTGTCGGAAAACTGCCATCCGAACGACGTCGAGCGCGTGCGAGGAGAGATTCGCGACGTGCTCGAGGACGGCAAATCGTACGCTTCGGAGTACAGGACCTGGGACAAGGAGCGTGAGGCCTGGCGACACTGGTACGCGTTCGGGAGGGCGAAAAAGAGCGAGGACGGCGATGGTTTCCGGATCGTTGGCGGTCTGCAGGACATCGGAGAGAGAAGCGCGTACCGTGAGGCTCTCACGGAAAAACAGCTCGCCGACGAACGTATGCAGATCATGTTCGACGCGATGCCGTTTTGTTGCAACCTCTGGGATGCCGACTACAACAACATCGACTGCAACCAGGAGGCGGCGAACCTCTTCGAGCTCTCCAGCAAGCAGGAGTATCTGGAGCGCTTCGGCGAGCTGTCGCCGGAGTACCAGCCGAGCGGGCGGCTCTCCTCGGAATTGGCGCTCGAGAAAATCAAATTGGCGTTCGAAACGGGTTATCAGCGTTTCGAGTGGATGCACCAGAAACTGAACGGCGAGCCGATCCCCGCCGAGATTACGCTCGTTCGCGTGAAGCGCGGCGATGCGTACATCGTGGCGGGATATACGCGCGACCTCCGCGAGCTCAAGGCGATGTTGGCGGAGACCCGAGCGGCCGATGAACGGACGCAGATCATGCTCGACGCGACGCCGCTCTGCTGCAACTTCTGGGACGCGAATTACAACAACATCGACTGCAACCAGGAGGCGGCGAACCTCTTCGAGCTCTCCAGCAAGCAGGAATACTTGGAGCGCTTTGCCGAGCTTTCTCCGGAGTACCAACCGAACGGTCGACTCTCCTCGGAGCTGGCGATGGAAAAAGTAAAACTGGCGTTCGAGACGGGTTACCAGCGTTTCGAGTGGATGCACCAGAAACTGAACGGTGAGCCGATTCCCGCGGAGATCACGCTCGTCCGCGTCAAATACGGAGAGGGCTATATCGTTGTCGGCTACACGCGCGACCTTCGCGAACTCAAGGCGATGCTGGCGGAGATGCGGGCGGCGGACGAACGGACGCAGATCATGCTCGACGCGACGCCGCTCTGCTGCAACTTCTGGGACGCGAATTACAACAACATCGACTGCAACCAGGAGGCGGCGAACCTTTTCGAGCTCTCCAGCAAGCAGGAATATTTGGAGCGCTTCGGCGAGCTTTCTCCGGAATACCAGCCGAACGGCCAGCTCTCCTCGGAGTTGGCGCTTGAGAAGATCAAACTGGCGTTCGAGACGGGTTATCAGCGTTTCGAGTGGATGCACCGGAAGTTGAATGGTGAACCGATGCCGGCGGAGATTACGCTCGTCCGCGTCAAATACGGAGACGGTTACATCGTGGTCGGCTACACGCGCGACCTTCGCGAGCTCAAGGCGATGCTGGCGGAGATGCGAAAGACGGAGGAGGACCTGCGGGTGGCGCGCGACCTCGCGGAGGACAGCGCCCGCGCGAAGAGCGAATTCCTCGCCAACATGAGCCACGAAATACGGACGCCGATGAACGCCATCCTCGGCATGACGCATCTGGTGCTGCAGACCGACATCACGAGCCGGCAGCGCTATTATCTCGAAAAAGCGGAGCAGTCGGCCAAGCTCCTTTTGCGCATCATCAACGACATCCTCGATTTTTCGAAGATCGAGGCCGGCAAACTTGAGATGGAGAAGATCTTCTTTTCGCTCGACGACGTGCTGAGAGAGGTTTCCGACCTGGTTATGGGGACCGCGAGCGAGAAGAATCTCAATCTGACGATCAACGTGGATCCCTCGATACCGCATCTTCTGACGGGCGACCCACTGCGGTTGAACCAAGTGTTGCTCAACCTGACGAACAACGCGATCAAGTTCACGCAGTCAGGACGGGTCGAGATCTCCGCTTCGACGGAGAAGCGGACGGACGATACTGCCAGATTGATATTCGTCGTCAAAGACACGGGCATCGGCATGACCGAGGAGCAGGTACAGGGGCTTTTCAGTCCCTTCTCGCAGGCGGACAGTTCGACGACTCGCAAGTATGGCGGGACGGGGCTTGGGCTCGCCATCTGCAAGAGTCTCGTGCGCCTCATGGGGGGCACCATCTGGTGCGAAAGCGAAGTCGGCATCGGGACGTCGTTCTACTTCACCACGGAGTTCAGCATTCCCAGGGAGCAAAACGAGGATGAGAAATGCCCTGTGCTGGAACCGCTGAATACGCTGCTGATCGGCGACAACGACTCCGCGCTCGCCTCTATTCAGACGTATCTCAACCTCCTGCACTGTCCTGTCGTGAACACCGTCTACGGGATGGAAGCGCTCGATTTCCTGAGCGAGAAGCTGCTCGACCGGCCGGGCGGAAAAATACAGCTGATCGTGGTGGACTTGAAGAACATCAAACCCGATGGAGTTCACGCCTACCAGGCTTTAAAAGATCTGTTCGGAGCGGACATGCCCCCGGTTCTTTTCGCCGTGTCCGGTTACAGCGACGACGAATTGCAGTCGGCTCTGGGTAATGGCAAGTGGGGCGTGTTTCGGAAACCCGCGACACTGTCGTCCTTGTACGACGGCATCGTCGGTGCCCTCCATGCGAGCGAGGGGCAAAAGATAGACGAGCCCGCTGATCGCGCAGCCAAGAGCGAAGTTGGGGCAAATGGCGCCCGAATCCTGCTCGCCGAGGACAACGAGATCAATCAGATACTGGCGGTCGAGCTGCTCAAAATGGAGGGTTTCGAGGTTGACGTGGCCAATAACGGGCGCGAGGCGATCGATCTTCTCCGGAAAGAAGCGCCGTACGACCTTATACTCATGGATATCCAGATGCCCGAGATGGACGGTCTTGCCGCGACGAGGGAGATTCGCAGGGATCCGAAATTCAAGGACCTGCCGATCATCGCGATGACGGCTCACGCCATGAGCGGCGACAAGGAACTCAGCCTTGAGGCCGGCATGAACGACCACGTGACCAAACCGATCGACCCGCAGGTGCTGTACGAGACCCTGCGCCGCTGGATCGGAAAAGCGTAAAACAAACAACAACGCCCGTGTTCCGTACGAACGCGGGCGTTTTCTTGTGATCGACCTTGCAGTATGATAATGGTGCCGAGGGGGG
>JAVBQG010000057.1:0-3380 GCA_031549185.1 Synergistaceae bacterium | reverse complement strand
CGATCGACCCGCAGGTGCTGTACGAGACCCTGCGCCGCTGGATCGGAAAAGCGTAAAACAAACAACAACGCCCGTGTTCCGTACGAACGCGGGCGTTTTCTTGTGATCGACCTTGCAGTATGATAATGGTGCCGAGGGGGGGACTCGAACCCCCACGTGGTCGCCCACGGCGGATTTTGAGTCCGCTGCGTCTACCATTCCGCCACCTCGGCACGTCGAGTGAGCGGAGTTATTCAACCATACTTGGCCGTGCTTGTCCAGTATTTTTTGTTGGGGGCTGAAAACTTGTCCGTGTGTGCAATGATCCTCGCGCTTATTCTCGATTTTGTGTTCGGCGATCCCACCGTTCGATGGCACCCCGTTCGCGTTCTTGGATACACGATCACGTCTTTCGAGAAAGTCTCCCGCCGTCTGCCCTGCTCGCCCAGAGTGCAGGGTGTGTTCTTCCTGTTTATGAATCTTCTTGCCGTGCTTGTCCCGGTCTGGATTCTCTACGTCCTCCCACACGGAACTTTTACCGGCATATTGATTAACGGGGTCATGATCTATTTTGCACTTGGCGGCACGTGTCTGGCGCGCGAGGTGGAGCAGGTGGGTTACGCGCTCGGCAGCCTCGGCCTCGAATCGGCGCGCGAGCGTGTACGGATGCTCGTCAGCAGGGACACGGGGCATATGGGGGAGAACGACGTGGTGTCCTCCGCCATCGAGACGCTGGCGGAGAATTTCAGCGACTCGGCGTGTGCCACGCTCTTTTACGCGGCACTGGGAGGACCTGTGCTGGCCTGGCTGCACAGGGCGACCAACACGCTCGACGCGATGGTCGGCTACAAGACGGAGGAGTATCAAGATTTCGGCTGGGCTTCGGCTCGTTTCGACGATCTGTTGAATTATCTGCCCGCACGCATCTCCGCCTTTGTCGTAGCTCTGGTGGCCGCGACCGCAGGTGGAGACACCCGTGTAACGCTCGATTGCGTTCGCAAGGATGGAGCGTCGCTTGCAAGCCCCAACTCCGGCTATCCGATCGCGGCTTTCGCGGGGGCTCTTGGAGTTTCTCTCTGCGGCCCGACCTGGTATTTCGGCGAGCTCAAGGAAAAACCGTACATCGGTATCGGCGCGAGACCGAATGCGTTCGACCTGATGAGCGCCCTCTCGCTCTACTGGAACGCTTACGCGCTGGCCTCCTTTCTCGCGCTGGGCCTGGCGGGGGTGATGGCGCTGTGAGCCTGCACGGGGGCAATGTTTACGACTACGGTTTTCCGAATGGAATTCTGGATTTCTCCAGCAACATCAATCCGTATGGTCCGCCTGCATATGCCCTGGCGGCGGCCAATGAAGCGCTGGGTGCGATCGCGAAGTATCCAGACGCAAAACAGACGAAGATTCGCGAGGCGTTCGGCCAGTGGCTCGGGGTTGCGCCGGATTCTCTGGCCTTCGGCAATGGAGCGAGCGAACTGATCGCCGCCATTTTTGCCGCCTTGAGGCCAAGGCGAATTCTGGCCGTCTCACCGACGTTTGCCGAGTACGCAATCTGTGCGGAACGTCTGTGTATCGACGCCGTGGGGCTTGCGACGGACGAAAACGACGGTTTTGCCTTTCCGATGGAACGAGTTGAAGCGGTTTTTTCCTCCGGGGATCTGCTTGTTGCCTGCCAGCCGAACAACCCAACGGGGCGCGCCTGGAGCCGCGACGAACTGGAGGCGTTATCCCGCCTCGCCGAGGCGCGCCGCGGGTGGTTGATGGCAGACGAGTGTTTCATCAACCTGACGGAGCCAGCCGCCGCATCATGTCTGGGCATGATACCCGGAGGGAGGGTTCTCGTCCTGCGGGCGATCACCAAGGATTTCTCCGCGCCCGGGCTGAGAATCGGTTTCCTCGTCGCCGAACCGTCGGTTATTTCGTCCGTTCGTCGCGAGCTTCAACCGTGGCCCCTCAATTGCGTCGGCGAAGCATTCGCCATCGCCTGCGCGCGCAATGCCGAGCCGTTTCTGACCGAATCGAGGGAGAAGATATCCCACGAACGGGCCCGCCTGGTAGGAGAGCTGCGAAAAATGGGATATAGGCCCTTTCCCGCGGTCGCCAACTATCTTCTTGTGAAGAGCCCGCGGATGCGAGGCGCGGAAATGCAGAGCCGGCTTCTGGAACGCGGCATTCTGGTTCGTCGATGCGACAACTTCCCATCGCTTGACGATTCCTTTTTCAGGATCGCCGTCCGGAGCAAAGCCGATAACGATAAATTGCTTTTTGCACTTGCGGCGATTTAAGATCGCTGCTATCCTAAGCATCGCGGCAAGTTTTATGTATCCAAAATACATCCCGGGATGAGGGTTTGATGAGATGAATGACGAGTCGATATTTGCCCCGGCCAAGAGCCCGAACCTGCGCGAGGTCGTCTACGAAAAGATAAAAGAGGCGATCGTGAATGGTCTGATACCGGCCGGTTCCCGCCTCTCCGAGATCGACCTCTCCAAGCAGTTCGACGTCTCGCGCACCCCTGTGCGCGAGGCGATTCGCCAGCTTGCGGAGACGGGCCTTGTGCGCCTCACGGCGCGAAGGGGCGCTTACGTTTTGCTTCCGACCGCCAAGGATACGTGGGACCTGTACGAAATCCGCAACGCGCTCGAGTTGATCTCGGTGGAGCACCTCTGCCTCAATCCGCCGAGGGAGATGCTGTTGCACTCTCGCGGCATCTTCGAGGCGGTTTCCAACGACTGGGACGCGAGGAAGTTCATGGAGATGGACGAGGCCTTTCACGCGGAGCTCTCGAAACACGCCGAGAACAACTTTCTCAATTCGATGCTGAGCCAGGTTGGGGCCATCATCCAAATCTGCAGGCACTACGCCATTGGCAGCATTCCCAAAGTGAGCTCTTCGATGGAGCACATCGCCATCATCGACGCCATTCTGAACGGCAGAGTCGAAACGGCAAAGGAGAAGATGCGCATCCATCTCGATCATACGAGGGACGCCCTGCTCGAATACATCAACAAACACCCCGAAGCTTCGATGTATCCGAACGAATAAAAGTGTAAGAACATGGGCGAGAAATTTGCAGACATAAAACATGTACTCCAGCAGAGCGGGGTGCTCATCGACCCCTTCGATGTCATCAAGATCGTGGACGCGGAAAAGGGTGTCCTGCTCGAATATGAAGCCGATGGCACGCTGCGGGTCACGGAGATATGCTGCACGCAGGTCTTCGGGCACGAGGACCGTTGTGAAAATTGCACGTCTTCGCGGGCTTATTCCAATTCTAAATCATTAAGCTATTAATAATCCACGGCCAAGCGACAATCGATCTCGTAATTTCCGGCGCGTTTTCGAGTTCTCGAAGCTCATCGACCAGATGATTCTCAAGAGCGTCGAGGCTCGAAAACACCCGG
>JAVBQG010000074.1:0-26987 GCA_031549185.1 Synergistaceae bacterium | reverse complement strand
CAACTCATACTGCCGCTTGTCACTCGCTCCAATACCAATGCACGCTTCAATTCTCTTTTCGACAAAGATATACGTCCTTCTTCCATGAGGACATTTTCACAGATGAATTACGAGCGGACATTATCACAGACGAATGGCAATGAGGGCTTATTCGTGTTTGACTTTATTCGAATGGTTTTATTCGGGCGCGACGGATTTCCTGGCGGCTTCCAGGTCCGCGAACGCGCTTTGTATGATGATGTCCACCTTTTCCGAGTTCCAGACGAGGTGGTCGACATATTCCTGCGTCAACTTGCCCTCCTCGGGGAATTTCAGATCCGAGAAAATGCCGGCCTGATGCGAGACCCCCAGCGCCAGTTTCGTGCAGCTCTGCGCGAGCAGGCGACGCGCCTTTTTGTCTGTCATCTCCGGTGTCTCTCTCGCGAGGGAGGCAAGAGCGGATGCGCTTAAGCGGTATGCAGCGATCGCCCGGTCCAGAAGAGCTTGCAGCTCCTCCTCGGGGATGCCGGGCGCGCCGATTTTGATCGCCTCTTTTGTCTCGAAGCCGACGTTGAGGGTGTTCTTCATGGCGAGGTCGATTCTTCCCTCGAATGCCTGAAGCGATTTGAAGTCCTCCGCGCGCGCCCTCCTTGCGAGCTCCTCCTCGTCCGGCGCGATCAGAATCCACGCGCCGAGCGCGAGCAGGGTCAGCGCCAGAAAGCCGAGCATCGCTTGCATCGGCCCGCGGGATTTTGTCCTCTCGTTCCTATTGAGCGAGTATTCTCGCGTGATTGACATATCAGCCCCCCCGTCGTAACTCCTACGAACATTATAAGTTATAGAAGGAAGAAAAAATTGCGGGAGGATTGAACTTCGTCCGGTGGACAAACGCGGCAGACGTGGAATAATAGTGTCCAGCAATCGACCGATCGCTACGGAGGTGACGATGTATGCGCAAAAGGGGCGGCTCGTTCGTCGAATTCTGTCTGGGGCTTGGCACCGCTCTGCTCGTCATAGCCAGCCTTGTCTATCTTGTGATGGTTCCGCGCGGATCGGGCGAAAAGACATCCGCTTTGGATAACGATATCGAGTATCGATACGAGCTCCTGCTTCAGGAAAAGGAGGAGCTTGAAAAAGGGATGGAGGTTTACGAGGACAGGGCGGAGGAGCGGAAGTGGCTCACGCCGAAGGCATCAGCGGACGAGGAGTACGCGTGCGGCTTTGCCGCCTATGTCTCGCAGGCGTCGGACGACGTGCACGCCCGGGTCCTGATCGGGTTTACGAGAAGCGAGGACGCTTCCGTCGACCGGCTTATCGTGGTCGCCGACGGGGAGGAACAGGAGATTCCGATGCAGGATCTCCGGAGAGAATCGACGCCCACGGAGGAGGGCGATGTCGCCGAAGCGCTGGTGCTTCCCGTCGATGCCAATTTGCCGCTTCTCAAGCGGGTGGCGGCAAGCGGGCGGGTCGAGCTTCGTTTCCTGGGCGAGGACGGGGCGGACGAAGAGTTCGATGCGCTGCTTGCCGAGAGCCAGATTCGCAACCTGGGGAAAGTCCTCAGGCTCTACGAAGTATACAAGGAGGAGTGGGCGCTGGAGGAGTTGCGGCGCTCGGAGTGAGGCCGCGCGGCCACGGCCGTATATCGCGTTTATGCGCAAGATCATCCACGTCGATATGGACGCTTTCTACGCCTCCATCGAACAGCGCGACAACCCGCAGTACCGGGGGAAACCGCTGGCAGTCGGTTTTGCTTTCGAGCGGGGCGTGGTCGCCGCGGCGAGCTACGAGGCGCGCAAATATGGCGTTCGCTCCGCAATGCCCTCGAAGACCGCGATGCAGAAGTGTCCGCAGCTCATCTTCGTACCCGCTCGCTTCGACGTCTACCGGGACGTATCCCTGCAGATCCGGAAAATTTTTCTCGCCTTCACCGACCTCGTCGAGCCGCTGTCGCTCGACGAGGCGTATCTGGACGTGACGGAGAACCGTTTCGGAATCTCGTCGGCGACGATCATCGCCCGCGAGATCAAAAGGCGGATTCTGAAAGCCACGGGGCTCACCGCCTCGGCGGGTGTCTCCGTCAACAAATTTCTGGCAAAAATTGCGTCGGACTACGACAAACCGGACGGGCTGTACGTCATCCCGCCGGAGGACGCCGAGGCGTTCGTCGAAACGCTCAAGATCGAACAGTTCTGGGGCGTCGGGAGAGTCACCGCCGAGAAGATGCACAACCTCGGCATCCGGACAGGGAGCGACCTGAAACAATTCGGCGAGGATGAGCTCGTGAGGCTCTTCGGCAAGATGGGGCACACCTACTACCAGAATGCGCGGGGAGTGGACGACCGCCCGGTGGAACCGAACCGCGAGCGGAAGTCGATCGGCGCGGAGAACACGTTTATGGTCGACACGGACGATCGAGCCGAGCTGACGGCGTTTCTGCGCGAGATCGCGGAGGACGTCTGGCAGCGCCTGTCGAAGCACGGGCTCTTCGGGCGTACCGTGACGTTGAAGGTCAAGTACGCGGACTTCGAGGAGATCTCGCGGCGCAGGACGGCGGACGAGCCCGTCCGCACGTTCGAGGTCCTCTGGAAGATCGCGCGGGAGCTGCTTGCGATCGTCGACACGAGCCGGAAGAAGATCCGCCTGGTCGGCCTCACCGCGAGCAATTTTCGGGAGGCGATGCCCGGCGGCCGCCAGCGGACACTTGGGTTCGAGGATGTCGACGGCGAGGGGAATACGTGATACGCAGCCTCCTGTGCCGGGCAAAGGGAGACGAGGGGCGAGAAAAGCGAAAAGATGATTTATCTCCCTATCGGCGGAGTTCCCTGTCGAAGTTTATTTTTGTCTCTATTTAAATAATGTTACAGTTGGATCAACGGGGTGGAGGTCCAGGTGAATATTGTGAATTCACTCAAGATCTTTTGATCACAAATTTGTTCTGCGGATTTTACCGAGTCTGCCACATATAAGAGTATTATAATGCGGGCTGTTTGAGCAATTTGCGGGCAGTACGGCAGGTTCCATTTTTCCGAAGATCGTCGTTTGCGCGGGAAAGAAGGCATCACGCAATGGCAGCTTTGGCCTTTTTGATTCTTTTCCCTCTGATTCCTTCGTCATTGCTCTTTTGCACGCGCAATGAAAAGTTTGGAGCGTTCGTCGTCAGATTTTCCTCCGTCTCGATTGCCGCCGCCTCGATCTACCTCTCCTTCCGTTTTTTCAACGGGGTTTTCCTGTTCGGTTTGAGCGAATACGAATTTCTGAATATGCTCATGCTGGGTGTCGAAATCCTGATCGGTGTCTACATTGTAGTCCTGGGCGTGAAACACAGGCGTTTCCCCCTCGTCTGTTTTGCTGTGGTGCAGATGTGCGTACTCCTCGGTTTCGAATTCGGCTCGGGAAAACACATCGACGTAGTCGGAACTCTGATGGTGGACAAGCTGAGCATCATCATGGTCCTGATCGTCGGCATCATCGGCGGCCTGATCTGCCTCTACTCGGTCGAGTACATGAAGGACCACCACAAATACCACCCCTCCCCGCAAGGCGACCGGAAGAATGTTTTTTTCAGCGTGCTCTTCCTCTTCCTGTCCGCCATGTTCGGCCTCGTCCTATCCAACCACCTGCTCTGGATGTTGTTTTTCTGGGAGATCACCTCCCTTTGTTCCTTCTGGCTGATCGGTTACCCCCAGACGGAGGAAGCGCGGAAGAACGCGTTCTACGCGCTGACCATCAATGTGGGCGGCGGGCTGGCCTTTGCGGTCGGGATCGTTCTGATCGCGCTTCATTACGGAATACTCGATTTTGACACGCTCCTGAGCATTCAGCGCCACTCGGGCGTCCTGCTGCTGGGCGTCTTCCTGATGGCGCTCGCCGGCCTGACGAAATCCGCGCAGCTTCCCTTCTCGCGGTGGCTGCTGGGCGCGATGGTCGCGCCCACGCCCTCGTCCGCCATGCTTCACTCTTCTACGATGGTGAAGGCTGGTGTCTACCTGATCATACGCCTCTCGCCGATGCTGGGGGACAATTACATCGGGATCGTGGTCACGCTGGTTGGCAGCTTCACCTTTCTGACGACCGCGATGATCGCCATCTCGCAGAGCGACGCGAAGAAGATACTGGCTTACTCGACGCTCTCGAACCTGGGGTTGATTATCACATGCGCCGCGATCGGGACCCAGGAGTCCCTCTGGGCAGCCGTCATGCTCATCATCTTCCACGCGATCGCGAAGTCGCTCCTGTTCCTCGCCGTCGGCTCGACGGAGCACAAGCTCGGCTCCCGCAACGTCGAGGACATGGACGGGCTTCTGAACATCTCCGGACAGCTGACGATGTACCTGATCATCGGAATCGCCGGCATGTTTCTGGCGCCCTTCGGGATGCTGATCTCGAAGTGGGCGGCGATGAAGGCGTTCGTCGACAGCGGCAACGTCCTGATCGTCCTGATGGTAGCGTTCGGCAGCTCGGTCACGCTCTTTTTCTGGACGAAGTGGATGGGAAAGCTGGTCGAAAACTACAGCAAGACGAAGGTCACGGACTACGAGATGAGGGGCGACGAACTGATCCCGCTGAATCTTCTCTCCTTCATGGTGGTGGTGGCTTGTTTCTGCTACCCGCTGATCTCCTCCTACGCGATCATCCCGTACCTGAAGGACATCTACTTCGCGTTTCCGGTCGCGGCCCCTCTCAACCGGCTCGATATGACGATCACGCGCTTCATGATGGTGATTATCTTCATCCTGCCGCTGGTCCTGATACCGATTTACAGGTGGAACAAAGTCAAGTCCGTCTCCGTCTATCTGGCGGGGCAAAATGCGGGCGACAACAAAAGTTTTTACGGCAGCGCCGGTAAGACGCAAACTGTCGAACACGCCAACTGGTACATGAAGAAGTACTTCGGCGAAAAAACGCTGCTCAAAAAATGCATGCTCCTTTCGGCCGTAATGCTTGTGATCGGGTTCTACATCGCTCTGGAAGGGTTGCTGGTATAAATGCAAACGCATATGGTGCTCAGGGTTCTTCTGATCGCGATTCTGGCCCCTCTTGCGGGCGGCCTGCTGACGGGGATCGACCGCAGGGTGACGGCGAAGATGCAGGGGCGGGTCGGTCCTCCCGTGCTGCAGCCGTTTTACGACGTGCTCAAACTGTTGCAGAAGCGGTCGGCGACGGTGAACGGCATCACGAGGTACTATATCTCGATCTTTCTGTTCTTCTCGGCCTTCACGACCACGATCCTCTTTTTGGGCTACGATATTCTGGTCGCGGTCTTCGCCTTCACGCTGGCGTCCGTCTTCTACGTCATCGCGGCCTACTCCTCCGGCTCGCCGTACAGCCTGATCGGGGCGGAGCGGGAGCTTCTGCAGATCATGGCCTACGAGCCGATGATCCTGATCACGGCGTTTGCGTACTATATGGACACGAAATCCTTCGCTGCGGCCGACGCCTTTACGACGGTCCGGCCGCTCGTCGTGTCGATGCCGTTTATCTTCGTCGGGTTCGTCTACATCCTCGCGTTCAAGCTGCGCAAGTCGCCGTTCGATCTCTCCACGTCGCATCACGGGCATCAGGAGATCGTCAAGGGTACGACGACGGAGCTGACCGGGGTCTGCCTGGCGATGGTCGAGGTTGCACACTGGTACGAGACGATGTTCGCGATGGGGTTCGTCTTCCTGTTTTTCGTCTACGACAATCCGTATTCCTGGCTGCTCGGCCTCCTCGCCTGTGCCGCGGTCTATTTCCTCGAGATCCTCTCCGACAACGCGTTCGCGAGGGTGAAGTGGGAGACGGCACTGAAGCTCAGTTGGGCGATCACGGCGACGGTCGGGCTCGTCAACCTGTACGGGTATTCGTTTATCCGTTCGCTGGCGTTTCACTGAGGAGCGTATGCCCGATGGCTTTTTTCAAGAAATCTCCGTGGATTCTGCATTACGATGGCTCCAGCTGCAACGGCTGCGACATCGAAGTCCTCGCGTGCCTGACGCCTCTGTACGACGTCGAGCGGCTGGGTATTATCAATACCGGCAACCCGAAACACGCCGATATCCTGTTGATCACCGGCAGCGTCAACGAGCAGAATATACCCGTGATCAGGCAGCTCTACGAACAAATGCCGGACCCGAAGGCGGTCGTCGCGGTCGGCATTTGTGCCGCCACGGGCGGGATATTCGCCGAGTGTTACAACATACTCGGAGGGGTCGACAGGGTGATCCCCGTCGATGTCTACGTGCCGGGGTGCGCGGCGCGACCGGAGAACATCATCGCGGGCGTGGCGAAAGTACTGGGTGTCCTTGAGGAAAAATACAAGCAGGGCAGGGGGGCGAATCGCTGTGCCTGAGGGAGGGGCGATCCTGGTCGTCGACAAAATCAAGCTTTTCGAGAAGGCGGCGGGCCTGGCGGAGCAGGGGTACCGCCTCGTTCAGGTATGCTGTACGAAGAAGGATGGGTACGAACTCACCTACTCCTTCGACCTCGACTATCGCCTCGTGAACCTCAGGCTGCACGTCGTGGAGGGCGAGGAAGTGGAGAGCATCGGTGCGGTCTACCCCTACGCTTTCCTGTACGAAAACGAGATCAGGGATCTGTTCGGCGTGAACATCGTCAACATCAACGTCGATTACGCAGGGAATTTTTACAGGACCGCCGTGAAGACGCCCTTCAAGTAAATTTGAAATCAGGGGTCTAAAGGGTGAAACGTTAAAACCGGTTCGTACTCTCGTCTCACCCCAAAGCGCCCGGTAGAGTAGAAAGGTCGATAACCGTGGGAAAACAGACGATCATTCCCTTTGGTCCGCAACATCCGGTCCTCCCGGAGCCGATTCATCTGGATCTGGTTCTGGAGGATGAGAAGGTCGTGAAGGCGATCCCCTCCATCGGGTTCATCCACAGAGGGCTCGAGAAGCTTGTCGAAAAGAAGGATTTTCAGGAGTACGTCTACGTGGCGGAGCGCATTTGCGGCATCTGCAGTTTCATGCACGGCATGGGCTACTGTATGTCCGTGGAGAACGTCATGGGGCTCTCGCTTCCGCCCCGCGCGGAATTCCTGCGTACGCTGTGGGCGGAACTCTCGCGCGTGCACAGTCATATCCTGTGGTTGGGGCTCTTCGCGGACGCGTTCGGTTTCGAGAGTCTGTTCATGCACGCCTGGCGGCTCCGCGAACGGGTGTTGGACCTGTTCGACCTGACGACCGGTGGGCGCGTGATCTTCTCCGTCTGCAAGATCGGAGGCGTCCGGAGGGACGTCGACGCCGACATGCTGGCGACGATCTCGAAGACCCTGCGCGATTTTCAGGGCGAGCTGCGCGACATCACGGAGGTCTTTCTGCGCGATTCGTCCGTCAAACACAGGACGGTCGGCGTGGGCGTCCTGGACAAAAAAACCGCCTACGGTCTGGGGGCGGTCGGCCCGATGGCGCGGGCGAGCGGCGTCGGCATCGACATTCGGAAGATCGGCTACGCCGCGTATCCGCAGCTGGACTTCGAGCCGATCCTCGAGACGGAGGGCGACTGCTATGCGCGGATGCGCGTCCGCATCCGCGAGATCTTTCAGTCGATCGACCTGGTCGAACAGTGCATCGCCAGGATACCGGGCGACGGCGCGCTCGACGTCAAAGTGGCGGGCAACCCGAACGGCGAGTATTTCGCGCGCCTCGAACAGCCGCGGGGCGAGGTCATCTACTACACCAAGGGCAACGGGACGAAGAACCTGGAACGTATGCGCGTCAGAACGCCGACCTTCGCCAACCTGCCGGCGCTCGTCGAGACGCTGGGGGGCTGCGATCTGGCCGACGTGCCCATCCTGATCCTGACCATCGACCCGTGCATCAGCTGCACGGAACGGTAGGCGCGGAGGAGTCGGGATGTCTTTCTTCTCCATAACGAAGACGATCGTCGCCAGCCTCTTCAAGAAGCCCGAGACGATCGCCGTGTCGGAGCTGGCTGGGCACGTCAAACCGCGAACGAGGGGGCATATCGCAATCGCGATCGGCGACTGCATCTACTGCGGCGCGTGCGCGAGGCGCTGTCCCACCAAGGCGATCGAGGTGACGAAGGCCGAGAGTACCTGGACGATCGAGCGCTTCCGGTGCATACAGTGCGGCTGCTGTGTGGAAGTATGTCCGAAGAAGTGCCTTCGGATGGAGACGGCGCAGACGGACGCGGCTTTCGAAAAAGGCAAAGACGTCTTCACGAATGCATGAGTACCCGGCCACCGAGGAGATCGTGCGGATCGCCGGCGGCCACGCCGGGGCGGGTGAGCGGGTGACGGCGATTCGCCTGGTCGTGGGGGATTACGCGGGATATCTGGCCGAGTGCATCCGGCTCTATTTCGACATCATCGCGGAGGGAACGGCCTGCGAGGGCGCGGAGCTGATCGTCCGGCGCGTGGAGCCGATGCTGCGGTGCGAGAAGTGCGGCGCTCTCTTCAAGCGGCAGCCCCTTTCGTTTCAGTGTCCCCACTGCGACGGGCAGGGCCTCCCGACGGAGATCGGGCGGGAGTTTTACATCGAGGAAATCACGGCGGAGCGCGTGGAACGGGAAGCGGTGCATTGACATGACGGAGAACAGGGAAGAGAAAAAAATCAGCGCCATGGAGTCCGTGTACGCGCGGAACGAAGAACTGGCGCGAGCGCTCAACGAGAGATTGACAGCGGGCGGCACGTTTGCCGCGAACGTCATGGGCGCTCCCGGCGCCGGCAAGACGTCGGTGTTGACGGGACTGATCGGACATCTGGGGACCGACCGCTGCTTTGTGATCGAGGGGGACATCGAATCGGATATCGACGCGAGGGCCATGCGGTCGCTCGGCGTCCGGACGCACCAGATCAACACGGGAGGGGCCTGTCATCTGGATTCGCCGGCCATCGCCGAGGCGGTGGAGGAGCTTGACGCCCGCAAGCCGTACCTCTTTATCGAGAACATCGGCAACCTCGTCTGCCCGGCGGAGTTCATGATCGGGGAGCACGTCAAGATCCTCGTCTGCTCCGTGACGGAGGGCAGCGACAAGCCGTACAAGTACCCCCTCGCCTTCGAAAAGGCGGACATCCTCGTCCTCAACAAGATCGACCTCGTGCCGTACGTCTCCTTCGACGAGGTGTATTTCACGAAGGGCGTCCGGGCGCTCAACCGCTCCCTCGATCTGTTCCGGGTCTCCTGTACGGGTGGCGAAGGGTTGGAAGAGCTGGCAAAATGCGTGGAAACAATGGCGAGACGATCTATCGCAAAATAATCCTGACCGGCCTCGTGCAGGGAGTGGGGTTCCGGCCCCATGTCTTGAACCTTGCGCGGCGCCTCGGGGTTGTGGGCGGCGTTCGAAACAACGACGGCGCGGTCGAAATTCTCGTCGCGGGCGAAAAGAGCACCGTGGAAATTTTCGAGGGGGAGCTCCGGAGCATTCGCCTTCCGCACGCCAGAATCGACGCGATGGAGATCGCCGAGGCCGAGCCGTTCGAAGCCGTCGACTTCGCCATCTGGAAGAGCGACGTGACCCCGCGGGGGCGTGGAACGTTTATCTCTCCCGACCTCCCCGTCTGCGAGCGCTGCCTGTCCGAGATGAACGAAGCGGGAAACAGGCGCGCCGGGCACCACTTCATCAGCTGCGTCTCCTGCGGCCCCCGCTACATGATCGTAACCGGACTTCCCTACGACAGAGAGAACACGACGATGGCCGCATTTCCGATGTGCGACGCCTGCCGGGAGGAGTATGTCGAGCCCTCCGACATCCGCTGCCACGCGCAGACCGTCTCATGCAGGGAGTGCGGCCCCTACAGCATATATCGGGGCCCCGACGGGGCGTACACCCATGAGGAGGCCCTCGAAAAAACCGCGAGCGCTCTGTGTGGCGGCGCCGTCGTCGCCGTCAAGGGGATCGGCGGGTACCACTTGGTCTGTTCCCCCTATGACGAAGGCGCCCTCTCGGCGCTGCGAAGGCATAAAGGACGCGACCGGAAACCCTTCGCCGTCATGTTTCCCGACATGGAGTCAATCGAGTCGGCCTGTTTCGTCGATGAACGGGAGAAGGAGCTGCTGCGCTCGACCGAGAGGCCGATCGTGCTGCTGCGGTTTCGCGAAAACACCTTTTGCGACGGCGTCGCGGGGGGAGCCCTCTGCTGCGGCTGCTTTCTCCCCTACACGCCCGTTCAAGTTTTGCTGACGGCCCGCTGCGGGCCGCTGGTCTTCACCAGCGGCAACGAGAGCGACGCGCCGATCGCCACGGACGACGGAGAGATGCTGGCGCTCGCCGACGCCATCGGAATCGGCATCCTCTATCACGAGCGAAAAATTTTGCGGGGGTTGGACGACTCCGTCGCGCGGATCGCGGGCGGCGAGACACAAGTCCTTCGCCGCGGGCGCGGATACACACCCGTTCCGTTGCGACTCGACCGTGGGGGGGCCCGAAGGATCTTTGCCGCCGGGGGCGACCTCAAGAGCTCCTTCTGCCTCCTCGAAGGCGATCTGGCCTACGTGGGGCCGCACGTCGGGGACCTGGCGGACCTGAGGGTGAACGAGCGGTATCGGGGCATGATCGCCGGCTGGTTCCGCCTGTTCGGCTTCACCCCCGACTGCGCCGTCTGCGACCCGCATCCGGGTTATTACAGCGCAGAGGCGGCACGGGAGCTCGGCGTCCCCGTCACCTACGTCCAGCACCACCACGCCCACATCGGGGCCGTGCTGGCGGAGCACGGGCTGCGCGAGCCCGCCATCGGCGTCGCGTTCGACGGCACGGGGTACGGAACCGACGGGTGCGTATGGGGCGGGGAGCTCTTTCTCCGGCGCGGCGGGCGCTTCGACCGCGTCGCCCACCTGCGCTACGCCACGATCCTCGGAGGCGACGACTCCATGAAGGACGCCGAGCGGACGGCGCTCTGCCTGCTGCTCTCGAACGGTCTCCCTCCAACTTCCGGCGACCGTGAGAAGAGAGCGATCGTCGAGGCCGCCCTCGTGGCGGGCGTGAATACCGTCCGCACCTCCAGCATGGGGCGCCTCTTTGACGCCGCCTCCTGCCTGCTGGGGATCTGCGGGCGAAACGGCTACGAGGGCGAGTGTGCGACTCTTCTGGAGCGCGAGGCACAGAAGGCGGCGGATGAGGGAGTGCCTCCTTGCCCGATGTCGTTCGCGCTCTTTGAGGGAGAGAGCGGTGGCATCGAAATCGACTTTCGGAATATACTGGAGACGCTTCGAGATCGAAAGCAAGGGGAGCGCATCGGGCCCCTGGCCCTGGGTTTCCATCTCGCGATCGCGGATATGACGCTCGAAGTCTGTCGCCGCGTCAGAGAGCGGGAGGGCGTGAACGTCGTCGCCCTCTCGGGCGGCGTCTTTCAGAACGGGCTCTTGCTGGCGGCGGTTACTCGCCGGCTGGCGGCGGACGGCTTCCTCGTCTACCGGAATATTCTCTATCCCCCCAACGACGGCTGCATCGGCCTGGGGCAGGCTTATCTGGCGGCTGAAGGATATGAAGGACAGGGTGGTGTGTGACGATGTGCGTGGCGACGTCGGGGAAGATTCTTTCGATAGACGGCAGGTTCGCCCAGGTCGATTTCCAGGGCAACGTCTGCGACGTGAACGTTTCCCTCGTGAGGGCGGGCGTCGGCGATTACGTTCTGGTCCACGCCGGCTGCGCCATCGAAGTGGTGAAGCAGGAGACGAACGACGAAATCGTGTCGCTCTGGCGCGAGATAGAGGCGATGGAGAGAGATGAAAACGAGCGCCTCTGAAATGCTCGAAGCGCTTGCATCGTACGACGGCGCGCCGCTCAAGATCATGGAGGTGTGCGGAACGCACACCCGCTCGATCGCCAGGAGCGGACTGCGGAGCTGTCTCTCCGAGAGGATCGAACTGGTCTCGGGGCCGGGGTGCCCCGTCTGCGTTACGCAGGCCTCCTATGTCGAGAGACTGGCGGCCCTCGCGACAGATCCGGCCTGCACGGTGTTGACCTTCGGCGATATGCTGAAGGTCCCGGGGCGGACGACGAGCCTCGGCCGGGCGAGGGGGAGGGTGCGGATCGTCTACTCGCCCTTTCAGGCGATGGAGACGGCCGCGCGAAATCCCGAGCGGCAGTTCGTCTTCGCCGCGATCGGGTTCGAGACGACGGCGGCGGTCTTTGCCGCGCTGGTCGAGGAGCTGCTGCGGGAGAATATCCGCAACCTGCGGCTGCTCACCTCGATCAAGCGCACGATACCGGCCATCGAGTACGTCTGCGCAACCGAGAGCGTCGACGGCTTCCTCTGTCCGGGGCATGTCGCCGTCGTCACCGGCCGCAGGGCGTTCGCGCCGCTGGGGGAGCGATACGGAAAGCCTTTCGTCGTCGCCGGCTTCGAGGGGGAGCAGATCGTCCGCGCGATATACGAGATCGTCCGACAGTGCGCGGAAAGGCGCCCCTCGGTCGAAAATTTTTACGGCGCCGTCGTCTCGGAACAGGGCAACCGGGAGGCGCAGGCGGCGATCGCGCGCTGCTTCGACGTGGGCGACGCGTACTGGCGCGGGATCGGCAGGATCGGGGATTCGGGCCTCTACCTGAAGGAGGAGTATGCGCACCTCGACGCGGGGAGCCGCGAGATCGAGGACGACGAACCGACCGCCTGCCGCTGCGCCGACGTCATCCTGGGCCGCGTCCGCCCCTCTGCCTGCCAGTTGTTCGGGCGGGCGTGTACGCCATCGAACCCCCAGGGGCCGTGCATGATCTCCGCCGAGGGCGCCTGCGGAATCTGGTACGAGGAGTTTGGCGATGAAGATTGAGCTTGCGCACGGAAACGGCGGCCGGGAGACGGACGAGCTGATCCGGAAATTTTTCGGCCGCTACCTGGATAACCCGATCCTGGGCAGGATGGAGGACGCGGCGATCCTGCCCGCGCCCGGAAGGATCGCCTTCACGACCGACAGCTTCGTCGTGAAGCCGCTTTTTTTTCCCGGCGGCGACATCGGAAGGTTGACGGTGTGCGGGGCGGTCAACGACCTGCTGGTGATGGGCGCCCGTCCGAAGTACCTCTCGATGGGCTTTATCCTGGAGGAGAACCTCGAGACGGACGATCTGGAGAGAATCCTCGCCTCGATTCGGGCCGCCTCGAAAGAGGCGGGTGTGAGGATCGTCGCGGCCGACACGAAGGTGATCGAGGGCGATGGCGGGATGATGGTCAACACCGCCGGGGTCGGGCTGGTGGAGAGGCCGATCCGAGTCTCGAACGCCCGGGAGGGGGACGCCGTGCTCCTCTCCGGCGAACTGGGGGCGCACCACGCCTGTATCATGAGCGCGCGGATGGGGATTCGCAATGGCATCGAAAGCGACGTCGCCCCGCTGAACGCCGTCGTGGAAGCGTTGCGGAGAGCCCGTATCTCCGTGCACGCCATGCGTGACGTCACGCGAGGCGGCCTGGCGACGGTTTTGAATGAAATCGCCGACGCGGGCGAGTGCCGCATCGCAATCTCGGAGGACCTGATTCCGCTCGGTCGAGAGGTGCGGGGCTTCTGCGATATCCTGGGACTGGACCCGCTCTATATGGGAAACGAGGGAAAGCTTGTGGCCGTCGTCCCCGCGAAAAAAGCGGATGTTGCCCTGGCTGCCATGCGGGTGGCGAAGTACGGGGAAAAGGCGGCGCTGATCGGGAGGGTGGAAAAGGGCGGCGGCGTCGTCCTCAAAACCCGAGTGGGAGGTCTTCGTCTGCTGCGCAGGCTGAGGGGCGAGGGGTTGCCGAGAATTTGCTGACGAAGAAGCCCGTGGTGCGCAAGGCGCCCGGTGCCAGCGTCTTGCGTTTTTTCGAAATGGCGTGTATCGTTCCGTTTATCAAAATTTCCTGGACAGGGGTGAGTCGATTGAAGGAATTCGGCGAGGTATGGAAGGGCACGTTCAGCGAGGTGGCAAAGGGCATTCGCCCCTCTCCGATCCGCGAGATTCTGAGCGTGGTGAAGGAACCGGGCATGATCTCGTTCGCGGGGGGCATGCCGGCGCCGGAGGTCTTCCCCGTGGACAAATTTTACGAGGGCGTCCACGTCATGAAGGAGGACGGGGCGGACCTGATGCAGTATGGCACCACCGAAGGAGACTCCCGGCTGCGCGAGTTCCTCGCCGCGTGGCAGAAGCCCCGCCTCGGACGCGCCGTCGGCCTCGACGAGATCATCCTCACGACCGGCTCGCAGCAGGTGCTCGACCTCCTCTGCTGGGCCACGATCGACGGGGGGGACGTGATCGTCACGGAGGATCCCTCGTATCTCTCCGCGCTCTCCGTGTTCGAGAGCCACGGCGCCGCCTTCGAGACCGTCCCGATGGACGGGCACGGTATGATCGTGGATGAACTGCCGGCCCTGCTGGATCGCATTCGGGCGTCGGGGCGGACCGTCAAGTTTATCTATACGATCGTGAACTTCCAGAACCCGGCGGGGGCCACCATGACGGTCGAGCGCCGCAAAAAACTGGCCGAGATCGCCGACCGCTACGGAGTCGGAGTCCTCGAGGACGACCCGTACGGCTACGTGCGCTACGACGGCGAACACCTGCCGAGCCTGTTTTCGTTCGACGGCGGGGGAAACACGATCTACGCGGGCAGTTTCTCGAAGATCCTCTCGCCGGGCGTGCGGATCGGCTGGGTGATCGGCGCCAGGAGCATCATCCGGCAGATGACGATCTTCAAGCAGTTCTCGGACATCTGTTCGAGCCCGATCAACCAGGCGCTCGTCTACGAATACTGCCGCAAGGGCTACCTCGACGAACATATCCCGAACATCACGAACAACTACCGTGTGAAGCGCGACGCGATGCAGAGCGCCTTTGCGAAGTACCTCGCGCCGCATGGCGTGAAGTGGGTGACGCCGGAGGGGGGGTTCTTTTTCTGGCTGGACTTCGGCGAGATCGACGCGGTGGAGCTCGCCGGGCGAGCGCTCGAGAAGAAGGTCGCCTTCATCCCGGCGCTCCCGTTCTGCATCGACCCCGCGCGCGGCCGTCGCTACGGCCGGATGAACTTCACCTATTCGCAGCCGGAGGTCATCGAGGAGGGGGCGAAGCGCCTCGCCGAGGCGATCGGAGAGATGAAAAAAGGCGCCTGAAAGTCGTAATAGTCCATTATTACACGTAGGGGCGCACAGTGTGCGCCCGCCAAGAATCATGATTCATTCAGGGTTAAGCGGACGAACACTGTTTGCCCCTACAAAAGAAAACGATCACATTGAAAATGATCGGCCTATTGTTCAGCGCCGCCACCGGGCGGCTTTCATGAAACGTCCCCAGGTCTCGGCGAAGGTCTCCTGGTGGATCGTCTGGACGTCGAAATGCAGCAGCGAGAAGACGATCTGCACCGCGAAGCCGACGCCGAGCGCGGAGATCACCGTACCGATGCCCGCGTGCCCGCCCAGCAGCCAGCCGCAGAAGAGGGCGACGCCCTCGACGCCGGCGCGGCAGAGCCCGACAGGGCGTCCCGTGCGCCTGGTCAGCACGACCATCAGCGAGTCCCTCGGTCCCGCGCCGTACCCCGCGCCCATGTAGAAGTAGCTTGCCAAAGCGATCATGAACAGCCCGGCGACCATCATGGCGAGGCCGGCTGTAAACGTGTGCGCCTCCGGTATCATCTTTCCCAGCATCAGCACGTCGACGAAGGCCCCGATCAGGATCATGTTGCAGAGCGTGCCGAAGCCGACGTGCTCCCTCATCACCACGGATATGCCGACGACGGCGACCGAGACGAGGACGCTGGCCATCCCGAACGTGATCCCCAGTTGACGGCTGACCCCTTGGTGGAACACGTCCCACGGCGCGACGCCGAGGTTCGCGTGGACCGTCAGCACGATCCCCACGGAGTACAGAAAAAGGCCCCAGACGAGCCGCGCGATTCTTACGCTCTCCCGTTGCATGCGCAAACCTCTCCCCCGTTGGAAGTCAGGTATTCTCTCAGCACCCCGGGCGTCGTAAAGAGAACGCCGTCCATGCCGAGCGCCGTCGCCGCCGCGACGTTCTCCGCCACGTCGTCGACGAAGACGCAGTCGCGCGGATCGAGGCCGTACCGGTCAAGCAGCGCCCGGTAGATTTCCGGGGCCGGTTTCAACCGTTTCACCTGCCATGAGAAAAGTCCGCCCGCGAAGAGAGAGAAGACGGGGTTCTTGGCGACGACGAACTTCGACGCCCTCTCGTGGAAATTTGAAAGATAGTAGAGCCCGTGTCCCGCCCGTTCGAGCTCGTGGAGCAAGTCGGCGGTCCCCTCGACGGGCGCGAACATACAGTAGAAGCACGACATCGTCCTGCGGATCGCCTCCGCCTCCTCTTCGGAATAGCCCATATCCCGCAGGAACTCCCGCGGTTTGAAACGCAGGATCACGTTGCCCACGCCGAAAATAAAAAACCTTGCCATCGAGCCACCTCTTCATCTTACAATCTTGCGAACATAGTATAACCGAATCACCTATAATTGAGCGCACAGCCTCGAAGCCCGAAGGAGAGATGGCCATGTCTGTCGAAATGAAGTACGTACACACGAATATCGTCGCAAGGGATTGGCGGCGTTTGTCCCGTTTCTATCAGGATGTCTTCGGCATGAAGCCCATTCCCCCTGCTCGAGATCTGAGCGGCGGGTGGCTCGACGCCCTGACGGGATTAGGGGGCGCGCATATCGAGGGGGAACACCTCGCCATGCCGGGATACGAGGAGGGGGAGGGGCCGACGCTGGAAATTTTTTCGTACGGCAAGCCCCGGGAGGCCGAACGGCACGGGATCAACCAGTTCGGCATCGCGCACATCGCGTTTTCGACGAACGACGTTGAGGAGGCCCTGCGGGCCGTCCTGCGCGCGGGCGGCAGCGCGCTGGGCGAGATGGTGACGAAGGAGTATCCCGGCGGAAAACGCGCGACGTTCGTCTATGTCCGGGACATCGAGGGCAACCTGATCGAGCTGCAGAGCTGGGAATAGGGAGGGATAATGGATTTTCCGGAATTGGCGAAGAGGCGATGCACCACGGGGGGGGGGGCGCTGACCGCGGCGCCCCCCCGCAGATTTTACGCACTGTACTTTTTCCGATATCCGCAGACGTCTTCCACGCTCAGCAGGGGCAGGGCGTTCTTACGGGCGAAGGGAACCAGCTCCGGCAGACGGGCCATCGTGCCGTCGGGGTTGGTGACCTCGCCGAGGATGCCGTAGGGGTGCAGGCCAGCGAGGCGCATCAGGTCGACGACGCACTCCGTGTGCCCCCGGCGCTCCAGCACGCCGCCCGGCTTCGCGACCAGGGGGAAGATGTGGCCGGGGCGGCTCAGGTCCTCCGGGCGCGCGCCGTCCGCCGTCGCCGCTTTCACCGTGGCCACGCGGTCGGCCGCCGATACGCCCGTGGTGACGCCGGCGGCGGCGTCGATCGAGACGGTGAAGGCTGTGCCGTGCGCGCTGGTGTTGCGCTCCGTCATCATCGGCAGGTCGAGGCTCTTCACCTTTTCCGGCGGCAGACAGAGGCAGACGATGCCGCTCGTCTCTCGGATCATCAGCGCCATCTGCCCAACGGTCAGCGTCCTCGCGCCGTAGATGACGTCGCCCTCGTTCTCGCGGCTCTCGTCGTCGACCACGATCACGCCGTTGCCTCGGTACAGCGATTCCAGCGCGCGAACGACGCGCGTCTCCGAGTCTCCGAAATCTTCCAGCAAATTCCGATTCATGGTATTGCCTCCCCGATCACAGGATCAATAATTTGTCTCAATCGGGGCGGAAAGCATGAGAGGTGAACAGGCCATTCTCTTTCATCCGGACTGTAACCGTCGGCTCCGGCATTTCACCGGATCAATCGGCCTGCTGTGCGACAGGCCGACTCGCGGGCTCTCCGAGGACCTCGGAACACCGCCGGTGGAGACTTTCACTCCGCCCCGAGAAGGACAATGATAGTGTAGCGACCTCGATGTTTTCTGTCAAACACGGCGCGGCCGTCGTTTACATCTCGAGCGTCAGTCCGACGCCGACCTCGTGGATCGGGATGTGCCGGTGGATCTCGGCCTTCGCGTCGAAGGAGACGCAGTGGCATGGGTAGAGCTCGGTAATGTTATTTTTCTCGAAGTATTTGATCGTCTCTTCGAGCTGAGAGGTGACGCCGAACAGGTGGAATCCGCCGATGACCCCGACGACGCGCTCGTCGCCGCAGATGTTCTTCGCGTGCTCCACGATGTTGCAGATGCCGCTGTGCGAGCATCCGGTGACGACAAAGAGCCCCCGCTCGCCTCTGTACGCCAGCGCCGTGTCGTCCGTTAAGGGATCGTGCCCGACCGGGCGTCTCCCCTCGAAGTCGTGCAGGCGCGGTATTTCGCCGAGGAACGTGACGTTCTCGCCGAGTTTATACGGCTCGCGCGTCAGGAGCAGCCGGCACCTTCTCCCCATCTCCTCCGCCGAAAAGGGCGCGCCGATGTCGCCGCCCTCGTAAATTTTTCTCTCGAACGCGGCGGGGTGGGCGACGACTTTTGCCCGCGAGAGGTCGAAGCGCTCGAACAGGAACCGCAGACCGCGCGTGTGATCGTCGTGCCCGTGCGAGATCGCGATCGTATCGACGGACGACAGATCGACGCCGAGGGCCTCCGCGTTGTGGATCAGGATATCCGAGTACCCGGTGTCGAAGAGAATTTCCCCCCCGCCATCCTCGATGTAGTACGAGACGGCCGGCTCGCCGAGGTCGTAGCGGTCTATCAGCGTGTTGTTGTCGACGAGAACGGTTAACTTCATGCGAATCCCTCCCGAGGTAGCGACGCCAGTATACTCCACCCGGGTGGTTTGTGCGGGGGCGCTTCAGCGGGTTCGGGAAGGATGATTGATCTCGTCGTAGATTGATGGTGGGGTATTATCGGCTGCTGTCGATGTTCTAAAATACATCAATGCCGTAATTCCCTGCCCGTATTTCGCCCAACCCCCCGACCGCAAAATCCGCATATAATCGTCACCAGCTTTGAGAATGCGCTGATGCAATGTTGGAGCGGCAATTTCTCCGTGCCGGAATGTCGTAAACACCCCCGAGGAGGTGCCCCGCATGTCGCCCGTATCCGTTATCCTGCTGCTGGTTGTAGCCGTCAACGCCGCTTTTGCGTTTGTCTTCGTCAGAGACCTGATCCGACACAAGGCCGAGGTGGGCGGCGAGTTGTTTCGCAATGTCCCCGAGACCCTGGCGCAGGGCGTATCGTCGGGCGTCGTCTTCTTCCTGTCCACCTTCGGCATCTCGGACTTCGCGATCAGCACAGTGCTCTATCGGCATATGAAATGGGTCGAGGACGCGAAGCTTCCCGGTACGCTGAATACGCAGTGCGTCATCCCCGTGGCGGTCATGGCGCTGGCCTATATCTCCTCCATCGAGGTAGAACTCGCCACGCTGACGCTCTGCATCGGCGCGCAGGTTGTGGGCGCTTACCTGGGGCCCCGCTTTGTCGTCCGCATGGACGTGACGCTCATCAAAAAATTCATCATCACCGGCCTTCTGGTTGCGGCTGCGCTGCTTCTTCTCGGCAAATTTGGCCTCTTGCCGTCAGGCGGTCGGGAGGTTGGGCTGCACGGATGGAAGCTGGCCCTTCTGACCGTTCTTTCGCTGATATACGGGGCGTTGAACAACGTCGGCATCGGCTCGTACGCGCTCACCATGGCGACCGTCTACGCCCTCGGGCTCAACCCCGGCGTCGCCTTCCCCATCATGATGGGGGCGTGCACCTTCTCCGTTCCCGTCGGCAGTATGCAGTTCGTGAAGTTCGACCGCTACTCACGCAAGATCACGCTGCTGACCTCCACGGTCGGCCTGGTCGGCGTGCTGATCGCGGTCTACATCGTCAAGAGCCTCAATGTGTCGATGCTCCAGTGGGTCGTCGCCGCCGTCATCGTCTACGCGGCGCTCTCGATGATGATGGAGTTGGCGAAGGGCAAACGGTGACGTGGACATCCATCAGAGTGCGGTGCCCCTCCTCGGCACAAAGAGCCCCGACAAATCGACGCCCTCCAGCTCCAGCAGTTTGATCTTCGTGCCGATGCCTCCGGCGTAGCCCGTCAGGCTGCCGTTCGAACCGACGACGCGGTGGCAGGGGATGACGATCGAGATGGGGTTGTGTCCGACGGCCCCGCCCACTGCCTGGCTGGACATGCTCTCTCTGTTCATTTTCGCGGCCATTTTTCTGGCGATATCACCGTACGTGACGACCTTGCCGTACGGGATCGCGCACAGAATATCCCACACCCCCCGGCGGAATTCGCCGCCGATCGGGGCCATCGGCAGTTCGGAGACGGCGGGCTTTTCGCCCGCGAAATAGCGATCGAGCCATTTTTTCGCGGCCTCGAATATCGGCAGGTCGTCTTTCTCCGCCATCTGCCCCGATATGGTGTCCCCGTGGTATTTCTGCCCCTCCAACCACAGGCCGGCGAGGTCCTTGCCGTCGCTTGCGAGCGTGATCCTGCCCACAGGAGACGGACAGGTTGTCGAATAATACATTTTCAGTCCTCCTTTACAGCGCGTTCCAAAGGTTGATCGTAGCGTAGCTGCGCCATGGCCGCCACGCCTCCGCCATCTTGGGCAGCTCTTTCGGCGCATGAGGCGCGAGCGCCTTTTTTACGCCGGCGTCCGTCTCGAGAAAGGCGTCCGGCCACTCCATCGCGCGCATCGCGATATACTGCGCCGTCCAGCTTCCGATGCCGCGAATCGCCGTCAGTTTTCTCATCTCCTCCTCCGGCTGCGCGCAGAGGTCGAAATCGACTTCCTTTCGAACGATTGCGCGCGCGAGTTCGTAAATCGTCCTTGCCCGTGCCGCGATCACGCCCAGTGGGCCGAGACGGTTTTCGATCGGCTCCCCCAGGGCCAATATATCTTCAGGCGAGGGAAAGACGTGAGTCAGGCCCTCGATCTCCGTTCGGACGGGCGTTCCGTAGGCGCCGACGATCCTCGCGGCCAGCGTGCCCGCGGCCTTTACGGTGATCTGCTGTCCCAGCACCGCCCGCGCCGCCATTTCGAAGGCGTCGAAGCTGCCCGGCAGGCGCGTCCCTGGAATGCAGAGGCCGGGGCGTACCTCGTTCATCGACGAGAGCGTCTCGTACACCGCGTCCGGGTCGCAGTACAGGTCGAACAGACGCCGAATCCGCGCCAGTACCTGCGGCAGTACGGGCAACAGGGATTCGCTCACCGCCACGGCCAGCGCGTTCTTTTCGGGCCTGTGCCCCACGCGCACCCAGCCGAACAGACGTTTCCCCGAGGCGGTCACGAGATGGGCGGTGCGCAGGTATTCCCCCTCTCTCACGACCTCGACTCCGGAGATCGCGCGCCCGGCGAGAAAGCTCAGCAGCTCCTCCCAGCGATAGGGAGGGCGATAGCCCAGCGCCAGCGTCATATCGCCGCCGCGCTTTCGCTCCTCCGGCGTCCGTTTTCGAAGGGCGGTCGGCGAGAGGTTGTAGCGTCCTTTGAAGAGGTCGTTGAAGCGCCGCAAGCTGCCGAAGCCGGCTGCCATCGCGACCTCGAGCACGGACAGGTCCGTGTCCGTGAGCAGGTTTTTTGCGAGGAGCAGCCTGCACGTCTGCAGGTACTGAACCGGCGAAACGTTGTACGTCGCAGCGAAGGCGCGGCGCAGGTGTCGGTCGGTACAGCCGAGCCGCCCGGCCAGTTCGTCCAGGCTCCCTCCGTTCCCGCAGTTCTCCTCCAGCATTCTCGCTGCTCGATAGGCCAGGCTGGCGGTGGCGTCGGTTCTCGAAGTGCCGGGGGCTAGCTCCGGCCTGCAGAGAAGGCACGGTCGATACCCGGCCTGCTCGGCCTCCGCCGCCGTTTTGTAAAACGCGCAGTTCTCGGCCTTGGGCTGCTTCGCCCGGCATACGGGGCGGCAGTAGATCCCCGTGGACGATATGCCGACGAAGAAGCGCCCGTCGAAACGCGTATCCTTCGCCTTGAATGCCGCGTACAGCCCGCCGTCGTTTAACATTCTTTTTCGCCCCTTTCTCGTGCTCGTTTATTTATATCACGTTTTTCGAAAAAATCTGGCTGTTTTCGGACATGACTTTCGGCTCGTCGCCCTGTCATTCGATGCGGTATTATGATATGGACAAGAAGCAACTGAGGACGGCAGTCGAGGAGGATGGCCGATGGGCGGCAAGGTGAAAACGGCGTGAAGGAGCGATTGGAGATCGCGATCGACGTCGCGATGGAGGAGGGATTGGCAGCCCTCCTGGCGGAGGAAACGCTCGCCGGCAGAGTACACAGCGTCTTCCGCAATGTGATCAACTGGCGGGAGGATCGCAGCGGCAGGCTGTACTGTCTGACCTCCAGCCAGGTCGACTGTGCCCACGAGACGGTCGTAACCTCCCTTCCCTCCCTGGAGGGGCAAGAGGTGCCACCGGGCACGCCGGTGGTGCTCGGGGCACGGATGTTGTCCCTCGGCGAGGAGGCGCGGCTCGCCTTTCGCTCGCTTCGCACCCTGCCGCTGTGCCTGGCGCCCTGGCCGGCGGATACCCGGCCGCTACAGCGGGCGCTTCGGGATTGCCTTCTGCAACTGCGGCGGAAGGGAATGCCGGGCGGTATGCTGGCTCCCGCCGAACCGCAGAGTGGGGACGCTCAACTCATGATTTCGAAACTGACGCAAGGCCGGGGGGCCATGGAGGCGGCGGTTCGCTCCGGAGACGAGGGGGCCTTTCTCGCCGCCGCCAGGGGGCTGCTGGGGTTGGGCTACGGGTTGACGCCCTCCGGGGACGACTACCTGAGCGGCCTGCTGCTTACCTTTCATATCCCCGGGGGGCCGCTTTGGAGCTGGGCCGAGGCCGGTGGAAAGGTAGCGGCGTTTGCGGCTGCGAGCACCACGGACATCGGCGCCTGGGAAATTCGACACGCTGCGGAGGGGTGGCCGCGAGAGAATATCGCGGCCTTTTTGAAGAGCATGTTCACCGGTGAGGGAACCTACAGCCAAAAACTGGACAAAATTTTATCGATCGGGTCGCTGTCGGGCACGGATCTTGCCACGGGGATCCTGTCGGGCGTCGCCCTGGCCCTGGAAGCCGCCGGGGGATGCTGCGCAACCTTGGACCGTTGAACGCAGAGAAAAAGGGCGGCCGCCGGCCGCCCTCAAATCACAAGGAGGATACGATGGCGCGAGCGATCGTGCGCTCGCTCTTTTCGTTTTCAAGCACCGCCCATATGTCGGTTTGACAAGGCACTAAAAATTCTCTCCAATCCTCGGGAATGGCGAATTCGATTTCGAGTGCGGTTTCGCTGCGCTTTACATGGCGGGCCGTCGCCCATTTTGAGATGAATATGTACGAGGGACCGAGAAGAATTTTTTCCGGCGCGATATCGATGTTTTCATGGCGGCGGGTATTGATCGTCGCCACCAGAGTTGCTTCGGAATCGCCTTTCTTGGCGACGCTCATTTCCGCCACGTCAAATTTGGCGTAAAGATCCTTCAACAAGGACAGAGCATCCGACGCGGCTTCGTTCACGAAGCTGTCATAGTTGCGCGGGTCGGCGGAACGTTCGAAATCGGCGGTCCTCGACTCCAGGGTCCTTTCGAATTCCATAATTTCGCGACGCACGTCGTCCGCCGTCGTCGCGTACAGCAGGTCGGTCGCCATCTGCAGGTCGGTGTAGTGGCGCCACAAACCGCCGTTCATGTAGTCGAAATCCGACGCCGGGGCCGAAAAATGGCTGCGCAGCGCCCTCTCGTGGTCGTACTGTCCAAAGGCGTCGGGCGCTTTCTCCAGGCCCAGATACCACGGAATGTAGGGCGACAGACAGGTTTTGCCGAGCGCGCGCCAAATGAGCGCCTCGGATGGGTTACTCCTGATCTGGACGATATTGCTTTCAAGGGTCGACTGATCGCAGATGGGGCGCGGTTCCATCGTGTGCGGCGTATACGGCTGCGGCAGATAATCGGCAGTTCCCTCATAGTGCGTGCGCAGGACTTTTTTGATGTCGTCGACGCCGATTTTGCGGGGCGGTTCGATCGAAAAGGGCAACTCCGAATCGGGGGCGAACGGCCGCCCGGCTATGATCTCCAAACCTCTGATATGCCTGTGTATACTGCTTTTCGCCCGGCAACTTTCAGGGGCCTGATAAGCGCGGGCGAAATCGAAACCGCCCACGTCGTCGCACCAGCCTCGTTCCACGGCGTAGGCCACCAGATCCTCCAGGTGCGGCGTCTCGTCCCCCGGACGATGAATCGTAAAATAGTTGGGAATCAGGTAAACCTCGTCGTCGGGAACGCGTTTTACGGCGTAACGCTTGCCCTTCGCGACCTGCAGAACCCAGGCCTCGTTCTTGTCCGCGAAGTGGTATGAGCGGCCATTCCCGATATATCCGTATCGATCGATCAATTTCGTGGCAATTTCCACGGCATTCCATGCGCTACGGGCGCTTTCCGCCACGGCACGCCGGAGTCCGTAGCCGATGCCCCCCTCGGTGATCTCCGGTCTGTCCTCCTTCGAGAGGCCGCAGCTGTCGCTGCAAATCACGACGCCGTTCGTGTTGATGTAAAAATCGCAGAACGAGGAACCCTCCAGATAATGCGTACGCGCCTCCGACCAGAACAGCCCGGCTCTCTCCGGAGGCATCTCGATTGCTGCTGACGACGGTTCGAAACGCATCGCTTCCGCGCGCACGGAGGATACGGGAGGGACGATGTACGATCGCATCACATAGCGGCCGTCGGAGTCCTCGTTGTGTCCCACCAGCACCTCTCCAGTGGCGGAAGCGCTCTTGCCGACGATGACCGTCGTGCAGGCGAACGCCCTTCCCGCTCGCAGCGTAAGCGCGAATATCGATAGAATCAATGCAAAACATACGAAGATCATCATGGTTGTCTATCCTCACTCCACATGTTGCAAAAATTTTTGGATCCTTCCGTCGCCGATCTCGAAAAATTGATTGGTCGGCATGTCGGCGGCGATGTGCCCCTTGTCGATGAACAGCACGCGGTTTGCGGCCCTGCGGGCGAACGATATTTCGTGCGTGACCATGATCATGGTCGTCCCCTCGCTGGCCAAACGCTCGAGGATAAGCAGGACGTCCCCCGTCATTTCGGGGTCCAGGGCCGACGTAACCTCGTCGAGCAACAGGATTTTGGGAGTCATTGCGAGCGCTCGCGCAATCGCGACCCGCTGTTGCTGCCCTCCCGAAAGCTGAGTTGGATAATGGCGGGCCTTTTCCTTCAGGCCGACTTTTTCCAGCAGCGCGTAAGCGTGCTCCTCCGACTCCGCTCGTCCACGCCCGAGTATCTTGATCGGACTGAGCGTGATATTCTGCAGGACGTCGAGGTTCGGGAACAGGTTGAACTGTTGGAAGACCATGCCGCAGAACCGCCTGATCTTTTTCAAGTTGGCGCGCTGCTTCACGGAGACCCCGTCGACCAAGATGTCCCCCTGCTGGATTTTCTCCAGCCCGTTGATACAGCGAAGCAGCGTGCTTTTCCCCGAGCCGCTCGGCCCCAGGACTGCCGTCACCTCGTCGTGCAGGTCGATTGTGATGTTGTCGAGCACCGTATTGTCGGAGAATTTTTTTGTGATCTCTTTGATCTCGATTACGGCCATTTCTCTACTCCTCCGTGCCAGATGAGATGACGTCCGTCACGAAGGCGAATCGTTTCTCCAGGTTTCTGGCAAGCAGCGACATCGGGTATGAGATGCTGAAATAAAGCAGCAGTACGATCGTCCAGATCATGAACGGCCGCAGCGTCCGTATGGTCAGCGCTTTCCCGGCTTGCGTGATCTCCATGAAACCGATAAACGACAGCAGCGACGACGTGTGCAGCTGAGAGATATAGATATTCAGCGCGGGCGGTATGAATATGCGAAATGCCTGGCCGAAGATAACGTGCATGAAGGCAGAGGGATAGGAGTGCCCGAGAGCATAGGCGCTCTCCCATTGATGGCGCGGTATGGCCTCGATCGACGAGCGCACGACGACCGCAATGAAGGCTGCCGTGTTGAATCCCAGCGTGATGATTGCCGCCTGCCAGGCGTTGAAATTGATATTCAGCAGCATCGATATTCCGTAGTACAGCAGGAAGAGTTGGACCACCAGCGGCGAATTTCTGAGTGGTTCTATGACGACGTACGGCAGCTTGTTTACGACCGGGACCTTGAAGGTCGCGACCAACCCCAGGGCGAACCCCAGCAGCGTCCCGAGGAGAAGCGACGCCGCCGTGGCCACGATCGTGGTCTTTGCGGCCTTGAGCATGAAGAGAAAATCCCCGGCGGAGAGCTCGAACGCCTGCGGTGTGAAGAAAAGCTGCGCGCCGTCCATTATCGGCCCACCTGCGTATTCAAGAGGGCGCGCTTCATCTTGCCCGTTTTCGATATGAAGTGATAATCGATGAAGTTGGCCACAATGGATAGCACGAAGGTCAACAGGCAGTAGCCGACGAAGATCACGCTGTAAATCTCGAAGGGCCTGAAAATGTTGCCGGCCAGCACGATGGCGCTGTTCATCAATTCGCTTGCGGTGATCGACGCCGCGGTCGACGTCCCCAACACCATGTTGATAAATGTACTCGACAACGGCTTGAAGGCCACCCTGAACGCGTTGGGCAGGACTACGTGAATGATCGACTGCCACCGTGTCATTCCCAACGCGTAGGACGCCTCGATAAGGCCCTTGTCTACTGCCAGCAGCCCCGCGCGGATCACTTCGCTGTTGTAGGCGCCCGTATTGAGCCCGATCGCGACGATGGATATGACGATCGGGTTCGTCTGGATACCAAGTTCGGGCAGGCCGAAGAAGAAAAAGAAAAGCTGGGCCAGGAGCGGCGTATTGCGGAAAAGCTCGACATAAGCGGTAGCCGGGATGCGGAACAACCGATTTCTGGAGTTCCTCATGAAGGCGGTCGGCAGGGCGACGATGATCCCAAGAATCAAACTTCCGACCGATATCACGAGCGTCACGGAAAGCCCCTTCAAGAGCATATCGGAATGTTTCAAGATATCGCCGTAATACAGACTCTGCACTGATAAACAATCCTCCCAGTCATAATCTATGTAAAGAGCCAGGCGTGATTTTTGTCCACGCCTGGCTCTTGGTTGTTTATATCGTTGCTACCATGGAGTCACGAATGTGCCTGTATATTCGGTGCCCCACCATTTTTTGTAC
>JAVBQG010000075.1:0-19621 GCA_031549185.1 Synergistaceae bacterium | reverse complement strand
CATATACAAGCGCGATTGTTGGCACGGCACATCCGAGGGGAGTTGGAGAGTTATCCTCCTTTCGTATGGAAATAGGTGAAGAAAAATGATGGTCCTGGTCACGTACGACGTGAATACGGAGAGCGAAGGTGGAAAGCGTCGCCTGCGACATGTCGCGAAAATTTGTCAGAATTTCGGGCAGCGCGTGCAATGCTCCGTGTTTGAATGTCTTGTCGATCCTGCGCAATGGGCAGATCTTCGTTACAAATTGGAGCAAGCGGTGGACAAAGAGAAAGACAGTCTCCGTTTTTATTTCCTGGGAGCAAACTGGAAACGACGTGTAGAACACTATGGGGCAAAGGAGGCCTATGACCCCGAAGGCCTGATTCTTCTTTGAGGGAATGACGCGCGCGAACCCCAAGTATTCGCTTGATATCGTTTGTCGAAATGGCATGTAAGCCATTGGTAAATCGGAAATGATGGAAATAGAAGCGATTATCGGGTTCGCGGCAAAGCAAAGCGACTGCTACCAGCGCACTTTGACAAACGAAAGATGTCTTTCAAAAATAAAGAGATCTCGTTGCATTGACCTTTCGCGCTACAAGCTATGCGAAGCTTTGCAAATGCTATGGTTATGGGCATCACAGTCGCGCCCTCACGGGCGCGTGAGTTGAAACAGATTTGGTGTGAAGTCGTGGACGAGTCGGGTGAGTCGCGCCCTCACGGGCGCGTGAGTTGAAACAGCCCGTAGCGGAGAAGAATTTCTGGTTCGAGGTGTCGCGCCCTCACGGGCGCGTGAGTTGAAACATCATGTCGTCAGTAAAACTCATCGCTCACCCGTCGCGCCCTCACGGGCGCGTGAGTTGAAACGATGTAGTGCCGTGTCTCAGGGTGATTGACTTGGTCGCGCCCTCACGGGCGCGTGAGTTGAAACTTCGACGTCGATGGAGCTGACCGTCTCGCTGCCCGTCGCGCCCTCACGGGCGCGTGAGTTGAAACCTTGAATCCCGGAAGAACTCCTGCCGCACGCCGGTCGCGCCCTCACGGGCGCGTGAGTTGAAACATCCTTCCCCGCCATCTGAACGATTGACGGTCCGTCGCGCCCTCACGGGCGCGTGAGTTGAAACAGCTTTGTCGGATACTTTGTTTTTGCAGTCAGGTCGCGCCCTCACGGGCGCGTGAGTTGAAACCCTGTTACCGTCGGTGTCGGCAGAAGATGAATGGTCGCGCCCTCACGGGCGCGTGAGTTGAAACACCGCCCACGACAGCTTGTTCGGCTTCTCGCGCCGTCGCGCCCTCACGGGCGCGTGAGTTGAAACTCGACAGCGATGTCGACTGGAAGAAGCTCATGGGGTCGCGCCCTCACGGGCGCGTGAGTTGAAACCGGACCAAGAAATTCAGGCATCGCGGCGTCGGCGTCGCGCCCTCACGGGCGCGTGAGTTGAAACGCGGCGGCGCGCCCGCCTGCCGTGATGCCGCCCCGTCGCGCCCTCACGGGCGCGTGAGTTGAAACCCTTGCCAGCCCTTCAGCGTGGCAGGTCTCCAAGTCGCGCCCTCACGGGCGCGTGAGTTGAAACATCAGATCCAAGGTCAACGCAACCAAGCTCGAGTCGCGCCCTCACGGGCGCGTGAGTTGAAACCCTTTTGGGGATGCCTTCCAAGCTTCGGGGATATCGTCGCGCCCTCACGGGCGCGTGAGTTGAAACGCTGAACAGTTGCCGTAGACGATCCCGCATGAGTGTCGCGCCCTCACGGGCGCGTGAGTTGAAACTATGACGTCCCTGAGCTTCATTTCTTCGCCTTGGTCGCGCCCTCACGGGCGCGTGAGTTGAAACTTTTTTGCGCCAGAATTTGCCTCAGTGGCGAACAGTCGCGCCCTCACGGGCGCGGGAGTTGAAACAGGTAACCCTCTGCGCCTGTCCGGCCTACCGCCTGGTCGCGCCCTCACGGGCGCGTGAGTTGAAACTCCAAAGCGTAGATCTGACCGTCGCCACACCGTGTCGCGCCCTCACGGGCGCGTGAGTTGAAACGTAGCGAGGCCCTGTAGAATCTTTGGGAGCGCGTCGCGCCCTCACGGGCGCGTGAGTTGAAACGTCGTGTTTCGCGACGAGGGCGTTGCGGGAACAGTCGCGCCCTCACGGGCGCGTGAGTTGAAACCAAGCGACGAGCACGACCGCCGCCACGATCCCGTCGCGCCCTCACGGGCGCGTGAGTTGAAACGCCTTGTTTGCCATTGCTCGAATGACAATTGAGGTCGCGCCCTCACGGGCGCGTGAGTTGAAACGGGGGATGCAAAATCTATCCGATATTGTTGACGTTGTATTTTATGACATCTGCAACACCGCTTTTGCATTATTTGCCATCAATGCTAATATACTGTAGCTATGAAAAACACAACGAAAATCGTCAACAAAAAACGTACCATCATTGCTGTTATCACCGTACTTGCCTTCCTGCTTGTGGCCCCCACCCTTCTCATCTCTTTCCTCGGTTTCCGCGAGAACATCTTCCCCGCCGATGTCGCCGTGGTGCTCGGCAACGAGGTTTACGCCGACGGGACCTGTTCGCCTCGACTTGTGGGGCGGCTGGAGCGGGCGGTGGATCTTTACAGGGCGGGCGACTGCAAGAAAATTATCGTCAGCGGTGGGGTGGGGTTGTCCGGGTTCGACGAAGGCGTGGGGATGCGGAACTATCTGTTGTCGCAGCGCGTGCCGCGTGGAGATATCGTCGTCGACTCGCACGGCGTCAACACGCGCGCGACGGCACGGTTTACGGCGCGTTACATGAGGGAGCACGGGCTCGGCTCGGCCATCGCTGTGAGCCAGTTCTTTCACATTCCCCGGACGGTCATGGCGTTTCGGGCCGAGGGCGTGCCGCGCGTCGGCGCCGCCTATGCCCGCTACTTCGAGTGGGGGGACGTCCTTTCGACGCTGCGCGAGGTACCCGCTTATCTGGCTTATGCCATTGGTTTGAAGTAGTTACTGTGTAACCATGTCAACCCTCACATATGTGCAAATTTGGGGATGGCTCTTTTCGATAGGTTTTTCCTTGACGCAAGACACTGGGTGGCGCATAATTGTTAAAACCGAGTGTTTCGAGTGATTGTATCGATTCTAGCGATTTGGAGGTCGACGACTATGGAGACTTTGACGGCAAACGAGGCTCGTGTCGGATTTGGGGAGGCTTTGCAAAAAGCGCAGCATGAGCCTGTCCAAATAACGAAGAGCGGTAAACCCTTTGCGGTTCTTATGTCCATTGAGAGCTACAAAGCCGCGGAAGAATTGAAGATGCAAGTATTGAAAGAACGGATTGCCCGTGCGGAAAGAGACCTCGAAGAAGGAAATTTTGTCGATGGCGAGACTTTTATGCGAGAACTGATCAGCAGGAAACGCGGCTGATGGCTCGATACGTTATATTGTCCGACGCTCGCGAGGATTTGGAGCAAATCGACGAATACACCATGCAAAACTGGGGGATAGAGCAAGCCGATGCCTACTTGGAAGCGTTGACGACGATCTTCGAGTTGTTGGCTGTCCGGCCTTCTATCGGTCGCGATCGCAGCGAAGATATTGGCCCCGGGTATATGAGCTTCGGCCACAAAAGCCATGTTATTTATTATAAAAGGATGACGGGAGGGGTCGCCATAGCGGCGGTCTTCCATCACAGCGTGGTCCCCCAGAAGCACCTCATGCAGAGAATGGGCGACGATGAATAGAACAGAAAAGCGACCCTGATCGTCCCCCCTCAAAAATTCCGCAACCCGAATGTCATCTCGAACGCGTAGAGCCGGTAGTGCCTCGCCGCGTCGGGGATGTCCTTCGCGTACTCCGCCGGCCAGCCGGGCGGGGTGCCGGGGGTGATCTTCTCCGGGTGGCGATGGTCGCCGCGGATCAGCAGGTGCATCTTCATCGTCCGTCCGGTCGGGGCCAGCTCAAAGCGCGCGTCGACGACCCCGACCACCCGCGGCTGCCTGCCGCTGCCGTCGTGGTGGTCGGTGTAGAACGCCCAGTCGCCCTCTCCGTGGAGGCCGGCCCTCGCCTCGGTCGCGCGCAGGTAATAGAGCTCGTCGTTCTCCGGGATCGTGACGGTCTCCAGGTCGCCGGATTTCGGCTTCGCCCGCCTCAGCGTCACTTGCTTGGGGCCGTTGTGCGCGGAGAACCAGAAGGGGCGGGCGGAGGGCTGCATCGCGCCGAAGATCGCCCAGTTCTTCGGCCAGATTGGGCTGCTGCCGAAGGGGGTCGGTTCGAGGTGCGGAGGGGTGCCGGTCAGCTCGATCGTGAAGCGGTCGGCCGAGGTGACGATCTCCGTCGTGGTCGTCGTCTTCGACGGGATGGCGTGGACGATGCGGCACGAGCCGTTCTCCCTTTTATTTTTGTCTACAGTGGAGTGCGTGATGCTGATCGGGCCGGGCCACGAGAAGAAGGTGTCCTTCGTGGCGCCGCTTGTGGGGAAGGCCTGCGCATAGCCGGCGGGGTCCTTCGGCATTCCGTAGCCGCAGAGGGCGAGCGGGTCGCGGAGGATCGACCAGACGCGGTCGGCTCTGGCGTATGCGGCGATCTCGTCGTCCACCTCTGTGCGCACCAGAATGTGGTGGACGAGTGTCTGCGCAACTCCGCAGAAGAGCAGTGCGGCGAGCGGCACGGCGACGAGCAGTTCGATGATGGTAAAGGCACGGCGTAAAGATGTGGTCGTCATGTTCGCATTATACGCGGACGGGGGGAGCGGGTAAATTTAAGAAGGTTTAGTAGTAAGAATGTGTGCCGTGAGTCTCTACGAAAACTACGATTGCGTTGATCCAGATTTGGAATAGCGGTAAATCAAGCTTTTTCCAAGATCTCCTCGGCCTTTCTGCCGGTGACGTTCTCCACGCGTTTTTGGATCTCCATGGCGCGCGCGATTCTGTGCCGCGCCGCCTTCAGGGCCTCCGCGTCGTGCGAGAAGCGGATCGCCATGCGCACCATGCGCGCTTCGAGCGACGAGATTTCGTCCCCGTCGGAGAGTTTGTCCGCCAGATAGAGGACCTCCGGCTCCCGCAGGAAATTTTTCTCCGGCAGGTCCTTGTGCGTGGTGGCGATGGCCGCCACCTCCGCGTAGCCGCGCTCGGCCAGCCAGTGGGCGCCGCGCGCCTCGTGGTCCTTCTGTCCTTTGGCGATGTCGTGGAGGAGGCAGGCGGCGCGCAGAAGCCTATCGTTCAACACGAGGCCCCGCGCCGCGAGCGCCGACGATATTCGCGCGGCGATGTCCGCCACGCAGCGCGTGTGGCGCACGACGCGCTCCGGCGTCTCCGCGATCCGCAACAGCTCGGCGCACTCGTCGTCGTCCGGGTACCACTCGTCCTCCGCGTAGGTCTTCAGCGCCGCATAGTCGCCCGGCGTGTCCATATCGAGCGACGTGCCGCGGTCCGCCGTCGGAACGTCCCGGCTTGCGTGCGGCCTGCTTTCGAGAAGCCCGCGCAGGCCTCCCTCTCCGCTCCAGCGCAGGATCGGGTCGATCAGGGCGCGCCCGATCAGCGGCGGATGCTCGCGCTCGCCCATGAAGGTGGGGTAGACGACTTGGGGGGTGTCGTCATCCCCGCACAGGGCCTCGATCAGTGTCCGATATGTGAACGGCTTGATCAGGGGGGTGTCGGCGGGCAGGAAAAAGAACGCCTCCGTCTCCTCGGGAAGCGCCCTCACACCGGTCAGCACGCTGCTGAACATGCCGGAGCGAAAGGCGGGGTTGTAAACGGGGCGGCACTTGAGGCGCAGCGCCTCGGCGTGTATGCGTTCCTCGTAGCCGCCGGTAACGACGACGACCTCGCGCACGGCCGCCTCGCGCATGCGGGTCGCGATCTGTTCGAGCGCGCTCTTGCCGCCGACGGGCAGCAACACCTTGCACTCGCCCATGCGGCTTGCGAGGCCTCCGGCCATGACGAGCCCGACGATCGGGCCTCGGCCGTTCTTCTTCATCTCAAGAGTCCGACGAGAAACCGCAACTCGGCCAGTGGCACGGGTTGCAGTGCTCGCAGAGACCTCCGACCCCCCACTTGCGGATGTGCGGCGTCGGGTCGACGCCCGCGAAGAGGAAGGGCAGGGCGCAGTCGAGCGCCGTCCGCTCGTCGTGCACCACGCAAGCGGGCGCGCCGATAAGCGGGATCCTGGCTCCGTTCTTCTGTACCCAGCCGAGCATCATCATCGCGCCCGGCAGGATTGGGGCGCCGCGGAAGGCGATCTCATCCGCCACCATGCCGATGCCGCCCGGCGTGCGGTCGTCGGCGTCGACGCTCATACCGCCGGTGCAGACCACGACCTGCGCGCCCTCGTCGATGAAGGCCCGGATCGCGCCCGCGATGACCTCCGCGTCGTCGGTGCAGAAACGCTGCCCCAGCAGCGAGCCGCCGAAGGCCGCCAGCTTGGCGCGGAATTTGTCGGCGAAGGCGTCCTCGACGCGCCCCTCGGCCAGCTCGCGCCCCGTGGTGACGAGGCCGGCGATCAGAGGTTTGAAGGGGAGGACGTCGATGCGGCCGGCCGCTTTCACGGCGCGGTCTACGCGCTCGCGCTCCATCGCGAGGGGGCGGATGCGGAAGCCCGCGATCGCCTGCCCCTCGCGCACCTGGCGGTGCGGCATGAGCGTGGCGAGCACCCAGTCCATGTCCTCGTTGACGCGGTGCACGCAGTCGGGGTCGAAGGAGAGCAGGCCGTCGCAGAGGGCGGAGAGGGTGATGCGTCCCTCCGACGGCTCCGTCGCGATGACGTTGCGGCCCTTGATGGCGGCGCAGAGCGCAAGCGCGGCGTCGTCCTCGTGCACTTCGCCCGGCTCCAGCTCCAGCACTGTGAGGTGCTCCTTGCCCATCTCCCGCAGGACGGGAAAGTCGGCCTCCGTGATGCACTGTCCCTTTTTGAAACGCGCACCCTTGACGCCCTTTTTTACGTCGATTTTGGTGAGGTCGTGCGCCAGCGGTTTGCCGACTGCCTCCTCCAGTGTGATTTCCGTCATTTTCACGTTCGATCAGCACTCCCGTTCTGAAAAGACTGATTTATCGTCAGGGGCTTACCTACACGCCCACACGAATAAATTGCCGCCTCTATTTTTTCGTTCTGCACGCCGGGCATTTTCCGTAGGCGACGAACTGCTTGCCATCAACCTCGTAACCGTCGGGGACGGACACGCGCGACATCCTCTGGTCCAGAAGGCAGGTCATGGTGCCGCAGGTCGTACAGAGGAAATGCGGGTGGTTGCCGGGGCATCCGTCCCCCCTGTCCGCGTGCGCGCAGAAACGCCACGTGCCGTCGAGCCCCTGTACCTGGTGCGCGATGTCGGCCTCCACGAAGGACGTGAGCGTCCGGTAGAGCGTTACGCGGTCCGCGTCGGGAAGGGCCGCCTGCACGTCCGTGTGCGCAAGCGGTTGCCCCGCCTCAATCAGATGTTCGAGGACGGCCAGGCGCAGGGGTGTCACTCTCAGATCGGCCGCGCGCAGTATTTCCGGCAGTACCGTTGTTGACATACGATCTCCCTCCCGACGTCGCAGGGATGAAATACAACAATGTTGCGACTGGATATGCGTATGCTATCATAAAACAAAAGGGGGCGGTATACATGGAGAAAAAATCGGAGAGAATGATCGACGCGGGGATGAGGATTTTCGACTTCTCGCTCCCCGATCAGAGCGGAACGATACGCACGAACGCCGAGTTCGAAGGGCGCTGGCTGGTTCTCTACTTTTATCCGAAGGACGCCACCTCGGGGTGTACGAGCGAGGCGCGCGATTTCGCCGCGCTGTACGAAAAGTTCGCCGCGGCCGGTTGCGAAGTGGTCGGCGTCAGCCCGGACAGCGTCAAGAAGCACGCGAACTTCGCCAAGAAGGAGTCGCTGCCCTTCACGCTGCTCGCCGACACGGAGAAAACGCTGATCGAGCCCTGCGGCTTCTGGGTCAAGAAGAAGCTGTACGGGCGCGAATACATGGGCGTGCAGCGTTCGACCCTGCTGATCGATCCGGCGGGGAACGTTGCGGACGCCTGGGAGAAAGTCAAGATCGAGGGGCACGCGGAAGAGGTGCTCGCGAGGCTGGAGGAACGCAAGAGAGAATAATTTTGAAAAATTTTCCCCTATCGTCCGTTTAAAACGATGGCGCGCGTGCAAAACGCGCGCTGTTTTCATATCGTCTATTTGTTTTTTAGAGGAAGATAGAATACAATTATGCGGTTATGATCGTCGCAAATCGTTTATATGACTTCGGGGGTGGTAGGTTGTCTCAATTGGCTTCTGTCGTAGCGCTTGACCACGACAAATGCGTGAACTGTTTCAAGTGTATCGCGGCGTGCCCGGTGAAATTCTGCAACGTCGTGACGGGGGACTCCGTCGACATCGACCCGGATCTCTGCATCGGGTGCGGTGCTTGCATCGAGGCCTGCTCACACGAAGCGCGCCACGGGGTCGACGATCTCGAGCGTTTTCTGGAGGATATCGGGCGGCACGTTCCGATGACGGCGGTCGTCGCGCCCGCCGTGGCGGCGGAGTTCCCCGATATGGAGCTCCGCGTCAACGGGTGGTTGAAGAGCCTGGGGATCGGGGGGATCTTCGACGTCTCTTTCGGGGCTGAACTGACGGTCAAGAGCTACCTCGACTACGCGTCGAAGGGAGCCCAGGGCCCGATCATCGCCCAGCCCTGTCCGGCGATCGTCACGTACTGCGAGATCTACAGGCCGGAGTTGCTCAAATATCTGGCCCCCGCCGACAGTCCCATGCTGCACACCATCAAGTACGTGAAGGAGTACGTGCCCGGTTTCCGCAACCACAAGTTCGTGGTGCTTTCGCCCTGCTTCGCGAAGAGGCGGGAGTTCGACGAGACGAAGCTCGGCGACTACAACGTCACGTTTGCCTCGCTGCGCAAATACTTCGAGAAGAACAGGATCGACCTGAGGCGCTACCCGGAGGTCCACTACGACAACCCGCCGGCCGAGCGGGGCGTCACTTTCTCCGCGCCGGGCGGTCTGCTACAGACGGCCATGCGCGAAGCCCCAGACATTCTGGCCAAGACCCGCAAGATCGAGGGCCCGCACACGATCTATCCCTATCTGGACGAGCTGCCGGAGAGCATTCGCGGGCGCTACGCGCCTCTGTTGGTCGACTGCCTCAACTGCGAACGTGGCTGCAACGGCGGAACCGGAACCACCGGGCAGACCGCGTCGATCGACCGCATGGAGCACGCCATCGAGAGGCGCTCCGCGAAGATGAAGGAGCACTGGGCGGCGCAGGGCAAGCCCAGTTTCGACAGAACGTTGAACGAGAGTTGGCGTCCCGGCCTCTACAACAGAAAATACCAGGACCGCAGCCGCTTGACCTCGCTGCGCACGCCGACGAACGCGGAGTTGAGGAACATCTATGCGCGCATGGGCAAGAGCGGCGGCAGCGAGGACATCTTCAACTGCGGCTTTTGCGGCTACGGCACCTGCGAGAAAATGGCCACGGCGATCCACAACAAACTCAACCTGCCTGAGCACTGTCAACACTTTGCCCTCAAGCAGGCGAAGGACGCACAGGAGCAGACCGAGACGCAGATGACGCAGGTGATGTCGATGCGCGACCAGTCGTCGCTTCTGACCGAGAGCCTGCTCGCGCAGCTCGCCACGCTGCAGGAGAATAACAAGATCCTGCTCGACCTGACGAACCGCATGACGAAGACGGCCGACGGCCAGCGCGAGGACCTCGGCGTGGTCGGCAAGGCGGTTGCCGATTCCGAGGAGACGCTGAAGAACTTCGCCCCCATCGTCGCCTCGATCACCTCCATCGCGCGGCAGACGGGCCTGCTCGCCCTCAACGCGGCCATCGAGGCGGCGCGCGCGGGAACCGCGGGGCGCGGCTTCGCTGTCGTGGCGGAGGAGGTCAAAAAACTGGCCGAGCTCTCGCAAGCGGAGGCCGAGAAGATCACGCCCTATGCCCAGCAGATCCGCGACGCCTTCGGCGGCGTCGATCGATCGATTCAGAAGGTCGTGGCGGGGTCGACCGACATGGCCGCGGCGACGAAGAATCTCACCGACGTATCCACCAGCGTGGCGGCGGTTGCCGACACCCTGTCGAAAGCGGCGGCGGAGCTGGGGAGCAATCTGGCCTGAGTGCGGCCCGATCGATAGACGGCGGAGGCGGATTGTATCTCCGCCCCCGCCGTTTCTAGAATCTAAGCCTCCAGGATGCTCTCCTCCAGCTTGATCCCTTCCGTCTCCAATTCTTTCAGAACCGGATCCACGATCTCCGGAGTGACGGGAACGTGGACGCCCGGGGTCGTGATTTTCCCCTCCAGAATGAAGCGCGCGGCGATTGCGGGAGGAAGCCCCGTCGTCCTGGCGATGGAGCTGAACCCTCCCGGAATTCCGAAATCGATCAACGTCGAGCGGTAGCGGCGTTTTTTGCCGCCGGCGAAGGTCGCGAGGCACTCGTCCCGCAGGATGATGAGGTCCCGCTCCTCCTTCGTGAACACCATCTTCTCGCCGAAGAGGACCGTGACGACGTCGCGTGCCGAGCCCCTGTCCAGAGGGATGGGGCGCTCGTCGAAGAAGCCCATCCACCCCATGCGCAGGATGAATGCCGTCCACGGTTTGAGCCCGAGCGCGCGGCAGAGCGCCTCCTTCGGGTCGCCCGCCGCCCCCGCCAGTTTCGCCGTGAAGGCGGCGAAGGTCAGGCCCCTCAGGTCCATCTCGCCGAGTTCGAAGAAGCCGAGCGCGTTCATGTGGCAGATCGTCTCGCACCAGCCGGGGTAGCGGAGGGTGCCCCTGTAGAGCTCCGTTGCGTCGGGGATGTCGTAGGTCTGCCTATACGGCGTCGAGTCCGCGTTGGCGTACACCTCGAAGGCGCCCAGATCGTCGATCTCCTCCAGGTAGGCGTGTTCGTACGTGGCGCCGTCCGGCCAGACGATCTCCCGGCCGTTTTCGATGATCTTCGCCGTGCGCTTGCTCGCGCCGATGAGGCTGGAGGGTGACCACGACAGCTTGTAGCCCCACGGGTTCGTGTTCGCGTCGGCCGCCGGCAGCGCGCCGCAGATGGAGCGGAAGGAGACGACCTTGCCGCCGGCCGCTTTGATCTCGCGGATGGTCCTGGTCGCGGACATGTGGTCGATTCCCGGATCGACGCCCATCTCCGGCACGAAGACGAGCCCCGCTGCCTTCACACTAGCGTCCAGTGCGCGCGTCTCGTCGTCGAGGTAGGCGGGGTGCACCATGTGTTTTTTCTTCTCGAGGCAGAGCTTCGAGACGGGGTACATCAGTTCGGGCGGCATCAGGTTGACGACGAGATCGGGCGAGAATTTGTCGATCAACGCGGCCGCGTTCCTGCTCGTGTCGTCGCAGACGGTCTCCACGGAGGGAAACGCGCGCTTGATCGCCTCGAGGCTCCCCTTCGAAATATCCGCGACGACGATCTTGAAATCCGTCTTCCGCACCAGATAGTCGACACACGGACCGGACACGCGTCCGGCGCCGAAGATCAGAATCGTTTTCATCTTCGTTCACCTCTGTCCTTTTCTTCTACTTGATTTTCGCGACTCCGACGGAGCCGGCGATGCTTTCCATCATCGTAATGAAATCGAGAACGGGTCTCCCCGTCGCTTCGCGGATCGCCTGCGCGAAAGGAGGCAGATCGGTGCACTCGAGCACGAACGCGCCGATGTCCGGCCGTTCGCGCACCGCTTCGGCTGCGGTCGAGACGACCTCGCGCGCGACGATCCCGAGGTCGATGTCTTCCTCCGGGGCGGTGAAGATTTTGTTCCATTCGGGAGAGTTCTCCATCCCCAGAACGACGACCTTCATGTCCTCGGTAATCCCGACTGCGTTGAAATGCTCTTTTTTCAGGGCCGCCTTCTTTGCCGTGATGACGGCGACGGACTTGTTTCCCGGCAGTACGTTGCGAAGGTAGGGGACTTGCAGGAGGCTCGAAGTGAAGACGGGAATGTCGAGCGCCCCGGCCAGCTCTTTCTGAAAAACGGCGTTGAATCCGCAGCTCGTGGTAATGGCTTTGATTCCGTCCCCTGAGAGCTCGCGCGCTTTTTCGATCATGCGCGAGAGCACGGCCGGGCTGGGGTTCTCGAGCACGGTCTCGATGTTCGCGCCCTCGATCCGGCACAACCCGACGGGGAACGGGTAGCTGTCGAGATTCGTGCTGTTGCCGATCAACCCTTCAAGCTGGACAAGCCCACGAGGAACATGTTCCGCCTCCCAGCAGAAGATCGCGATTTGGGGTTTTGCGTTTGCGGTCAATATATACACCTCCTTTATTTCTTGGCAATGATCGGCAGGAGGCATGCGATGCCGAGGACGGCAAACGAAAGGGGCACGATGGTCTTGTTGTCGTTTACCCCTCCCAGATGGGCCAGAAAAAAACCGAGAAGCAATCCCGCGCAGGATAATTTTAAAAGAAACATTCTGTTTTTCTTACACCAATCTCTTCCTTTTTCGGTGTTGACATTGTCCGCCATCTTGCGGCCCTCCTATTTATAATATCCGCCGAGAAACCACACAAACAGACCGGTCAGCATAATATTGATCAGCCCGTATCGCATCGTACGTTTCAGAACATCGCCTTCGCAACCGCCGACCCCAACATTCGCCGCGCCCATCATAATCGTGGAAGGAGCGATCGCCACGCCCAGGGAACCGCCGACCGACTGTGCCGCGGCGATTAGTACGGCGCTTTTTCCCAATACCAATGCCGTGTCGTATTGCATGATACCGAACATGATGTTCGAGTTTGTGTTGCTGCCTGTTATGAAGGTACCGAGCGCCCCAATAAAGGGGGAGACGATGGGATAGCTTTTGCCGAAAATAGCAGCGACACCGTGAGCGATATAGTTCGTCATGCCCGAATCGCTCATGATCAGCGCCATCATGACCATCGTAGCGATCCCGACGCTTGTCGGTACACATTTTTGAACGGTGCTCGAAGCGGCGCTGAGAAAGAGCTCTTTTTTTGTCATTCCATTCGTCTTTTCTCGGGTAAAAATGTAGATTCCGAAAAGAGCGGATGCGATGAGAATAGGCGCTGGATGGGAAAAAAACTGGATCTTTGAATAATTTGAGACCGCCTGAACGGCGTGGCCGAGCGACGTTGCCACGGCCGGGTAATTCAGTCCCCAGTAGTATGGGGACAACGCCGACTTGATCACGGGGATCTGAGAGAGCATAGTGATCAGGATCACTGCGTAATAGGGTGATGCCGCCGTGTGAAAACCCATTTCATGCATAACGTTGGGTTTACCTGCGGAAAACGACTTATCCTTGCGCATCAATCCCCATATACCAAGAATGAGGCATCCGCCTATTCCCGCAGCGAGCGAGGCCAGCTGTGCAACGCCGATGTCGTTCATGAACCACAGCATAAACGACATGACGGCTCCCGTGCAAAAAACGAGAGGGATACTCTTTTTCATTCCCCGATTCCCTTCGTGAATGTGGGCCACCGAAAATCCGGTCGAGAATATCGCGGTCGAAAAGACGAGTGCCATACAAGGTCCGATGAGTGCTCCGGGGATTTTCGTCACGAGCTGGATTGCATTGTACGAAGAACCCATCGACCCGAACGAAATGGACCAGGAGTGTCCCACGAGACAGCAGGCCACGGATGCGATCGGATCGAACCCCATGGCGACCATGATAGGAGCGACGACGGCGACAGGAACGCCGAAACCGGCGATTCCCTGAAGCAGGGAGGTAAAACACCACGACAAAAGGAGGCATTGGATCAGTTTATCGTCCGAAGCCCCCTGCATCGTCCGGCTGATTATTTTGACTGCCCCTGCCCGTTCCACGACGTTGTACAGAAAAATCGCGCTCCAGATAATCAGAAGAACGTAGAGGGAAAGGCTGATTCCCTTGCTGTTGGCAAGAGCCAGAAGCCTGGGGCCTGCACCGAAGAAAAACCAGGCGACGGCAATACTGATAAACCAAGACAGCGCTCCGACTCTCGAAGCCTCCCATTTGAAGAGCAGTATACCGATCAAGAGAAACAGTACGGGTGAAAAAGCCAATACCCAGAGGAATATATTCAGCGACATCTTATTAAAACATCCTTAGTGTTAAGATTTAGAGAAACGCCGAGCAGTCGGGATAAAGGCTAAGGCGTGAAACCAGTTTGTCCGCCATATCAAGAACAAGCTTGATTTCACGCCCCTCGCTCCGCTGACGCCACTATCTCTGATTACTCATCCTCTGCTCAATCCTGTTTCAGCAGTTCTCGCACTGCGTCGATCGAAAAACCGAGAGACTGGTGTTCGTCGTTTTTACCGTCCCGCAGGATTTTGGCAACGCCCTCGTACATCACACAACGAATGTTCGCCCGATCCTTCAATGCCGCGATATCCTCCAGGGGATTTTTCCGAAGAAAGGCGAGGTCGGCAAATCGCCCTTCGGCGATCGTTCCGATTTTTTCGTCGAGGCCGAGCGCCCGTGCGGCGTTGCGCGTCGCCATCAACAGGACCTCCATGGGCGAAAAGCCACAGGCTACGAGCTCCGCCAACTCGACGGCGTTGTCTCCGTTGCGGATGCTCTGTGAGGCGTCCGTGCCGAAGGCGAGCGTGACGCCTCTTTCTCTGGCCAACAACAGCGCCCTTCTCTGCGCATCGCACACCATCTTCGCCTTGCGCAGGGCGTCTGGGTTGGGGTAGCTCGCGCCTCTTTCCAGAATCTCGGTGAAGACGCGCAACGTCGTGACGAGGAACGTACCCCGCTCTGCCATTTCATCGGCTGTCTCGGGGTCGAGGAAAGAACCGTGCTCGACCGTATCGACTCCCGCCAGAACCGCTTTACGAATGCCGTTCAGGCCCTGCGCGTGTGTTCCCACTTTTTTCTCGTGTGTATGAGCTTCGTCCATGATGGCCCGCAGCTCGTCGATCGTGAAATCCTGCGAATGCGGCCCGTCGCCGGGGGTGCTCACGCCGCCGGTGGTATATATCTTGATGAAATCCGCGCCGTATTTGATTCGCTCGCGAACGGCGCGCCTGCATGCATCGGGACCGTCCGCGGGCTGTACGCCGCAGCCGATCTCCGGATGCGGCATCATGTAGGGCGGATAGGCGCGATCGCCATGTCCGCCGGTCATCGTGATGCCGCCGGCGCTCGACCAGACCCTGGGACCGACGAGCATATCCGTCGCAATCGCGTCTCTGACATGGACATCCTCGGGCAGGTTCCACGATGTGCCGCCGCAGTTGCGAATGGTCGTGAAACCGGCAGCCAGCGAGCGGTTCGCATTTGCCGCCGCCGTCAATGCTTTCGCGGAAGGGGAGGATATGAGCTTCCAGTATGGTTCATGGGTTTTCGTATTCCATGGCGACACCAAGTGCACATGGCAGTCGATCAACCCGGGTATTACCATATAGCCGGATGCGTCGATGCGTTCGGCACCCTCCCAGCCAGATCTGTCCTGCATGGTTCCTTTATCGACGAAGGAAATTGTTTTTGCTTCCACTCCGATATTTCCGAGAAAAGGATCGCTCCCCGTTCCATCGAAAATGAGAGCGTTTTCGATTACGATGCGATCAGGCATTGACTACACTCCTTTTCGTCGATTTGTGGAAGTAAAAGGCCATCGATGCAAGGCCGATCAAACCGACGACGTCCGTGATCGGTTCGGGAAGAACCAGGCAGAGCGCAAAAAGACAACATAGTACGCGCTCCCACATGGCGAGCTGTCTGCGGAAAAATCCTTGAGATGCAAATCCCAGAGAAAAAACACCGATCAACGCGGTCACCAAGGGTTGCAATATTTCCAGAAAGCCTCCGTAGGCAAGCAGCGCCGGGTTCAGAACGAAGAAGTATGGCAGGAAAAACGCAACGAGAGCAAGTTTGACTGAGTGCATGCCGACTTTAAAGGGATCGGCATCCGCGATTCCCGCCGCCGCAAAAGCGGCAAGAGCCACGGGCGGTGTGATGGGGGCAAGGGCAGAGGCGAAGAAGACGAACATATGCGCCGCCATCGGCATGACGCCCATTTTGATCAAGCCTGGGGCGACGAGAACGCCGAGCAAGGCGTATACTGCTGGCGTCACCAGCCCCATGCCGAGCAATACCGCTGTGACCTGTGTGAGCAGCAAGGCTATAAATAAGTTTCCTCCTGATAAGCTCACGATCAGCGAACTCAGCTTGAAACCAAGGCCCGTGATGTTTAAAACGGCGATGAAGATTCCCGCCGAAGCACAGGCTGACGAAACTACGATCATGGCTTTGGCGGAACCTTTGCTGGCTCTCAGAATGCGCTGTATGGTCGGTCTTGTCTCCTTTGCGAGAAACGAGACCGCAAAGAGCAACACGATCGAATACATGGCGGCTGTCATCGCTGTATACTGCATAATAAGCAGATAGACGAGAAGAATGATCGGGAGCAGCAGCGGCGCACTTTTTCTGAGACTGGCCTTTGCGGAGGGCAACTTATCTTTCGGCAGCCCTTTAAAATTCAGACGGCAGGATTGATGATGGACAGCCGAGTACAAGCCTACGTAATACAGGATGGAGGGAATAATCGCCGCAGTCATGACTTCCAGATACGGCACCCCCAAAAATTCGGCAAGAATAAAGGCAGTCGCACCCATGATTGGGGGAGTGAATGTGCCCCCTGTGGACGCACAAGCTTCGACGGCGCCAGCCCACTCTTTCGGATAGCCCATGCGCTTCATGAGTGGAATGGTGATCGAGCCTGTGGAGACGACATTGGCCACCGTGCTGCCGGAGAGCATTGCAAAAAACGAGCTCGCGACGACGGCGATCTTCGCCGGTCCGCCGATGAGCCCGCCTGATACGGCGAGTGCCAGTTTCATGAAAACCTTGAGTCCGCCAAATGCCTCCAGGAAGCCTGCGAAAAAGACGAAAGCGGCAACGTACGTCGAGGCGATTCCCAGTGTGGAGCTGAATAACCCCTCCGTTCCGACGACGACCTGGCTGATGATGCGTTGAATTGTATATCCACGGTGGGAGATCGCCTGGGGGAAGTACGGGCCAAAGACGGCGTAGATCACCGCAAGCACTACGATTACAACTAGTGTCCAGCCAATCGCCCTGCGCGTAATCTCTAGTGTGATCAGGATGACAATTGCGGCCATAACGTAGTCGAGAGGCAGCATAGACGCCAAGTACAGTCTTTTCCAATAAACGGCGAAATATAGTATGGCAATCAGGCCGGCGACCATCATGACGATATTGATGATTCGATCCTGGAGAGGAGCGCCGTACTTTCCCTGTTTGTCCGTCTTCCATATCCCTGAGACAGACGTAAAACCGCACAATAACACGATAAAGCACAGGTGGGTGGCTCTCTGGGAAAATGCGGGCATGGGGAAGATCGCCGCAGACCAGAATGTGAAGAGGAGCAGACCGAGAGCCACTAGCCCGAATACAAGGTTGACCCATGGTACATCGCGTCCCAAGCCGCTTGATGGAACATCGGGAATGTCCATCGACTCGACTTTGCTCAAGATATCGTCGATCTCGGGTTCTGGTGATGTCTCCGTTTGAAGAGTGACTTTGTCATCAGTGTCGTTCAAATTCAGCACCCCTTTGCACATTGGGAGGTAAGTAAAATGGGGCATGCAAATCGTTCGCATGCCCCATTAATGTGAAATGTTATTTAAGAACGCCCTTCTCTTTGTAATAGCGGATCGCGCCTGGATGGAAGGGGAGCGGCATGCCCTTTACCGCATTTTGGAGCGTGATGACCTCGAAGACCTTGTTGGCTTCGTGGATCGTTTTAATGTTTTCGAAGAACAATTTGGTGTAATCATACATATCCTGCTCGGAAATGTTTTTAGAGCAGAGCATGAGATGGTTCATGGTGATTACTTTCGCATTCGCAGAGGGCATAAGGAGCTTGGGGAAGTCGCTCTGTGGCATATCTCTTACTACGAGATAGGGCAGTGCTTTGGTAATCTGTTTGAGTTGCTCGGGAGAAAATTCGATCAAACGCATCTTCTTCGATATCATCAGTTCTCCGAACATGGCCAATTTAGGGGCGCCAACATACGAAATTGCGTCGATCTGATTTTGTTTGATAGAGTCAATTGCACCGGACAGCGCGCTGCTTTCGGGTTTGAAATCTGTCCATTTGAGCCCGAGCATGGGAAATACGGCTTTATTCAACGTCTCATCGCCGTCACCAGGCAACCCGATCGCGATGCGCTTGCCTTTGAGGTCGGCGAAGGTTTTGATTCCGCTGTCCTCTCTCGCCAAAAGATACCATTGGCCATAGTGTGCTGAAAACCAACCGTACAAACCTTCAACTGGTTTATCGAACGGCGCAGTGCCCTTTGAGGCCGCTGCGGCGATGTTGGCCATCGCGAACCCCATTTCCCTCTCACCGGTGACGATCGTCTCTATGTTTTCCGCGCTTCCTCTGGGGCTGGGTACTGGTGTGGCATTTACTCCCTTGATGTTGTCGTTGATCAATTTGGAAATTGTGGAGGCGAGCATCATCCAAGCTCCCGATGGAGAGGATGTGCCGATCGTGATTTGTTTTGTCGCGGCAAAACCGGCTGTAGATGCTAAAACGATCGATATGATAAAGAGCGATAAGACAAGCCTTTTCCATGAACACTTCATAAAAATCACCCCTTCATTTGTCTTGAAGCGTAGCAATTTGTTGTGAATATCATGCAATTACGTTTTTACGCGAGCATTTGATTCTCACCCCCAGAGGTATTGTCACTGCCTGATGGATTGCTGGTATGTGGAAAGAACGTGTTCTTCCATCAATTTCTTCGCGCGTTCTCCATCGCGGGCGATGATTGTTTGTACCAATTCTTCGTGTTCTCCGAACGAGAGGTTCGTTCGAGTGTCGTGTGGGTTGGGACCAGGGTGTCCGTTTCTATAGAACCTGTCGAAGAAGAATACGTAAATCTGGGACCGCCAGTAAACTTGATCCGTATAGCGTGCCCAATAGAGATTTCCTGCCGTAAGAGCGATGTTTCTGTGAAATAGATAGTTAATCTCCGTATACTTTTCTTGGAACTCGGGATCGGAGTAAAGGGCTTCTTCCTGTCGCAGCAGATCGTTGATTTTGTTGAACCCTTCCTCTGTTCCACGTAGCGCCGCCCAATACGCCGCTTGCCCCTCTAAATGCGCTCTGGCCTCGAAAATGGAGAACATATCTTCGCCAGAAATCTGAGGTACGTAACAGCCGTTATCGCCGCGATCGAGCAGGCCGGCTTGCACCAACTCCCCAAGAGCCAGTCGGATTGGCGTGCGGCTCATCTGAAGATCCGTGGCTAGTTTGTTTTCTACCAGTCGCTCGCCAGGGGAATAACGTCTGCTAAAAAGCCCCCTGAATATTTCTCGTTTCGCTTTTTCTTGAGATGAATCGCCGTTCAAGATATCCGCCCCATTTCAAAACAGGCACATCGATCGCAATATTTCGGGATCCCAAAATGAATCCCGTTTGGAGTTCTGAATTGCTAGATATTACAACGCGGGAAAATAAGTGTCAAGATGGAAGTATTTTTGCTTTATGCTCGAGCGGACATTATCACAGACGAGTGGCATTTGGTTTGCAGCACCTGTCAACGGTCTGAGAAAATGTCCGCATAAGAGCGGTTAACTCGCCTGAGAAAATGTCCGTTTCAGGTTTCGTTAAAAGCTTCCGGCGCGTTTGGAGCCTCGCCGGAAGCTTTAACTTTTTATCGTGCTGTGACGGCATT
>JAVBQG010000041.1:0-4531 GCA_031549185.1 Synergistaceae bacterium | reverse complement strand
CTCTTCGCCTGTTTCGTGGGAATCCTGGTGCCGCTCGGTTTCCCCGTCAAGCCGGCCCCGGGGTCGATGCTCCGCACGGCGCTCTGCGTGGGGTACTTTCTCGCCGCCGTCTCCTGCATCGTCCTCATGGTCGCCACCAAGATCAAGACGCCCGGAGAGTCCTACAACATGTACATGCGGGGCGTCAAGGAGATCGTCTTCATCCTGCTGATTCTGGTGCTCGCGTGGTCGCTCGGCTCCGTCTGCAAAAAAGTGGGGACGGCGGCGTACATCGTGGGGCTGGCGAAGGGCAATATCCCCGCCTGGATGGTGCCGGCGATCTTGTTCGTGACGGGAGGCATCATCAGCTTCGCCACCGGTTCCTCGTGGGGCGCGTTCGCCATCCTGATTCCGCTGGCCGTCCCCATGGCGCATGCTCTCGGTTCGCCGATGCTGGTCTGCATCGGTGCGGTTCTCTCCGGCGGACTGTTCGGCGACCACTGCTCGCCGATCTCCGACACGACGATCCTCTCCTCCATGGGGGCCGGGTGCGACCACCTGGACCACGTCAAGACGCAGCTCCCGTACGCGTGTACGGCGGCGCTCGCAAGCCTGATCGGATACGTGGTCGCCGGCATGTATCCCTCTCCCGTAGTCCTGGGCATCTCGGTCGTCGCGCTGGTCGGCCTGCTGATCCTGTTTGCCAGGCTGTGGGGCCAGAGAATCGATCGATTTGATGTGAAAGTTGATGCGAAAGACACAGTTGTGTATTGAGAAAAAGGGAGGCGTTGTAAAAATGATCAACATGAAAAAAGTTCTGGTTTTGGGATCGGGGAGCATATCGCGCCCCTGTGTCCAGTATCTGCTCCGCCAGGGGCATGCGGTCACGGTGGTGGATCTGGTCGAAGCCAACGTGAAGAGGACGCTGGCGGGCCATCCGAACGGCATTGCCGTCGTCGGCAACGGCGTGGCTGATGCCGCACAGTTGATCCGCGAGCAGGGGCCTGACGTCGTCGTCTGCCTGCTGCCGACGGTCTTCATGGCGCAGACCGCGAAGACCTGTATCGACGCGGGCGTCTCGATGATCGGCGCGTCCTACGTGAAGGACGAGATGCGGCAGCTCGACGCGGAGGCGCGCCGTAGAGGGGTGAAGATCCTCTGCGAGGCCGGGCTCGACCCCGGTATCGATCACATGTCGGCGGTGAGCAAAATCCACGAGCTGCAGGCTGGGGGCGGCGTGGTCGAGAGCTTCGTCTCCCTCTGTGGCGCGCTCCCCGACCTGGCCTCGAACACCAACCCGATCGGCTACAAGCTCTCGTGGGCGCCGGCCAGCCTGATCGGCGCCAGCACGAGGAGCGCCAGAATTATGGAGGGTGGCAAAACGATCGACATGCCAAACGGCGTCACTTACCAGAATCCGTGGTTCTCGTACGTCGAGGGCCTCGGCTGGTTCGAGGCGTACGCCAACGCCGATTCCCTTCCCTACCTGGAGGCCTACGGCATCGCGGAGGCGAGGACGATCACGCGCGGGACCCTGCGCTACTTCGGCTGGTGCGACATGGTGACGCAGATGCAGAAGCTGTTGCTCTTCCAGGAGGAGCCGAGAGATTTCTCGAAGCACACGTACGCCTCCCTCATGAAAGAGCTGGCGGGGTGCCTGAACGCGAAGTCCGCGTGCGAGGGCGTGGCGAAGTTCCTGAAAATCGCGCCGTATTCGCTGCCGATGCTGAAGCTGGCGTGGCTCGGCTTCTTCGACGAGCGTCCGGTGGTGCCGCAGAATGGTTGCCTGCGCGACGTGACGAGTGGCCTCTACGCGGAGAAGCTGGTCTTTTCGCCGGGCGAGAGGGACCTGGTGGCGATGCAGCACGAGTACGTCGTCTCCTATCCGGCCACGGGCAAGAAAAAGAAAGTAATTTCGACGATGGTGAGCACCGGCTCGGTGGACGAGGACACGGCCATTGCCCGCACGACGGGCCTCCCCATGGGTATCGCCGCACAGCTCGTGCTGTCGGGGAGGGTAAAGAACGACGGCGTGCTGATCCCCGCCACCGAGGACATCTACAAACCGGCCCTCGAAGCGCTGGTGAACGAAGGGATTCATTTCACGGAAAAAGAAGAGTCGATTTAAGACCGCGGGGGAGGCCGTCCGGCAAATTGGGCGGCCTCCCCCCGCGCGTTTTCAAGCGCTGGGCCCTGCCAGCCTCGTTCGTTGCGCCGAGGTTTTATCGTCCGTGGACGAAGTAGCGTTTCGAAATGACATGTCACATGTGGATTTCCTTGACTTCTCCGTTTTAACAAAGTAATAAAAATAAATGCATCAGGAGTCTTATCGCTTGATAATTCAATGGACCGCTAGTGAAAACAAAAACATTTAGAAAGTTCTTGACAGTCTCGCGTGCATGATTGTATCCTATATTGTGTTCTGCGTTTATATAATTATCGAATCCTAAAAACATCTCAGGAGCGTGATTCCATGCTTGTCTCCCAGCTCGAAACCCCGGCGCTTATTCTCGACATGGATCTTTTCGAAAACAACATCCGGCGCATGAAGAACTTTGCCGAGGGCCTCGGCATCGGCCTGCGCCCGCACTACAAGTCGCACAAATGCACGGCGATCGCGCATCTGCAGGTTGCCGCGGGAGCCAAGGGGCTTTGCTGCGCCAAGGTGAGCGAGGCGGAGGACCTGGTTCGGGCGGGAATCGAAGACGTCCTGATCGCCAATCAGGTCGTGGATCCGGCCAAGATCGCGCGCGTGGCGACGTTGGCCGGCTGCTGCCGCCTGACGGTGTGCGTGGACGACGCGCAAAACGCCAGTGACCTCGCCGCCGCCGCTGCCGTGCAGGGCACGACCGTTCACTGCCTGGTCGAGTACGACATCGGTATGAAGCGCTGCGGGGTTTCGACCTACGAGGAGTGCCTCGCGCTTGCAAAACAGGTAGACGAAGCGCCTCATCTCGCCTTCGAGGGCGTGCAGGCCTACGCCGGGCACCTCGCGCACGAGGACGACGAGGAGAAGAGAAGGGCGTACTCCGAAGGGATCGAGCGGGACCTGCGCGAGTTGAAGAAATACCTCGAGAGGAGCGGGTTGCCCGTCAAAGAGGTCAGCGGGGTCAGCACGGGCACCGCGTTCATGCGCTCCAAGGGCAGTGTTTACACGGAGATTCAGGCGGGCAGCTACATCTTCATGGACGCCTCCTACAACGCGCTGAACCTGGCGTTCGAGAACGCCCTCTTCGTGCTCGCCTCCGTCGTCAGTACCCGCAACGGCAGGAGCGTCTTCGACGCGGGCGCGAAGTCCTTCGGGATGGACCAGCGGCCGCCCGTTTTCCTCGACCACCCGAAGGAGGCGGTGCGCTTCAACGAGGAGCACTGTTCGATACCGGAGAATGTCTGTCGCTATCGGATCGGCGACAAGGCGAAGATGATCCCCGGCCACTGCTGTACGACGGTGAATCTATACGACTTCATCCACTTCGTCAGAGAGGAAAAAGTAGTTGACCGCGTGCCCGTGACTAGCCGAGGCAAGAACCTGTAACCCCGCGGGGCGAATCTTCAGCATTCCGGCAACGGAAGGGAGGCGAGACGCATTACCAGTGGTTTGAAATCGCAATAAAACTGAGGAGGTTTTATGAGATGGAGCACTATGGTATTTTGTCCATTCTTCCACCGTTGGTGGCCGTAGCAGTGGCGTGGAAGTTCAAGAACGTTCTGACCGCCCTTTTTATGGGTGCCTATGTCGGTACCCTCATCATTTTTAAAAACCCGATGACGGCTCTCGTCGATCTCGTGCGCAATTATATTCTCGTTCAGGCTGCGGATTCGTACAACTCCAACCTGCTCGTCATGATGGTCTTCGTCGGCGGGTTCATCGGCATCGTCACCTACTCCGGAGGCGCGCGCGCGTTCGCGGAGCTCGCCACCGGCGTCATCGGCAGCCGGGCGAGGGCGCAGATCGCCACCTGGCTCGGCGGCATCCTGATCTTCTTCTCCGACTCCTGCAGCCCGCTGCTGGTCGGCTCCGTCTTCCAGTCCGTCTGCGACCGCATGCGGGTCAGCCGCGAGAAGCTGGCCTGGATCCTCGACACGACGGCCTCGCCCGTCTGTATCCTGATTCCGTTCATCGGATGGGGGATCTTCATCCAGGGGCTCATCCGCAAGGAGTTCGACGCCATCGGCAACACGGCCTCCGAGTGGTACACGTTCATCGAGATCATCCCCTTTCAGTTCTACGCACTCTGCGCGATCCTGATGGTCCCTCTGGTGGCGTTCCTGCGGTTTGAGTTTTCGGAGATGTACAAGGCCGAGAAGCGTACGGTCGAGACCGGGCAGCCCTACTGGCCGGGGGCCAAGATCACGGGTGATTCCCTCGACGTGGACAAGGACGTCAAAGGCCGCGCGAGCTTCATCGGAATTCCGCTGATCGTCCTCTTCGCCTGTTTCGTGGGAATCCTGGTGCCGCTCGGTTTCCCCGTCAAGCCGGCCCCGGGGTCGATGCTCCGCACGGCGCTCTGCGTGGGGTACTTTCTCGCCGCCGTCTCCTGCATCGTCCTCA
>JAVBQG010000021.1:0-19596 GCA_031549185.1 Synergistaceae bacterium | reverse complement strand
CGCCAGATGCAGTCGTTCCGACTCGGACCGCTTCTTCGCCCTCTTCATCATAAAAAATGCAACCCCCCGCTTATCTCGGTTGGTCGCAGTGTAAAACAGATTATCGGTGATTGACAGGTACGGCGGGTTTGACGGTTACCCTCGATCGTCACGGTCTCCGGGGACGGGCCTTCTTTCAGGCGTTGGAACAAGTTTTCCAGAAAACCGTTCGGCAGATGGGCGAGGCTCGCGTGGTCCTCGCCTCTTTCGTTCGTGCCGTGCAGGTGCATGATCCGGCAGCGGGGGAGCCAGGCGTCGAGATGTTCACACACTTCCTGGCCGTGGCAGACAAGGTGTCCGACGTCGACGCAGGTCGAGGTCTCGAATGCTTCGATAAAGGGCGGCTCGATGAAGAAGTGCCGGTGGATGTTCTCGATGCAGAGGTCGCGGGGCGAGTCGAAGAGGGGCATCAGGCGGGCCAGGTTCTCGTGTGTTCGTTCGGCGTGGCGCGCCAGTCGGTCGGGGTCGATGGCCTCCCTGCGCGAGTATTCGGGCGAGCCGACGACGTGCAGCACCCAGCCGAGGGGGTGGAGCGGCGCCGTGATCTCCACGACGCGCCGGAAGAGCTCGCACGACGCGCGCCGGAAGGCCGGGTCGGGGTCGCCGAGTTCGATGGTCACGGGCAGATGGACGGTGAGGGCCGTGTCCGTGTCGCGGGCGATCCGGCGCAGTTCGTCGACCTCCTTCGCGGTTGGGATATTCGAGAAACCGCCCGCCTCGAACAGCACGAGCTGCATCTCGTCGACCTTGTCCGCGAGAAAGCGCAAATTCCCAACTAGGCCGTCCTCTATGACGTACGAGGTCGTCCCCACGCGAAAGGGGAAGCGGCACTTCGGGTAACGGTTTTCTCTCGCCGTGCCGCCTCCCATGATCCTTTGTATGCTAGCAGTCGACCCTGTACACGCTGTCGAGGATCGTGCCGTCGCGGTATTCGACGAGGGCCACGGTCCGCGAGCGGTCGGGCTCCACGGGCTCGGCCCTGCCGGTCAGACGCTCGACGTTTTCCTTCAGCTCGCGCAGGTCCATCACGTTCAGGCCCGCCTTGCGGGCTGCCTCGGCCAGCTCGGGGCGCCGGGGGTTGATCCCCATGCCGCGTTCGGTGACGACGGCGTCGACCGTCTCGCCGGGGGTGACGACCGTCAGCACCCGGTCCTTGATCGAGCAGACGCCGCCGCGGAACGACGGCAGCACCACGATCGAGAGATTGGCCCCCGCCGCGGTGTCGCAGTGGCCGCCGGAGGCACCGCGCAGCACGCCGTCGTGCCCCGTGAGCACATTCACGTTAAAGTCAACGTCGACGTCCAGCGCCGCCAGGATGACGACGTCCAAATCGTGCGCCACGCAGCCGCGGTTCAAGGGGTTGGCGTAGCACGACTGGTCGATCTCCACGTGCCCGGGGTTGTTCGCCACGGAGGTGGTGACGGCCGAGTCGAAGCTCTGCACGTCGTAGAGCACGTCGAAGAGGCCCTCCTCCAGCATCTCGACCATGTGTCCGGTCATGCCGCCGCAGGCGAAGTTGCCCTTGATCCTCTTCGCGCGCATGTAGTCGCGCATGTTCGCCGCCACGCCGAGGCTGGCGCCGCCGCTGCCCATCTGGATCGAGAAGCCCGGCACGAAGGAGCCGGAGGCCACGATGAGGTCGAAGGCGTCCTGCGCGATACGGCGCTCGACCGGGTTGCGCGTGAGGCGCACGGCGCCGGAGGCGATTTTCTTCGGGTCGCCGAGCCCCTCCACCACCAGAACCTGGTTCACGAGGTACTGCGGCACGGAGACGTGCGACAGGCGGTGGGGCAGCAGGTTGTCGGTGATCGCGATCACGTGCTTCGCGTAGCGCGCGTCCTGCATCGCGTAGCCGACCGAGCCGCAGGCGGATTTGCCGATCGCGCCGGTGAAGTTGCCCGCCTCGTCGCAGGTCGGGGCGGCCAGGAAAGCCACGTCGATCTGGATCGTGCCGTCCTCGATGGCCCGGGCGCGTCCGCCGTGGCTGTGGATCATCACCGGGACCTCCAGCTCGCCGCGCGAGATCAGCTTGCCGACCTCGCCGCGCACGCCGGAGGTGTGGATGCGTCCGATCACGCCGCGCCGCACGAAGCCGGCGACGGGGTCGTGCACCTCCGAGAGCGAGCTCGGCGCGAGCACGAGGTCCTTCAGCCCCATCTCCTCGCAGGCCGCGAGGATCATGGCGACGGTCGCGTCGCCGTTGCGCAGGTGGTGGTGGAAGGAGATCGTCATGCCGTTCTCGAGGCCGCTCCGGCGGATCGCCTCCTTGGCGTCGCGCGTCACCTTGTTCGCCCCGCGCGGAACTTTGGCCAGCCCGCCCAGCGGCGGCGCGGTGCGAACAAGCACGTCGTCCCGCTCCAGGCGCGCCCAGGGCCCGGCGTAGGGGATGACGTCCCTGCTGTCGAAAAGTTTGAACGGCACCTCTCTGCCGATCGAGTTCTTCTGTGTTTTTTGCGCGGTCTGCGTCATCGTCCGCCACCTCTCTTCGCGAGCGCCGCCAGTTCGAGCACGCGCGTTGCCTGCGCGACGATCGGACCGTCGACCATCTTGCCGTCGACGGCGAAGACGCCTCGTCCCTCGCGTTTGGCGTCCTCCGCCGCGTGTATCACGCGCGTGGAGAAGTCGATTTCGTGCGCCGCCGGCGTGAACGCCTGGTGAATCACAGGCACCTGCATGGGGTGGATGGCCGCCTTGCCGGTGAAGCCCATGGCGACGACGCGCTGGGTCTCCTCCAGCAGGCCGTCCAAGTCGCCCACGTCGGTCCAGACCGTGTCGTAAACGTCGAGCCGGCGGCTTTTGGCCGCGATCACGACCTGGCTGCGGGCCGAGAAGATCTCCCAGCCATCCCTGCTCTTCTTGGCGCCCATGTCGGCGATCAGGTCCTGCCCGCCGAGTGTGATCGCCGAAAGGCGCGGGGAGGCGTCCGCGATGGCGTTCGCGTTCACCACGCCGGCGGCGGTCTCGATCATCGCGTGCAGGCGGATGGAGCCCTTCTCGATGCCGTGCCTCTCCTCCAGTTCCGAGATCTTGCCGTCGATCATCCGCACGTCCTCCGGCGAGCCGCACTTGGGCAGACGGATCGCGCCGGGCCGCGCCGGGACGATCTCCTCCAGGTCGCGCTCGAAGAACGGGGTGTCGGCGCCGTTGATGCGCGCCGTCACAAGGATTTTTCCGAAGTCGAGCGCCTCGATCATACGGCGGACGAGTTTGCGCGCCGCGTCCTTCTCGCTGAGGGCGACGGCGTCCTCGAGGTCGAGCAGCACGCTGTCGGCGCCGAAGATCGGCGCGTGCTGCAGCAGTGCCGGGCTGTTGCCCGGGATGTAGAGCATCGATCTGTAGGTGCTCATGCCGTTCGCCTCCTGTAGCCCGCGCGTTCGAGGGCGGTCTCCAGGCGCGCGGCGATCGTCGGCTCGAGCGCCCCCTGATCCCGGATCGTCACCGCGCACTTCGCCCCCTCGTACGAGGAGAGAATCCTCTCGACGATCGCGGCCGTCCGCGCCTTGAAGAGGGAGGCGTTTGCGCCGCTGTAGTCGAGCGCGAATTCATCGGCCTCCGTCACGATGACGAGGCAGTCGGAGGACTCGAGCGAGCCTGCCTCCGCAGTTTGAGTCGCTGTCATGTAGCGCACCCCCTTTCGCAGGATGACCTCACCCTTCCCCTAGGGGCTGTGCCGTAACGCCGTTTTTCGTAGGGGCGGCCATCGGCCGTCCGTTCTACCGCTGGATTATTCCAGAACCGGCGGACGCGCAATGCGCGCCCCTACAGCGATATTGCACAGCCCCAGCCGTCGGGCGGTGAGGTCGGTTTTCGAGCGCGCAACGCACGCTCCGTTCTTTAAAATACTACCAAGCGCTCAGGCGTTGTCAATGTTTTTTGATGGGGGAGCGAGGCTGTACTCCTGCGGATCGTAGAGCCTGATTCCGCGCTCGCGCAACTTTTGCAGGATGTTCTCGCGGAATCTGCTTGTGATTCGCAGGGAGTTGTCCCGTTTGATGTCGATCCAGTAGTAGATGTCGAAGTCGAGCGAGCGAAGCGAGAAGTCCACCAGCACGACGAATGGTTCGAGCTGTCTGCCGGGGTGGCGGTAGTCCTGGATTTCCTTGAGCAGGATCGTCTCGATCTCCTTCGGATCGCAGTCGCCGGCGACGCGCACGCGGAAGCGCTGTCTCGTCCGCGGGCCAGACTTCGTGAAGTTGACGACCTTGTGCTCCATGAAATAGCTGTTCGGGACCATGATTTCTACGCCGTCGAACGACATCACCCGCGTCGCGCGCATGCCGATCTCCTCCACGGTGCCGGAGGTACCGTCGATCTCGATGATGTCGCCGTGTTTGAACGGGCGGCTGAAGAGGATCATAAGGCCGCCGATCTGGTTGCTGCAGATATCCTTGGCGCCGAAACCGATGGCGAGCGCGAGCGTTCCGCCGGCGAAGGCGAAGGCGGTCAGCGGCACGTTGATGACGTCCAGCGCGAGCATGAAGCAGAAGAAGACGAGCAGGTAGAAGAGGATACGCCGTATGGCTACGAGGAAGGTCCGGTCGACCTTGCGCCGCCAGGAGATCGCTCGGACGATCAGATGCGAGAGGATCGAGCTGGCGAAAATCCCGATGACGAAGATCACGACCGCCAGCGTCAGGTCGTAGGCCGTGACCTCGTAGTCGTCGTCGCCCCAGAGTACCCTGTTCATGTAGGTGCGCGTGAAATCCCTGCCCACTTTTGCCACGCGCTGCGCGAGGCGAAAGCCGTCGATTTTCTCCGTCGACTCTTCGACCACGCCCGTGGCGAGCGAGCGCTGGGCGCGAAGGGTCATCTCGATCTTGGAGTGCATGTGCATCTGAATCTCCGTGAAGACGTCGAGGATCCGGTGCAGCGTCGCGGCCGTCTCGGGTTTCGCCTTGTGCGTCAGGTCTTCGACGATGAGGTAGTTCGACTGGATGTCCTCGAGGTTCCGATAGATGAACTGTTCGTCCTTGTCGATCTCGCTCAGGAGAAGCTGCGCGTTCGCGCGCGCGTTCCAGAACGCTTCGCCCGATACGGCGCCCGTCAGGACGTTGTAGCGCGTGCGCCAGAGCGTCGTCGTGTTAGACAGGGTGTCGATCTCCGTCGACAGCGCGTACAGGCGGAAGCGCTCGGCGGCATAGCGGGCCACCAGCAGCGCGGTCTTCGCCCGCGCGGGCGAATCCCCGGCGCTCCTGTAGAGAGCGATGCGCTGCTGCGAGACGTCCTGGCCCAGCGATGCGTACTCCTCCGGGTGGGGAATCGCGCGGGCGATCCCCTCGCCAATCTTTCCGAGTTCGTCGACCGTCCGGGAGAGCTCCGCCTCGCGCGCGGCGATGGTCCTCTGGACTTCGGAGAGGACCCTATCGAGCTCCTCCTCCGAGAAGCTGATGTGCCCACGCGCGCCCCGGAGCTGCTCCCTCATCTCCTGATAGGTGATCGCGGCCGTACGGCTGTAGGAGAACTCGACTTCCATGCGGGTGCAGCCGATCGACAGGGCGACGAGATCCGCCTCGGCCTGCAGCCGTTCCTGCTTGTAGTGGAAGCCCTGCGCGTCCGCACTGTTCATGTTTTTCGCCAGGGAGGCGACGAGTTCCTGCTGTTTTTTGTACGCGGCAGTCCGCGCGGCGATCTCCCCCGCGCGCGTCTTGAGAGCAAAGTTGCCGTCCTCCAAGCGCTTCCCGAGGCGCGCGTACTCCTCGCGCAGCTCGTCGTAGCGTGTGATGGAGAGGTCATCGGGCGGGAGGTCTTCGTCCGGCTTGGATGCGACCGGCGACTCCTGCGGGTTCTGCAGGACGCTGATGTAGACGGTGTAGAGGTTGATCAGATGCCTGACGGCGTCGCGATAGCCTCTCGCCTGGGCGGCGGAGACGCCCCACTGGTCGGCGACGTCGGGCGAGGCCATCTTGGCGGTTTCTTCGGAGAGCTCTGCCATGCGGCTGCGAATTTCCTCGACGCTCCAGTGTCCGCCCGTCAGCTCGTGGGTCTCGCGGATGATGCGCTCGTAGCGAAGGTCCTCCGCCTCGCCCTGCGCCTGCGGAGGGGAGAGGTCAGCCGAGTCGGCGGCGGACGAAGCACCGGCGAAGAAGAGCACAAAGCAAAAGGACAGCGACAGCACGAACGCCCTCGCGATCGCCCTCGTTTTCCGCCTCCCGCCACGCTCTCCCATACGACGCACCTCTTTGTGCGAAAAGATTTTTAAGGCAGGAAAACTATACCATCAATTAAAACCTTCGGATAGCTGGGCCTGCATGGATTGCAGTATTTGTATTTACACATTGGAAACCTGGCAATCAGCATTCACGCTCACTTCTTTTTGTCTTTCTCTTTTTTAACATGTTCGAGCCAATCCTTTTCGGCTTTCTTCAGCACGCTTATCTGATCATGAAAAAGGCATGAATAAAATCCTTGCTCTTTGGGTGTGTCTGCTTTCATGAAAATAACCTGAGTATCTTCGACGACCCATCTTCGCACACCCATATTGCTGGGAATATTGCCGTATCTTGAAATGAATTTTTTTTCCAACTGCTCATCCCTGGTTTTGTTAACATTTTTATAGTTGACGATGATCGAAAAAAGATGATCGTTGAAAAACCGAAGTCGGATTTTTGCCGGGTACTTTTCAACCTGACCGCTGCAGTCGATCCTTTTTTCGGAAGGAGACATGATGTCGGTTATCTTTTGAGGAGATTCATCTTTGCGGTCTTTATCGATTTTCCACCCTATTTTATTTATTTTTTCGCTGGCAATCTTAAAGGAATCCCCCCACAAAAAGCCATAGGCGCCCTTTGGATCCTCAGGTACGGCCATTGATTGTGTGCTGACGAGAAGAAACGCAACAACCAAAGCGAATATCATTGGTCTCTTTTTCATCAAATGCATAACAATTCCCCCAACAAAATATTATTGTCATTGACAGTTGGGAGGTCGCTCACGGCCTCCCTTTTGGTATATTACAACTGATTTGGTATCATCCCCGGCAGGCCTCGATGAAGGCGGCGAAGATTTTACGCGCGTCCTCGTCCCGCTTGAACAGGTGCTCCGGGTGCCACTGGACGCCGAGGCAGAAGGCGCCGTCTGTTTTCCTCTCAATGCACTCGATCACGCCGTCGGGCGCGGTCGCCGAGACCTGCAGTGCCGGCGCGGGGTTCTTGACGCTCTGGTGATGGAGGCTGTTCACTTGCAGTCTGCCCTTGCCGACAATGCGGTGCAACGCCGACCCTCCGACGACGGCGACGGAGTGGATCGGGTAGTCGACCGGCACCCTGTTCTTCTGCTCATGCGGAAGCGGGGAGGCGGCGGCGAGCTGCGAGGGGATGTCCTGGTAGAGCGAGCCGCCGAGGGCGACGTTGAGCATCTGCATGCCGCGGCAGATTGCGAGGATCGGATGGTCCATCTCGAACGCGCGGCGCGCCATCGCGATCTCCAGGTCGTCGAGCGCCGGTTCCGTCGGGCCGCAGGTGGGCAGCATCTCCTCGCCGTAGTGCCATGGGCCGACGTCCTGCCCGCCGGGGAAGAGGATCCCGTCCACGCGCTCGAGGGCTGCCGCGAGGGCCTCCCCGCCGAGGCCAAGGGAGAAGATGACGGGGATGCCGCCGCTCGCCTCGATCGCGTTCGTGTATTCGTTCAGCATCCAGCAGTTCTTGAGAGCGGAGTCGAAGAGCGGCGTCATGCCGATCAGAGGTATTTTCGGAGGGCTTGCCATTCGTCCACCAATCCTTTCGTCTATTGTTCATCCAGTGTGTACAGCATAACAGAATAAAACCGCCCGCGCCCGGTCTTTTTGTCGATGCGCGTGAAATATATAAATTGCAGTTTTTCGTGCAGTTTTCGTGCTTGACAAAAAATAAAATCCATGTGATGCTAACGTAAATAACCTACTTTTATTCAAGATGAGCCTGATTAGGAGTCCAACAGCCGAGCCAGGTCCGCTCGAGCCCAGCAAGTCAATTCAGCCCAGCAGCCGAGTGAAAAGCCCAAGCCTTTTTCGCGAATTTTCGCGGGTGTCTTTGTCAGTGCCGTTGTCTCGTCGATTTTCGCCGCGGTCGTCTTTGGCTGTTCCGCGAACCGCGGTGGTGAGGGTTTCGCCTGCGCCGTCGGGTGAAAATAAAAAAACGATCGAGAAGGGAGATGCAGTAATGGTGGGAAGGTTGTTTGCGAGGAGATGGGCGACGCTCGCGGCGGTCTTTTTTTTGATGTGCGTCTGGACGAGCGGCGCGGAGGGAGCTTCGGGCGGGGGCGTCTGGCTGCCTCGCGCCGAGCCCGGGTTTGCGGGTGGATCCGGTACGGAGGACGATCCCTGGCGAATCGAGACGCCGGGACAGCTCGTCCTGCTGGCCGAAAAGGTCAACGCGGGCGGGCCCGACAACGCGGATTACCGGGTCGGGCATTATATCCTGACAAACGACATCGATCTCTCGGATTACGAGTGGGTTCCGATCGGGATCGCCACTTCGAGCGGAAGCCTGTTGCCCGTGAGCGGCCAGAGTTTCGGCGGCGTTTTCCACGGGGCCGGGCACGCGATACGGGGGCTGCGTTACAACTCCAACACGGAGAGCGGCGTGGGGCTCTTCGGATCGGTCAGCGGCGGCTGGATCAAAGAGGTGAGCCTCGAAGTCGACATTCGCGTCGCGGATAACCGGACGCCCGTCCGGATCGCGGTCGGAGGACTTGTCGGCCTCATGCAGGGCGGCGTCGTCGCAAGCTGCGACGTTCACGGCACGATATCGGGAGGTGCTTCGGCGCTGACGGAGGGCAGCGGCTTCCAGGCTTATATCGGCGGCGTCGTGGGCTACAGCCGGGAGGCGTCGCATATCGTCGCTTCGACCAACGGGGCGTCGGTCACGGGGTTTTTCGATACCATCACTTCGGGTGGGGCGGGGAACTTCGTCGGCGGCATCGTCGGACGCGCTTTTGGGGAAGTCTCCAACTGCGTCAACAGCGGAACGGTGGCGGGTGGCATGCTTCTGGCGTCGTCGGGGGCGAGGGAGCTCAGCACCGGCGGCATAGCGGGCGGCTGTTTCCCCCCGACGGTGGAGATATCCTTTTGCATCAACAATGGGGCGGTGACGGGCGGAGATTCCGACGGCTCGTCGTTCACCGGTGGGATCATCGGCAACGCCTACGCTTCGAAAATCACGTTCTGCCTGAATAACGGAGCCATAGACGGGGGGCCCTCCACGAACAACGCGGGTGTCGCGTTGGGAGGCATCGTCGGCCTAAACTTCTCCGGCCAGGTCGTGGAAATAACGAACTCCGCGAACACGGGGACGGTCACGGGAAGTGTCAGCCGCGGCAGCCAATTCGTCGGGGGTATCGTCGGCGACAACGTCAACGGGACCTTGACAAACACCTACAACTATGCCGACGTTCAGGCAAAAGCGGGGACGACGCCGACCATCGGCGGCGTCGCCGGCAGAAACTCGAAGACGATCGTCTCCTCTTACTGGAATTCGGATCGAACGGTGGTGGGCGGCAAGGGTGTCGGCGCGGGCACCGCCATCGGTGTGTCCTCTCTCGGCGCGCCCGCTTTCGCGTCTGCCGCCAGCTTCGCCGGCTGGTCCATCTCCGCCACGCCCGGATTCCCAGGTGGGAACAGCTGGTTCTATCCGGTTTACGACACGAGCCGGCCGCATCTCTCGAACTTTTTCGACGCGAACGGGCAGCCGCGCGTGCGCGTCGCTCCGAACGCGCTGATTTTCGGCGTGGGGCAGGATGCTGGAAGGCTGCTGACTCTCTCCGTCGGCGACGGGTTTGTCTCGGCCTTGGGCGGCCAGCTGACGGTCAACCCTTACGGAATCAACGGCATGAGCTTTTCGGTCGTCGGAGATGCCGGCCTTCATGCGCAGTATGCGAACGGAAATACAGCGGGGAACGCCACCGCGGCTTTCGCCTATTTGCTGGACGGTAAGACGTCCGGAATCCCGCCCGCGACCTTCGGGGTGAGGGTGCTGCCGTCTCTGGCCGTTGGCGCGCAGTCCCGCACGGTGCGGCAGGGGGATCTCCTGACCCTCTCGGATCCTCTGATCCTTTCGTTGACGCTCCTGGGCGGTACGGGGATTTTCCGGGCTCCGTCGATCGATTCCGAATCGGGACTGGTTGCGGCCGTCGCCGGCAGCGGGACGATTCTCGAATTTGTCGGCAGGGCGGGCACCCCGGGCGGCTATCCGGTGGAAGTTTTCGCAACGGTGAACGGTTTGCCCGCCTCGGCGGGCGGTTCGGTCACCATTCTGCCCTCCGAGATGCCTCCGCCCGATCCGGAGAGCGGCGACGTCGTCATCCTGAGGCTGGATCCTCCGGTCGCCACGGTGAACGTGGCCACGAACTTCGTCGCGACGGCGAGCCGCCCCGTGAGCGGCGCGATTCTCCGCGCGGTCTATCAAAACGGAGAATCCGCCGATATCCCCGTTTCGGCGAGGGGGAACGCCCTGTCTTTTTCGTTTACGCCGATACGGACGGGCATCGTGACGCTCATGTTCACGATGTACGAGGCGGATGGCGAGATATCGCACGACTCCATCGAGCTGGCGGTTCGGCGGAGCGACGGCGTGACGGTATCGGGCCTGACGCCGCCGTGGGCGACGCTGGGCGTGTCCACGGCCTTCACGGCCGAGACGAGCCGTCCCGTGAGCGGCGCCACGCTGCGCGTGACGTACGCGGACGGATTCGTCGGGAGCGTCCCGGTATCGGTATCGGGGAGCACGCTTTCGTTTACGTTCGCGCCGGTTCGGGTGGGGCTCGCCACGCTGGCGTTCATCATGACGGAGGCGGACGGTTCGTCGTCGATGGATTCGGTCTGGCTGGTCGTCCGCCCGGCGATTCCGGGGGCCGAGCTGATCGAATCGTTGACAATTTCGCCCGCTCCGCCGTATCGCGTCGGGGATGAGCTTCTGATCACGATGAAACTGACGCGCGCTTCCGCGAAGGCCGCGATGAGGATCGATACGCCGAGAGGCACGGTCGAAACGTTGCTCGTCTCGCAGAATGGCGACACGGCGACGGCGCGCTATGTTCCGGGATGGGCGGGAGCCTACAGGCTCATCGCCGATGCCGCTGACGGCGAGGACCTGTCTGTCGAGGCCCGCACCTTCCTGGTCGCGGAAGGAAGCGGCGTTGTGACGCGCGGGCACCATAGCGGCTGCGACGTCTTTTTGCCCGGCGGGGCGGCGCTTCTCTTCGCGGCCGTGGCCGTATTCGGGCCGGGCCGTTTAAAGCGCCTCCTCCTCCGCTTCCTCCGCGCCGCGCGCCAGCCGGTCGACCTCCGATAGGGCCGATGCCATGCGCGCCCGGCAGGTTTCGGCGAAACTGCCGCCCTTGATGCCGGGGAGGTTGAAGCGTACGTTGTAAGCGGCGTTGCCGTGGCGGTCGTCAGAAGCGCCGCCACGGCAACGCCGCTCAGGGCGCTGGGGTTGCCGAAGGCCGTCGCTTCTTTCGCGAGCCCGGCCGGGGGACGCATGCCTCCAGCGTCCGCAGGGGTACATCCGTCGCGTCCTGGTTCGCCCGTTCGGTGGCTTCGGCGCGCGCGGCATTTTCGGCGTCGGTCTCCTTCGGCAACTTCCGCGCAGCCAAATAGGCGCTGAAGGCCGCGGTGTCCTCGTCGATCAGCGCGAGGAAGCCCATGTGTAGGCCGGTTGCCTGCTCGAGGACGCGCCGCATGGTCTCTAGAGTAAACGAGCCAGCCCGGCCAGGCAAGAGCACGTATTTTTTTCACGAAACGAATCGATGCGAAGGCGCCTCTTGCGGCATGTCGGTGTCCTTGTGTGTTGGTCGGGTTTATTGCGGGGAGGAGGGGGACGCGGGAATGCGAGAGATCGGCAAGTCGCTTGGGGGAGGCGTTTTGCTCTTCTGCCTGTTTCTGGCGATCGTCCCCGCGTATGCCCTGTTTTCGACGCACCTGAAGAAGGAATCTCCCGCGCCGTCGAAGCACCCCATGCGCCTTGCCTCCTCCCTGTCCGGCGTGTCGACCGATTTGTCGACTCCGGCGTCGGGCTACGAGGACCTCCTCGCGCGCGACATCCGGCTCTCCGCTGCGGAGCTCACCATCGACGTCGGCTATATGGAGCAGCTGATATCCCTCATCTTACCTTTGGATGCGGCGGAGGGAGCAGTGCGCTGGTTCTCCGACAACGAGAGCGTCGCCACGGTCGACACAACCGGCCTGGTCTGCGGCGTCTCCGCCGGGACGGCGATCATCAAGGCGATCACCGCCGATGGAGAGAGGCAAGCGACGTGCAGAGTGACGGTCGTCGACCAGGAGGCGGGCGACGACGCGGACAGCTGTACCACGGCAAACGGCCTCGCCCTTTGGCTGCTCGCCGCTGTGCCGGTGGCGTTTCGCGGAAGAGATGCGCGCCGTCGGAGGCAATCTCCAGGGCGTCGCGCGTCGTAACACGGGCGGCTGTGGGCAGCCGCCCCTACGAAACATGGTTTCACCCGGGCGCTACAGCTCCGCCTCCATCTTTGCCTCCACCTCGCGTGCCAACAGGTCGACCTCCGATAGGGCGAATGCCATGCGTGCCCGGCACGTCTCGACAAAAGCGCCGTCCTTGATGCCGGGGAGGTTGATGCGTACGTTGTAGGCGGCGGCCTTGGCCGTAGCGGTTGCCAGGAGCGCCGAAACGCCGGCGTCGCTGAGGGCGTTTGGGTTGCCGAGGGCCGCCGCTTCCTTCGCGAGCTCGGCGAGGGGGACGCAGGCTTCGAGGGTCTTCAGGGGTACGTCCGTCGCGGTCTTGCTCGCCTCCTCGATGGCCGCCGCGCGCGCGGCCTTCTCCGCGTCGGTCTCCCGCGGCAGCTTCCGCGCCGCCATGTAGGCGTTGAAGGCCGCCGTGTCCTCGTCTATCAGCGCGAGAAACGTCGCGTGCAGGCCATTCGCCCGCGCGAGGACGTCCCGCATCGCCGCCTCCGCGTCTTTGTATTTTTCGCGCCCGACCGTCAAGTTCGCCACCATGGCCGCGAGCGCCGCGCCGAGCGCTCCGCAGAGCGCGGCGACGCTGCCGCCGCCTGGGGCGGGCGAGTCGCTCGCCAACTCCGCGACGAATTTTTCGATCGTGTAGTCTGAAAATTTCATATCGTTGCCTCCTTGCTCGGTTTTATAATTCGGCAATCTCTATATCGCGTCTGTTTTAAATAACCGGTTTTTCGGGGCGCGCATTGCGCGTCCGGTTCCTGGGATGTTTCGGCGGCAGAACGGGCGCGCAATGCGCGTCCCTACGGCGATACCGCACGGCCCCTGGCTTTACGCCACCGGTTCCCCCCTCTTATAGACCCGGGTCACGGGGTTTCCCCCCGCGTGGTACGCCAGCACCGCCGGCGAGCCGCCGTCAAGCACCAGGAAATCCGCGTTTTTGCCCGGCTCGAGGCTGCCGACTTTGCCCTGCATTCCGATCGCGTAGGCCGCACCGAGCGTGGAGGCGACCAGCGCCTCCGGAATCGTCATCTCCATCGCCATGACGGCGAGTCCGAAGACGAACGGCATCGACTCGCAGAAGCACGAGCCGGGGTTGCAGTCTGTCGCGAGAGCGACCGGCACGCCGAGCTCGATCATGCGCCGCGCGCGCGCGTAGTTTTTTTTGAGGCTGTAAGCGGTCGCCGGCAGCAACACCGCGATCGTACCGGCGGCGGCCATCGCGGCCAGGCCCTCGTCGCTCGCCGCCAGCAGGTGCTCGGCGGAGGCCGCGCGCAGCTCGCCCGCCAGCGAAGCGCCGCCGAGGTCCGTCACTTCGTCGGCGTGGATCTTGAGGCCGAAACCCAGCGCCCGCGCGGCGTTCAGAATCTCGCGGCTCTGCGATACCGAGAAGACGCCGTCCTCGCAGAAGATGTCGCAGAACTCCGCGATCCCCTGCTCTTTGATTGCGGGCAGCATCTCGTTCACGACGATCCTCACGTATTCGGCGGGGTTCGCCCTGTGCTCGGCGGGCACGGCGTGCGCGCCCATGAAGGTCGGCACGACGTCCAGCGGCGTCTCGCGGGCGACGCGGCCTATCACGCGCAGCATCTTCTTCTCGGACTCGACGTCAAGGCCGTAGCCGCTCTTGATCTCGACCGTCGTCGTTCCGCTACGCAGCGCGCGGCCGACATTGTCCAGCGTCGCGAGGTAGAGCGCGTCCTCGTCCGCCTCGCGTATCGCGCGCACGGAAGAGAGGATGCCGCCGCCCTGTTTGAGTATCTCCAGATACGGTGTGCCGGATAGGCGCAGCTCGAACTCCCGTTCGCGCCGTTCCGCGAAGCACATGTGCGTGTGAGGGTCGACGAAGCCGGGGACCGCCGGTGCGCCGCCGAGGTCTATCTCCTGGTCGACGGTTCTGAAGTCGAGACCGTCGAGCACACCCGCCTCGTCGCCCGCGCGCGCGATGGCGCCGTTTTCACAGAGGATGGCGGCGTTCGGGATCGCCGCGATTTCACCCTGTTCGCCGCCGCGCGGGGCATGTCCCTTATCGACCGGCGTGAAAAGCGTCAGATTGCGAAAGAGTTTGGTCGTCAATCGTTCCCCTCCTCCCCCATCATCTCCAGCAGGCGCAGTTCGATTACCTGCGCGGGGTCGAAGCCGGCGATCTGCATGTAGTACTCCGTGCTCTCCAGCAGCGCGTTCGCGGGGACCATGCCGTAGACCTCGGTCTCGAGCACCGCGACGCCCCAGCGCCGGGCTTCCATGCGGATGGTCTCCAGCACCCTGTAGAGCGCGTTCTTCTCGTAATCGACGAGGTTCATGCTGACCTGCGCGATGCCGCGGTCCTCCAGCGCGAGGCCGATGCCCTTGACGTGGCAGAAGCCGCCCGACGACGCGCGCACGGTCGCGGCGATCTTCTTCGCAACCTCGACGTCGCCCGTTGCCAGGTTGACGTTGAAGGCAATCAGCAGCTTGCGCGCGCCGATCACGGTCGCGCCTGCGCTCGGGTGCAGGCAGGGGTCGCCGACGTCCGGGCAGCGGTCGGGGTCGCACTTGGCCTCCGTGCAGAGCAGCTCGTACTGTCCCTTGCGCACGGCCTCCAGCCGCTTGCGGTCGGGGCGCTTCGCCGCCTCCTCGTAGAAGTAGACGGGAATCCCCGTCTCGCGATAATAGCGCTCGCCGAATTCGTGCGCGATCTTCACGCACTCCTCCATCGTGACGTTCTTCAGCGGCGTGAAGGGGATCACGTCGACCGCGCCGATGCGCGGGTGTCCGCCCTGGTGCGCCTCCATGTCGATGCGGCGGGAGGCGATCTTGGCCGACTCGATCAGCGCGTCCTGAATCGGCCCCGGTTGCCCGACGAGGCTGATCACGAGGCGGTTGTGGTCCTCGTCGGCCCGGTAGTCGAAGAGATAGACGCCCTTTTTGTTCCTGAACGAGGAGGCGATCTCCTCGATCACGTCCTTGCGGCGCCCCTCGCTGTAGTTCGGAACGCATTCGATGAGCTGTTTCGGGGTTTTGGACAAGATAGTTGGCTCCTTCTCTCTGAGAATTTCGTCTCTTGCCCGACCTCACCCCCCGTCCCCCTCTCCCAAAGCGGAGAGGGGGAGAAGGGCAAGGTCAAAGGCAAATGATTTTGGTTTTTCGTCTTTGTTTTGCTCCCCTCCCTCCCCGCTTTGGGGGAGGGAGGGGTCGGGGGAGGGAGAGGTCAGGGTCTTGCCCTCACCAGCTCCCGCAACTTCTCCTCGTCGGCCATGTACGGCAGCGTGATATGGCCGTCGGGGCGGTTTTCGTTGAACATCGCGCTCGTGCGGATGGCGTTGCGGTTTCGCGCCCAGGCGCGGCGCGCGACGCCTCCCATCACGTCCCAGCTCATCGCCTGCCTGATGATCTCGTCGACCCGCTCGCTGCCGTCGAGCACGAGGCCGAAGCCGCCGTTGACCGCCTTGCCGATGCCGACGCCGCCGCCGTTATGCAGGGCGACGAGGCTCATGCCGCGCGCGGCGTTGCCGGCGAAGCACTGGACCGCCATGTCGGCCATGACGTTGCTGCCGTCTTTGATGTTCGACGTCTCGCGGTAGGGCGAGTCGGTGCCGGAGACGTCGTGGTGGTCGCGCCCGAGCATGACGGGTCCGATCTCGCCCCGGCGCACCATCTCGTTGAATTTGAGCGCGATGCGCATGCGCCCCTCCTCGTCCTGGTAGAGGATGCGCGCCTGCGTGCCGACGACGAGGCGGTTTTTCTCGGCGTCGCGGATCCACGCCCAGTTGTCGCGGTCCTGGAAGCGGCGTTCGGGGTTGATGCAGGCCATTGCAGCCTTGTCGGTCTTCTGCAGATCCTCCGGCCTGCCGCTCAGGCAGACCCAGCGGAAGGGTCCGTAGCCGAAGTCGAAGAGCAGCGGGCCCATGATGTCCTCCACGTACGAGGGGTATACGAAGCCGTCGTAGGTGTCGACGCCGTTTCGCGCCACCTCCGTCACGCCGGCGTCGAAGACGGCGCGCAGGAACGAGTTGCCGTAGTCGAAGAAGTATGTACCCCTCTCGACGTGTGCCTTGATCAGCTCGAAGTGCCGGCGGAGGGAGGCGTCGACGCGCCGGCGGAACTCCTCCGGGTCTCCGGAGATCATCCGCGTGCGCGCGGCGAAGTCGAGCCCCTGCGGGCAGTAGCCGCCCTCGTATGGCGCGTGGCACGAGGTCTGATCGGACAGGAGGTCGATCTTGACGCCGTGTTCGAGCGCGTAGGCGAGCAGGTCGACGACGTTGCCGTGATAGGCGACGCTGAGGGGCTCGCCTCTCTCCTTCGCGTCCAGCGTCATCTCGAAGACCCTGCCCAGGTCGTCAGAGACCTCGCGCACCCAGCCCTGCGAGTGACGCGTCTCGATGCGCGACGCGTCGACCTCGGCCACGATGGAGGCTGCCCCGGCGATCTCGGCCGCCTTCGGCTGCGCGCCGCTCATGCCGCCGAGCCCGGACGAGACGAAGAGCAGCCCCGCCGCGCCCTTTTCCGCGTGCACGTCGTACTTGGTGCGCGCGGCGTTGAGGATCGTGTTGTAGGTCCCGTGCACGATGCCCTGCGGCCCGATGTACATCCAGCCGCCGGCCGTCATCTGGCCGTAGTTGGCGACGCCGAGCGCGGCGGCGCGCGTGAAGTTCTGCGGGTCGTCGAAGAGGCCGACCATCATCGCGTTCGTGATGACCGCGCGCGGCGCGCCCTTCGGCGAGCGGAAGAGGCCGAGCGGGTGCCCGGATTCGATTATCAGAGTCTGCTCGTCGGTCAGCTGCTTCAGGTACTCCTTTACGAGCAGGTACTGCATCCAGTTCTGGAAGACCTGACCGGTCTCGCCGTAGGTGACGAGCTCGTAGGGGTAGAGCGCCACGTCGAAGTCGAGGTTGTTGTCGATCATGACGGCGAAGGCCTTCGCCTCGACGCACTTCCCCTCGTACTCGTCGATGGCCTTGCCCCGGATGCGTCCCTCCGGGCGGAAGCGGTAGCCGTAGATGCGCCCGGTGGCCCGGTATTCCTCGAGAAACTCGGGCGCAAGCTCGTCGTGGTACTCCTCGGGGATGTAGCGCAGGGCGTTCTGCAGCGCGAGGACGACCTCGGCCTCGCGCAGGACCTGCCCCCTGTTCGGAGCGCGGCGGATGCCCGGTTCGAATTCTTTCCTGCGCGGAAGGCCGCCGGGAAAAGAAAGGGATATTTTCATGGCAAACACTCCTTTCGAAAAACAATCTGTCCGATCCCGGGGTTGTGCAAAAACGCCGTTTTTCGTAGGGGCAGCCATCGGCCGTCCGCTCTACCGCCGGGATATTCCAGAATCGGCGGACACGCAATGCGCGCCCCAACAACGATATCGTCAATCCAGCACTCCGATCTCACGCTCCGCCGCGTTCAACACGCTCCTGTCTTCTATCATTTTAACGGATTCCAGTAAAAAGGGTTGCATATATGTATCCTTTTCGATGAACGGGATTCGCCCGCGGATGGCGCGGAAAGCCGCCGCTGTCCCTGCGCCCGGTTTCATAGGCATACTGAACTCGAGCCCCTGCGCGGCGCAGAAGAGCTCGATGGCGATTACACGTCTGGCGTTCTCCAGGATCTGCAGCCCCTTGCGCGCGGCGTATCCGCCCATCGAGACGTGATCCTCCTGCCCCGCCGAGGTCGGGATCGTGTCGACGCTCGACGGGTGCGCGAGGACCTTGTTCTCCGAGACGATCGATGCCGCCGTATACTGAGGGATCATGAAACCACTGTTGACGCCGCTCTCCGCGACGAGAAAGGGAGGGAGGCCGGAGAGCTTGGCATCCACGAGGCGCGCGACGCGCCGCTCCGCGATGCTGCCCAGCTCCGCCGCGGCGATGCCGAAGAAGTCCATGGCGATGGCGATCGGCTGGCCGTGGAAGTTGCCGCCGCTGATGGCCTCGTCGTCGTCGGGGAAGATGAGGGGGTTGTCTGTGACGGCGTTGAGCTCGATCTCGACCTTCTCCTTCACGTAGGCGAGGGCGTCGCGGCTCGCGCCGTGCACCTGGGGGATGCAGCGCAGGGAGTAGGCGTCCTGCACGCGATCGCCCCTGAAGTGGTCGATGATCTCGCTGCCGTCGATCAGGCGGCGGATGTTGCGCGCGACGAGGCGTTGCCCCGTGTGGGGGCGCAGATCGTGCGTGCGCTCGTCGAAGGCGTAGGGCACCCCGTGAAGGGCCTCCAACGAGAGGGCGCCGGCGATATCGGCGGTCTTGAAGAGATTTGTGGCGTCGTAGAGGCCCAAGGCCGCCATCGCGATCATGACCGTGGTGCCGTTGTTGAGGGCGAGCCCCTCCTTGGGGTGCAGCGAGATCGGTTCGAGTCCGGCCTGATGCAGGGCCTTCTTCGCGGGCACGCGTTTGCCTTTGTAGAAGACCTCGCCCTCGCCCAGGAGCGTGATCGCGAGGTGCGAGAGGGGACAAAGATCCCCACTCGCGCCCAGCGAGCCCTGTTCGGGGATCACGGGGTGGATACCGAGGTTGAGAAAGTCCACGAGGCGCGAGAGTGTGGAGAGGGAGACACCGGAGTACCCCCGCGCGAGCGTGTTGATCCGCAGGAGCATGACGGCGCGGACGACCTCCTCCGACAGCGGGTTCCCCAGCCCGCACGAGTGCGAGAGCAGCAGGTTCCGCTGCAGCAGCTCGCTCTTGTGCGCCGGTATCGCGACCGTGGCGAGATCCCCGAAGCCGGTCGTGATGCCGTATACGGGCCTGCCCGCATCCACCCACCTCTGCACCGTTCGGGCGCCCCATTCGATGTGTTCCTTCGTCGATTCTTTCAGCGCGACACAGCAGCCGCCGCGCGCAACTTTGACGACGTCCTCGACCACGAGCGAATGCCCATCCAGCTCGAGTATGTTGCCGTTCATTTTTCATGCCCCCATCTCAGGTCAAATGGTGATGCTTTATCACGCTAGCGGATCGGAAAATTTGATATTCTTTGCATGATCTAAAATATAGTAAACCTCACATATCATAATATAAATGGTAGTTTTCGGCAATTGGCAATCTTCATGATTGCCATTCGTCTGTGATAATGTCCGCTCGTAATTCGTCTGTGAAAATGTCCTCATGGAAGAAGGACGTATATCTTTGTCGAAAAGAGAATTGAAGCGTGCATTGGTATTGGAGCGAGTGACAAGCGGCAGTATGAGTTGC
>JAVBQG010000052.1:0-39542 GCA_031549185.1 Synergistaceae bacterium | reverse complement strand
TGTATATTAACAAGCACCATATCTTGCATATTTGAGCGTGATCAAGCATGATTCAGAAGAATCTGGTACCGAGGGAAGCAACCCCTCGGGGACCGGATCGGATTACCAGATCGTGTTCGCCCCGGAACCGCGAATGTGCGAGTTCGTTGTGTAGACGAGGTCGGTAATCCGGTCTGATCACTATCCCGAACCGTTGCCTGGGGCTACGAGCCCGCATTACAAGGATGGGAGGCTTGTCTATGTCCGCTCAAATATTTGTCGGTATCGACGTGTCAAAGAACAATTTGGATTACACCTGGCTGCCCGATGGTAAGGCTCATCGGGTCACCAACACGCTCAAGGGTTTCTCCACGCTGCTTGACGATCTGCGGAAACTGAACCCGACCATCGTCGTGCTCGAAGCCACTGGGGGATACGAGCGTCGTGTCATCAAAGCCATGCAGGAAGCGGATATCCCTGTTAAGGTCCTGAATCCGAGACAGGTACGCGACTTCGCGCGCTCCCTCAACCTCTTAAGCAAGACGGACAAGCAGGACGCATACCTTTTGGCTCGTTTCGCTCAATCCCGTCATCTAGCGCCGGATGAGCCCGCAAACCCGAATCGCGAGAGCTTGGCTTGCCTGCTGAAAAGACGGGAGCAACTGATCTCGATGATCACGATGGAGAAAAGTCATTTTGAACATGCTCCTGCCGACATCGCTGTGGAGATTCGGGATAACATCGCGCAGTTGCAGGCACGCGTTAAAAAACTGGATAAGGACATCGACGACGGGATCACCTCCAATCCTGATTTCTCCGTTCAGGACAAAATCCAACAGAGTATTCCCGGTGTCGGACCGATCCTGTCTGCAACACTGATCGCACATTTGCCGGAACTCGGCAAATTGAATCGTAAACAACTGGCAGCCCTCGTCGGCGTTGCGCCCTTCAACAGAGACAGTGGCGCGTTCCGTGGGCAGAGGCATATTCACGCCGGCAGGCGCAATGTACGCAGGGCCCTTTACAACGTCATGCGCTCGGCCATTACGTGGAACCCAGTCGTGAAGAAATGGTTCGAGCGCTATCGCACAGCCGGTAAAGCTTACAAGGTCGCCGTGGTCGCATGTATGAGAAAACTGTTAACCGTCATCAACACCATGATCACCACGGCAACCCTATGGAATCCCAGATCTCTTCAAGGTCAGGCTTGACAAGAGATACCGTTGCTACACAAAACGGGCCATTTGAAATAGAACCTGAATAAGGGAGTCCCAAAGATCAAGGGAGTGACTTTCCGTAAACTCGCTCATCTGGCTTTGCATATTTTTTCGCGCGACCGAAACAAGCAGACATTAAAAATCGGACCCTCACGGATCCGACAGGTTTTCGACATTCAGGGCTCTTGCGGCTTCGCCTCGGATCTACTCCAGATACTGCATTTTCCGGCAGAAGCCGCCGTCGAGGACGATGTTCTCTCCGTTTATGAAGTCGTTGGCCGGGGCGGTGAGGTAGAGGCACGCGAGGGCCACGTCCTCGGGGTGGCCGACCCTGCCCGACGGGTGCTGGGCGTGGTCCTCGGGACGGAGTTTCGAATAATCCCCGGTCTCGATCCACCCGGGCGATATGCAGTTGACGGTGATCCGCCGGTGCGCGAGCGAAAGGGCCATCGCCCGTGTGAGCGACACGAGCCCGCCCTGGCTCACCGCGTACGCCTCGTTGCCCTCGTCGCACACGATCGCCTTCGTCGGGGCGACGTTGACGATCCTTCCGTATCCCATGTTTTTCCTGTGCGCCACAAAACACTGCGAGCAGAGGAAGGGCGCCCGCAGGTTGATGGCCTGAATTTCGTCCCATTCCTCGGCCGTCATCTCCATCATCGGTTTGAAACGGGAAACGTCCGCGACGTTGACGAGGATGTCGGCGTGTCCGCCGATCGCCTCCGCCTCGTCGAACATCTGTCGGATCGCCCCGGAGTGCCTGAGGTCGATGTGATAATACAAGACCTTGTAACCCGCCTCGATGCAGGCAGTTTCAAGCGCAATACCCCGCTCCCGGTCGACGTCGGCGATGCCGACCGCCGCTCCGAGCCGGCCATATTCCCTGACGATCGCGCTGCCGATTCCACTCGCCCCGCCCGTGACGAGGACTCTTTTGCCGGTGTAGTTGATCTCCATGGCTATCCCTCCCTCAGGCAACATCGCTCCCGATGTTCACAATGACGCTCTCGAGATCGTCGCAGACGGACCGCATCAGCGTCTCGTCCTTCGCCTCCACGAGGATGCGGAGCAACGGCTCCGTCCCCGACGGACGAAGGAGAAGGCGCCCCCTGCCTTCGAGCCGTTTTTCCGCCTGTGCCGTGGCCTCCGCCAGCAGCGGAGAGCGAAGAATCTCGTCGCGATTGGCCAGTTTGAGGTTGCGCAGCACCTGGGGATAGCGGGGGAAGCGATCGACGATCGTGGCCACGTCCTCGCCGAGGTTCTTGCACGCTTTCAGGAAGAGCAGCCCCGTGCAGAGACCGTCGCCGGTGGAGACGTAATCCGAGGCGATGATGTGCCCCGATTGTTCGCCTCCCAGACGCGAGGCCCGCTCCTGCATCTTGTCCAGCACGTAGCGGTCGCCGACGGGACAGCGGAAGACCTGTATGTCCTCCTCCGCCAGCTTCTTCTCCAGTATCATGTTGCTCATGACGGTCGCGACGACGCCACTGCCGAGCTGTCCCTCTTTCGCGAGGTAACGTCCGATGATCCAGAGCATGATGTCCCCGTCGATCGCGCGTCCGTCTCCGTCGCAAAGCAATACGCGGTCCGTGTCTCCGTCGTAGGCGATGCCCAGCGCCGCCCCCTGTTTGCGCGTCTCGTTTGCCAGGTGATCCATGTGCATCACGCCGACGCCCTCGTTTATGTTGAGTCCGTCCGGCTCGACCCCGCAGAACGTCACCGGCGCGCCCCACGATGCAAACACGCCCTGGACGAAATCGGACGCCGCCCCGTTGGCCGCGTCGACGACCAGTGGCCAGTCGCACGTTCCGATCGAGCGAAGTTGCCTGTGCAACCAGGCAATGTAGGAATCCCGATATTGATACGCCTCGCAGGATTCGCCGATGGAGGCGCCGGTCGGGCGCCACTCGTCGAGGAGGTTGTCGCCCAGATATTCCTCGATCGTCGCCTCGTCGTCGTCCTTCAGCTTGAACCCCCTGCCGTCGAGAAACTTGATCCCGTTGTACTCCGCAGGGTTGTGCGATGCACTGATGACCGCGCCGGCGTCGAAGCGTCCCTCCTGGACGGAGAAGCTGACGCCCGGCGTCGGAAATACGCCCAGAATATGAACCTGTGCGCCTGCGGACATCATGCCCGCCGACAGGGCGGATTCCAGCATCGGACCGGAGCGCCTCGTGTCCCTTCCCACGGCGATCCTCGGCCGCGGAATCCCCCTCTCCGTCAGGAATAATACGAAAGCGCGTCCCAGCCTCATCGCCATCTCGGGCGTCATGATGCCGCGGTTTGCCACGTCCCTCACTCCATCGGTACCAAACAGGCATCGGACCTTATCGGGCGTTCCCATCAATACTCACCTCTCAAGAAATCTGTCCCCTGCACCATCAGGGAATTACGGCTTTCACGGTGATTTGTTCCGGTTCCAGGCGAATGACCTTGATCCCCAGCGGCAGATCCTTCACCAGCAAGGGGAGTGACAGTTGTTGCGATACCACGTTCGTCACATCCACATAAAGCTCGAAGGGCGGAGTCGTTCGGTCGATGGTCATACCGGGCACTGCCGACCACTCTATTGTAACACTTGCGCGACTCGGCGCCAGATTCCAATCCTTGTACACCCCTCTGCCCCGCACCATGATCGGAACGTTCAGGAACGTATACCGTTCCACCGCGGAGTGAAACTCGACGCGGACGTGGGCATACGAGGGTCCGACCACAGTGATCTCCGAGTCCGATGTGCCCAGGGGAAGCTCGACATCCAGGTCCTCCGTGAGCCCCGAGACATCGATCGTCTGGAGGCGAATCTCCGAGATGTTTTGAAGTTCGCTGTGCGGACCCTTCAATGTTACCACATCCGGCGAAACGGTGATAGACGACACTTCAAGCGTCCCGGCAGGAGAACCGCCCGTCGCCACCCGCACCGGTACGATCTTCTCCTCGAGGGTCTCCGTGAATTTCGCCGCCACCTTTACCGTGCGGGGCTCGATAACGAGGCCCTTGACCTCCTCCTTCTCCCCCATCAGGACGACGGGCAGCTCCTTCGCCCCGCCCTGTCTGAGCTCCGCGAAAGTTCCCTGCAGTTCCGCACGACGGACGGACATCACCGCGCTCTCGGGGCCGCGTATCGTGACTTCGTTCGGGATCGTCTCAACCTCGCTCAGCGAATAACTGCCGGGCAGCTCTTCCTTGATCGACAGACGCGGCTGCATCTTGCGTTCGATGATGCGGAAGAGTTCGAAATCGACGACCTGCGGCGCGTAGCTCACAAGGCGCATGGACTCGGGGAGGTTGATCTGCACGGGGAGGCGGTACTTCCCGGGTTTCAGGTCCTGCATCCCGACCGACGCCGTAATCGCGTTGCCGCTGAAGAGGGCGAGCGACTCGAAGCGGCCTTCGACGGTGACCTTGATGTCGCGCGTCGCGCTCGACACCGAATAGCCGTCGGGGAGGTCGGCGTATTTAAGGGGCACCCGGACTTCGCGCGTGCCGAGCGAGCTCCCGTCCCACGTGACGAACATCCACAGGAGCACGGCGAAGACGACCGACACGATGCGAAGTACCCATCGCGTTCTCCTGGTGCCGTCCGTCAGGTCGGGGAGAGGTACGCCGGCCTTCTTCATGTGAGATTCGGCCACTGCGTCTCGATCTCATCCCGCAGGCGCTGCAGGAAGGTCGGGTTCTTTCCGTAGGGGTTGAAGTACCTGCGCACGAAACGCAGGAGCTGCTCGTCGTTCAAAGGGCGCGACAGCCTTCCGCGCACCGCCAGGGACACGTGCCCCTGTTCTTCCGAGACCACCAGCGCAAACGCGTCGGAGACCTCGGTCACGCCGACGCCGGCACGGTGCCGCGTGCCGTGCCAGCGCGAGATATCCGTCTTGTCCGTCAGGGGGAGATAACAGGCCGCCGCGATGACCGACTGGCGGTCCATGATGACGGCTCCATCGTGCAGAGGGTTGTTGGGCCAGAAGATCGACAGCAGAAGCTCCTGCGTGATCTCCGAGCGCAGGTGCACGGCGGAGCGCCAGATTTCCTTGAGCCCGGTCTCCCGCTGGAAGACGATCAAGGCACCGATCTTATGTTGCTTGAGGTATGTCACTGCCTTGGCGACCGCCTCCGCGTGAACGTCCCCCACGTCCTCCGTGCCCTTGCGGTTCGAGAGCAGCCGCCCGCGCCCGATCTCCTCGAGGAGGCGCCGGAGCTCCGGCTGAAAGACGATCGGAATCGCGATCAGGAAAGCGCTGAGCAAATGACTCAACACCCACGATATCGCGCGCAGGTCGAGCGCCCGCGCGATCGCGCCGAACGCCGCGATGATGAGAAGCCCGCGCACCAACTGCATCGCGCGCGTATCCACGAAAAAAAGCAGCACTCTGTAAGCGAGAAATGCCACGACAAAGATATCGATAAAATCCTGCCATCGAAAATCGAGAAAAGCGGACAATGTGAACCCCCTTGGTCAAGATCCTCTTGTTTTGCGCAACAGAGCGAGATTGCCCTCGTCGCCGATGCCCTCTTTCGGCGTCTCGAGGATCGCCGGCGTGTCGCGGAACCGGTCGTCCGATACTAACATGAAGAAGGGAATTACGCCAACTTCGCCCTCGCCGATGTGTGCGTGCCGGTCGATGTTGCTGCCCCTGGTTCCCTTGTTGTCGCTCATGTGCCAACAACCGACCCGTTCGAGTCCGACGTGTTTGTCGAGCGAGGAGACCAGTCGCCGGTATCCGCCCTCGCCGCGCAGGTCGTATCCCGCGCCGAAGAGATGGCAGATGTCCGCGCAGACGCCGAGGCGCCGATTCCAGTCGAGGGCGTCGATGGCCCGCGCAAGTTCCTCTACGGTGACGCCGAGCACGCCGCCCTGCCCCGCCATCGTCTCGAGCAGAATCGCGACCGGCGAGCTCTCGGTGTGCTCCAGCACCTCCGACAGGGATCTTGCGAGGAGGTCGAAGGCCGCCTCCCTGTCGCCGTCCCCGGCAGAGCCGGGGTGCAGCACGACGGCGTCGATGCCGAGCTGATAACAGCGCTCGATTTCGTCGATCAGCGCAGAGACACTGCGCGATCGAACCTCCCCACCGCCGGCGAGATTGATCAGATATGACGCGTGGGAAACGACGCGCTTCAAGGGGCTCGCGAGCAAAGCCCTCCTGAACCCCTCGATCTCGGAGATCGACAGACTTCTTCCCTTCCACTGCAGGGGATTGCGCGTGAAGATCTGGATCGCTTCGCACTCCAGCGCCGTCGCCCGCTCGATCGCCTTGTGAAGGCCGCCGGCGACCGAGATATGCGCCCCGAGCAGGGGCATCAGTTCATCCTCATTCGTCCCTCGTAGACCACCCCATGAATGCCGTCCACCGTAATCAGCATACCGTCGCGCAGTTTTTCCATCGCGCCGGAGACGCCCGTCATGCAGGGAATCCCGAGTTGAAGGGCGGTCATGGCGGTGAAATTCGTCATGCCCTCCTCCTCCGTAATGAGCGCCACGGCCTTTTTGATCGCCGGAAGGTGCTCCGGTCCGGTCGATGGCACAACCAGGACGTTTCCGTTCGCCATTTTGTCGAGCGCCTCCTGCGCGGACCACGCCTCGCAGACGAAGCCCGCCGCCTCGCGTTTGATCAGCGAGCGGGCATGCAGCAGCACGCGCCCGACGGTCTGCACCAACACCATGTTGGTGGTGCCGGAGACGAACACGGGGAATCCGGCGGTGATGACGACCGTATCCCCCTCCCGGACATACTCGTGCCGCAGAACGGCGGCGATGGCCGCGTCGACGGCGCTCTCCGAGTCCGAATACTCGTCGAGCAAAGCGGGGTAGACGCCCCACATCAGGGCGAGCGAGCGCCAGGTCGTCCGCAACGGCGTCGCCGCCACGATCGGCGCGTCCGGGCGGTATTTGCTGACCATGCTCGCCGTGCTGCCGCTCCGCGTGAGCGAGATCACCGCGCTCGCCGAGAGTTCCTCGGCGACCTGCATGGCGCCGTGGCTGACGGAATCCGCCACGTTCAGCGCCCTCGATCCCGGCCTTGCCCGCTTGAAGTCGGGTTTCAGCTCGCGCTCCGCGCGCTCCACGATGCGCGCCATCACCCGGACGGTCTCCAGCGGATACTTTCCGTTCGCCGTCTCTCCGGAGAGCATGACGGCGTCAGCGCCGTCGAGCACGGCGTTCGCCACGTCGCTCGCCTCCGCGCGCGTCGGGCGTGGGTTGCGGATCATCGAATCGAGCATCTGCGTCGCCACGATCACCGGTTTCCCCTGGCTGCGGCAGAGCTCGATGATCCTCTTCTGGACGATGGGGACTTCCTCCGTGGGCATCTCGACCCCCAGATCTCCCCGCGCCACCATCATGCCGTCCACGACCTGGACGATCTCCTCGAGGTTCTCGACGGACTGCCGCGTCTCGATCTTGGCGATGATGTTGATTCGTTTGCTGCCGTGGGATTCCACGACGCGGCGGACCTCCATGACGTCCTCCCTGCTTCGCACGAAGGAGACCGCGAGGTAGTCCATGTCGTGCTCCATGCCCCACTTGATGTCCTCGATGTCCTTCTCCGTCAGCGTGGGAACCGAGAGGTTCGCGCCCGGCGCGTTGAGACCCTTCCGCTCTCCCAGCATACCGCCGACCATCACGCGGCATTCGATCGCGCCCGCCGCGATGTTCTCGATCCTCAGCTGGATGGAACCGTCGTCGATGAAGAGGTTTTCGCCGATCGACACCTCCTCCGGCAGGCGTTCGTAGCTGATGCTCACCCGATTCTTGTCTCCCACGCATTCGTCGGTGACAAGAGTGAACGCCGAGTCGGCCTTCAGCTCGACCGGCTTGTGGTCCTCCAACAGACCCGTTCGAATCTCCGGTCCCTTGGTGTCCAGAACCGTGGCGATCGGTTGGCTGCCCTCGCCCTCCACTTGCCGCACCATATCGAGCATTCTGCCGTGCGTCTCGTAATTCCCGTGGCTGAAGTTGAAGCGAGCCACGTTCATCCCGGCCACGACCAGCGCCCGCAGTTTATCCAGTTCTCCGCATGCCGGCCCCAGCGTGCAGACAATCTTCACTTTTCTCACGATCAAGACCTCCCGCTTCGAACCACCCCATGCTTGGTGAAAATTGTCGCGACTCCTCGAACTTTGATCGCGGAGGTGTTCTCCGTGAACTGGGACACCCAGACTTCCCCCTCGTCGAGTTTTTCCGTATGCGAAAAACGCGTCTCGGGCCCTCTGGTCAGTCCTATCACCGTCACCCCGTTCTCTTCAGCTCTGATCACCACGTAATCGGCGGACATCAGATCTCCAATCCGACTCTCTCCCACCTCAATCCCACCTCTCCGGCTAGTTCAGTACAGAAGCGTGCCCCTCCGAGAGAACCGCAATTCTCTCCGCCAAGTCCGGCACCATCGATACCCTTACTGTTTTCATTTTAACCAACGCCTGCCGATCTGGCATCTGCAGATCGAGCAGGACCGGCGAATTACCCGGAAAATTTCCGAGTTCCCCATGCAGAGACCCGTAAAAATCGCCCGGAAGACCCGCAGTCGCAACCCGGATGCGAACGGCGCACTGCGAACGCTCGCGCACCTCCGAGAGGGGCGCGATATCCTCGAGGAGCAGCGAGATCTCTCCCTCGTTGCGAACCGTCCCCGTGACGAGATATGGAGCCCCCTTCACGAGCAACGGTTTGACCGATGGCCACTGACGCGGGAAACAGACCACCTCGACCTGCGTCTGGGCGTCCTCGATCATCAGGATGCCCATCGAATCGCCCCTCTTGGTGAATCGCTCCTTCACGTCGACCAGCAGCCCTAGGACCGCGGGCTGTACCTCCGGCGACTGCCAGTATGCCAGATCGCTCACCGCGCACGTCGCGTACCGGTATTCGTCCTGCAGATATTTATCGTACGGATGCCCCGAGATATAAATACCCATCGACTCTTTTTCCAGTTCGAGCAACCTGTTCTGGTCGTACTCGGGCACGTCCGGCATCTCGGGTTCGTCGGCTGCGTCCTCCGCGTCGTCGAAGAGCGAGCGCTGGTTCTTGCATTCGTCCTTGCGCGAGGCCATCTCGGCGAGACCGGGCAAAGCCTCCAGCAGTTTGTGCCTGTTAGAGTCGATGGCGTCGAAGGCGCCCGATTTGACGAGGTTCTCCAGCACGCCGCGGTTGACGGTGCGCAGATCGACCCGGGAGAGAAAATCCCAGAGCGACCGGAACGGCCCGCCGGCGCCCCTCGCGCTCAGGATGCTTTCGACCGCGGCCGAGCCGACCTTGGCGACGGCCGAGAGGCCGAACCGGATGACTCCGTCGACGACGGTGAAGTCCGCGCGCGACTTGTTGATGTCCGGTGCCAGGACTTCGAAGCCAAGTCCGCGGACCTCTCCGATGTAACGGCCCAGGACGTCCATCCGGGAACCGACGAGCGCCGACAGGTACGCCGCGAGGAACTCCGCGCCGTAGTGCGCCTTGAGATACGCCGTCTGATAGCTGATGAGGCCGTATGCCGCACTGTGCGACTTGTTGAAGCCGTAACCCGCGAACTTCTCGATGACGTCGAAGATCTTTCCCGCCTTCTCGGCCGGGACATCCCGCTTCTGAGCGCCCGCCACGAACATCTCGCGTTGTTTGGCCATCTCCTCGACCTTCTTCTTGCCCATCGCCCGCCGCAGCAGGTCCGCTTCGCCGAGGGAGTAGCCCGCGAGGAGCGCCGCACACTGCATGACCTGCTCCTGGTAGAGGATGACGCCGTACGTCTCGCAGAGCGCCTCTTCAAGGCAGGAGTCCGGGTACTCGATCCTCTCCTGGCCGTGTTTGCGCTTGACGTACTGATCGGCCATGCCGCTCTCGAGCGGACCGGGACGATAGAGCGCCATCAGCGCGACGATGTCCTCGAAACAGTCGGGCTTGAGCCGGCGAATCAGATCGCGCATGCCGCTCGATTCGAGCTGGAAGACGCCGAGCGTGTCGGCCTCCTTCAGCATCTCGAACGTCTTCGCGTCGTCCATCGGAATTTTCTCCAGGTCGACGGGGTCGTGTCCGCTGACCTTGATGTTCTCGAGCGCACCCTCCAAGATCGAGAGCGTGCGAAGACCGAGAAAGTCCATCTTGACGAGGCCGAGCTTCTCGACCGGCTCCATGGAGAACTGCGTGACGACCTGATCGCCGCCCTCCTTGATCCGCGTGACCGGCACCATCTCCTGCGTCGGGCGGGGCGTGATGACGATCCCGGCCGCGTGCTGCGAGCAGTGCCGCGCCAGCCCCTCGATGCGGCTGGCGATGTCGAGCAGGCGCTTCACCTGCGGATCCCCGTCGTAAAGGGTCTTCAGGTCGGGCGTCTTCTTGAGGGCCTCCGGGATGTTCTTGATGCCGGATTTGAGCGGATCGGGGATGACCTTCGCCACCTTGTCGACGTCGGCGTAGGGCATGCCGAGGGCGCGTCCCACGTCCTTGACCGCCTGTTTGCTCATCATGCGCCCGAAGGTGATGATCTGCGCCACGTGATCGGCACCGTATTTGTTCACGATATAAGAGATGACCTCGTCCCGCTGTTTGTCCGAGATGTCCGTGTCGATATCGGGCATGCTGATTCTCTCGGGGTTGAGGAAGCGTTCGAAGAGAAGGTTGTGCTTGATCGGGTCCAGCTCCGTGATGCGAAGGGCCCAGGCGACCAGCGAACCGGCCGCCGATCCGCGCCCCGGACCGACGGGGATGCCCGCCTCCTTGGCGCTGGCGATGATGTCGGACACGATGCAGAAGTAGCCGGGGAAGCCCATCTGCTCGATGACCCCCAGCTCGTAGTCGAGGCGCTCCCCGTATCCTTCCGGGATATCGCCGCCCATACGCTGGCGCAGACCGTTCTCCGTCATCTTCCGCAGATGCGTGGCAAGCGTCTCGCCCTCGGGGATGGCGTAGTTCGGCAGGTGGTACTCCTCGCCGAGCTTCAGGTCTACGTTGCAACGATCCGCGATCATAACCGTATTGGTGAGAGCCTCCGGCAACTCGCGGCCGAAGATCTCCCACATCTCCTCCGGCGAGCGGAAGTAGAAGTCGTCGCCCGAGAAGCGATACCGCTGCGGATCGCTCACGTTGCTGTTGGTCTGCACGCAGAGCAGGACGTCGTGCCACTCCGCGTCCTCGCGTTTCATATAGTGGGAGTCGTTCGTGGCGATGAGGGGGAAGCCGTGCCGGCGGCTCATCTCGACCAGCGTCTTGTTGACGATCGCCTGCTCCGGAATCTTGTTGCTCTGCAGCTCCAGAAAGAAGTTGCCCTCGCCGAGGATATCGCGGTAGAGCATCGCGCGGGAGAGGGCGCCCTCGTCGTCCCCAGCCATGATCATCGCCGGGATCTCGCCGCCCAGGCAGGCGGAGGAGGCGATGATCCCCCTGCCGTAGCGCGAAAGGAGCTCGTGATCGATGCGGGGCTTGTAGTAGAAACCGTCCGTACACGCGATCGAGACGAGCTTTACGAGGTTGTGATACCCTTCGTCGTTCTCCGCCAGCAGCACGAGGTGAAACTGTTCCTTGGCCTCCTTACAGGTGTGGCCGCTCGGCGCGACGTACATCTCGCAGCCGAGGACCGGTTTGACGCCGGCGCTCCGGCACTCTTTATAAAACTCGACGCAACCGTACATGACGCCATGATCGGTGAGCGCGACCGCGCCCATCCCCATGTCGCGCGTCGTCTGCGCCAGGTCCCTGCAGCGGTTCGCGCCGTCGAGAAGGCTGTATTCGCTGTGAACATGCAGATGCACAAAGGGGTTGCTCATAATATCTCCATTTCCTCCAGATCCTGCGACTCGGTCGGCTTTTCCACCAGCAGCTCTCCGCCCAGATACGCCGCCAGCTCCGGCAGGGACATGGCGGAGGAATCGACCGATCTCCTCTGGCCCTGGCGCGCCTCGCCGCCCTGTGGCTTCGGCGCGGCCGCCTCAGTTCCGACGGCTTCGTCAATGGTTTTTTTTTCCGCTTCCCCGACTCCGAAAGCCCTCTTGAGGGCCAACTGCGCGCGCGGCGAATCGAGTACCGCGCGCGCGAGCGGGGTCGCCCGCGCGTAATCGATGGACAGGGCGCCGTCCAGCACCTCGATGTCGACGTCCAGCATCGCGGCGCAGAGCGGCAATTCATCCTGCCAGAGGGCGGCAAACGCCTCCGGCGCAGCGCCGTCGCCGTCCGCGACGCTCGAAGAGCACATGGGTGGGACCTGTCTTTCGCGCACGAGCTCTTCGGCGATCACCGGATCCGACGACGCAAGCCGCTCCCCCGGCCCGGGCCGTCTGTCGACCGGCACCGGCGGCAGGGAGTCGAAATCGACCGCATAAGCTTCGGCGGCAAACGGCGAAGTCTCCTCCCGCACCTTCGAAACGACGGGCTCCCGAGGCGCCGCGACCGGGCGCGAAGCGCCCTCCCCTTCGCCTTTCAACAGCTCGAAGAGCAACAGCCCGGCGAAAATGTCCGACTTCAAACCCCAGCGCGCCCGGGGGAAGAGCGACGAGCAGACCTCGCACGCGGCCTTCAGGCGTTCGGTTCGCCAGTGAGGGACCTCGGAGGCGAGAAAGGCCTTCTCCTCGTCGGAGAGGGAGAGGCCGTCGAACGACCGCTCGCCCCACTGGCCGTAGACCCACATGTCACGCAGGAGGGGAAAGAGCGCGTCCAGAAAACGCTCCGGCGACACCCCCCGGTCCAGCAGGTTTTTCAACAGGGCGGACGCCTGTGCCGGATCGGTCCGCAGCAACGTCACCCATCTCTCGAGCTCTCCACGGCTTCCGCCGCCAAAGAGGCCCATCACGGCATCCATCGTGAGAGCTCCGTTTCCCAGCGCGAGCGCCTGCTCGGCCAGTGACAACGCGTCGCGCAGAGCGCCGTCCGCGCTGCGCGCGATCTCCCAGAGGGCGGGCGCCTCCGCCTCGAACCCCTCCTCCGACGCGACGAAACGCAACTGCTCCACGATATCTTCCGCGGATATTCTGTGAAACGGAATGTGCTGGCAACGCGACCGAATCGTCACCGGCACCTTGTGCGGCTCCGTCGTCGCGAAAAGGAACAACACCGAGGGAGGCGGCTCCTCCAGCGTCTTCAGCAGCGCGTTGAAGGCCTCCGTCGTCAGCATGTGAACCTCGTCGAGTATATACACCTTGTTGCCGCCCATGAATGGCGCGAGCCCGACGTGGGATTTGAGCTCGCGGATCTGGTCGATGCCTCTGTTGGACGCGCCGTCGATCTCCATCACATCGAGATGCTCGCCGGACACGACGGCCCGGCAGGAGTCGCAGTCGCAGCAGGGCTCGCCCTCCGAGGTCGGGCGTTCGCAGTTGACCACCTTCGCCACCAGCCTGGCGGCTGTCGTCTTCCCGCACCCGCGCGGCCCGGAGAAGAGGTACGCATGCCCGAGGCGTTTTTCCAAAAAAGAAAGGCGCAATAAATCTGTCGCGGCAGCCTGCCCAACGACTTCGGAAAACCGTTGAGGGCGATACCTACGATATAAAGACACGTACAACTCCTCATCTCCTCCCGCCGCTGAGCGCTCGTTCGGGCCAATTTTAACATTATCGATAAACATTGAGAAGAGAATCTGAACCGACCGCAAGGATCAGGAAGACGCCGATCGAATCGCTCAAGCGGGTATTCGTTCGTTCGAAAATATAGAAATCGTGAGAGCCACAATCTCTATCCTTCGGGCCTTGATCGATCAACCAACCTCTTTAGAAGAAAGCGGGAGGCATTGCGGGCCTCCCGCTTTCTCGATTTCATCGAAATCGGACCTATTTCAGCGTAATCGGCGTGTAGGCGCGAGGCTCAAGAATGCGGAACGTAAACAATTCGGTGAGGAAGAACTTCAGCGATTTTTCGCACGCCCCTTCGAACCCGACGGTGTAATCTCCGCCCAGCGTCAGTTCGAAGTCGCCGCCGCGCTTCGAGGCGACGAACGCCTCCTCGTGGAGCGGCGTGCAGATGAATTCGTCGATATCCGTCGTCTTTTTGATCGCCTCGAAGACCGTGCGTCCATCTACCACCCTGTGGATCGCCGCGCGCAATTTACACCCGCCGACCAGCGCGTACGGGCCGCCGATGGAGTCGCGCACCTTCATGTCGCGGACGATCCCCGCGAGCGCCGCAACGAGCTCGTTGGGGTCTCCCGTCGGGACGGAGACGGCGTTGTTCGCGCACGATTGCAGCAGCCCCTTGACGCCGGCTTTTTCAAAACCGTTGTAGATCACGTCCTCCTCGAACTTTGCCGCCGCCGTCGCCGCCTTCTCCACGGCCGTCAGGTCGGGGTCCTTCGCCCCACGGTCTACGTTGTGCAACTCGAAGAGGGGAAGCTCGAACGAGACGCGCGACTCGACGGCCGGTAGAAATTCACGCACGCCGCTGCAGGCGCCGGCGTCGCAGTTCGAGAGGTCGCGAAGGCGCCCGATCGAGACACCCGCGAAATCCCAGCCTTTGGGGCCCTCTACGTCGACGAATTTTCTGGCCGAGAGAAGCGTGCGCAACGTGCGCGCGGCCTGCGCGTCGATCTCCGACAACGCCGTACCGCTGATGGGAACGAGATTGCGTCCGAACGTACTCATTATCAGATACCTCCCGATTCTTGATTGTATTTATGATGTCGTTTTGCGGAAAGACCGATCAGCGCAGAGAGCCGATACCGAGCGAGACACCGCCGGAAGCCGTACCTCCGGAGGAACCGCCCGTCGCCGCTTCCTCGACCTCCGTGATCGGCGCCTCGGTGAAGAGATACTGCTTCAATTCCTTCTCGAACTCCGGCATATTGCGCCGCAGCCATTCGATCAACATGCAGGCGTGCTCGATCTCCTCGTTGCGGTTGTGAATCATGATCGCCGTAACCGTCTCGTCGTTCGTGACATCGGCCCGCTGGTGGTAGTAATTAACTGCCTCCAATTCTTCCCTGAGGCTGTCGATGACCTTGTCCAGATTGCGCGCTTCCGTGGACAGCTCCGAATATGGCTCGTAGTAGCTCATTACTCGTTTCCTCCTCCCAAAATTGTCGATCCGTTGCACTTTGCAAAAAACATCTGAAAAGCGATCTTCCGTTGTGCGTATTTTTACCATACAACAATTCCACAAATATTCATGCGTATAAATTACGAGGGCTACAAAAAATTTTTCCGCGTCAAATAAAAACAAAAAGAGCGCCCGGTGGGAAACTCCCACTCGGGCGCCAAGACAAAAACGACGATATAGAAAAACGGCACACGCGCTACATTATCACGATCGCGACCAATGCCGTCGCGCACAACCCGCAGATGACGGGGACGAAATTGCGCCTCGCGAGCTCCACGGGGCTTACGCTCGCAATTCCGGCCGTCGCGGCGAGGTCAAGCACGAAGCATGCCTGCATCGGACTGCGAATCAGCTTCCTCAGCGGGCTGAACATCTTGTAGTCGGCCCCCATCTCGCGCAGCGCCTTGAGCATCGCGACCATGACGGAGATGACGAGCATGATGTCGAAGAGTTCTTTCCCCGCGACGAGCAATCCGTTGAAGAGCGTCTGAAACTCCCGATCAGGGAGACCCCATAAAGCCCCGCCACGAGAAGCAGGCCGACCGGGCACACGATTACGACGTCGCGCTTCGCGATCATGAGACCGATCACCGCCAGGATGACAGCTGCGTAGATACAGTGCAGGAACGTTAGTTCGGGAGCCGTTCGTGTAATCGTTTCTATAATTCCGAGCCGGTCGACGATTTTTCCGTTCAGCAAATTTTCACGCCCAGCATGCCACCGAGCCCCGCCGCTTCGACGAAGGCGTCGGCCTCGAAGGTCTCGCCGGACGACGTCGACGCCCATGTCCAGAAGATACTTTTTCACGGTGGGCTCGATCCTGTAGATGTCGTACAGGCTCGCGTGTTTGTGCGGCGGGAACTCCATGTTTTTGTGGCGCGCGTTCTGCTCCATGATATAGGGCCGTCGGAATCGATGCCAATCGGAGGAGGCGGAAATACATAAACGGAGGGATGCCGCGGAATTCGTCCGCGACACCCCTCCGTCGAATCCTGTCAGACGAAAAAACGGATGGCGGCTATTTGAAAAACGGCAGCATCGCCTTGAAACGCTCCGTCCCCGCCTTGCCCAACAGCTGATAGGCGACGCTCTCCGTGGAGAGAATCAACGCCCCCGCTCGCTGCATGGCGCCGAGCGCCGTCTCGCGGTTCTCCGGTTTGCGGCTGCCGACCGCGTCGAAGACGACGGCCACCTGCATTCCCTCGTCGAGCATGTCCATGACGGTCGTCTCGATGCAGATGTGCGTCTCGATCCCCCAGACCACCGTGACGACGTTCTTGTGGAGCGGCCCCAGGAAATCCTTGAAGCCCGGCTCGTCCATGCACGAAAAGTACATCTTCTCGTAGCGCTTCGCCCCGGAGGGCAGCGCCTTCATCAGCTCCGCGTCCGTGCCGCCGATCCCCTTCGGGTACTGCTCGGTGTAGAAAAAGGGGATGTCCAGCAGCCTCGCCGCGGCCAGAAGCCGTAGCGAGTTCTCGCGAATCTCCTCGTGACCGTGAATGTGGGGAAACAGCTTCTCCTGGATGTCGACGAGCAGGAAACGAACCTCGCCCTCGCGCAACCGCCGCAATTTTTTTGTCATGACATGCCCTCCCTGATTTTATTTTAATCCTTCACGCCCATGCGGAAGCCCTCCGGCATGGGGTCCGCCGGCTCCAGCACGAGCTGGTTGAAGCCCATGATGTAGGCCATGCCGGAGACCTGCGGGACGATGGCCCTCTCGCCCGCCACGGTCGTCTCCTCGATGATCGTGCCGTCGAAGACCGTGTCGATGATGCTGTGGTTCTCAAGCGTCATGCCCGGCTTCATGATCCCACGCGCGTAGAGCTGCGCCATACGCGCGCACGTCCCCGTGCCGCAGGGCGAGCGGTCGACCTCCATCTCGCCGAAGGTGCAGACGTTACGCGTGACGATGCGGTCGCCACTGGCCTCAGGCGGCGTGATCAACACCGTCCCGTAGATCCAGTCGATGCCAGGCTCCAGCGGATGGACGACCTTCATGTTCTCCGAGACCCACGCCTTGATCTCCATCGCCCGCTCGGCAAGCGCGACGCTCTGCGAGGGTTCGACCTCCAGCCCCACCTGGCTCGCCTCGACAAAGATATAAAACGCGCCGCCGAAGCAGATATCGGCGTTGACCTCACCGACGCCCTTCACGGGGACCCTCACGTCCCGCTTGTACATGAAGGCCGGCACATTGCGGAACGACACGCTCTTCACGGCCCCGTCCCGGACCTCGACGTACGAGGTGACGCGGCCGGCCGGCGCGTCGATCTTGAGGACGTTCGTACCCTCTCTGGCAGGCAGCATGCCCGTGTCGAAGGCCGCCTTCGACACGCCGATCGTTCCGTGTCCGCACATCGTGCCCATGCCGCCGTTGTCGACGAAGAGCACGCCGAGGTCGCCGTCGGGCGTGACGGGCGGCGTCAGGATCGCGCCGTACATGGCGTCGTGCCCGCGCGGCTCGCGCATGATCATGCGGCGATAGTGGTCGAGGTTCTTGAGCACATATTTGCGCCGTTCGAGCATCGTGTCGCCGTGGATGGGGGGAAAGCCGGCCGTCACGATGCGCACCGGCTCGCCCGCGGTGTGGGCGTCGATACAGGTGATGACGTTGCTGAATTGCATGACAGATCACCCCTTCGAAAAAACTGATTTATACTTTGCGGTCGGATCAGTATAAAGGTTGCACATAGGCGCGTCCAGAAAAAATCCCCCTCACGCCCCGCCGCTCTTTTTCTCTTTCCCCTTCGGCTCCTCGAACCTCCCATACAGCACCGCAAGTTCCCGCAGTTCCTCCGCGCACTCCTCCAGGCGCTCGTCGCCCGAGAGGCGCCAGGTCCAGTTGTGCTCGGGCGTCGAGGGGACGTTCATGCGAGCCTCGGAGCCAAGCCCGAGCGCGTCCTGCACCGGGATCACGATCAGCTCCGCCGTGCTGGCATAAGCCAGGCGCTTCATCGTGCGCACGATCTCCTCTTCGCCAACCTGCTCCACGCCCAGATACCGCGCCAGGTTCGCCCTCTCCTCCGCGGTCGCCCCCTTCCGCCACCAGCCCAGCGTCGTGTCGTTGTCGTGCGTGCCGGTGTAGACCGCGCTGTTGCGCCTGTGCATGTGCGGCGCGTAGGGGCTCTGCGGCATCCCCTCTCCGAACGCGAACTGAAGCACCTTCATGCCCGGCAACCCGAATTTGTTCATCGCCTCGCGGACGTCGTCCGTAATCACGCCGAGGTCCTCCGCGATGAAGGGCAAGCGCTCCCCACCGGCACCAAAGGTCCTGTGCAGCGCGAGGAAAAAGTCGCGCCCCGGGCCGGACCTCCAGGCGCCGTTCACCGCCGTCTTCTCCTCCGCCGGAATCTCCCAGTAGCCGAGGAACCCGCGAAAATGGTCGACGCGCACGCGATCGGCGCAGACGAGGGCTTGGCGAAAGCGGTTCATCCACCACCCGTAACCGTCGCCGCGCATGCGGCCCCATCGATAGATCGGGTTGCCCCAGCGCTGCCCCGTCTCGCTGAAATAGTCCGGAGGGACACCGGCGACCACCGTTGGTCTGCCTTTTTCGTCCAGTTCGAAGAGATCCTGATGCCCCCAGACGTCGGCGCTGTCGTAGCCGACGTAGATGGGCAGGTCGCCGATCAGTTCGATCCCCCGCTCGGCGCAGAGTTTTCTCAGGTCGGCAAGCTGGCGGAAAAACAGAAACTGCTCGAAGCGGCAGCGATCGAGCAGCCGGGCAACGCGGCGCCCCCTCTTGAGAGGATCCAGCACCGCCCAGTCGCGCTTCGCATACTCCTCCAGCCAATCGCTCCAAGCGACGTCGCCCGCGATCTCCTTGAGCGCCGTGAAGAGCGCGTAGTCCTCCAGCCAGTGCGCCTCGGCGAGGCAGAAATCCCAGAACTCGTCGGAGAGTTTTTTATAGCGCTTCTTGTAGGCGTCTTCGCCGCGAAAGTTTTCGTACGCGCGGAGGAGGATTTTTTTCTTGCCCTGGATCGCGTCGGCGAAGCAGACGTGGCTCACGCAGGGGAGGACGAACGCGCGCAGCTCGTCCTTCTCGATCAGCCCCCACTCGCAGAGGCGATCCGGCGAGATAAAGAGGACGTTGCCCGCGAAGGCAGACGGGCAGCTGTAGGGAGAGTACCCGAACGCCGCGCTCGTCGGCACGAGCGGCAGCGTCTGCCACGCCCGGAAACCCGCCGCGGCGAGGAAGTTCGCGAACGTCTCCGCCTCCGGCCCCATGTCGCCGACGCCGTACGGTCCCGGCAGACTCGATATGTGCAACAACAGACCCGCTTTGCGATCGTACGCCGCGTCCATGGCAACCACTCCTTCTGGATCCGACCTCACCCTCCCCCGGCCCCTCCCTCTCCGATACGGAGAGGGAGGGGAGCAAAACAAAAACGAAAATCGAAATCTTTCGCCTTCATTCCCGCTCTTCTCCCCCTCTTCGCAACGGAGAGGGGGTCGGGGGGTGAGGTCGGGTTTTAATGGTCTTCATATTGTATCATCCGCCCTCTTTTTATCTTCTGCTATAATATACGTAGCCTGATGCGTGAGGTGTTGCCATGTTTCTTCTTCTCGAAGAGGAGGATATCGTATGCATGGAGAGGGTCGTGGCGCTCGTCAGAGAGGAGAGCGAGACGGCCATTTTGATGCGCGACAACACGGTGCGGGCGACGGGTTTCACGCCTGCGACGCTTCGCAGACGCAGTGAAAAATTCTGGAGGGAAGGCGTCCAGTGGAAGGAGCAACTTCAGACATGCCAGAGGAACAGATAAAGAACGCAACCACGGGAACATTCGCGATCCCCCCGACAAACGGCTCTACAAACGGAAATGGAAACGGCAACGGCAACGGCGCCGACTACGGCGCGAAGGACATCCAGGTCCTCGAAGGGTTGGAGGCCGTCCGCAAACGCCCCGGCATGTACATCGGCGACCAGGGTTCGCGCGGCCTGCACCACCTCGTCTACGAGGTGGTCGACAACGCGATCGACGAATCGCTCGCCGGCTTCTGCGACCGGGTCGAGGTGGCCATCCACCCGGACGGCAGCGTCTCCGTGTGCGACAACGGGCGCGGCATCCCGACCGAGTACCACGAGGGCGCCGGCAAGTCGGCGGCCGAGGTCGTCATGACCGTGCTACACGCGGGCGGCAAGTTCGACCACAGTGCGTACCAGGTATCCGGCGGCCTTCACGGCGTCGGCGTCTCGGTCGTCAACGCGCTCTCGCGCTGGCTGGAGCTGAACATCTATCGCGACGGCTGCGAGTACCACCAGCGCTACGAGCGCGGCATCCCCGTCACTCCGCTGGAGAAGACCTGCGACTCGAACGACCGCGGCACGCGCGTGCACTTCATGCCGGACGACGAGATCTTCTCCGTCATGGAATATTCGGCCGACACCCTGAAGGGCCGCCTGCGCGAGCTGGCGTTCCTCAATCCCGGCGTGACCATCGCCTTCGAAGACCTGCGGCCGGACGCGGAGGGCAACACGCCCCAGGCCAAGACGTACCACTACGAGGGCGGGCTCCGCTCGTTCGTCGAGTACCTCAACCGCGGCAAGGAGCTGCTCTTCAAGACACCGATCTACATCCAGGGCAACAAGGACCAGACCTCCGTCGAGGTCGCCATCCTCTACAACGACACGTACCTCGAGCGCATCTTCGCGTTCGCCAACCTGATCAACACGATCGAGGGCGGCACGCACGTCTCCGGCTTCCGCTCGGCGCTCACGCGCGCGATCAACGACGAGGCGCGGCGCGAAAAGCTCCTCAAGGAGAAGGACACCAACCTGAGCGGCGACGACTTGAAGGAGGGCCTCACGGCCATCATCTCCGTCAAGCTGATGGAACCCCAGTTCGAGGGGCAGACCAAGACCAAGCTCGGCAACGGCGACGTCAAGGGCATCGTCGACTCGCTCGTCTACGAGGGCCTCAAGATCGCCCTGGAGGAGACGCCGGAGATCCTGAAGCCGATCGTCGACAAGGCGCTGAAGGCCCGCCAGGCGCGCGAGGCGGCGCGCAAGGCGCGAGACCTCGTCCGCCGCAAGTCGATCATGAACGGCCTCGACCTGCCCGGCAAACTCGCCGACTGCTCCAACCGCAACCCGCAGGACTGCGAGCTGTACATCGTCGAGGGAGACAGCGCGGGCGGCAGCGCCAAACAGGGGCGCGACCGCAATTTCCAGGCCATCCTCCCCCTGCGCGGCAAGATCCTGAACGTGGAGAAAGCGCGGCTCGACAAAATCCTGTCGAACGACGTCATCCGCACCATCGTACAGGCCCTCGGCTGCGGCATCAGCGACGACTACGACCCCGAGCGCCTGCGCTATCACAAGATCTTCCTGATGGCGGACGCCGATGTCGACGGCGCACACATCCGTACGCTGCTCTTGACGCTCTTCTATCGCTACATGCCGCAGATCATCGAGAACGGACACCTCTTTGTGGCACAACCGCCGCTCTTCCGCGTGCAGGAGGGCAAGACGGTGCAGTACTGCTATTCGGAGAAAGAGATGAAGGACATGACGGCCGGCATGGACCCCAAGCGCACGAGTATCCAGCGCTACAAGGGCCTCGGCGAGATGAACCCCGAGCAGCTCTGGGAAACCACCATGGACCCGCAGAACCGCCTGACGCTGAAGGTGCAGGTGGAGGATGCGGTCCTCGCCGACGAGCTCTTCGGCATCCTGATGGGCGACGCGGTCGAACCGCGCCGCGAGTTCATCGAGAGCCACGCGCGAGAGGTCCGGAACCTGGATATATGACCCGGGAGGCTGACTTAGATGTTCGGTTTATTTTCCAAAAAAGATCCGACACTGGCCATGGAGGAACTGAAACGCGCGCTGGTAGAGCGTCTCGACTCCATCGACGAGAGGCTGGCGGCGGCATCTCGCGGCGAGCGCCGGAGGCAGGCGGTTCTCGAATCCATCTGCGACGCGCAGAATTCCACGATCGAGATGCTGCGGCGGGAACGGGACGAGAAACCGGCCTTTCAGGCGCTCTTCGCCTTCGCCGAGAGCTTCGCGCTCGCGCACGCAGACGTCCCAGAGACGCCGGAGTCCGGCATTCTCATGCGAAAATTCGAGTCGCTGCTGGCGTCGTTCGGGATCGCGCTCGAAATGGAGACCGGGATTCCCTTCGATCCCGAAAAGCACACGGCCTGCGAGATATGCTCCGACCCCTCCCTGCCGGAGGGTACCGTCGTGAAAATCGTGCTCCCCGGCTTTCTCGAAGGGGACAGGATCGTGCGATGCGCCACGGTCGTGGTAAACCGCACGGGACAGGAAGGGTGACGTCATGTTCGAATCGGCATACGCAACCCTGAGAATTTCGCGCGACGCAACGCCCGAGGCCGCACGGCAAGCCTATCTCCGCATGGTGCGGCGCTATCCCCCCGAGCACTTCCCCGACAAATTCGCCGAGATACGGAACGCGTACCGGCAATTGACCCTGGACGACTCCTCTCTGGACGAAACGCGCGAAGCGATGTTCCGCGCGACGCCACCCGAGCTGGCCGGGTTTCTGTGGGGCGACCGCCCGGAATTCAGCCCGGCGGACCTGGTGGATCTGAACAACCTGAAGGGACTCGCGTCGGCTTCGGAGAGTGGCGAGAAACTCGCACAAATCCTGCGGGAGACCGCTGAAACGCCGTTCGAGTTGCGAGGCATCGCGAACGAAGACATGAAGAACGGAGCGTTAAGATGAACAATGATAAAATTTACGGCATCGACCTGGGAACGACGAACTCTTGCATCGCAGTGCTGGAGGACGGGAAACCCCATCTGATCCAGGTGGACGGGAACGGGATCGTGCCATCCGTCGTCAGCTTCGACGGAAAGACGATTTACGTCGGGCGGAAGGCGCTAAACCGCGCGACAGCCTTTCCGGAAGAGTCGGTCCGCTCGGTGAAACGCCTCATGGGATCGTCGGAAGCGCTGAAAATCGGAAAGAACATATACGACCCGGAGGACATCTCGGCCATGATTCTCCGTTATCTCTGCGACGAGGCCAGACGGATCGAGGGCTGCGAAGTGAAGCGGGTGGTCATCACAGTGCCCGCGTACTTCAGCGACGCCCAGCGGCGCTCGACGATGGAAGCCGGCAGGCGTGCGGGCCTCGCCGTCGAGCGCATCGTGAGTGAACCGACGGCGGCGGCGCTGTTTTACGGGCAAATTCAGGTCCGGAATGATGAAACGCGCGGCGCGGAGAAACACACGCTCGTCTACGACCTCGGCGGAGGTACGTTCGACGTCTCCATACTGCGCATGGGCGAGATCGTCGAAGTCCTGGCCAGCACGGGCGATACCCACCTGGGCGGAGACGACTTCGACAGACGCCTGGTGGACCGGCTGCTCGAGAAAATTCGCGAGGACGGCGGTCCGGATCTTTCACGCCACGCCCCCGCAATCGCCCGCCTAACGGCAGCGGCGGAAAACGCGAAGATCGCGCTCTCCGAACAAGCCTCCGCCCTGGTGGAGGAGGCACACATTCCCGCACCGGACGGCGGGACCTACACCGTCTCTCATGAATTTTCCCGCGAGGAGTTCGAGTCGCTGACCGCCGATCTCGTTCTCCGCACGACGCACTCCATTGCAAAGGCCCTCGAGGAAGCGAAGCTCTCCCCGGAAGGGATCGACAGAGTCCTGCTCGTCGGAGGCATGACGCGAATGCCCGCCGTCGCCGAAAGCCTGGCCGAAATCTTCGGAGGCGCCCAACTCCCCGTTATAAACCCCGACCTGAGCGTCGCGCTGGGCGCGGGCATTCAGGGCGGCATCATCTCGGGCGAGAACGCGGAACAGATCCTGGTCGACGTCACGGCTCACTCGCTGAGCATCGAGGTATATTCACATTTTATCGACGGACTGGAGTGTGCCGTCATCATACCGCGCAACACCCCCATCCCTGCCCGACGCTCGCGTCTCTTCTACACCATGATCGACAACCAGAAAACGGTAGAGTTGAAGATCTATCAGGGAGAGGGCCTCTACTCGAAGGACAATACCCTGCTCGGCGAAACCCGGCTCGAACTGGCCAGGGCGGAAAAGAATTCCCCCGTCCAGGTCGAGTATTCCTACGACCAGAACGGCATCGTCCATCTCGTCGCGGAGCAGAAGGGGCACAGCCGCAGGACCGAGATCCGCCTCGACAGCCGCAAACCCCGGGCGCTCGGTTCGCAGGCGCTGGACACCTTCGACGACGGGGAAGACAACGATTCCGCCCCGGCGCCTTTGTCCAATCTGATCAATTTTGTGACACGCCGCGCGAGGATGTTGCTCGAAAAGGCAACGTCGCACGAGGACCGCGAACGGCTCTCGATCCTGACCGAACGATACGAAAAAGCGCTCGAACAGGACGCCGAAAGGCTCGACGAGATCGAGGACGAGCTGCTTGCGGCAATGGAAGAGATCGAGACGCAGTAGTCCGCGAAACGGCGATGTCGAAAAAGAAGAAACAGAAGACGCAGCAGAACCTCCCGTTGAGGGAACGCCTGGCCAAACATTGGCGCAACCGCAAATGGGGTGCGTTCGTCTCCCTTTATCTGCGGGACCGCGGACTGTCGGAGCAGACGGAGTGGGCCGCACGGTGGCATGACGGGCTTTACAACTGCATGACGCAGGCCCTCTTCGTCGACGGCGATCTCGAGAGCGCCCGAGAGGCGGCGAAACTGATCCTTGCGGAGGCGAAAGAGGGCGGCGCGGGCGATGACGTTCTCCTCGATTGCGCCCGCAACGTCGTGGATTTTCTCCATTACGACGAACGCGCCGGCGAGCTTTCGCCGCTCGCCGGCGATGGGCTGCCCGAACCGTACGCCACACTGCGGCACAAACTGGAGGCGCTCGCCGGGGGAAAACGACGCGAAAAAGCGAGGGAAAAGGGCGGCGTCGAAGACCTGGCGGAAAAGCTCGCGTCGCAGTTCGCCGCTCTGCCCATGGCCAAAAACCTGACCCCCTTTACGAACTTCCTCAAGACGGCGGATGAGCTTGCGGCTGCGACCGCCGCCTCGCCCGCAGGCAACACGTTCCGCGCGATCCGCGCCATTGCGGAGTTGCTCCGCACGCTTCACAGAAAAGACGCAGCCGGGGCCGCCATGCGCGAAATCTGGCGAGTGGAGAGGATTCGGAACATCCCACCGGGCCAGGCTCACCCGGCCGTGTTCGGGTTGTGGGATTATTTCTGCCGCGACGGCGGGCGGAAATACGGACGCGAGTGGGAGTTGACGGCCCGCGTGCTGACGCTTTCGTTCCGCGAGGAAGACAAAACCTTCGAGCCGTTCAGGGCCGCCTACGAAAAACTCCTCCGGCTGCCGGCGAACGCATGCGTTCTCGATCAGGTCGTCACGATCGAAAAGCTCTATCGCGAGTCCTCCGAGCCAGAACGATATACCCTGCTTGCCATCGCCATCCACGAGAGTATGGTGAAAAACCCCGACTGGCTTCTCGATATGGACAGCCGTTATTTGCTGCATATCTTTCAATCGTTCGCCCAAATCGGGCGAAAGTGGCGCTTGGGCAATCCATGGGATCGAAAGATCCGGGACGCTTTCGATTGCATCCTGTTCAATCGGGACATCGATCTTGCGCCATATCTGGCGGATTTCGACCTGCCTTTCGAGGCGATGGCGCCCTCTTCCCTCGTCCTCCTGACTCTTACGTCGCGCGGCACCTCTCAGAAGATCAAACAGCTCCTCGCATCCCGCCCCCCCCTTTCGCTGCATACGAAGGACATCCGCCGCCTGGCGGAACTCTTCCAGCAGAGCAATCCTCCCCTCGAAGCACTACGCGCAGTCGGCGCGATTCTGGACGCGGCCAGCTTCGGCTCTCTTCTCTCCGAATGGCTGAGCGAGGTGCTCGACGATTCGCTCTGCTCGATCCTGGATGAAGAGCCCGGCTGTATGTGGGACAAAATATCGAATGGGGTTTTGAAACTGGCGGCGGAAAGCATTCCCCGGGAGGATCCGCAGGGGCGTTTCTGTGCCCTCTGTCTCGACGGAGGCAAACACCGATTGACAAAGGACGAGGAGAAAATCGAGGCGTTCTTCGCAGCGATAGAGACGGCAAAGGGAAATGCCTTCTGCTTCGGGACGATGTTGTTCGCCTTTCTGTCGACATGGCCGGAGGTCGCGCCGGAATTTCTCCTGCGCCTTCTTCGGGCGATGATCCCCCATTTTATGCAAACCCCCGGCGACGATTCGTATTGGCATGATGTGGCATGGCTCGTAGAGAAGATGACGAACAAAGCGAGCAAAACGCTTCTCATCGCGGGCGCACTCGAGGCGTTTCAGGAAATTCCCGCCCGAATCCGGAAACCAGGCTCCTTCATCGGCGAGGCCGTGCGTCTGTTCACGCTGTTGAAGAAGGGCCAAAAAATCGACAGGCCGAAGGCATGGCCGGACGACCTCGACGAGATCATTGAAGCCATGTTCAGGGAAGAAGAGAAGAGAGAACCGGAAAAAAGAAAAACCAGAGGCGGCAGGGCAAAAGAAAACGCAAACGCCCGCCAGCGCACGCTCGACTTCGACGAGGAGGAGGACGTGCCGTTTTGACGAACGACGAACGCCCGGCCAGAAAAAATCGGCCGGGCGTTCGTATATGTTATTCTGATTCTAAATCAATACGATTGTTATTATTGTAGGGGCGAACAGTGTTCGCCCGTTTTACCCCGAAAGAATCATGTTTCTTGGCGGGCGCACACTGTGCGCCCCTACGCAAAACGGGCCATTTGAAATAGAACCGGAATAAGAGTATCGTGCCGGTTTTTTATCCCTCCATTACGCTCCCTTCAAAATATGAGGTTATTTTTCGCACGCTTCAACCAGAGTATCAAGGAGCTTGTAAATCCAGTCTTCCAGGTTCGAAAACGCGAAGCCGAGGTTCTCGGCGCGCGACGCATCGAGGGGATAGCCGGCGTTTCCGTTGTAGGGCGCGGGATCGCCCTCCTGAGAGAGAATCGCCCTTCGCCCGGTTTGCCGCTCCACATAACTGAGGATCTCGGCGATCGTAATGCTTCCGCGGCTTGCGGCGTTGATCGGGCCTGTACAATCGACCTCCGCGAGCCAGGCAAGGAACGCGCCCGCCTCGCGCGAGCGGATGAAGCCCTGCTTCGCGTCCGGGTTGTCGATCCACATCGGTTGCCCTCGATAGACATGCTCCACATAGAAGTGAAGGCGTCGCGTATAGTCGTCGCACCCCACCACAAAGGGGAAGCGCACCGCCACGGAGGGAATCTCCGGATAACGCTGAAATAGCGCGCACTCCGCCTGGCGCTTTCCCCGGGGGTAAGAAACCTCCTCCCGCGCGCACCATCGCAGCTCGTACGAGAACGGATCGAAGTCGGCCTCCGTCAGTACCGCACCACCAGCTCTATACACCGACGCGGAGGAGGTCATGATATAACGCGCGGACGATACACTCTCGAGAAGAGTCCGTACGTCGTTCGAGGCGTACGCGAGGTTGTCGTAGGCGAGGTCGAAGTGCCTGCCCCCCAAGTTCTTTCGCAAACTCTCCGGGTTCGTGCGTTCGACCACGATGCGCTCGATGCAACCCCCAAAGTCGTCGCGCCGGTTTCCCCTCGTGGCGATCGTCACGTCGTGTCCACCTGCGAGCAGCGCCTCGACCGCGCGGACCCCGAAGAAGCGCGTGCCGCCGAGGAAGAGTCCGTTCATGCATAATCAGCTCCCGGGAAACATAGTAGCATCCAGATTAGTATAAACGAGATTATACGAATCTGGATTCTACTATCGGGTGAACTCTGTCCACCACGGCGTTTGAAACCATGAAGCGGCGACGAAGATGATCGCGCTCATGGAGACGTCCGAGAGGAAGTGCTCGCCCAGTGCTTTTCCCCGATCGGCGAGAGATTGAAAAAAGCCGGGAACATGCTCGGCCACAGCACGCTCATGCTGCCGAAACTGTGCCCGGAGGGGAAGAATTTGATCTTCTCGCCCATCTCCGCGATGCGCACAGGGCTGGGGAACTGCGGCAAGTACCACAGGGTGAACTGGGCGGACATGTCATCCATGGTCCAAAAGCGCTGGCGCCCCCAAGTGTCCTTCAGGCGCGTCCAGGGTGACCCAGTGGCCTTTCTCAGAGTCGACCCCCTTCTGCCGCCTCGTACCTCTCCCACTCCTCCGACAGCGCCCTCACCATGAAGACGATCAGCTCGGGGAGGATCTCGAATGAGTACTTCCGCTCCAGCCGCTCTGCCTTGCGGTGGGCGTCGTAGCCGCAGGGGCCCATGTTCATCACCGGCATATCGATCTCGATCAGCTCGTCGACCGGGACGGAGTACAGCTCGCCCCAACCGGGGCAGTTCTTCGCGATCGGCGCCAGGTCCTCGCGCGTGCCACCGAAGCCCATGTAGCTGAGGTCGCACAGACCGGCGAAGAACTCGGCGATGTCGATCGCGACGCCGTAGCGCTCTCTCGCCTCCGCGACGACACGTTCCGCGGTGCGCACGACGACGTTCGCCCTCGGCTTGCCGCTGAGGCTCGTAATCGCCGGCAGGTACGGAGGCAGGAAGCCGACGGCGACGAACGGCGCGGCGACCTCCGCGATGCGGATCAGCTCCTCCAGTGCCGCGACCCCGCGGTCGCGCATGTCGCCCTCGGGCAGTTTTTTCAAGAAGCCGCGCACGTGCGCGGAGAGCGCCTCCGCGCCGCCGGCGTAGCGCGCGGCGGCCATGTCGTAAATCTCGCCGAACGAAATCACCCGCGCATCGCCGTGGTCGCGCATCGGGGGCTCGTAGCCCATCTTCGAAAGCGCGTCGTGCGAGCGCTTCAGCTGGCCCTTCGCCGCCTCGATCGCGCGGTACGCGATCGTCCGCATCTCGTCCATGACAGCGGCGGGCGCCTTGGTCGTCAGAAAGGCGTTGAAGTAGGCGACGGAGCGGCTGGGGACGGTCACGAAGTACCCCTCGGCCAGCGTCTTGTGGCAGAGGCAGATCCATGAGGGCTGGCACTTGCCGTGGTGCGGATCGGCCAGCTCCGGCGCGGCCTCGGCCGCGCAGACGATCTGCGAGGAGAGCAGCGTCGCGGAGAGCCCGCGGTAGTAGTTGCCCACGTGTGCCTCCAGCCCCGCACAATAGAAGGTCGGCAGCAGCTTGCCGAGGCCGCCCATGAAAATCAGCTGGTTCTTCGCGTCCGGCAGGCCGGGGTCGGAGGGTTCGGTGTTCAGTCCCGCGATGTACACCAGCCCTTCGGCCTTTTTCAATGCGGCCAGATACTTCGCCGCGCCGCGCATGCCGCAGTTGGTGTTCTCCTCGTCGGGCACGGCGAGCACGATGATATTGAGGTCGAACAGGCCCGGGTCGGCGTCGTAGTCGCGAAGCAGCTCCATCTCGAGCGCAAGTCCGCACTTCATGTCCATCGTGCCGCGCCCGAAGAGATAGCCGCCGGAGAGAAAGTCCTCTCTCGCCCGCCCTTCGAGATCCTCCGGCGCAAAGCGCCTCGCCAGCTCGGCCGGGTCGAAGGCCCACGGCTCCAATTCGCCGTAGACGCCGACCTCGACCACGTCGTAATGCCCGATGAAGACCGCCGTCTTCTTCGTCGGCACCTCGGCCATCATGCGGGCGGCCACCGTGTGCAGAGGGCGCGAGTCCCCCTCCAGCGGTGTCGGGACCATTTCGAGGTGCGACGGATTTTTCTTGAAGTAGTCGAGCTTCGAGAGATGCTCGTACACGAATACGGCCGCGTCGTTCTCCTGCGGCGACGCCGTGACGCTCGGAATGTTGACGAGCCTGACCGTGAGCTCTTCGCGCGATTGTGGGGTGGATATCATAGGAGGATCTTCCTTTCGAAATGGGATGTCTGCGTGTGCAACGGTCGGTGGCCTGACCCCGATTACACGCCCCCTTTGAACCACATCGGCAGGCCGGCCACGACCAGGGCGACGTTGTCGGCGTAGGAGGCGGCGATCTGGTTGGCGCGGCCCTGCATGTCGCGAAAGCGCCGGCCCATCTGGTAGGGCGGCACGAGGCCGAAGCCGACCTCGTTGCTGACGACGATCAGGTGCGACCAGGGCTCCGGCGTCTCGAGCGAGGTCGATATGAACGGGAAGGAGGGTTCCTTCGGCTCCGAAAGCGCGTGTGCGAACATCGTTTCGACCGAGGCGAGGATATCCTGCTCCGCGTTCGCCCACACGGCCTCATCCTCGCTCTCCGAGGCCGGGGAGGCCAGAAAACGCCGCGTCAGGTACATCGTCAGGCAGTCGAGCAACAGCACGCCCTCCATGCTCGCGACCGCCTCGGGCAACGTGTTGATGTCCTTCTCCCAGGTGTTCCACTCCTCCGGCCGGCGACTCTTGTGGCGTTCGATCCGGTACGCCATCTCGAGATCCTGCGAGTCAGCCGTCGCGATGTACGTGACGCCTGACATCTGCGAAAGATCGAGCGCCAACCCTTCGGCGAAGGAGCTCTTGCCGCTGCGCGCGCCGCCGAGTATCAAGGTGATCGTTCTTGACATTCGATAACCCCCGTTCCTCATTCGAAGAGATATACTTGAATCACTTCCATTGACATTATACAGGAGGAAAAACGATGAAGGAGAACAAATACGACGACGCGGACTTTTTCGCGCGATACAGCGACATGCCCCGCCCCATGATGTCAATCGTGGCCGCGGTGAAAAAATAAAATTCTTTTTTGCTGCGCCCTTCTCCATAAAGGCAACAGGCGGAGTATACTTGCGGAATGAAAAACCTCGATCTGGGTTACGGGCCAGTAATGGGGACACTGCTGCGAATGTCGATGCCCGCCATCGGGATGATGCTGCTCAACACGCTGATTCACCTGGTGGACACGATTTTCGTTTCGTGGCTGGGCGAGGAGCCGATGACTGCCGTCTCGCTCTCCTTCCCCGTCTTCCTCGTCTTCTTCGCGCTGCTGGAGGGCGTCGGCGCGGGGGCGACCGCACTCGTCGGGCAGAGCCTCGGGCGCGGCAACCGGCGCGGCGCGCAGCTCGTGGCCATCTCGGCCGTCGCGCTCGCCTACGTCGTCTGCCTCCTGTCGATCCCGTTCTTCTTCCGCGGCGCCTCCATGGCCATCTTCAACAGCCTCGGCGCAAACGGCAACCCGGCGATCCTCGACTCCGCCTACCGCTACGGCTTCTGGCTGCCGATCACCGCGCCCTTCATCGCCTTCACCTTCATCGCCAACTGCGTCTTCCGCTGCCAGGGCGACACCGTCTCGCCGCTGGTCTGCATGGCCACCGCCAACATCGTGAACGGCGTGCTCGACCCGATCCTGATCTTCCTCCTCGGGATGGGCGTCGAGGGCGCCGCGGTCGCGACCTTCATCGGGCGCGCGTGCGCGAGCGTCTATGTCTATCGCAAGATGTGGGGGCCGCGCGGAGCGACGGGCCTGCTGGTCCCCGTGACGCCGAGGCTGCGGCGCGGACTGACGCGCTATTGGCGGCAGATCGCCTCGATCGGCATCCCGGTGACGCTCTCGTCGGCGACGGGGGCCATCGGCTTCGGGTGGGTCAACAAGATCCTCGCGGGTTTCGGGCATTACGCGGTCACGGCGATGATGATCGGCCTGCGTATCGAAGACTTCGCCTCCACCGTCGTGATCTCGGGCGTCAGCCAGGCGCTCACGCCCTTTCTGGCCTTCAACTACGGCCGGCGCGACCTGCCCCGCATGCTGAAGGGCATCGCCTCGGCCCTCGTGATCTGCGGCGCCTTCATGGCCGTCGCGGCGACGGCCCTCTTCATCTTCCCCCATCCGTTCATCGCGCTCTTCAAACCCTCCGCCAAAGCGGCAGACCTGGCCGTGCTCTACATCCGCGCCATCATCCTCTCCTATCCTTTCGCCACCGTCCAAGTGCTGCTCGGCGCATTCTTCGTGGCGACCGGGCGCTCGCTCTACGGCACCGTCGCGCAGCTCGTGCGCTCGATTCTCGTCCGCGTGCCGCTGGCCATGCTCTTCGCCGCGCTCTTCGGCGAACGCGGCGTATGGTGGTTCCTGCCCTTCTCCTGGATCGCCGGCTGCGCCGTGGCGTGGTATTTTGCGCGGAGGTTGATCGGGAGAATTCGGGCGAAGACGGGGTAGAGAACTCCCCCTCGACGCGCTTTTTGCGCGTCGATCCCCCTCTTAAGAGGGGGACGAGGGTTGCGTGGTACTATAATTCATAATAGATTGCGCAAGTTCATTGGAGGAAGTGCCTGTGGAATACAACAAACACCTGTTACCGTATGCGAAAGAATTACGACGCGAAATGACGCCCCAGGAACGAAAGTTATGGTTCTGTTTTCTATCCGAACACAGGCCCAGGTTCATGAGGCAAAAAATCATCGGCGGCTACATTGTAGACTTTTACTGTGCCGCAGCCAAGTTGATTATCGAAGTCGACGGATCCCAGCACCATGCCCCTGATAACTGCGTATATGACGAAGTACGAACCCAAGCACTCAACGATCTGAATTTGGATGTTATCAGGATCAATAATGCCGACATCGACAAAGACTTTGAAGCAGTTTGCCTGTTCATCTCCGAACAAGTTACGCAATACTTGAATCAGCCACGAAATCCTCGTCCCCCTCTTTAGAGGGGGATCGGCGTGCGAAGCGAGCCGAGGGGGAGCCCTTCCGCTCCCCCTCGCGTAAACCCTACAGCCCCACCGGCCGCATCTTCGCCAGAAAGTGATGCAGGCCCTTTGCCCCGGGGGCGGCGAAGACCTCGAGGCCGTACTTCACGCCCTCGCGCCGTTCGTACACGTCGATGACCTTCTCGGCCACGTACTCGATGTGGCTGTTCGTGTAGGTGCGGCGGTTGATCGCCAGCCGGCAGAGCTCGAGCTTCGGATAGGTCGCCTCGCCCGTCTTCTCGTCCTTCGTCTCGAAGGCGAGCGCTCCGAGACCGATGCCCCGTATCGCTCCTTCGCGGTAGAGCTCGACCGACAGCACGTCCGCCGGATAGCGGCCCTGCGGGATGTGCGGAAAGAACCCGGCGGCGTCGAGGAAGATCGCATGTCCGCCGGTCGGCTTCACGAACGGCACGCCCGCTTCGGCCAGCATATCGCCCATGTAGCGCACCTGTGCCACGCGGTGCGACATGTACTCCTCGTCGAGCATCTCGCGCAGGCCGAGCGCCAACGCCTCCAGATCGCGCCCCGCGAGCCCGCCGTAGGTGGCGAAGCCCTCGTACATGATCACGTTCGGCAGGATCTTGTAGTACATCTCCTCCGTACGGCAACAGACGAGCCCGCCGATGTTCACCAGCGGATCCTTCTTGGCCGACACAGTGATCGCGTCGGCGCAGTCCATGGTCGCTTTCAGAATCTGCGCGACGGACATGTCCGCGCAGCCCTCCTCGCGCGTCTTGATGAAGTACGCGTTCTCCGCCATGCGAGCCGCGTCGAGGAAGAACGGGATGCCGTGCTTCTTCGCCACAGCCGAGACGCTGCGCAGGTTTTGCAGGCTCACGGGCTGCCCGCCACCGGAGTTGTTCGTGATCGTGACCATGATCATCGGAACGCGCGCCTTGCCGTACTGCGCGATCGCCGCCTCCAGCTTGGCGACGTCGACGTTCCCCTTGAAGGGAAGCGGCTTCTCCGGATCGTACGCCTCGTCGATCACGCAGTCGACCGGCTCGGCCCCCACGTTGAAGATGTGCCCGCGCGTGGTGTCGAACGGCTGGTTGAACGGGATCACGTCGCCCGCCTTCACGAGTGCGCCGAAGGTGACATTCTCCGCCGCGCGCCCCTGGTGGCAGGGGATCGTGTAGTCGAAACCGAGCACGTCCTTGACGGCATCCTTGAGGGCGAAGAAACTCGTGGCGCCGGCGTAGGCCTCGTCGCCGCGCATCAGGGCACCCCACTGGAATTTGCTCATCGCGCCGGTGCCGGAGTCGGTCAACAGGTCGATGTAGATGTCCTCGCTGCGCATGCCGAACATGTTGAAGTTGCCGCGTTTCAGCGCCTCCTCGCGCTGCTCCGGCGTCGGCAGGTGGATCGGCTCCACCATGCGAATGCGAAAGGGTTCGGGTTGGATGTTGCGTTTTCTCTGGCTCATGTCCGGAATTCCTCCCTGAATAGAATGAACGTGTGTGAATCGCACATATATTGTAGACCCATGACGGAGGAAAACAAGACGGGGAAAGCGCCTGAACGCCGCGTCTTCTGATAAACTAAACGCAATCGCTGTAGTGAAACCCAGTTGGGAGGTTGCGAACCATGACGAAAAAACTCGACCTGAGCGCTTTGAGAGATTCGATCGCGTCGCTTGAGAATGCAATCCATGTGATCGAGGACGCCAGCTGGTTCGACGCTCAGAGTTCGGCAGTGCGGGACACGCTCGTTGCGGGGGCCATACAAAATTTCGAGTTCGTCTATGAGATCGGCTGCAAGATGATCAAGCGTCAGCTGGAGCTGGAAGCCGCGAACCCGCGCGAGATTTCGGAGGCGAGCTTTCGCGACCTGTTGCGCATGGCCGCGGAAAAAGGGATCGTCGTCGACGTGGAGAAGTGGTTCGAGTACCGGAGCATGAGGAACACGACATCGCACACCTACGACCATAGCAGGGCAAACGCGGTTTACACCGGGACGGCCACCTTTTTGAAGGATGCGCGGGCCTTGCTCGCCGCGCTGGAAGAGCGCAATGCCTGAAGCCGGACAAGGCGACGTGATGCTCTACGTGTCGTCCGAACACCTGAAGATCGTGCTCGACATTCTCGAGAAACACGTGTCCGACTTCGAAGTCCGGGCCTTCGGCTCGCGCGTCGCCGGAGCGGCTGAGGAAGTTGCGAGAATCAAAAAATACTCCGACCTCGATCTCGTTGTCATGTCGAAGCAACCGTTGCCGATCCGCACACTCGGAAGGCTGAAAGAGGAATTTTCCGACTCCGACCTCCCATGGCGCGTCGACATCGTCGACTGGGGCACGACGAGCGAGGCGTTCAGGAGGATTATCGAGGAGAAGTATGTGGTGGTAAGAAAAACCTAGTGCTCATTGGGTTGCGCAAGGCGGACGACCTCCTTCATCTCTCCGGCAACTTCTTCGAGCGAGTACCCCGGCTCCCCCGCCAGGCGGGCACGCTCTGCTTCAAGAATGCCTAGTGCCAACTGCGTGTGCTCGATCAGAAGTTCGGAAAATGAGGCACTCATAGAAATCCTGTCCCCCTTCTTGCATATTGGTTTCATGTAAAATTCTATTTCAAGAAACTTTAGCAAATCCTCTTCTCACGAACAAGCACTTTTTTCTTGACACGTGCTAAATACGTGTTAACCTGACAAATAGACGGAGGCACAACCATGGGAAGAGAGCCCAGCCCCGACAAAACTTACACACGTGATGAATTTGCCAAAATGCTCAGAGAACAGGGATGGAATATCGACAAGAGCAGGGGCAAGGGTGGTCACTGGTGGTGCAGCAAAAAAGGCTGCGCCCCCTTTCCTCTGCCGCAGACGATCAAGCCCGGCCTTGCCTCGGATATTAAAAAAATTCTGGGGCTGAAGTAAATTTGGAGGAATGATCATGAAAAATAACGACAGACTTTTGCCCGAACGCTACGCCTACGTTGCACGCTTCACGCCGTATCACGACGAGGGCGACTACTGGGTGGTGCGCTTCCCGAACCTCGAGGGGTGCAGGACGAACGCCGACACGCTGGAAGAGGCGATCGAGCAGGCGCACAATATCCTTGAAGACTACATGGCGTTGCTGGAACGCGACGGACACCCCATCTCAAAACCGACTCCGTATGACAAGATCCGGCCCCAGGAGGGCGAAATCGTGCAGCTGATCGTGGTGCCGATGGCCTCCGCGCGTAGGCGATGGGACGAGAGTTATGTCAAAAAAACGCTGACGCTTCCCCGCTGGCTCGACGAGATGGGGCAACAGGCCGGCTTCAACTTCTCCCAGGTTCTGCAGGAGGGATTAAGAGAGCGGCTTCATATTCGATGAAAGAAAGTCTTAGGCCTCTCCCCCGCGACTTCTACTTCCCCGACGCCGTGACGGTCGCCCGGGCTTTGCTGGGCTGCCTCCTCGTGCATGATTCGCCCGAGGGCCTCACGGCCGGCGTCATCGTCGAAACCGAGGCCTACGCCGGGCGCGAGGACGCCGCGTGCCACTCGTACAAGCGGGCAGCGCCCGCCGGCGATCACCGCACCAACGTGATGTTCGCCCCCGGCGGGCACGCCTACGTCTACCTGATCTACGGCATGTACAACTGCTTCAACGTCGTCACCAGCCCCGAGGACGAACCGAAGGCCGTACTGATCCGCGCGCTCGAACCGGTGGAGGGCCTCGGCCTGATGGCCGCGAGGCGCAAGACCGACGAGCCGAGAAAACTCTGCAGCGGCCCCGGCAAACTCTGCATCGCCATGGGCATCACGCGCGAGCACTACGGCGTCGACATGTGCAAGAGCGAGAATCTGTTTATCGCAGAAGGAGAAAAGATCGGGGAGGGGAAAATACGCGCCACCGCGCGCATCAACGTGGACTACGCGGGCGACGCGAGCATGCTGCCGTATCGGTTCGTAATCGAGGAAAGCAGGTTTTTGTCGACGAAGAAATTTACCGGATAGCCAACGATTCTGAAACACTCGACACGCCAATATCTTACCGTATTGTCATTTTTGATTATGATATTCCACGTGTTACATCGCATAGTCAAAAAGTCCCATCTTTCACCCATTACTATTCTCAGGACGAAGGAGGTATGTTATTATCCTCCGGGCTCCCTTTTTTTCATATAATTGGATGATTTTTGTTACCGACAAATGAATTTGTAAACCGAAAACGGGGGTGATGTGAAGCATAGGTCACTCGTACAGAGGGACGAGGCATATCTTCGGCAAACAGGGCGGCCGCCAGGGCAAACGGCGGCCACGAACGGTGAAATTGCTGTGATCGAGACGAGTAAAGAGAAATCGAAGGGAGAAACGAAATCAATGATGAAACACGCGCGGAGTAAGATTTTCGCTCTACTTATGGTTTGTGTGTTGGCCGTGGCGGGGATTGCGTGGGCGACGACAAGCATAATATCTAAAAATGTTTCGAATGGCGCTGGAAACAATCCCACACCGGATGCAGCGTTTTACGCAGCCAATGCAAGCTATCTCCTGGACGCAAGCGTAACTCCGACCCCGACGGGGCAGGTCAACAGCAGTCCCGCTGACGTAGAGGTCGGGCTCGACCTTGATTCGGCTGCCAATTACGGTATCGGAACATATTATACTCCCATTGCTCCCAATCCCAGCCAGAAGGGGGCAATCAACCTGGCGGGCTTTGGGCTGAACTTAACCCCTAAACACTACACATGGACTGATACAACCATCCCACTGAGCCATGTTGTTCACGATTTTTATGCCAGCATCGGAACGACAGGCGATGTCCTGCGTCTCTATGACAGCTCCGGCAACACTGGTGTTGCGACAATACACACCCCCACCGGACAGGGAATCGCGGGCTATACCGGCGGCACCTATCTGGAAAACGCGACACTTAAGGCGCTGAACGGCTCAGTCCAACCATTCGGAGGCGGGAGCATGGCGCTGGGATACCTGTCCACCGCATCGGCTACAGCCCCTACGCTTCAAATCGAGGCTAATGTAACAGGACCGGGGACAACAACTCTGGCGTTTCCCGAGTTTCTTGTCAACGGCTCCTATGCGAAATTCTATGCCGCCAGTGATGTCAATATCGGCAAATTACAGCTGTCGAACGCCGTTGGAAACTTCACAATCCTGCCCAGTCCGAGCAGGATCGTAAAGGTTACCGGCTTAAACCCTGCGGATTACCAGACTCTTTCGAGCACGACGGAGCTCTACATAGGAGACATAACCGTTACCCCCAATGCGTATACGGGTACGTTCGATTTTGGCATGACAGTGCCGGATGCAAAAACCAAACTTACGGTTTTGGACGGGGCCACAGCTGCAACCAATGCCAATACAAACAAGACTTTCGGAACGCTGACAGGCCCCGGCGCGTTGAGCGTCGGTACGCAGCCGGAAGCCGGGACGATTTCGATCAACCATATCGCCACACCGCCAAGAATACTGATCAATTCAACATTTGCAACCGTGGCGCTGCCTGAGGCAACGTCAATGGTCGATCACACCATTGCCTATCTACAAGGTCCCGGCACTCTCCTGGTGAAAAAAGAGCAGGATACGACAAAACGGGTTGTCCTTAACAACGTAGCCAATACCGCGTTGCTCGCCCCCCGTCTGGACATAGAGGCAAATGCGACCGCAGTGGACAACACCGCTCTTGCATCACCGCGCTATTATGCAGGCTTGAATGGTACCGGAACATTGACGATGACAAACGCTCCGAGCATTTTGGAACTGGTCCCGCATAACATAAACAAAATCAATAATTTTGGCGGTACCTGGACCACAATTCCCACAACCCTGCGACTGAATGCAGACACCTCTGCCCTCATGCAGACTCTGAGCAGCGTCTCCAATATCCCGAACTACACAATCACCCAGGGTATTCTCGAGTTCGCAAATCCGGCAGCAGTGAGAAATATTTCTGCTGGAACCGCGGCAATTGATGTTGCCGGAGGTACGAACGCAAGCTTGAAACTTGCATATAACTCAGCCGGGTACAACTTCAGGGGGCCAGCAGGCACAGCAGCCGCAGCAACGCTGAACCTGACAAACGGCGCAACCCTTTACCTAGCGCCTGCTGATATCAACACTGATACCAGCAATACAACGCTTGCTTTCCAAGGCAACGCAAAACCTGCAACCTTCCAAACAGCTGGCTTGACGGGTGGTGCGTCTAATCCGATCAATATCGTGCTGGACACGACGCACTTGCCTGCGGGGAATAACTACGCAGTCAAGCTGCTGTCTTCTCCGACGGCCGGTCAGATTGATACGACTATGCTTCCCGCCAACGTCAACATTACCCTTGTCCCCGCTGGCAGCATCACCTATACGAAACATACCGCGCCGGGTACAGCCGACGGTTACTTCTACCTTGTCTACACTAAGGCTGCCGGCTCCAGCGGTGGCAGCGGCGATCCTACGAAGCAGAGCGTCGTAATCGACATGACGACGATCAAGAGCGCCGATGTCTCCGGCGGCAAGTTGACTGTGATCGCGGTCAGCGGCGACAAAGCGACGACCTACGACCTCTCGACCACAAATGTCAAGATCGTCGTCGACGAGAACGACCCGGCGAGCGTCACCAACAACGGCAACGTGTTCAACATCACCTACAAGTACCCCACGATCCTGAACGGCGTGCCGATTACGGTGAGCTTCAAGGATTCGACGGGCGCCAAGACCTCCTTCACCACCACGGCGAAGATCGTGAACGGCGTCAGCGTGCTGGAGTTCCCGGCGACCGGCCTGCCGAGCGGAACGTACGAGATCACGCTCTCCAGCCCCTCGGGCAGGAATCCGTTCTA
>JAVBQG010000064.1:0-4212 GCA_031549185.1 Synergistaceae bacterium | reverse complement strand
GCAATCGACGATTCTCTGCCGGTGGCGCCGACACGGAAAGAAGCCTTAAGAAGACTCCATAACAAGGAGCCGATGTGTCTCTTTGAAAACATCTACCACTGTTATGATTTAACTTGATGAATTTGTGTCAGTCACTCAGGTTGAACGCCGAGAGAACGAGCATCAAGAAAACTATGCATACAAACACAAACGCCGCCGCATACGACACTCGTCCGAGGTTGTTGAGCATAAGGCTGCTGAGATATATGTATCGGTTCGGGGTAAGGGCGCTGATAGCGTTCGGGATGAACCAGCATAGAAAAAATATTAATAAGGAAATCCGGCACTTCATATTGCATTCGCTTTGAAAAATTCCCATTCGTTGCATCAGAGTACTCTTGGGAAGTGGCATACTCTTCACCCCTTTCAATGATTTTCGGAGTTTATGAATGGGGCGAATGCAAGGAATAAAACGCGGCGCAAGAGGAGAAGGCGGGAGTAAGCCCATGGGGCCAAACAAGTCATAAATACAAATATCGAAACATCCGAAGTATTTGTTTTATACCACACAACGCCCTACCGGTCAAATTAAAATGCGATAACAAAATATCTATTGCATAACTATAAATGGGGTTTCCTGCGCAGGCGAGTTTCTACGAAATCACCCGCACCAGCTGCGCCAGCAGCAGCGGCAGGCTCGTCGCGTCGGGGTAGGCGAGGTAGCTGGGGGTCCATTCGGGGTGGAATTTTTCCTTGTAGTGGCGCACGCCCTTGAAGTTGTAGATGATCTCGCCGTGGCGGTAGACGAAGTCGCCCGCGCGCTCCCACAGCGATTCGTCCGGGTTCATGTTCGACAGCGGCGCCATGCCGAGGCGGAAGCAGCCGAAGCCCTGCGCCTTGCCCCACAGCATCGCCTCCAGGAAGAGATAGCTCATCACGCTCTCCGGCGCGCTCTTCGCGTAGCGCATCAGGTCGACCGACAGCTCGCGCCGCTCGCCCTCGCGCGACGGCTCCGCGCCCAGCCAGAGGTTGCAGAAGGCGCAGATGGCACCGTCCTTCTCCACGACCGCGACGGGGAAGTGCCGCAGGTACGCCTCGTCGAAGAAGCCCAGCGAAAAGCCCTTCTCCGCGCCGTGCACCGAGTCGAGCCACTGGTCCGAGATCGCGCGCAGGCGCGGCAGGGCGGCGTCGCGCGCCTCCCCATCCAGGACGCGGAACGAGCAGCCCTCCTCGGTCAGCTTGCGGCGGACGGGGCGCAGGCTCTTCCAGGTCCCGCCGGAGAGGTCCGGCGTCATCGAGACCAGGTCGACGCGCGCCTCCTCGCCCAGCGGCGAGACGTGCAGGCCGTTGTCGCGGTAGACGTCGACCCACCGTTCGCCCGTCTCGTAGAAGACCGGCTTGGCCCCCCGGCGGTCGGCCTCCTCGCAGAACTGCCAGATCAGGTCGCCCGCGTATTCCTCGCGCCCGATCGGGTCGCCCATCGAGATCCAGAATCCGCCCGCCGCCGCGTACATGATCGCGCAGTCGCAGTCCGACGAGGTGAAGAACTTCTTGTCCCCCAGCAGGGCAAGCGCCGCGTCGCTGGCGGGGGACTCCGTCACGATCCGCTCGATGTCCGCCTCCGCCAGCGGCGCGTTCGCCCGTAGCGGCGACGGGCGAAGCCAGAGCCAGAGGGTAAAGGCGACGAAGGCGACCGAGGTGCCGAGCGTCGCGCGCAGGAAGCGCGGAGCGCCCGCCGTGAAGGCGAAGTGCCACCAGAGCTCGTTCGAGTACTCCACGTGCCGGTACGCGAAGAACCCGATCCGGATCGCCACGAAGAGGACGACGGCAATCATCAGAGCCCACTTCGCGTCGAAGGTCGAGAAGAACGAGAGGCGATAGAACGACTTGCGGCAGAGGAGCAGAATCAACAGCAGCGGCAGGAGAAACTCCACATTCTCGTAGCGGAGGCCGCTCGCGAAGGAGAAGAACATCGCCGCCGCCAGGGCCGCGACGCTCGCAGTCCAGGCCGAGCGCAGGCGGCGCGCCAGCCCCCATGCGAGAAAGAGCAGCGCCGTGCCGAGGATGCTGCCGCTGAAGTGCGAGAGCTCCAGCATCGGCAACGAGACCAGCTTGTGCAGCTCCTTCAGGCGTTCGTGATGCGGAGGGACGACGCCCGCGAAAACCAGCGAAACTCCCGCGAAGAACGTCCACAGCGAGATGGCGGCGGGCAGCAACTTCGGCAGCCCCCTGACGTAGCGCCGCAGGTTCTCGGACAGCTCGAAGCCGAACAGCAGAAGAGAGGCCGCCACCAGCGGCGCGATGTAGTAGACGACGCGATAGAGGAGGATCGCGCCGAGCAGCTCGCCCCGGCCGTAGAAGGCCGAGAGCTGCCAGATCATCGTGACCTCGAAGACGCCCAGCCCGCCCGGCACCTGGCTGATCGCGCCCGCCATCAACGCAACGATGTACGCCCCGCAAACGACCGGCATATCGGCGCGCCCCTCCGGCAACAGGCAGAAGAGCACCATCGACGCAAGAAGCGGGTCGAGAACGCCGACGGCCAACTGACGGGCGAGCGTAGCCGGGCCGGGGGCGGAGGCCGGATCGAACTTCGAGAAAATTTTTCCACCGAACCAAGGAGGCCCGGCGGCGTGCCCCCGCTTGATCCTGGCGCTCACGGCGAAGACGGCGACCGGCAGAGCGAGCGCCGCAAGACCGATCAGGCGCGGAATCGCCGCGGGCCAACCCATGCGCACGAAGGCGCCCGCCGGTTCGAAGAGCAGCGCGATACCAGCGGCAGTCCACATGCCGAGGGTCAGCGTGATGTGGCACATGGCGACCACACCCGCGATCTGCAGCGTCGAGAGTCCGAACGACGAGTAGAGCCGATAGCGCACGGAGCCTCCCGTGAGGATCGACATGCCGACGTTGAACCCGATGGCGTTGCTGATGAACGAGATCAGGGCGACGTGGGGATAGGGAATTCGCGCGCCGCTCTGCCGCACGGCGATGGCGTCCGAGAGCGTGAGGACGGCGTAATTGGCGAAGACGGCGAGGCACGCCAGAAACAGCGAGGAGGGAGGGATCGCCTGCAACGCGCCGCGGAGCTCTGCGAACGAGATCTTCGAAATCTCGTCGTGCAGAACCCGGAACGCGGCCAGAAACAAAAGGACGCCGATCAACGGAACCATCCGCTTCGCGTGTCGCAAACGGGCACCTCCCGGAGAATGTTGCGCCCATTATATTGGCCCTTCGGAAAAAAAGCCCCTGGGAGATGACGGAGGATGTTTTGTGATATTTACCTTCCTTTGGCGAAGATAATGGCAATTTTTATATTCAAAAATTAACACGCGCCTGCTGCCCGACGCCGGCAGCAGGCGCGTAGTGTTGATTCGGGAAGACGCTGATTAATACCAGGTTGCCATCAAAAAATCAGTTTTTTCCCAGGGCCAGGCGAACCCCCATCTCGAACGCCCGCTCGCAATCGCGCGGAAAGACCCCTTCGCGCCGCTCCTTCTTCGCCAGCGGGTCGAAGCGCTCCATGACGACCTTCGAATAGTCGTCGAACTGATACGTGTCGTAGCAGTAGAAGCTCTCGGCGCTGCCGAAGACGCCCTCCATCATGCCCTCCGCGATGCCGAGATGGGCAGGGTAGCCGACGGCCTCCATCTGCCGCTCGTTCACGTTCATCGTGTAGAGCAGCCCGACGTGGATCTTCTTCGGACGGAGCGAGGTCACGGGGGCAGTGTACTGGAGGTACTGGAAGACGAGGCGCTCGGTGAACGACCGCATCTCGCCGGTTGCCGCGCCCAAGTAGATCGGCGAGCCCAGCACGATGGCGTCGGCCTCCTCGATCCGCTCAAAGACCGGCTTCAGGTCGTCGCGCACCGCACAGCGCCCGTAGCTGGGGCTGTCCTTGTACTTGCAGGCGAAGCAGCTGACGCACCCCTTGTAGTTCAGGTCGTACAGGTGAACCAGCTCCGTCTCCGCTCCCTTCGAGGCTGCGCCGTCCAGAACCTTCTGCAGCAGCGTCGCCGTGTTCCACGTCTTGCGCGGACTCCCGTTGAACGCGATTATCTTCATACTATTTCGCCTTCCTTTGCCGGGTATATTGGGTTGATTGTGTCATTGTAGCACTTCAAACCCGACCTCACCCCCCGACCCCCTCTCCCAAAGCGGAGAAGGGGAGAAGGGCGGGACCAAAGGCAAAGAATTTTGTTTTTTCTGTCTTCGTTTTGCTCCCCTCCCTCT
>JAVBQG010000035.1:0-3937 GCA_031549185.1 Synergistaceae bacterium | reverse complement strand
TATATCAAGAACCAAGAAGCCGAAGATCGCCGGCTGGATCAGCGGGAGCTATTCACGTAGCCGCTTCAGCGGCTCAAGGTTTTTAACCGCTTTGAGCGGTTCATAAAATCAAGCCCCCGGCTCTGCCGGGGGTATCTGACTAGATCATACCTCAAATAACAACCGCCAAGACACATCCACAGCTGTCTTGGCGAGAGTTTAAAGGTTATATGATTATAATAAAAATGGCGGAGGCGTGTGGGAATCGGACCCACCCGGGACGGTCTCCCGCCCCACAACGGATTTGAAGTCCGTGGCCGCCACCAGGCGACATTCACCTCCGAGCCGCTATACAACTTACCACAGCAAGCGGCATTCTTCAACCCCGTCCGGAGAACCTAGCATCGTTTTGCTTGACATTCGCAAAAAGTAGTTGTACACTGAATCTAGTTAGATCGATCAAACACAAGGAGTTCGTTTGAGGGAGTAGATATGGGTTTAACTGCCAGAGTTGAAGATTATCTAGAAGCCGTTCTTGAGATTGAGATGACAGGCGAAATCGCCACCGTAACGCAATTGGCGAAGAACCTGGGTGTCACAAAAGCAACCGTCACGGCCGCCCTCAAGAGGCTTAAGATCGTGCAATTGTTGGAGCACGAGCGCTATGGCGATGTGCTGCTCACGGAAGAAGGGCGCCAGAAAGCCCTCGCCGTCTACCGCAGACACGAATTTCTCACCGATTTCTTCGTCCGCATACTCGGCTTTTCGCGTGAGCGCGCTCAGAAGGTGTCGTGTGTCATGGAGCATGAGATCGACGTGAACACGGAGCGCCGCCTGGCGGCCTTTACGGACGCCCTTGTTCTGGCGGAGCGCAGCAATGAGGGCTGGCTTCGCGACCTGCAGGCAAAGCTTGACGCGCCGAACGACCTTCCGCTGCCCCTCTGTATGACCGAGGAGAACAGCAGCGGGACGATTGCGAGGCTCACGGCACAGTACGAGTTGCGCAAACGCCTTAATGTCATGGGTTTTATTCCCGGAGCGCGCGTGGAGCGGATCTGCAAAAATGCAACAGCGCGAGGCAACGCCTTTCGCGCCACCGTTGAGGGCGTCGAGCGGACACTGGGCATCGCAGAGGCGTCGGCCGTGTGGCTCTATATGGACACATAGGAAAATTCATTTTTTTGTTTTGCTGTTTCTTAAGTTAGTATATACAAACTTCAATGCTTTCAATTTTGGTCGAGCGTGCTCTTTGCGACTCTTCCAATCCTCCCATCTTCCTCACGATAGCCGCCGAAGGGACCGCGAACCCTTCGGCGCATCATTTTGCAAATTTCCAGGAGAGCTGCTAAGCTATCGCTTGGAAGGGAGATTGTCGATGATTCGTTCTCGCTCGTTCTTATTTGTGATATTGGCGGTTTTTTTCGAGATCCTTGCAACGGTGGCGCCCGCATATGCAGGCGTTGATGCACGCAGCGCGATTTTGATGAACGCAAGCTCCGGAGAAATCCTGTACGTCCAAAACGCCGACGAAAAAATCGCCCCGGCTTCGCTCACCAAGATCATGACCATGTATGTGGCACTCGACTGCGTCAACGGGGGCAAGGTCAAATTAAGCGACCGCGTCAAGATCAGCAGACTGGCGGCAAAGCAGGGCGGTTCCCGTATGCACGTCAAGGCAGGGGAGATCGTTTCGCTCGACCAGCTTCTCAAAGGCGTCGCCATCTCCTCCGGCAACGATGCGTCAGTCGCGGTCGCGGAGTACATAGGCGGATCCGTTCAGGGTTTCGTCAAACTGATGAACGCCAAGGCGGCCGAGCTGGGCATGAAAAACACTTCCTATCGAAACCCGAACGGCCTGCCCGCGAGCGGGCAGGTTACCACGGCCAGCGACATGCTCACGCTGACAAAATACTATCTGAAGAACCATCCCGGGGCTCTCTCCTATCACAGCACTCGCCAGCTCGTCCACAACGGAACTCTGACGACAAACAAGAACCCTCTGCTCAGAACCTGCCCCGGCACGGACGGTTTGAAAACCGGCTGGATCCGCGCATCCGGCTTCAACCTCATCGCGACCGGCACACGAAACGACAACAGGTTGATCGGTATCGTCATGGGCGCACCGACCCCGCAGGCAATGGGCGGCGAGACGCTACGGCTGATGGAAGCGGGCTATCAGGTAGCCCTGAGCCACGACAGGACTTCGTCGGACGACATCGCCCGAAATATCCCCCGATGAGCTTGCACAACGCCCAATTTTGTGCTATCCTCTCCGCCAAGCACGACATGCGGAGGTAAAGAGCGATGATCGAACGAAACGCCGCAACTTCCCATAACGTTTTCTGGCGCTGGTGGCCTTAAAGCCGCCCGCCTGATGCTTGCTGCGTAAAAAACAGAGGCCAGGAGGGTACGATAAACCTCCCGGCCTCTTTTATTTTCTTCTCCGCGTGGAGAGGAAGAGGGGCCCTCGGATGAGGCCCCTCTTTTTTATTTGCATCGGACGAAGGAGCTGATCGTAATGACATGAAGGAATACGACGAAACCAACTCTCTCACAGATAGACAAAATATATTGCACATATATGGAGGTAGATTGAGATGACGACAAATACATTTGCGGAAAAAAACATGGCGGGGTTCCCCATGAACGGCTGCTTCGGCGAGTACGGCGGCAGCTATATCCCCGAAAAACTGGTCCCCGTGATCGACGAAATCGCCCAGGTGTATGGCGCATGCCGCAAGGACCCCTCCTTCCGCGAGGAGTACCTGCGTCTCATGAAGGAGTACGTAGGCCGCCCCTCTGCGCTGACGGAGTGCAAGAACCTGACGCAGCGCCAGGGCGGCGCGCGCATCTTCCTCAAGCGCGAGGACTTGAACCACACCGGCGCGCACAAGATCAACAACTGCATCGGCCAGGCCCTCGTCGCCCGGCGCATGAACAAGAAAAAGCTGATCGCCGAAACCGGCGCCGGCATGCACGGCGTCGCCACCGCTACCGTCGCCGCTTTGATGGGCATGGAGTGCGACATCTACATGGGCGCAGTCGACGTCGCCCGACAGGCCCCGAACGTGCTGCGCATGAAAGCGCTCGGCGCACGGGTCGTCTCCGTCGAGAACGGCCAGAAGACCCTCAAGGAGGCCGTCGACGCCGCGCTGGCGCAGCTGATCGAGGACCCGGCGCTCTTCTACCTGATCGGCTCCGCAGTCGGCCCACACCCTTACCCTACGATGGTTCAAGACTTCCAGAGCATCATCGGCGAAGAGGCGCGCGCCCAGATGTTGGAGCGCATCGGAGTACTCCCCGACGCCGTGGTTGCCTGTGTCGGCGGCGGCAGCAACGCCATCGGCATGTTCACCGCCTTCATCGAAGACAAAGGCGTGCGCCTGATCGGCGTCGAGCCCTCCGGGCGCGGCCTCGAGTACGGCCAGCACGCCGCCACCATCACCCTCGGCAAGCAGGGCGTGCTGCACGGCTACAAGAGCTACGTCCTCACCGACGAGGCGGGCGAACCAGCGAAAGTCTACTCCATCGCTTCCGGCCTCGACTACCCCTCCGTCGGCCCCGCCCACTCCGCTCTCAAGGACAGCGGACGCGGCGAATACATCGTCGCCAGCGACAAGGAAGCCCTGGACGCCTTCAAGCTCCTCTGCCACACCGAGGGCATCATCCCCGCCCTCGAAAGCTCCCACGCCCTCGCCGGCGCCCTCAAGATCGCGCCGAAACTCGGCAAGGACAAAACAATCCTCGTCAACCTCTCCGGCCGCGGCGACAAGGACATGGAGACGATCCAAGCCCTCGGCATTTTCGGGTAAGGCAAGTTCGCGGGCTCTGCCCGCACCCGCCAGAGGGCACTGCCCTCTGGACACCCATCTCTAAACCCAAAGCCGGGAATTTCGCGCAAGCGCGAAATTCCCGGCTTTATGTTTGAGAATGGGGTCAAGGGGACAGTGTCCCCTTG
>JAVBQG010000022.1:0-26335 GCA_031549185.1 Synergistaceae bacterium | reverse complement strand
TATATCAAGAACCAAGAAGCCGAAGATCGCCGGCTGGATCAGCGGGAGCTATTCACGTAGCCGCTTCAGCGGCTCAAGGTTTTTAACCGCTTTGAGCGGTTCATAAAATCAAGCCCCCGGCTCTGCCGGGGGTATCTGACTTCAAAGAGGAGTGGGGCACGTGGAAGCATTCATGAATGGCATCACAAGTCTTGCGGACTGGCTCTGGGGCGCGCCGATGACAATTATCCTGCTCAGCGTCGGCCTCTTGTCGACTGTCATCACAAAAGGCAGCTATATTTTCAGACTCAAGACGCACTGGAACAACACTTATGGCCGGATTTTAAAACCGGTCGACGGGGCGGGAAGCGTTTCCTCCTTCGCCTCCGCCTGCACGGCAATGGCCAACACCATTGGCACCGGCAACATTGCCGGCGTCTCTACCGCCATCGCAGCGGGCGGGCCCGGCGCTCTCGTGTGGATGTGGGTGACCGGTTTTCTCGGCTGTTCCATGAAAGCGGTGGAGATCTTCGTCGGCCAGCGATACCGCGTCAAGTTCAAAAACGTGGACGAATACGTCTGCGACCGCTCATTCGCCGTGCGAAACGCCTTTGGCTGGCGGATCGTCCCCTTCGTTCTCGCCATTGTGACGAGCATTATATCGCCCTGGTTCTGCATCGTGCAGACGGAGTCGGTGCTCGGTGCTTTCACGGAGGCCTTCTCCGCGAACAAGATGCTGGTCCTGATCGTGATGATCGTTGCGTCGGGAGCGGTGATCTTCGGCGGACTGAGGCGCATTGCCTCGGTCATGGAAAAGGTCGTACCTTTCATGGCGATCGCTTATATCCTTGGCGTTTTCAGCATCATGGTCATGCACTATGATCTGATCATTCCAACGTTCGCGAAGATTTTCTACAGCGCCTTCCACCCGGCTGCGGCAGTAGGCGGATTCGCCGGAGCGACGGTGCGCGATGCCATGCGCTACGGCGTGGCGCGCGGGCTTTTCTCCAACGACGCAGGAACGGGTTTCGGCATCATCGCGCACTCCCCCGCCATCACGGACCACCCGGGGCGCCAGGCATCCTGGGGTTGGGGCGAGGTCTTTCTCGATACCATCGTCATCTGCACCATGTCGGCGATGTCTATCCTTCTCACCGGGGTCTACGTAAACCGCACCGATGTCTCGGCATCGAGCTACGTTACCGCCGCTTTTGGTACCGCATTCGGAGGGGCCGGCTCGGCGTTCGCCGCGATCATCGTCGCCGTGTTCGCGTGGACCACGATCATCGGCCTCTACTATGCGGCCGAGAACACCGTGAAATATCTGATCGGCGACAATAAGTTCACCCGGATCGGCTGCAAAATATACATGGCCTACTTTCTCATTCCGGCCGCTTTCTTCAGCCACATGGATTCCGCGCTATTGTGGGCTCTAATGGATATTCTCTCCTTTGTGTTCGTCATTGCCAGCTGCTTCGTGATCGTCGGCAAATGGCGGGAGATCAAGTCCATGTTCGACGACTTTTACGATCGCTACCTGCCCGCCTACAATCGGGGGGAGAAGCCGGAGGTCGTTTCCTACGCCACCTACTACGAAAAACAATCCCTGCTGTAAAAACGATCGGGACAGATTGGAGGGTTTACCGTGGGCATGAAAAAGTATTACCAGAACTATATCGACGGCGAGTGGGCGGATTCCTCGAATGGTGAAAAGCGCTCCATCGTCAACCCCGCGACCGGCAAAGAATGTGCGACCGTGGCAGAGGGGACGCTCAAGGATGCCAAAAGGGCAATAGCCGCAGCAAAAAGATCGTTTTACGAAACGCGGGAGTGGCGGGATATGTGCGCCCCCGACAGAGCGGAAATCATGTTCCGCATTGCGCGCATCATTGAGGAGAGAAGCCCGGAATTCGCCCTGCTGGAGCTTGCAAATTGCGGCAAACCGCTTCGCGAAGCCGAGGGCGATGTGGGAGATACGGCGGCGTGCTTCAAATACTACGCCGGCCTCATCGACAAACCCTGCGGCGGAGTACAGGAGGTCGGCGACGGTTTCGGCAAAATGCTCTCCATGACAGTACACGAGCCGGTCGGAGTCTGTGGTGCGATCACTCCCTGGAATTTTCCATTACTCACCTGCGGCTGGAAACTGGCTCCCGCTCTCGCTGCCGGCAACAGCGTCGTCTTCAATCCGAGCGGACTGACGCCGCTTACGTCCGCCCTGCTCTTCGAGGTTTTCGAGCAGGCGGGCCTGCCGAAGGGCGCAGCCAACCTCGTCATGGGCCGAGGCAGCGTTGTAGGGGCAGAGCTTGCGGAGAGTAGAGATGTGGATATGATCACGTTCACCGGGAGTACCGAAGTCGGACAAGGCGTCATGCGGGCGGCTGCCTCCAATATCAAGAAGACCTGCCTCGAACTCGGCGGAAAATCCCCGAACGTCATCTTCGCCGACGCAGACTTCGAAGGCGCCGTGGAGTGGGCGATGTTCGGCGGTTTCTTCCACGCCGGGCAAAACTGCAACGCAGGCTCGCGCCTCGTCGTGGAGGAGTCGATCAAAGACCGGTTCCTCGCGCGCCTCGCGGAGAGAGCAAATGCCCTTGTATTCGGCGACCCTTTGAAAAACCCCGACATGAGTGCGATGATCTCCGAAAACCATATGAACAGCGTCCTCGGTTACATAGAGACAGGCAAAAAAGAGGGGGCACGCTGCATCTGCGGCGGCGAGCGCTATCTGGAGGGCGACTGCGCAAACGGTTTCTTTATAAGGCCCACGGTCTTCGCCGACTGCACGCCCGACATGACGATCGTGAAGGAGGAGATCTTCGGGCCCGTCATGACGGTTCAGACGTTCAAAACGGAGGAAGAAGTCATCGAGATCGCCAACGACACGATATACGGCCTCGCCGGAGGCGTTTTCACATCCGACGGTTCGCGAGCGCTGCGGGTCATCAAGGAGCTTCGCGCAGGAACGGCGTGGATCAACTGCTATAACCCGGCCTTTCCTCAAGCTCCCTTCGGGGGCTACAAAATGTCCGGAACAGGGCGCGACATCGGCGAACACAGCCTGCACGAGTTCCAGGAGATCAAGCACATTTGCATAAAACTGGATCCCGGAATTATCGGCTGGTATCCCAACTAATTCGAGAGGTGCGTTTGAAATGAAGCTACGCAGAACGTTCCAGACGATAGACACGCATACCGGCGGACAGCCGACGCGCACGGTCGTTGGCGGGGTGCCGGTCATTCCGGGAAATACGATGCAGGAGAAGTTCATGCACGTGCAGAAACACAAGGACTGGATTCGCAAGGTGTTGTGCCAGGAGCCGCGCGGCAATGACGTCATGTCGGGCGCTTTTCTCACCCCGCCTTGTACGCCCGGTGCAGATATCGGCGTGATTTACTTCGAAGGAAGCGGTTATCTGCCGATGTGCGTACATGATACAGTCGGCGTCGCGACGGCGCTGGTCGAAACCGGCATGGTGGAAGTCGAAGAACCCGTCACGAAGATCGTCTTCGACACGCCGACCGGCGTCGTCCACGTAAGTGTGGAAGTAAAGGACTGCTCCGCAGGGAAGGTAACCATCGTGAACGCCCCTGCCTTCGTCATGAAGCGCGACGTGGAGGTAAAGACGAAGGAGTTCGGCACCGTAAAACTCGACATCGCATTCGGCGGCAACACATATGGGATTCTCTCGGCCGCCAGCCTCGGGCTGGAGATCGTTCAGGAGAAGGCCAAGGAGATCGTCGACAAAGGCGTTTTGCTGAGAGACTATGTCAACCGGCAGATCCCGATTCAACATCCGACCCTGCCCTTCGTCGACAAAGTAACTCATATGGAATTCTATTCGACATCCGCAACGCCGGGGGTTTCCGCAAGAAATACCGTTCTGATCAACGGCGCCGCTCTCGATCGATCCGCCTGCGGCACGGGGACATCCGCAAAGATGGCCCTGATGCACGCCAAAAACGAACTGAAGATCGGCGAACCGTTCGTCCACGAGAGCATACTGGGCAGCACATTTACCGGGCGGATTCTGGAGGAAACCGATGTAGAGGGCATTCCGGCCGTCGTCGTCGAAATTTCCGGGCAGGCTTACGTCACGGGCATGAGCACGTTCGTCATGGACCCGGATGATCCGCTTGCCGGTGGGTTCATACTAGGCTAAAGGGGATATCACTCATGAAAATCGGATGCGTCAAAGAGATCAAAAAGCACGAGTACAGAGTAGGCCTCACGCCCGACAACATTTTCGCCTATTGCACCCATGGGCACAGCGTGACGGTCGAAGCGGGTGCAGGAGAGGGCGCTGGTTTTACAGATGAAGCTTACGCCCGAATGGGAGCGACGATAACTGCGACAGGGGAAGAGGTATGGAATACCAGCGATATGATCGTGAAGGTCAAAGAACCCCTCGAGTCCGAGTATGCCCAGATGAAGGAGGATCAAATCTTATTTACATATCTTCATCTGGCAGCCGATAAACCGCTGACGGATGCACTGTTGAGAAACAAAGTCAAGGCAGTCGCCTACGAAACCATCCGGGATAATCAGAACGGCCTGCCGTTGCTCAAGCCCATGAGCGAGGTCGCAGGGAGGCTCAGCATCCAGGAGGGGGCAAAGAGCCTGGAAAAACCGATGGGCGGCATGGGCGTGCTACTTGGGGGCGTTCCCGGCGTTCCGCGGGCAAACGTTTTGATCATCGGAGGAGGCGTAGTCGGAACGAACGCCTGCAAGATGGCCCTCGGCCTGGGCGCAAGAGTTACGATTATGGACGCGAACCTGAATCGGCTCACGTATCTCGACGACCTTTTCGGTTCCCAGGTGCAAACTCTGTACAGCCAGGAGGCTTCCATCCGACTGGAGATCAGAAATGCGGATCTCGTGATCGGCGCAGTCCTGATCCCCGGTGCCGCTGCACCGAAGTTGATCAAAAAAGAATATCTCAAGGAGATGAAAAAAGGCAGCGTCATCGTCGACGTCGCGGTCGACCAGGGGGGATGTTGCGAGACGACGAGGCCGACCTACCACGACAACCCCACCTTTGTCGTCGACGGAGTCGTTCACTACTGCGTCGCCAATATGCCGGGCGCTGCGGCGAGAACATCCACGCAGGCCCTCACAAACGCGACGCTCAGCTACGGCCTTCTCCTGGCGGATCACGGCGTCGAGAACGCCGCCAGGCTTGACAGGGGCATCATGCGGGGAATCAATTGCTACAAAGGCAGGTTGACGTGCAAGGAAGTGGCCGAGCATTTCGAGATGGATTACGCGGAGGCGGAGCATTTGACGGCGGTGTAGCATACGAAAAACCGCATAAATCTCACTCACGCTATGCCAGGCAGGCGACAGGGGAACCCCCGTCGCCTGCCTGGTTTTCGGCTGACTCTTTCCTGGTCAAAGACTGGCCCGTCGCCAGCACCACCACGAGGTCATTCACGTTCGTCCCCGTCGGGCCGGTCTTGACGAGGGCGTCCACTGCGGCAAGCGCGCTGTACGAGTCGTTGTCGTCGAGAAAACGCGGGCCGTCCAGCCCTCTTTCCGCGAGAAAAGCCCATGTCCCGCCGCCGACAACCCCGCCCGCCGCGTCGGTCGGGCCGTCCGTGCCATCCGAGCCATCCGAGCCGGCCGAGAGGATCGCCACACCATCCAGGCCCTTGATGCCCTCCGCTGCGGCGAGCGCCAGCTCCTGATTGCGCCCGCCCTTGCCGTCTCCCCTGAGATGCACGACCGTCTCGCCGCCCATGATCAGAGCACACGGTTTCTTGAAAACGGCCTCCCCCGACGCAGCTTCGCGTGTGATTGCCGCGATAAAACAACCAGCTTCGCGCGCCTCGCAGTCGAGGGTCGTCGTCAGGATGTAAGGTATATACCCTCTCTTTTCCGCCGCACGCGACGCGCCACGACACAATTCTCCAACGCTTCCCGTGATCTGCGTCTCCACATTGCCGAGACTTTTCGGCGTCTCCTGCCGGATCAATCGTTTCATCGCCCCGGTCATAACAATTCCGTATCGGTTCGCGATCTTTACGGCCTCTTCCGTCGTCGCGGCATCTGCGCAGGCCGGCCCCGAGGCGATCACATCCAGACGGTCGCCGACCACGTCGGAGAGGACAACCTGGAAAATTTTCGCGGGGCTGCAGTGCTGCGCAAAGCGCCCCGCTTTGACGGATGAAAAGCGCTTCCTGAGCGCGTTGATCTCTCCGATATTTGCCCCGCTCCCGAGCAGCGCCTCGTTCAGCGCCGCCATGTCGGCCAAGGAGACGCCCTCCAGCGGCTTTTCGAAGAGCGCGCGCCACCGGAGACGAGAAACACGACCTCGTCGTTTGCGGACAGATCCTTTGTCACGGCAAGGATCCGCTCTGCCGCGGCGAGGGAATTTTCGTCCGGCACGGGATGCCCCGCCTCGAAGATCTCAATATTTCCGATCGGCCCCCGCACATGACCGTACTTCGTGACGAGGACCCCTCCGTCGACCTCTCCGCCCAGCACATCGAAGGCGGCCCTCGCCATGCGCCACGCCGCCTTGCCGACGGCTGCCAGGATTCGTCTGCCCGCCGGCCGGGGCCTCCCAGCCAGCGCTCTTCTCACCGTCTCGTCCGGCAGGACGGCGGCGACCGCCTCCCGGAAGATCGCGACGGCGTCCGACCCGACCTCCGTCATAAGAACACCCCGCCTTCGATTCGATCCACCCTGGCCTGCTTCCGGTAAAAAGCGAGCGCCGTCGGCACGGCCACCTCACCGAGTCGCTCTCGCGGGATCCACCGATACTCCTCGGGCTCGACAGCGGCGGCGACACGGCACAGATGGCCGGTCATGTTCCATATCACGTGCGTGAAGACGTGGCGCGCCGCACCGAGCTGTGATATTCCGTCGGCGACCAACCCGATCGACGCGAGATATTCGCGCACCGCGCTCTCGTCCATCGCGCCATCCTGAACGCAGAACTCCCACAATCCGTGCAGTAGTTTCTCCGTCCGGCAGCGCATCAAAATCTTCTCCGCACCGACCGAATCCGACGCCAAGACGATCAGGACCGTCTTCTCCTCGGTACGTTGCGGTTTTTTGGGGGATTTAACCGGCAGTTCTCTCTCGATTCCACACGCAAAGGCCTTGCAATACTCGTGTACGGGGCAGCCTTCGCAATTCGGCCGTCCCGGCAGGCAGATCAGCGCACCCAGCTCCATGATCGCCTGAGCGAAGGCCCTTGCCTCCCCCGACTCCGTCGGGAATATTTTTTTCAGATACGAGGAGAGCGACGTCTTCGTCGCCGGAAGTGAGATGTCCGCGTGGTTCGCCTCGATGCGCGAAAAGACGCGGAGAGCGTTGCCGTCTATCGCGGGGACGGGTTTGCCGAAAGCAATGCTGGCAATCGCTCCGGCGGTATAGGCCCCGATACCCGGAAGTGTCTGCAGTTCAACGGGATCGTCGGGCAACTCCCCACCGTAGCGCTCCACAACGATGCAGGCTGCTTTGTGCAGATTGTGCGCGCGCGAATAGTAACCAAGCCCCTCCCACGCCTTCAGCAGGTCGCCGATTTCGGCGGCGGCCAGAGCCCGTACCGTGGGGAAACGCTCCATGAATCGCTCGTAGTACGGCAGAAGCGTGGCAATGCGCGTCTGTTGCGCCATGATTTCGCAAATCCACACGGAGTACGCCTCGTGCGATCTCCGCCACGGCAGATCTCGCGCGTTCTCCTCATACCAGCGAAGCAACGCGTCAACCAGACTGCGAGATCTGCCCGCGTCGGATACTGTGTAGGGCGGCGTCTCCAGACGATCCGAAGATCGCAAGGCTTTATCCGCTAAATTTTCACGTCGATGATCGCGGTGACGCCGATGCCCTGTACGCGCTTGAACTGTTTGAGCGGGTTGAGCGAGTCGATCGGGATCAGCACCTTGACGCGGATGCCTTTGAAATCCGTCTCCAGCTGGGCGACAGCCTTCGTCCTGTCGACGGAGGACTTCGCGATACCGCCCACCTGCGCCGCTCCGATGTGTGCGCCGTTGCCCAGCGACACGATGGGAACCACCTTCGTATACCCGTCCGCCTTCACGCCCTTGTTGAGCGTGACCGTATTGATGAAGTCGTTGATCGGCCCCGCGATCGCGGTTACGACGGCGCCGCCCCCGATGATGATAGCACCGTCTTTCAGAATGTCCCCCAGATCGATGGCGGACGCGGGCAGGCGCGTTATAAAACACGCGAGAGCGATTACGACGATGGCAGCGATGCATTTTACACGTTTCATGAATACCACTTCCCTGCAGTTCTGATTTGGTGCGCCTTCATTCTAGCATGAGCTTGCGAGGAAACACATATGCATGGATTACCGATCTGCTTAGTAAACTATGGCGTTCTTACTAAAACCGCAGTAAAATATATGTGCTATTAATATGGCCGCTGTTTTTCCCTGGGTCCGGACGAAAGGAGTTGTGTACGATGGAAAGACGTGTCGAGGAGCACAATGTATTTCTCAAGATGGCGCTGCAGAATTATTACGAGGCAGCGGACACATTGGGACTGCCGGAGGGTGTGACGGAGTTCCTGGCCCGCTCGGAACGAAGACTGTCGGTCGCCGTTCCGGTGACCATGGACGACGGCTCCGTAGAGATTTTCTGCGGATACCGAGTCGCTCACAATACCGCCCTTGGCCCCGCCAAGGGCGGTATTCGTTTTCACACCCAGGTCGATCTGGACGAGTGCGAGGCGCTCGCCATGATGATGACGTGGAAGTGCGCGCTGGCCGGCATCCCCTATGGCGGCGGCAAAGGCGGCATCGCCGTTATTCCCGAATTGCTCTCCGTGACGGAGCTCGAACGGCTCTGTCGCAGCTATGTCATGCGCATCGAACCCTTTATCGGCGAATGGACTGACATCCCGGCACCGGACGTAAACACCGGCGCTCGGGAGATGGTATGGTTCATGGATCAGGTGAGCAAAATGCGCAACCGCACGTCGCCCGCTACATTCACGGGCAAGATGCCCTTCCTCTTCGGATCCAAGGGACGCAGCCCCGCGACCGGCTACGGGTTGGGAATTTGCGTCGTGGCGTGCATGGAGAATCTCGACATTCCAATTGTGGGCGCGCGAGTGGCGATACAGGGGTTCGGCAATGTCGGGCAATACGCGGCGGAATTTCTCACCAAGCGCGGGGCGAAGATCGTCGCCGTGGCAAATTCGCGCAGCACGTGGTACTGCGACGGCGGCCTCGACATCTGCGGCATGTTGGAGTATACGTTGACTTCGCCGAGGAACAAGCTGTACGGATACGAAGCGCCCGGCGTCGAAGTATCGGGCTGCGACGACGTACTCTACGCGGACTGCGACATTCTGATCCCGGCAGCCCTCGAGGACAGCGTCAACGAGAAGAACGCGTCGCGCGTCAATGCCAAATACATCTTCGAGGGAGCGAACGGACCGATCACGCCGGAGGCCGACAGGGTTCTGCTCGACAAGGGCTGCATCGTCGTGCCGGACATCCTGGCGAACGCGGGGGGCGTCATCGGATCGTATTTCGAGTGGGCACAGAACTTAAGCGGGCTCACGTGGGACGACAAGGACTACGAGGATCGTCTCGAGAAACTCGTGCACAACAATTTCAACAAGGTATGGGAGTACACGAAGACGCAGGACACACCGCTGCGTCAGGCGTCCTTCCTCCTCGCCGTCAGCCGCGTGGCGCAGGCACAGAGGGCGCGGGGGCTGGGGCTGTAGGCGACGAAACAATAACCGCGTAATACCAAATTGAAATCAAAGGCATGAAGGGTGAAGCGTTAAAGCCCACCCGCAGAGCGGTTCGCCGCACTCGAAAACATTCTTTTGACTGCAACTTGGCATAAAGCAATGAAACGGGGCTGTGCCAACCCTCTGATCCTTGACACAGCCCCGTCCTCTTTGTCCTGTTCTCATAGCGTTAAAACCTGTTCTTGCAACCGATTCATTGCATTCGGAAAAACCCTGTTTGATGTATCAGTTGAAAATCCCCAGCTCGATCAACTCGCGCAGGAGCGAAAGCGCCTCCTCGTCGATCTCTCCGGGTTCGCGATTCTCCGCGATCAGGGTTTCGACGGCCTGCTTTGCTGAGATCATCTCGTCGAGGCAGCCGAGCGATTTGTAGCCTTCCTCGAGCATGGAGATGTCCTCTTGCTCCTCGATGCGGCCTGTGAGGTAGCCGAATGCGAAGACGATCGCGCCCAGGAAAGCGAGACGCTCCTCCGTCGCCCCCCAGAGATCCGTCAGTACGGCAACCTGCATCATGAGATCGTCCGTATCCTCGTCATCGAAGGACTCCTGCGACTCCTCGTCGAATTCCCACAGCCCCAGGACGAAAAACGCCATGTCTGGATCCAGCATGATCGCTTCCAGCACGGAGTCGGAGGCATCCTGTCCCGGGCCCTGCGTTTCGAAGAGCGCGATCGCCCGCGCGTGCTCGCTGATGGGAGTCTCGCAGAGGTCTGTGTCCGCCGCCTCGATGGCCTCTTCGTATTTTTTCATCTCGATCAACAGCGCGTAATAGATCACACGCCCGACGACGTATCCTTCGTCGTCGAGATTCATGAACTCCTCGGCGAACTCGAGCGCCTTCTCCTTGTCGCCGTTGAAATACTCGCACGAAGCGAGATTGGAGAGCATGGTCACCAACAACGCCTGACAGGTTTCGAACTCCTCCGAATCGGAGGGAAGATCGTCCACCGTCGCGCGCAGCGATTCGAACGCCTCCTCGAGCATGGCGAGGTTTTTAAGCGATTCCTCCTCGTCCAGATTCTCCCATTTGATGAACTTCGCCACCGGGTTATTCGGATCGGCCGATAGAATCTCGTCCGCCAGCGAGTCACGCAGTGTCTCGTCCTCCTCTTCGAAGGCCCGCTCGATCAGTTTCCTGATTTTCTCGCTCTCTTTTTCGTTCAACATCTTTATCCCTCCAGGTCCGACACAAATTTCGGCGGTTTCCTCCGAAGATGGCCCGCGATCTCCTTTACCAGAACGGGATCGAACTGTCTTCCTGCGGACGCTTCGATCGCCTCGACGGCCTTCTGCAAAGGCAGCCTTTCCTCCTTCAGCCTGAGGCTCGTCATTCCTTCCAGCGCGTCGACGATCGAAACCAATCTCGAAGAATGGGGGATCGCCTCCCCTTTCAGCTGATTCGGATACCCCTCGCCATTCCACCACTCGTGGTGGGCGAGAATCATATCGGCGATCGGGGCTATCTCGGTAATACACCGGGCGATTCTATACCCCACCGCCATATGTTGCAAGGGTGGCGCGCTCTCGCAACGCGAAGGTACATGCTGAATCATGACGAGCTCTCCGGGAAAGGAGAGCATTCCGATGTCGTGGTAACGACAGAGCAGACGAAAATCGTGCGCCTCGTCCTTCGTCAATTCGAATGTACCCGCAACCCACTCCGCCCACTGGAGCATTCGCTTTCCGCGAATCCCGACCCTGCCCTCGTTCAAATTGTGCATACGGGCCTCGAGGGCGCCAAGAATCCTGAGCCTCGCCGCCCTGCCGTTGCGTAGTTTATCCTCGTACATGGCGTCCTCCGCCATTTTTATGACGTCGGTGACGGCCTCCGCCTCAGTCGTCTTCACGACAAACCCCAAGGCCAGACTGGGGCGGACGAATCCGCTTCCACCCCAGCTGCGCGAGACATTCCTGATCTTTTCGAAGCGGGCGCGAACCCCTTCCTCGCTCGTGTTCTTCAAAAGAATGATAAACTCGTCCCCACCCCAGCGAAAGATCAGGTCGTCCCTGGAGCCCGTATCTCTCAAAATGCCGGCCGTCGCTTTCAGAAGCAGGTCGCCCTCGGCATGTCCGAAGGCGTCGTTGGCAAGCTTCAGACCGTTCAAATCCGCATAAAGCACGCCCAGCGGCAGATCGTCCATTTTTCCAAGCCCGTCCTCGATGGCGTCCTCGCAGGAGCGCCGGTTGTAAAGCCCCGTCAGGGCGTCGTGGCTGCTGATGAAGCGGACCCGTTCGGCGATCCGCTTCGACTCCGTGATATCCTCGACGATCCCGACGGCGCCCAGAAAAACCTGGTTGTCCGATTTTACGGGGCTGAAGGTCACCCGCAACCAGCCCTCGAACTGGCCGTCCCGCGACCTGAAAAAAGTCTCGTGCTGCGAACTTCTGCCCTTTACCGCCTCCATCGCCGCGCGGGCAAAGAGCGGGTATGCCCCGAACTCCTCCTGCTCGGCGAGGCAGAGCCCGATCACTTCATCGCGAAAGAGGTGAAAGATATTGAGAAGGGCCATGTTGCAATCGGTGACGAATCCGTCGCTGTTCACATGGATGGAACCGAGCGGCGACTCGTGAAAGAGGGTTCTGTACCGCTCCTCCCGTTCGGCGAGTTTACCGACGATCGCCTGGTATTCGCCGATGTCGCGGCAGGTGAGCAGGAGCAGTTCGCGCCCATCCAGCCGCGTCCAGTCGAAACGGGTATCGAGCACGATCATCCTGCCTTGATCGTTCCGGATCGGAAAGGTGAGGCTCATATCCTTGGTCTCTTCCTTTCCCACCCTGGAAAAGATTGCGTTCAGATAGATTTTGGGGATAATCTGATCGATTTTCAACCCGACGAGATCCCGTGCTCCCGGGTTCAGGACACGTCTTGCCATCTTCGAGGAGGCGACGATGGTCCTGTCCTCCGCGATCATCAGGACAATTTCGTTCATATTTTCTATGAATGAAACCGTCTCGTTCTTTCTGAAATCTTGATCCGGTCGATCGGGCACGCGGTCGGCCTCCTTGGGTCGTGGTCAGGGCAGGGTACTAAAGAAATTCTAGCATATTTACACAGGAAGTCGGTACGACAAGTTATGATCTATCGGTGTCCGCGCATAGTTTCGAAAACGGACAAATGCGACACTTCGCGCGAGTGAGGGAAAAGGGGCCGGCCGCGGCAACACGCAACGTACTCTCGACGCTCTCGCGCAGCGCGTCCCAATCGTCGATCCGTACCGCGCCGGCACACCTCTTGGGGACACCGGCCACCGCCGGGCGCAGGTAGAGAAGCCCCACGTCGACAGTCGCCTCCGGCTTGGCGCATCGACAGGCGAGTGCGTAGAAGCGAATCTGGTTCAGATACATCTCCTCCGGCGCGCTCCTCTCCGGCGTGATCTTCCAGTCCCGTACGTGGCAGCCCGCCTCGTCCTCCCAAAAGACGTCGATGCTCCCGACCAGCCGCGCACCGGCGAAAGGCACCCGGAACGACAGCTCCTTCTTCAGCAACCCTCGCTCCTCTGCACGTCGCAGCTCCGCACAGTCGCTTCCCCCGGCAAAAGTGGAGAGCCATTCGAAAAGAACCTTCCGCACGCCTCCGGACGAGTAAACGGGCCTCAAAAACGCGGGCAGCGCGCGTATGTGCTCCTCCAGCTCCCGCTTCTCCAGCTCCGGCCTCAAATGCTGCGCGAGCGTGCCGGGTTCGAGATCCCAGCGAGAGAGAACCCAGTGCGCCAACGTGCCCATGTCCGCGCCGCCGTAGCCGTCGCCGTCCGGCATCTCCCAGGTCAGCTCGCGCCCCTGGCGGTAGCGCATCCGATAGGCGAAGGGGCACCAGGCGAGTAGCGAGTACGCGGAGGCCGACAGGCGCTCGAGGCGAAGGTCGGGCCCTTTCGCCGGAGAGAGCACCAGGGGGGCGCTCTCCGCGTCGATCGTGAAATTGCGCGCGACGGAGAGGGAAGACTCTTCTCCTTTCGGGTCGTCCGCGCCCACTTCCACGACGGTCATGGGAAATGCGTTCTTCGCCGCCCGGTTCGCCCGCAACAGCCAGTCGATCCAGCTCTCCCCCGTCTCGTCCGCCTTCGAGGCGAGTATCTCCTCTCCGTCCGCGCCCGTCGTCCGCACTCCGATGCCGCAGCAGATCAGCCGCTCCTGCGCACGGGTCATCGCGACGTACAGGAGCCGCTCCTTCTCCGCGATCTGCTCGCGGGACTCGACGAACGAATGCCATCTGGCGGTCGTCGACAAGACCTCCTCCTCGTCCGACGGATCTTCCCCGACGAGTCGGGGCAATTTTTTCGCGATCGCACCGAGCGTCGTCGACACACTCGCTTTCGATGCCCGTCCCTCTTTTTTCGCGGAGTCCTCCATACCCATGACCACGACCACGGGGAACTCCAACCCCTTCGACGCGTGCACCGTCATGACCTGCAGGACACCCCCGCCTCCCACGGCGGCGTTCGCCTCTTCGATCGGCGCACTCTCGCGCATCGCGCGCCCGAGGTAGTCCGCACATGCGGAGAGTCCTCTGCCGAAGGCAACCTCGTATTCGCGCACGATATCCACGCATCGCCGGACATTGGCCAGCACCCGGCCTCGCGCCTCGTTTCGATAGGCGGCAAGCCACCGCTGGTCCTGTAGCAGCAAAAGCAGAGAGGCGGAGGGACCGAGGACGCGCGCGTGGCGTCGCAAGTTTTCAAGCTCCGCAAAGCGATCGGGGTGGTTCTCCGCGAAAAGCCCCTCAAGGCCGCAGCCGCGGCTTCTCGCGAGCGAAAGAAGCCCAAGGCCGACTTCGGGCGGCATACCGGAAAAGGGCGACTCCATCCACCCCAAGAGCGCATAGTCCTCGTCCCGGCGATCGAGCAGCCGCAGGAGGTTGACGAGATCCCGCACCTCGCCGCGGTTGAAATACTCGCGCCCTCCGCCGAAAGCGGCGGGGATCCCCGCCTCCTCGAAGACCTCCTCGAGAGCGGGGTACTGCGTTCGCGTGGGGACGAGCACAGCCACGTCGCTCCACCGCAGCGGGCGGAACTTTCCCCCATCCGGCCCGGCGGGGAGGTTCTTGTCCCACACGGGCGTCTCCGCCGCGATCATCCCCCTCAGTTTCTTCGCCAGCGCCGTCGCTAGAACGCGCCGTTTCTCACCCTTGAGGATCCGCGCGCGCTTTTCGTCCCGCTCGCCCTCTCCGTCGCTCTCTCCGCGCTCGACCGCGAGAAGAATCTCCAGGGCGGGCGCCTCCTCCGCGTACCTGTTGCGCGCCTTCCACCAGAGCGCGTCCTCCGGCGCTTCGAGCGGGTCGTACCTGACGGCGGGGGCGTCGGATCCACCGATCACGCCCTTCTCCCAGATAAAGCCGAAGGCGGCGTTGACGTCGCCCATCATCCCTGCGCTCATGCGATAGCTGCAGGAGAGCGAGATGTGCTCGCCCACCTCCCCGGCGTTCTCCGCCCGGCGGATATAGTCCGCGAACAGCTTCGGGTTCGCGTGGCGGAAGCGGTAGATGGACTGTTTGATGTCGCCCACCACGAAGAGCGACCGCCCCTCCCCGTCGTCGCCCCAGGCTTCCTTCAGGGAGGCCGCGAGGTTCTCCTGCAGGCCGTCCGTGTCCTGAAATTCGTCGATCATGATGTGGCGGAACTTTTTGGCATACGCGGGGTCGATTTCGACCGCGTCGCCGGCGAGGCGGATGAGGTCGGCAAACGACAGCGTCCCGGCTCGCCCACGCGCCTGCTCCCAGCTCGCCCAGCCGAGGGCCGCCGTCCGCATCAGCAACCGGCGCGCAGCCGCCTCCTCTTCTCCGTAACCGGGCTCCACTTGCAACGTGCTCGAAATTTCCGCGTACGCCCGACGCTCGTCGCTCCGCCAGTCCGTCAGCTTGGCGCCAAGAGCGCCTTCGATGACGTTCTTGAGGCGGGACTGTCCCGGCAGCGCTTTCAAAGCATCCCCGACCAGATCGATATAGAAATCTCTCTCCGCAGCCTCCGAGCGTTCGCGCCCCCGCCACTTTTCATAGAGAGCGCGAATCGTCACGGAGAATTTATTCTCCTTGCCCTCGTATAGCGCCTCGCTCGCCGAGGAAAATACGATGCCGTGCCAGAGCTCCCACGTCTCCCTCCACGTCGGTGCGAGCAGCGCCGCGATTCCCTCCTTCACGCGCCTCTCGCGCGCCGGATCGAAATCCCACAGCTCTTCGGGCCGGAGGTTCATGCTGCCATGCAGCTCGCCCGCGTCCTTTGCCAATTTCGCCAGCGCGGTTGCGCCGAAATAATTCGAAAAATCCACGAACGACGCGGTCGACATCATCGCGCGCGCGCGAAGCTGCCACGCTTCGTCGAGCCCCAGGCAGAGGCGATCGACGTTCAACGTCTCCAAATTCCACGCGAAGTCCGCCCAGAACTCCCGCTCCTCCGGCTCGCCCACCATCGAAGCGCCGGGGTCCACGTCGAGCGAGAGTCCCGACTCGCGGATGGCGCGGAGGGCGAAGGAGTGAATCGTCGAAATATAGGCCTCTTCGATCCGCTCGATGGCGTCCCGCAGGTGAGGCAAGCTCTCCCCCAGCTCCCTGTACCACTGCACGAGGGTCGCCTTGATCCGCTCCCGCATCTCGACGGCTGCAAGCTGGGTAAACGTGAGCGTAAGGATCTGGTCTACTCGGCAGGTCGGGTCGCTCGCGAGCAGCCACGCGAAACGCCGCGCCAGCGTGTGCGTCTTGCCGGTTCCCGCACCCGCGCTGACCACTACCAGGGGCTTCCGCGAGCGAATCGCGCGCTGCTGTTCCGGCCTGGCGTCGGCGATGAGGGCGAGCAACGCCTTGTCATTCGTCGGATTCATCTGTTTCCTCCTCCATGGCGCCGCGTCGCTCCGCCCTGCGGCAGATGATCCCATACGGACACGACGCACAGCGATCCGAGTCGTAGTTCGCTTCGAAGCGACCGCCGCAGATACCCGCATCGAGCGCCGCGATCGCCTGCGCCGCTTCCGCGACGGCCGGCTCCGGCGGGACATCCCACGAGGTCCTCCTGCTCCCTTTGTACGCAAGGAGGGTTTCCTCCGACCAGTTGCCGCGAAAGCGGGCGTCCCGATGGCCGAGGAACCCGAAGCCGGCGATCGGGCCCTCTCCCGCCGCCTCCATAAGATACGCGTACGCGGCCAGCTGCAGGCTCTTTCGATATCGTTCGCTCTTCCCAAGCTTGTAATCGACCAGGACGGCACCCGCGTCCCGCCAGAGATCGACCCTGTCCGCCCTTCCTACGAAGACGGCGCTCTCTCCCTCGAAATCGGGCAGAGCGCGCTCCGGCAGGACGCCCTCACGAATGAGCCCGTTCTCCCGCGCGGACTCCTCGACCTCGTCCATCCTCCGGGCGACCTTGCGGATCATGCGGCTCAGAGCGGCGACCACGGCGGTCGCCCGGGGATCCGCGATCCGCGATCCGGCTCTTCTTCTCTCCTCCAGCATCGCGTCCCACTCCCGCTTCGCGACGGCGAGGAGGGACACCCTTTCCTCCGGCGCCCAACCGCTCCATACGCGTTGCCAGAGCTCGTGCAGCAGGTTGCCCCGCTCCAGCGCGTCGACGGCGCTCGTCGCGTCCCGTGGCGGCTCTATCCCCATGGAGCCGCACCAGTAGAGAAAAGGGCAGTCCAGCCAGGCATCTAGCGCGCTCAGGCGGACGCGTGTTTTCTCCTCCAGGCCGTCCTTTTGCAGGACGCCGATCCGAGGGAAACGCCCGCGGTGGATCCGCCCGGAGTCCGCTGTAACCTCCCTCCGGTCGAGAAGCGGATCGCCTTCGCCCGGCAGGCACGAATCCGTACAGAGAATCTCCCCCGTGCGCTCCCACCCCGCGGAGCGGTCCGCGAGCAGCGACATCAGAAAGGGCGAGTCGCCCTGGGGCCGCCCCTGCGAATCGCCGATGGGACGGGCCAGAATCGTGAGCTCCTCCCCGACCGCGAGCATACGGCGGAAGAGAGCCTCTTTCTGTTCGCGCTTTTCGTGCAGGGTCGGCAGATGCACGAATTGTTCGGCGGCGTCGTTGACTTCGTCTCTCACATCCGCGCCCAGCAGCGAGTCGTCGGACGCGGTACCCGGGTACCGGGACGGCGTCACGTCCGTCATGATCCACAGCTTGTGCGACATCATCACAGGCGGCGGCGAATCGTACAACCGCACGGCGCCCGAGAGGGGCTGCGAGAGCGCGATCGTCGCCTCCCGGCTCCAACCGGTGATAAACGCCATCGCCTCTCTTCCGGCAAAACGAACCTCTCCCGCCTCGCCGATCGCGGGCTGCAGTTCGCGCAACAGTTCAAGTTTCTGCTCCACCTCCATGCGCGAGGAGGCAATTTCCCTCACGGCGAAGTCGAGCGGCAGATCGTCCGCCACTTCGCGCGAGAGGCGCGTTTCCCACTCATCGCCCCCGGCAAGTTCGAGCAGCGACCGCAAGAGCTCCTCGCCCGTGTGCCCCGCCGGGTCGTTCAAAAAAGCACAGAAAGTTTTCAGCCGGTCGAGCGCTTCTCCGACGCCCTCCATCCCGCCCGCGAGTTCGCGCCACGCGCGCCACCCCTCCGGCATCCGGGAGGCGACGCGTTCTTCGTCGAGCTCGACCAGGCCGAAGATCGGAGCGGAGAGGAGATGCAGCGTCTTCCGCGTCGGCCAGTCCTGCACATATGCCTCCCAGGCCTGGCGCGCCGTGCGAATCAGAATGGAGTCGCTCACCGGGCGCTCGGCACGCGACTCGCTCGCGATGCCATACTTTTCGAGGGCCGAGGCCATCAGCGGCAGGTCGGCCGAATTCGTCAGGATGCCGACGTCGCTCAACATTTCGGAAACATCGGAAGCCCCCGTGGCTTCGAACAGCCCGCCCGCTCCTGCCCGCGCGAGCGCGATCCCGCGCGCAACTCCCTCGAACTGCCCATATCTGTCCTGCGCCAGAAGCGTGACGAGACGCCCGCCGCAATCGCCGGAGTCCGTTCGCTCCAGCCCGAGCTGGTTCGCGGCGTCGTAAAAACGCTCGAGCCCCGTGTCCGGCACGAAAAACTCCAGCTTCACGCCGCGCCGTTCGAGGACCCTGACAAGTTTGAGCTGCGCCCCCGTGAGGGAGAGAAAGCCGACCCAGAGGGTCGTTCGTCCCCGCAGTCGCCCGCAATCGTCCCCGCAGGCCTGCCGCGTCAGGATCGGGAGCTGCGCGTTGTCCGCCAGCCCATTTTCTTCCAGGTAGAGCAGGTAATCCGTATAGAGTCTGTGAAGCAGTTCGCGGGAGTCGAGCGACGCACCGTCGGATACTTCCGGAAGCAGGCGGTCGGGCGAAATATCCTCCAGCAACAGCTCCCGGATCGACGAACTCAGGAGGTCGAGGAAGCCGCTCCGGCGCACACCCCGGGGCACCGCGACACCTTTGTCGTCCAGGTCGCCCAGCGTCCGTTTGAGGATAAAATCCAAGATCAATCGATGGTCCGGCGGATCCACCTGGCGCCGCAGCGACCGAGGCGGGACGACGGCGCGATAGAGCGCAGCCCAGCTCCACACCTCGGGGCGGGTGGCGAAATAGCCATCCTCCGTCGAAAGCGCGTCGAGCAACAGATCTTCGTTCGCCATCGAAGGCAACATGAAGACGACATCTCTCCCGACTGCGTCATACCGTTCGCGGAGCGCCCTTCGTAGCGTGGGAAGTTTCGAATAACTGTACAGCCTCGCCATACGTCCGCCGACCTTTCGAATTTTTTTCCGCAGGCAACCTGTTATAATGCCGACATTATCTCACGTATCCGGACCGATCAGGGAGGCGGATCTCATGAAAAGCACGGAAACCCCGCTGGCCGCGATGCGGCAGTCGCTCGCGTGGGCCGAGTCGCGGGAGGAAGCGCAGAGAAGCGGGGGCTTCGACGCGATCGCGAAATTGGCAGCCGAGCTGCCGAAGACGACGCCGGGCGAGCTCGGCTTCTTCGACGACTCGCTCTTCTATGCGCGCAAATACGCCAGCGACGAGGCCGAGTCCGTTCGAAGATCCGTCGTCGCGGCACTGCTCGCCATCGGCGCCAGGGGCGTGTCGTGGCGGGAGGCGGTCGCGGAGACGGTGGACGAAATCGAGATGCAGCCGTCCGAAGCGGCAAAGTGGGTGGCGGAAGAAACAAGGAGGCAGTTGAAGCGTGTATAAAACGATTTTGAAAGGGGTACTTTTTTCTCTCGCATTTTCTCTTTTGGCCCTTCCGACGGCATCTCCCCTCTACGCCGCCGACACCTCTGCCGTCTCCGGCGACGAGAACGCCCGCTATTGGCGCATCGAGCAGATGGTCGACAGGAACAAGGTAAACGCCACGCCGCACCTGGCGATCGTCAAACCGTACGCCGACCGCAGCGTCGCCGACGACGTCTGGATCCCCGGCGAGCTGCTGGCGCAGATGAACCTGCCCGTCAAGCTGAACGCCGCCCGCAACGCCTTCACCGTGCACGTGGCGAACCCGGCGGCGACGCTGGGCGTTCCGATTCTCTCGTCGCTCGCCCCGAACGCGCTCGATCTCGATTTCCGCGCGCGCAGCGACGACAACGTACAACGCCTCAACCTGCGCGGCGCCGAGCGGGTCGTCGGGCTCGCCTACATTCTGACGGACAGGGAGACCGTACTCGTCGGGACTCCCGATCTGCTGAAGGTGACGGCATTTCCACCGAAAACCGCGCTCCAGCCGCTGAAAAAACCGTTCAACCTAGTGTGGGATCACGTCGCGGGCGAGAATAAGGACCTCGCGCTGGAGACCCCTCTGCCGGGCCTGAGCGTGATCTCCCCCACCTGGTTCGCGCTGGCCGACGAGACGGGAACCTCGGTCAACCGGGGCAGCGCCGGCTACGTGGAGACCGCGCACAAGCAGGGCTACCATGTCTGGGCGCTGGTCTCCAACGGTTTCAACAAGGAGCGCACCCGCAAATTTTTTGCCAGTCAGGCGGCGCAGAACGCCTTCATCGCACGCCTGCTGGCCTACGCCAGAATCTACGGCTTCGACGGGATCAACGTCGACTTCGAAAGCGTCGACAACGCCGACGCCCAGCGCCTCACCGCATTCGTCCAGCGGCTGACGGCGGCGGCGCGGACGATGGGCCTCACGATGTCGATCGACGTGATGGTGCCCACGAACTGGTCGAAGTGCTACGAGCGCAGGGCGCTCTCGGGGATCGTCGACTACGTCGCCGTCATGACCTACGACGAGCACTGGCGCACGTCGCCCAAGGCTGGCTCGACCGCCTCTCTTCCCTGGGTGCAGCGCGGCTTGCAGAACACGCTGGCACAGGTCCCGGCGAGCAAGCTGCTGCTCGGGATCCCCTTCTACACCCGCGAGTGGGAGGAGACCCGTACCACGGGCGGCAAGGTCTCCGTGAAGTCGAAGACGATGGCCATGGCATCCGCCGACGCCCGCATCCTGGAGACGGGCGCGACCAAGACCTGGCTCGGCGGCACTGGGCAGAACTACTTCCAGTACGTCAGCGGCGACAAGACGTACAAAGTGTGGATGGAGGACGAGAACTCGCTCAAACTTCGCATGGACCTGGTGAAAAAACACAACCTGGCAGGCGCCGCCTTCTGGCGCAAGGGCTTCGAAAGACCGGAGGTCTGGGAGCTGATCGATAAAGCAAGCCAATAAAAAATCGCGCCCTTCTCGACGAGGGGCGCGATTTTTTACAGCCTGTTTTATACAAATTCACGCACCCGGCATCCGCGCCCGCCTGGATGACCGTCGCCCTGCGGCGAGCGCAAAACTCTCGTCGATCCGACGGAAGGTTCCCTCCATGGAGGCAGAGTCGTCGAGAAGGATGGTGAACCAATGTTTTTTATTCATGTGATACCCCGGAAAGTAGCTCTTTCCGTCCACCAGGGCATCCACATCCTCCGGCTTCGCGCGCAAATCGACGATTTCGACCAGCTCTTCTCCGCCCAGACCCAATTTTCCCCTCTTTTGTGACGACGACCGTCATCTCGAACTGGTCGTCGAGCAAACCGGTGAAATAGGTGTAGCCGTCGCCGCTCTCGGAAAATCCGACCGAAGGGAAGAAGCTGTCCGATCCTTACTCTCCGGTTTTTATACAGGGCATCCACATCCGTCATGGGGTTCAATCCTCCGGCACGCCGAACGGCACGAGAAAATATATCCATCTGGAAATACTACGCTCTCGCTTTTATAAGCACAAGATAATAATAACACCGGGCAAAATCAACAAATTGAAAGCGATACGGAGCAACCACGTGCAGGTTGCCCCATATCGCCTCACTCATTCTTTGCGGTTGATTATCGGGGCTTCCTCGCGCGCAAAACCCATGCCCCGCTCAGAAGTGCCGACAGGAGGCCGAACGCCCCCGAGGAACAGCCACCGCCGCCCTTGCCGCCGGAGACGACCGTCGAGCCGGTGCCATAATACGGGGCGATGTAGATCGTGAAGTGCTCCTTATGCCCCTTTCCGTCGCCGCCGTCGGTGTATTCCAGCGTCGCCGTGTAATATCCCGTCTTGCCGGATGTCACGAACCCCTCCCAGCCGAGCCGCTCGTTCTTCGAATAGAGCTCGGGCTTGTAGGCCGCGCCGTTTTCGTCCGTCAGTGTCATGGAGATCTCCTTCGGCGCAACCGAGAACGACGCCAACATCGACAGCGTCTTATCCTCGTAGTACGGCGGCTCCGACATTCGGAAGACCTTCAGCGACGAGGCTTCCACCCGCACTTCCTTCGTGTCCGTATACTGCCTCCCGCTGCCGTCCGTCATCGCGAAATCGAACATGTAGCTGCCGCTTTTTTCGAACGCGATCGCCCCGCGCAGCTTGCCGTATACCGAGGGCAACATGTCGACGGGGATGTCGCGCTTTATGTAGTCCGTCGTACCCTTGCGGCGAATGGAGACCGTGCTCGACGCGCACGTCCTAGAGAAGGTCGCCCAGTATGTATTTTCCACGCCAGGGGCGGTGCGGCTCGGGTCGAGCGTAACGACGTACAAGTCATCGTCCTCCTGCCAGGACGATCCCCCGCCCGAGCTCTGGTCGCCGCCCACCTTTACCTGCAGGTCGAGATATCTGGCCGGGCGATCCGTCAGGGCCGCGCGCACGACGCTCGTCCCCGCCCCCAGCGTACTCACCGCCGCGAACGCGCGCCCGTTGTCCGCCGTCTCGGTATCGTGCGGCAGGGCTTCGAGGTTGTCGCCGTCCTTCAAGGCAAACGTCATGGGGATTTCCCCCAGATAGTTGGTCGCGGAGAGCCCGCCCACCGTGATGCGCTCGATCAGCTTGACCTTGATCGAGCCCTTGTCGTTCGGCTTGAGCCCGATCGTCGTGGAATTTTGCACGTTGCCCGGCTCGATCGTGACCCTGCCGAACTCGTAGGACCCGATGCTCGCGCCCTCCGCGTAGCGGCGCGGCACGCCGCGCACGTCGGCGTCGAAGGCCAGGGGGTGCGACGAATCGATCGCGTTTCTCAATTCGGCAAAGACCATCCCCTCCGCGGGCCCCGCGTATTTGATCGGCACGACAGGAATGTAACCGCCCCGGTCCTCCTCGGCAATGGGATATTTCTCGAAAATCCGGCGCAACACCGCCTCCGTCACGCCGTTCGCGTACAGGTTCCCCTTGTCGTCGTACTCGTAGCGGTCCGGGGTAGGGTTGGCCACGCCCGTATCGTTGTTCGCGAAGAGGGACGCGCGAAAATCCGGCAGAACGCCGGTTATTGCGGGGGCGCCCACCCCGGCGGAGTTGCCCGCGATCAAACTATTGCATAGGAGCAAGCCGGTGGAGACGATCGCCCCGCCCGACTGTTGTGCCTCGTTCTCGATGATCGTACAACGGGAGAGCGTCAGAAGGCCCGGAAAAACACCAGGGCTGTTCCCACGAGACACACGGGATATGATTTTCGCTCCCGTACTCGCCTCCATACTCATGCTGTTCCCAAGAGAACGTCCCTTCGGGGGCACGGCCCCGATGCTATTGTTCACGATCGTATTGTGCAGGGAGGCGTTGTCGGCGAATGGAGATTGCCCACCCGCATCCGGGCCTTCTTCCTGGTTGTAGAAGGCCCCGCCCCTCTCTTTTGCCCAGTTATAGGCCACAAACGTGTCCTGCAGCGCTACCGACCCGTTCAGCACCTGGATCGCGCCGCCGCTGTTCTCCGAAACGTTTCCCCGAAACAGGCACATATCCATGGTGGCAGTGTCATACTCCACCAAGTATCCCCTTCCGGAAAAATTGATCATCACCGGCGACCTCGCGCCGACGATGTCGACGAAAGAGCAGTTTTGCAGTTTTGTCCCGTAGGAATAGCCGCCGAAACAGAACAATCCTCCGTTGACCGCCCCCGGGATATTGCGGGGATCGCCCTTCCCGAAGCCCTTGAAAACGATGCCGTTGGCCGAAAAATCGCTCATGAACTCTATTTCGATGTATTTCCCCTCGATCGGTTTTCCGTTTACTGCGTGCCAGTAGCCCCCGGAAGCCAGAGTGAGGGTGACGCGCTTGCCTCTCCGCCCGGTGTAACCGTCCAGCGTCGTGCTGTTGGCGCACTCCAGCGTGCCCTTCAGCTCGATCGTCTCAATGTTCTGTGCGAACTGAATCACGTCGTGTTTCGTTCCCAGCAGGTCGATCGTGTGCAGGATCGACCGCAGGCTGCCCGCCGGCGGGAAGTCGAGTTCGTCCCCCGCGTTCGTGACGACGTACGTCGTGGCGTTGGCCGTCGAGGCCAGGCCGAGAAACGTGAGCAGAAGCAACATACGCAGGGCGCGCTTACCGCGCCGCGCTATTCCGACCGCACCAACCGCACAGAGCAGGAAGAGCAGGAACGGCAGCGCCGTAACGCCGCAGCCGCCGCCACCTTTCCCGGAGCCACCCGGCTGTACCGGTGTGGCGGGCACCGTGGAGCTCGCTTTTTCCGCGTACAGGCCGAAACCGCCCCGCACCGAAAGGCCGGTCTTCCCCTCGAAGCTGTAGTACAGGACGAACAGCCCCTCGTACTTCGGCAGGAAGGAGACCGTCAGCGTTTTTCCATCCCCGCTGAGCGCGAAGCCGGAGACGACGGCGTAGTCCTCGCCCTGCTTGACGGAGAGGTCGTCGCTCAGGATCGCCGACAGGGAGTAGCGATCGATCGGCGAGTCGAACTCGAACCGCAGCGTCGCCGCCCGCATGGCCGCCACGTCCGCCGAGGCAGGGGCACTGCCGTCGACCGTGATCCTCAACAGCTTCGGCGCGTTGAGTTCGGATTCTTCCCACTCCTCATACACAGGCCTCTTGCCGCCGCCTCCCGAGTCCCCGCCGCCACCGCCGGAGTCGTCGCCCGGCTTCGTCCCGCCGCCGCCCGCATCCGTGTCAACGCTATCGTCTCCGCCCGGATCGGGGTTATCCGGAATCGGATTGGGCTGCGTGCCGTCGTCGTCGGTCGGGGTCGGGTTGACGCTGCCACCCTGTTCCTTGTTGATAACTTTCAGAGTGAACCAATCGCTGATGAAATCGTATGGAACACTTGTCAGAGTAAGTGTGAATTCTCCGGGCGTCAGCATTTCAACCGTGCAGCTTTCCGCACCCTCTTTTACAATGCGCGCCACATTAGCCGGAGATTTATCGGGACCGACCGCTTTGCTGACGCTCCATTTTGCTTCCGTGGAGTATCCAAGGGGCATCCAGATGCGGCTGTCGAACTCGTGTCTATCCCCGGCGAAAACGAGCAGTGGTTCGCTTTTGTTGAGGATAAACGCGCTCTCCTGAAACCCCGGCTCAGCGACATTCAGCTTTATGGTTCTCTCCATTTCTTGTTGTGTTAGCACGCGCATTCTCTCATCCATACCTGGATTGAGGTCGTAGGATATCCTCGCTTTCAATGTTATGGTCTCCCAAGTCGGTTGCGTAAAACGCACCCTCGCGACATGATGGCGACCTTGCTTATCGGGAAGAACCTCTACACCCAGGTGCGGTTTATCTACCTCCCAAACTATGTCCTTGGAAAGATAGTCGAAGAGCGGATCAGGCGTGATATCTATACTGAATTCCTTGTCACTCGTGCCTAAAAGCAATTGATTGAGGCCATAGACACCTTTTGTGTAGAAAGCGGCGTCGAATATAGGTGGGTTAATATGTGGCGGTATCATCTCCCTGTCATTGATGCTCGACAAAAAGGTAATTGCCGTTCTGCTGAAATTTTCGCTTATTTTCTCGCCGAAGAGGGGAATTTCGCCATGGGCCCCTGGACCTAAAACATCAATTTGAGACAATACAAATGTTTCGACCGCATTGCCGCTTTTATTTGAAACCCTGCTTGCAATCTTATACGCTACTCCTCCTGTGATAGTGGTTCCTGGAGCAAGAGTTGAAGTGTACACCCCATCTCCAGCTATGTCATCGCCACCAGAGCCATCATCGCGCGGTTGCGGAAGATTTATTCGGTTGCCGTATATATCTTCCGCATATGCCTCTATATCCAAACTCGTCAAGAGAGCGTTTCCTCGCGAAGTGGAAAAAAATACTTTATAGATCCCTCCATCATTGGCAAAGTTGATGATGTGTCGGGCGGCGTGACAAAATAGGCCAGTTTATCTGAGATAGGCACGCAAAAGTAGGCCACCGTGAGAGACTGCCTCTCGAGAATGGAACTCGGGGGGGCAAAAGGAGATGCTGACGGTGGAAACGATACGGAAAGTGAG
>JAVBQG010000050.1:0-60733 GCA_031549185.1 Synergistaceae bacterium | reverse complement strand
CCTGCTCGATCAGGCCGTTGTCATCCATGTCGAAGTAACGCTTACTTCCCGTCGTGCTTACCTTACCGTCACGATTGAGGTCTATAATAAGGGGATCCGGCGGGAAAGAATCGCCGGCTTCATCAAAATCGTCTTCATCTTTATTTTCATCGTCACTTGATTTAAAGATGGGTAATATAGTGGCATAAGATGCATAGCGAGGATAAATATCCCCACCGGTAATAGCAGGTATACACGATCCGGCAAGAATTCTATATTCCTTAATTTCCCTTGTCGAATTTGAAGGCTCAGCGATCATTGCCCACGCTCGCTTTAATGTCTGTACTGTGGTTGCCATGCCAAACCCTATAGCATCATTTGGGGAGACGCCACAAGCAAGTGCTGTGTAATTATTAACAAGAGCATATGCTTTCATTAATTTATTACCTTTTTTGGATTGCGTGTCGACTATCACATCCAGCCCTAAGGCTATCGTTTTTGCACCAATTACTAACTCTTCTTCTGATGTGAGGTCACCGTCTTGCGTCAGGTCATCGATTAAACGAGCCAAATCCCACATTTTAGCAATATATGAAGCCACCTCTAATTCTTTCGAGTTTGCAAATGTCACTATATCGTTTAGCAATCCGGGGTTTTGCTTAGCCAATCCTAAAAAACTAACTAGATTTGCGGTTGTATAAACCCCCAAAAAAGCAGCATCTCTTGCGCGTTGTGCCTCAGACCTTGGGTCTTGGTACGAATCTGACAAATTAAACACTCCCTCCATTTGATATATTTCAAAAAATGTTTTGTTTCGCAAAATATTCAAAATGCCATATACTTATTCATGAGTGTGTCCATGTGCTACATGTGCAAAGAACGGTTATTTTCTTCTTTGTAAGTATTTTGCTTGATTTGTAAACATGTCCTCTGCTTCCTCCACAGCCATGGCAATACTGCTCCGCACATCCATACCAGCTGCATCCATTCGCTTCTCTATATCGCGCAATGCCCTGTTTTTTTGAGTTTCAAAAACATCAAGAGAATCATTATTCAAAAAGATGTTGATTTCTTTTCGATTCAACCATTCAAGATATGTCCACATATATTCTTTTTGGTAGTTAATCTTGACACCATGAACACCAAGAAAATAGATCGAAGCAAAATATTGCATCGATAAAATTCTTCCCTTCTGTGCAGATCTCAATTCAAGCTCGTTATATCTTATTGTTGCCTCTTGATCATCCATGATTTCAATGTCAATAAACCTCTCGAGCGATTTTCTTTTTTCTGAGTAGGCAATATTAGCTAGCTGTGATTCCCCTTCAGCATAGCCTTGTTCCGCAGCTCTTTTAAAAAATTCATATGCTTCTCTATTGTTTTTTTCTATTCCTCCAATTGGGCTCGTGAGCATACGTCCTAATTCACACATGGCAAGAGGGTCGTTATTATCATTTATCGCCAGCCTGTACCATCTCGCCGCTTCAGGTTTATCTGCTTTGCAACCGATACCAAGTCTCGTCAAGTAGGCCATGAGAATTTGAAAAATAGGCTCTCTCTCATTTGCTTTTTTCTCAATCAAATCGCGCAAAACCTCGTATTTAATGTCAAGCTTTCTTGCTTTTCCTGCATCATTCTTTCTTAATCGTTCCATTTCCTTCAAGTCACGCCATGTTTTACTGGCGTGCACATTAACATTCATTGATGCTCCATACCCTTTGTCATACAAAACCGCCCGAAGATAAGACAGCACCATTTCGTCACTACTTTTTATCCGTGTGAAGACCTCTGTGTATTTTTCATCGGCTAGAAGGTTGAAAATCTCACGTGTTTTCTCAATGGAAGCCATTTCTTCTTTCGAAATTTTGGGGCTCGTATTGGATATGAGCAAAAAAGCAATAAGAGCAACCGCCACGCCCCCCAACACGACAAGCGTTGCAAAGACCCTGCCCTCGCGAACCCGATTGATTTTCTTCCTGCAATCAGACATTAATCCACCCCAAATCGGTATTAACTTTAAAACACTCGATATGCTCAATCGAACACGTTCGGTACTACCGAATGACTTGCCCCCTTAGCTCCGCACAGAAGACAAGGCAACAAGCCCCATAATGAAACATGAGCCGGACAACACCCCAACAGCCAAGGCATCTCCGAATTCCCAAACGCCCTACACATAAGTGCGCAAATTTAATATGCAACATCACGAAACTAGTTTTTCTGGGCCCCTTTTGTCGGGCATTACCTGATGGGGCAAGCTACCGACTGAAACACAAGTAAAGAACGCAGTTCATAATGCACACACGATAAATACCACGCATATACTGTAAACACATCTTTCGAGGAAATCAAGAAAAGAATTAATAAGAATTGTAAAGTTTGTGATAAATGGTGCTTGGTGAATTGGCATGCCTTCACGAGGTGCCCCAGTTTGTCGGAAAGTCTCTTCTTCGTCTTTTGGGAGTTGACAGGACGAAAACAAAGCATTGTCGGCAACCCGCGCTCGGTATATTTACCGAGCGCGGTCATGGAAACACGAAGTTCCCCGACCCCATAATTCTTCAGGATCGGGGAACTTCATATACGCTCGTTATGCTACGGCCAGCCCTGCTTGGAATTTCCGTTCATCGGACCGGTCGCCATAGGCCTTATCTCCTACGCGCTCTTCCGCTGTTCTTCGGAGAAACAGCTTCCGACGTTGCTCTCGGCCGACGTCGATACCATGTACGAACCGCTCACGGACGCCGCGCTGCCGACGAGATCGCAGACCTGTTCGGGCGTCTCGCCACCGAACTGAAGCGAGGCAACGGCGATGTCCACATTGTCTTTTCTGAGGTCGCAGATCGTGTCGTTTCCGTCCCCAGGATTCCAGATATACAGGTCGTAGCCGATTCCGCCATTCAGGTAGCCGTCGCCCTCGCCGCCGGCGGCCAGCTGCAGTACTTCGTGACGCCGACGACCCGATCTCCCATACCGAGATCGAACAGGATCTCCGTACCGGCGGGCGTAATCGAGAGGATTCTCTGCGGGGCTCCCTTCGAGGCTTCGGCTGCACAGGCCCCTTTCGCTTCGAAAAAGCAGAGGGAGAGAAACAACAGAAATGCGCACAGTGTCGAGATGTTTTTGGAGCACAACGGGCTCCGGAAGAAATTTGCATCGTTTGCAGCAATCACAATGAAAGAGGCCTCCCATGCTCAGGAGGCCTCTCGGTCGATTCAGAAAACGCATATGCACGCTCCGAATGTTCAGTGGCTCGCTGAACATTCAGCAGATATCAGCGATGCCTGTATTCTGAGATAGTCGCCTCCTCTGCGTATGTCAGAATATGTGGTGGTCGCCGGATCAGGCCGCTTTTTGTCTGCCGGCGCGGTTTTGAATCGCATGCAGCAGCTCCTTGTACACGGGGTGGGTGCCCGCTTCGTGGCCGTTTTTTCTGTCCAGTTCCTCTGCGATCACGCCGTTAGCCATGACCATGACGCGGTCGCAGAGGTGGAAGACCGCACGCAGATCGTGGCTGATCAGGATACAGCTCAATTGACGTTCGGCACGCAGTTTTGTCAGTAGTTCGAGCGTCTGCGCCTGTACTGCCATGTCGAGACTGTTGACCGACTCGTCGAGGACCAACAGCGAGGGATCCGTCGCGAGCGCCCGCGCGATGCAGATGCGCTGTAGCTGTCCCCCGCTGAACTGATGCGGGTCTTTCTCGGCGCTCTCGGCGCTCAATCCTACGGTCTCCAGCAGAGCGGCGACACGCTCCCGCAGTGCCTCCCCCTTTAAGCCGTAGAAATTCTTCAGCGGCTCGGCGAGAATGTGGGATATCTTCTGCCTGCCGTTCACCGCGCTGTGCGAATCCTGAAAGACGACCTGCACCTCTTTCCGGAAACGCCGCGCCGCTTCCCGCGTCATCTTCTTCGTCGACATGCCCCGATAGCGTATATGGCCATCGTCGGGCGCTTCGAGGCCAAGAATCAAGCGGCTGAGCGTGCTCTTGCCACAGCCGTTTTTCCCCAGCAACCCAACGCTCTCCCCCTCGTTCAGGACGAAATCGACCCCGGTGAGGACCGGCATGGGCGCTACGCGAGAGAAAAAATTGCCCCGTGCATAGCTCTTCGTCACGTTTACGCACTCCAGTATCGGCGCCATTTGCTCTTTTATACCTCCTTCACGCCAACTTCCCCCACGGTGTGTCGCAGAGGGCCGCGTATGTCTCCAAAAGCTCCCGGCTGTATTCGTGGGAGGCAGACCCGAAAATTTCGTCCCGCGTACCCCGATCGACGATACGCCCGTCCCGCATGACTATGACGCGGTGTGCGATACGGCCGACGACGCCCAGATCGTGGCTGATCAGGAGGATGCCGATCCCCCTGTGTCTCTGGATCTCCGTCAGAAGATCGAGCAGTGCCGCCTGACCGGGAAGATCCAGATCCGTCGTCGGCTCGTCCGCCAGCAGCAGCTCCGGATCGCCTACGAGGGCCAGCGCCGTCATCGCCCGCTGCAACATGCCGCCGCTCATCTGAAAGGGATAGAGCGAGAGGATTCTCTCCGGATCGTCGAAGCTGACCTCCTCCAGCACTTTGCGGCTTCGCACCTCGAGCCGTTCCGTCGAAACGCCGCCTTCATGTGCACGTAGCGTCTCGTAGAAGTGCGATCGGATCGTAAAGACCGGATCGAAGCAGAGCGCGGGATTTTGCATGATGGTCGCGATCTTCCCCCCGCGAATCCCCCTCATCTGGACGGGCGACTGCTCGGTCAACTCGGTTCCCTTGAACGAGATCGACGTTGCTCGGCTTCTCAGGTTCGAGGGGATCATGCCGACGATGGCCGAACAGGTCATCGACTTTCCGCAGCCGCTCTCCCCGATCAACCCAAGCGTCTCGCCTGCCTCGATGCGGAGGCTCACATCGTCCACCAATACCTTCGACGGTGCACCCTTGCGCGGCAGTTCCACGGTCAATCCTTCCAGGATCAAAAGAGGCGGTGTCATCAGTGATCACCGTGCGCGAGGGCGGGATCGAGATAGTCGCGCAGCGAGTCGCCCAGCAGATTGAAGGCCGCCGTACAGAGAAAGATCATGAGTCCCGGGTAGAACATCATCTCCGGTCTCGTACGAATAAAGGGAACCGCGTCGCCGATCATACCGCCCCATTCGGGCGTCGGCGGCTGTACGCCGAGCCCCAGGAAGGAGAGCCCCGCGACGTGCAGCATCATGTGTCCGATGTCGAGCGTCGCCAGAACGACGATCTGGACCAGCACGGATGGCAGGATATGCCGCAGAAAAATCCCGACGTGTCCCGTTCCGGCGACGCGCGAGGCCAACACGAACCCTCTGCTCTTCAGGCTCAGGACAAGCCCGCGGATCAGGCGGGCGTACCAGGCCCAGTGCGTCATGGCGATCGCCAGGATTACGTTCAGCATCCCCGTCCCGAAGATGCCGACGAAGACCATGGAGAGCACAAAGGTCGGGAAGGTCATCAACGAGTCGCAGAGGCGCATCAGAAAACCGTCCACCCTGCCCCCCGCATACCCGCTGATCGATCCGATCGTAAATCCGATGACGAGGATGCAGGTGCAGGTACCCAGCACCGCGGCAAATGAGACGCGCGCACCGTAGATAATTCGTGCGAAGACATCCCGGCCCAGATGGTCCGTCCCCAGCGGATGCTCCTGGGACATCTTCTGAAAACGCATGGAGATGTCCGTCTCGGTCGGATCGTAGGATGTGATAACCGGGGCCAGCAGTGCGCAGAGCAGGATCGGCAGCAGGACTGCCAGCGCGACGAAGACCTTGCCCCTCATCCCTTCGCCCCCTCGTAGCGAATACGCGGATCGAGCGCCGCGTACAACACGTCCACACCGAGATTGCAGAGCACGAAGACCAATGTCATCATCAGCAGAAAACATTGTATGACCGGATAGTCGTGGTTGTAGATCGCGCCGACTGCGTAGCGCCCCACGCCCGGCCAGGCGAAGATGTTCTCGACGATCACCGAGCCTCCGATCAGCTCGCCCAGGTGCATGCCGACAGAGGTCATGACGGGGATGATCGCGTTCTTGAAGACGTGTTTGTACACGATCGTCCCCTCGTCAAGCCCGCGTAATCGACAGTACTGGACGGACCGCGCGTGCATGTGCTCCAGAATGCCGGTGCGGATCATCCTGGCGTTGATCCCGACTGACATCAGGGAGAGGGTGGCGATCGGCATGATGTAGGACGAGAAACCGCTCTCGCGACCCATCGCGGGCAGCCAGGAGAGTTTGACGGCGAAGAAGTAGATCAGGAGAAACCCGAACCAGAAGCTCGGCATGGAGACGGCGACGAAGGAGAAGACACGTGCCACCGCGTCGAACCAACGGTCCTTCTGCACGGCGGCCAGGATGCCGAGGGGGATGCTGACGATCAGCGTGAAGGCAAGGGCGGCCCCCGCGAGTTTCAGTGTCGTCGGCAAGTAGAAGAGGATCTCCTCCAGCGCGCTCTTCCCCGTCACGTACGACTTCCCGAAGTCCATGTGTAGCGCGTTCACCAGCCAATTCCAGTACTGCACGTGCGTGGGCAGGTCGAGCCCCAGGTTGTGGCGTACTTCGGCCAGCGCCTCGTCTGTGGCGGGAATATTCGAGAGCCGCAAGACGACGATCGCCGGATCGATCGAGGTACATCGCAACAGAAGAAACACCATGATTGACACGACCAGAAGAATGGGGAGCAGCTGTAGCATTCGCCGAAGGATGAATTTCCTCATTTCTCGTCCCCCGGTTTTATGCTCGCAAAATCGATCTCGTTGCGCAGGGACATGAAACGGATGCCCTTCAAGGTACCCCTTTTGTGGACGGCGATGTCGACGTTGACGGAGATCGGCAGATAGACGGCCTGCTCCTGGATGATGGCCAGCAGCTTTTTGACGCCGCTGGCGATATCCTCCTCCTTGTAGGAGTCAAGCGTCCGGTCGACCAGCGCGTCGAACTCTGCCTTCATCGGTAACCCCATCGTCGCTCCGTTGATTGCGCTCACCGTGTCCTTCATGATGGAGAGGCTTGCCAGCGGATCGTACGGAATGGAGAGCGTCTCGTAAAACGCCATGTTGAAGTTCGCGTCCTTGCCGATGTTGAAGAAAATATTGGCCTCGTCAGCCACAAGGACGGCCTTGATGCCGGCCTTGCGGAGATCGCCCTGGATCGCCTCCGCGACGTTCTTCTGCCAGATATTGTTGCCGACGAAGTGGATGTCGAGTTCCAGCGCCTTGCCGTCGCGCTCGCGATACGTCTTTCCCTTGGGGATCTTCCATCCCGCCTTCGTCAGGATGGCGTCCGCTTTTTTCCGGTCGAAGGCGTAAGTGGCGAGCGACACGTTGCAGTACGGCGTCCCCTTGGAGAACATCGTGTGTGCGGGCTTTTCGATGCCGAGCAAGACGTGCTTTACGATCGCATCGGAATCGACAGCGTGCTGGATGGCCTGCCGCACGGCCAGTTCGTTTGTGGGAAAGGTCTTGGAGTTGAGAACGAAGCCCAGCGTGTTGCGTGGGCCGGAGATATAGGTCGCGAATGTCCTGTCCTCCGCCCTCATACGGGCGAATTCCTCGGTGCTGACCGAACCTCCGCCCGCCGTTGTTCCGGCCGACAGGATCAGGTCGACGGCGCCCGTCTCCAACGCGACGGCCCGCGACTGCGCCTCCGGGATCACCTTGATCAGAATCTCCTTGAAGAACGGCTTCTTGCCCCAGTAATGTTCGTTGCGGACGAAACGGTCGAACTCGCCCTTTCTGCTCTCGGCGAGCACCCACGGACCGGTGCCGGTCGGCGCCTTTATGCTCTCATTCGTCTTGCCGTCCGGCGGGAAGGCGCTCGGAGCGAGAAAACGATAGGGACGGACGAGCGCGAGATCCTGTAGTGTAGCGGCGTACGGCTTTTTCAGGCGGAGTTCGAAGGTCGAATCGTTCACGGCCTTCCACGAAGCGATCCGGCTCGTGAGGCCGACCCAGTCGTGTCTGGTTTTATTCCTCATGATCGCGTCGAAATTCTTTACAACCGCTCCCGCGCCAAAAGCGCTGCCATCCGCGAACTTCACGCCACTTCTGAGGAAGAAGATGAAGGTCTTTCCCCCCTCGCGGATTTCCCACGACCTCGCGAGGCACGGTTCGATCTTTCCGCTGCTTCCCACACGCACGAGCCCCTCGTAGCTCATGGCTTGTGCGAACAGCTGATTCGGCATGTACATGTGGGGGTTGTTCGGCGCGACGTTCTTGTCCCAGGCGAACGTCAGCACGGTTTTTTCCGCGGCAGACGCCGGGTTTTCGAGCCCAAGAATGAAGAGGAGCGCAAGGAGAAGGGAGGCTACGACCGGTACGATTCGATTTTTCATCCGGGTCCCCCTAAAACGCCTTGCCCGGTTTCATAGAAGCGAAGTCAATCTCGTTGCGAAGGGGCATGAAGCGAATGCCCTCGATCCTGTCCTTCTTGTGAACGGCAATGCCGACGCTCATCGAGACGGGGAGAAAAATCGCCTGCTCGTGTATCGTCTTCAGAACCTCGTGTGTCAGCTTCTGCGTGTCGGCCTTCGCGCTGGAGTTCATCAGGTCGTCGATCGTCTTGTCGAGCGCGTCCTTCATGGGCAGGCCCAGGCGCGCACAAGAGAGAACACCCTGCGGCGCGCGCACCGACGAGAGAAAATCGAGCGGATCGCTGGGAACGCCCCACGTCTCGACGTAGGCGAGGTTGAAATTGCCCGACTGCCCCATGCCGAAGAAGATATTAGCCTCGTCGACGATCAGGTTCGCCTGGATGCCGACCTTCTGCAGATCTCCCTGAATGGCTGCCGCCGCCGTCTTATGGAAATAGTGCGTGCCGATGAAATGGATGTCCACGGCGAGTTTCTCGCCGTTCTTCTCGCGGATTTTTCCGCCCGCGGGGAGTTTCCAGCCAGCATCGTCGAGCAGTTTGGCGGCGAGTTTGCGGTCGAGCGCGTAGGGTTTGAGCGGCACGTTGCAGTAGCGCGTCTCCTTCGAGAAGAGGGTCCTCGCCGGCGGCTCGATCCCCAGCATCACGTGTTTACTGAACGAACCCGTGTCCACCGCATGCTGTATGGCGCGCCGCACGGACAACTCGTTCGTGGGCTTGCGATTCGAGTTGACGGCGAAACCCTGCGTATAACGCGGGGATGAGAGATACGTCGTGTATTTCCCTCCATCCGTGCGAAGCCGCTCGAACTCCTCGAAGCTGATCGTGATCGCGCCCGCTCCCGTGCCCGCGGACAGGATAACGTCGATCGCGCCCGTCTCCAGGGCAACGACGCGGGATTGCGGTTCCGGGATCACCTTGATCTTCACCTGCCGGAAGGCGGGCTTTTTGCCCCAGTAGTGCTCGTTGCGCTCGAAGAGGTCGTAGTCCCCCATGACCGTCTCCTTCAGCACCCACGGTCCCGTCCCGATCGGTTTCTTGATGCTATCCTGCGTCTTTCCGTCGTCGGGGAAACCGGCGAGTCCCAGAAAGCGCAATGGGCGCACGAGCGAGAGATTTTCCAGTGTCGCCGCGTACGGTTTTTTCAACTTGAGTTCGAAGGTGTAGTTGTCAGTCGCCCTCCAGGAGTCGATTTTGCCGATGAGCTCCATCCATTCGTGCCGCTTGGCGTTGCCCATGACGGCGTCGAAATTCTTCGCCACCACCTTCGCGGTAAAAGTGCTGCCGTCGGAAAATTTGACATCCCTGCGCAGTTTGAACGTATAGACCCTGCCGTCCTTCGAAATATCCCAGCTCTGGGCAAGCCACGGTTTGATGTTGCCGCTCTCTTCGCATTGCACAAGAGGCTCGTAGATCATCGTCTGGCCGATCATCTGGTTCGGCATGTACATATGCGGGTTCATCGGCCCGAGGTTGCGGTCCCAGGCGAAGTTGAGCGTGACGCGGTTAGCCGCCAGTGCGGCTCCGGAAAACGCGAGCAACAGTGCGAGCAAAACAGGTAAAACCTTTGCGATAACGAACCTTTTCTTTTTTTCGATCTCCATGATAAAAAACCTCTCTTTCGTTTTATGGTGACAAAAAAATGGGCACCACCTCACGGCGGTACCCATACCATAGCGGAATCGAAAAACCGGCTATCGCAGCAGTACCCGCCCGCGCGGGAGTGTTTCTGCCAAAACGTCGAACCAGTCTCCTGACTCCCGTTCGTCCTACTCCCGCGCCTTCCCGACCCTCGGTCAGTGGCGTATGCGGTTTCGTCCCGGTTACAGTGGCGGGGCCGCTCCGGATTCTCACCGGATTCCTGTCATCGACAGTTTGGATTATAGTTCAATTCCAACCCGATGTAAAATTATGGGAAAAGAACATTCTTCTCACACGCTCCAAGCCGAAGCCTCCTGCTGAATCTTCCACAGGTGAGCGTACAGCCCTTCTTTTTCGAGCAGTTCCTCATGCCTGCCCTGTTCGACGATTCCCCTGTCCACGACGATGATTTTGTCCGCGCCGGCGATGGTCTTGAGTTTATGCGCGATCACGACGACGGTGCGCCCCTCCGTGAGGCTGTCGATGGCCTTTTGTACGGATCGTTCGTTCTCGGGATCGAGCGACGCCGTCGCCTCGTCGAGCAACACGACGGGGGCGTTCTTGAGGAGGGCCCTCGCGATCGAGATTCTCTGTTTCTCGCCTCCCGAGAGCGTGCAGCCCCCCTCCCCGATCATCGTATCGTAGCCCTGCGGGAGCTGTTCGATGAATTCCGCGCAGCAGGCGGCTTCGGCGGCGGAACGGACCTCTTCGTCGGTTGCGTCCATCTTTCCGTAGCGAATGTTGCTTACCACCGTGTCCTGAAAGAGGTAGACGTCCTGAAAGACGATCGAGACGTTCTTCAGCAGCGCTTCCGGCGCCAGTGTCCTGGCGTCGCGGCCTCTGAAGGTCACGCGTCCGGAGACGGGGTCGTAAAATCGGGCGGCTAGCTTCGTCAGCGTCGATTTTCCTCCCCCCGAAGGCCCTACCAGCGCGGTCAATTCCCCTGGTTCGAAGGAGATCGACACATCGTTTAACACGGGCTCTTCCCCATAGGCGAAGCTGACGTTTTCGAAGGCGATGCGGGCTGCGGCGCCTCTTGCGGGGATCTCGCCGCCCTCTTGAACCGGTTCTCTCATGAGCGAGAGGATTCGCTCTCCCGCGAGCTCCGAATAGCGAAGAAGCGCATACCAGATCATGGCGGCGGAGAGCGGATCGTATACCCTCGTCCCGATGATCAGGAAGGTGACGAAGTCGACCACGGAGAGCGAGCCGCCAGCCAGCAGAGGGGCTCCTACGACGATCATGAGCGGCAGTCCGGCCCGCATGCAGGCAATGGCAGAGAGGACGAGAGGGCCGCTGATGGCCTCGATCCTGACGCTTTCCCGCATCAGATGCCGGAACGACAATTCGAGTCTCGAGAATCGGGCTCCCAGCAAGCTGTGCGCCTTCATGACCTTGATGCCGCTCAGGTATTCCTGAAGACGATTGGCAGCGTCCGCCTTCGCCGCCAGATGCCGGATGCTGAGGATCCGGAACAATCGATTCGAGGACAGAAGGACGAGCAGCGCGATCGGCAGAGGGGCGAACATCGCGAGCGCCATGCGCCAGTCGAGAAAAGAAAGTCCGGCAAAGGCAAGAAGAGGCATGACACTCGCGGCGATCAGCTGCGGCGCGTAGTGGGAGATCGCTTCCTCGACGGACGCGAAGTCCGTCACCATCATGTTGGTCAGATCGCCCGGATCGCGCGACGCGAAATATCCGAGCGGCAATTTTCGAATGTGTTCCGCCAGTGCGGTGCGTCCGTCCGCCGAGACCTCATACGCGCTCAGGAATTCGCTCCGGTACGCCGCGCGTCCTGCGAGGAACATGACGAGCGCCCACGCACACATCGAGAGCCACGCCGACCAAAGAAAGTGCCAGTCGAAACCGGCCGAGCCTCCGGTTATCGCGTCCACGAGATGGGCGACGACGCGCAACAGGATGACAAACGGAACGAGATTGACCAGGTTTGCCAGCGTCGCCTTGATGGCAGGTTCCATGAGCCTCGCGGGGTTCCCCATCGACAGATGTGCCAGAATCCGCCTCATGCCGAACACCTCGCATTCGCCTGCAGGCGTTCCCTATGATCGAGCGTCCAGCTCTCTATATCCATACACGCCTCCCACATGCGGTAATAGATGCCCTCCTGCAGAAGCAGCTCTTCGTGCCTGCCCCGCTCTTCGATGCGGCCGTCCTTGAAGACGAGGATCTGGTCGGCATTCTTGATCGACTGCAACCTGTGGGCGATGACGATGACCGTCTTGCCCTTCATCAGCTCGCGTAGAGCAGCGTGCATGCGGTGTTCGTTCTCGGGATCGGCAAAGGCGGTGGCCTCGTCAAGCACGAGAATCGGCGCGTTCTTCAGAATCGCTCTCGCAACCGCGACGCGCTGCTCCTCGCCGCTGGAGAGGCAGACGCCCCCTTCGCCGATCTTGGTATCGTAACCATGGGGCAGGCGCTCGATGAAATCGTGGCATTGTGCCGCCTTGGCGGCCCTCACGATCTCCTCTTGCGAAGCGTCCGATTTCCCGACGCGGATATTCTCGCAGATCGTGTCCTGAAGCATGAACGTGTCCTGAAAGACAAACGATACGGATTCCATAAGGGTAGGGGTGGGGATGTTCCGAATGTCGACGCCTCCGAAGCGGATGGAACCGTCCAGTATCTCCCAGAACCTCGGGATGAGGTGCGCGACGGTGGATTTGCCGGAGCCTGACGGACCGACGAGCGCCGTGATTCTACGCTCGCGCGCCGTGAAGGAGACGTTCTGGAGGGCGTAGGGCCGCCGGAAATTTTCCCCGGCTTCCTCCGAACCGACGTAGGCAAAGGAAACGTGCTCGAACGCGACGTCGAACGCCCTGGGGATTCTCACGTCGCTCTCTCTCGGTTCCCGGAGCGGAGGCGTGGCGAAAATGGCGTCGATACGGGAGACGCCCTCGGTGATCCTGTTCATGGAGAGCGCCGTCATCATGGCGTTCGTGAAAGGGGTCGTGATGCCGGGGGCCACGATCAGGGCAAGCAGCAGCGTCATGACGAAGGCGGCGGCCTGGGCCGGATCGCCGTAACCGTGCAGAAGCAGCAACCCGGCAGGCAGGATGAACGCCGCGACGGAGGCGAGAATCACCTGCATGCCGACAAAACCGTTCTGCCAGACGAGCGTGAGCATGATGGCAAAATCCCGGTACTTGACGATATCGCCGTGAAAGCTGCGGAACGAACGGACGGTCTGTCCGAATGTCTTGATGGCGGGCATACCGCGGATAAATTGAACGGCCGAGGCGCTCATCCGCTCCATCGCGTCCTGATACTGGCGGACGAAATCCTCCGATTTGCCGCCGCCTACGATGCGGAGCAGAAGAAACCAGGCAACTGCAAGCGGCAGCAGTGCGACGAGGGCGAGCCTCCAGTCTATGGAAAAGAGTCCGGCTCCGATAAAGACCGTCATCGCGAGCGAGCCGACGCAATCCGGTATGCCGTGAGCCACGAAATTTTCGATTTTTTCGACGTTCGTCTCCAGCACTTTCTTGATCGCCCCCGTCGAGGTGGCGCTCAAAAAACCAAGCGGAAGCCTGCCGATATGCTCGGCGAGCCGAATCCGAAGTCCGTACAGTATCCTGAAAGCGGCGATGTGGCTGCAGATGCCGGCCAGATAGGTAAAAACGAGAGAGGCGATCATGGACACACCCGCGACCCACGACCAGAATACCAGCGTATTTCTGTCGAAGGCCGCCGGCGTCGTCCGGTATTGCAATACTTCCGTCAGGACGAAGTAGGCGGAGAGATACGGGAGAAGCTGCAGCAGGGAGCCGGCGCAGGACATGACGGCGGAGAGCGTCAGAAGGGTTCGCTTTTCACCGGCGATTTCGAGCAGCCGGAAGACGCCTGTTTTACGATAGCCTTTCATTTTCGGCCCCTCCTTCGGGCCTTTGTGATTCAGGTTCTAAATCAAACGCCCCATCGTTATTTAGAACCGGAATTTGCGAGGCGTTTTGTGCCGCGCCCAACGCGTAGCGTTGATTTAGAATTGGAATGAGAATATCGCGCGGGGGCTTGTCGATGCTCCCGCGCGTTTTTCGGTGTGAAATCAGGATCTTGTGTACTTGGGGAAAATCCTCCGTTCGATACCCCCGCCGACCAGCGCGATGGCCCCGAGCAGGAAGAACCAGGAGAAGCCGGTGTTGCAGCCGCTGCTCCCGCCGCTTGTGATCTTCTCGTCGTCGGACGTGGCCTTCGCAGAGGCGCCGAAGATCAATGCGCAGCTGTAATAGTCCGTGTCCCTCTCGGCCACGTCCGACGAGACTGCGTACATGACGCCCAGAAAACTCATCCCCGCGTTCCGAGGCGCGAAGGCGAAGACGCCGTTTGCGTCGGTCTCTCCGAGGCGCGCGAGGTTTTCCCGTCCCTCGTCGCCGATGAAGACGGAGGCCCTTTCATCCGCCCACTCGACCGTCGCGTTTTTCAGCGGCTGTCCCTTGAAGAGCGCCTTGAAGCGAATGCTCTCTCCCACTTTCGCGGCGGAGAGGTCGCTCTGCGGAACGATCTCCAGGACGCCGACGCCACCGACGGCGTTGGTCGAAAAATTGTCCTTGCCCGCGTTGAGAATCTGCTTCGCGTAGCCGAAGTAGCGCGAGGTCGGGCCCATCGGTATGTCGCATCTGCCGTCCAGAATGACGGTGCCGCTTTGGGACAGCGTATTTTTCGAAAGATGCGCGTTGAGACCGTCGGTCTCCACGCCTCTGGGATCCTTGTAATCCGTGAAGGCCGGAAAGGCGCTCTTCGTGCCGTCGCGGTAGAGGAAGTGTGCCGTGAAGACGGACGAATCCAGCCCCATGAACGTCGCCGAGTATTGAGGCTCGGTGAAGACGTGCGTGAAGGAGAGTATCGCCGTGTGCTCGGCTCCGACGTTTGTCGTGGATGAGGAGGGGATGAAGGACAGATAATGCGCCTCCGCTCGATCCGCCGGGAGCGCGATCGAGAAGAAAAAGAGCGCGGCCAGAAAACCGCCGAGTCGTTTTTTTGCGCAGTGCATGTGAATTCCTCCTTGCATGAGTAGAGGGCGACGAGAAAGATTCGGGGAGGGGGTCTTTCTCGTGGTTGAAGTTAGCATCAACTAACTTTAAGGCGAGCGCGAAATTTCCGGCACGACCATATCTACGGCACTTTCACCTCCGAGCGGAAACCCGCGCAAGAAGATGCACGGCAGGCAGGTTTTTTTCACTCGAGCCTTTGTTAGATTTTACTAACAAGACTCGAATGAAGTATATCATGACGATATTGCGAAAATCAACTGCTGCCGCTTCTCCTTCCAGTGAAAATTCGACAGCGTACTGCCTCAAAATAAAAAGTACTCGAATCGTGTGCGGTTTTTTGATGGAGACCGCATTGCTCACGCATGGCCTGGTTTCCCTTTCCGATCGGGATATTCTCGCGCTCTGGCCCTGGAAGACGGAGCGACTCGTCTGGATCGAAAAAGGCGTCCTCAGCCGGGGAACTTTGCGGGAATATTTGCCTGCGCGCAGTTGCGCAAGGGAGATGATCCGCATCGATCGGAATATGTTTCCGGCCGCTTTGTCCGAGGAGATGAGCGGCGCGCTTACGGCTTCCGGAACCATGGCGGCGGCGCAGAAGATGGGGGTTCCGATCGCCATGACGGCCGGCATGGGCGGCATCGGCGATATCGACGGAAGCGGGGAGAGTAGGGGATGAAGATGGACAAGGCGATCTATTGCTCGCTGGATATCATCAACACCGGCAACGTCGCGAAATTCGACGGACATCAGTAAAGTGGAACGGAAACCGTTTGAACGGCAACCGCCCCGGTTCGATCGCGAGCATTGCAATGCCGGCGACAACTGGGGTTTTTTATATTACTTCATGATCGCCTTCGAAACCGCGATGAATTTTTCCGTCGCGGGCGAGTGCCTGTGATGGGGTCGCAAGGCGATGCCGAGTGTTCGAGGGCAGGGCGGATCCAGTTTTAAAAATTTGACTTTTCGATGTGGGTTGGCGTCGAGAATAATTTTCGAAAGCATGCTCAGACCCAACCCCTCCTCCACCATCGCGATCGTTGTATTGTCGTCCGTGGCGGAGAATTGAATGTTGGGTTTAATCTGAAATTTTTCAAAAATACACTTCGTCTCATGATGATAGTCTTCCGGCATCATCACAAAAGGCGCGTTCGTGAAGGCGGTCAAAGGAAACGCCGGCCGTTCCGCCAGCGGATGTTCCTCCGGCAGCACGGCCACCAGTTCGTCTTCGATCAACGGCAGCCAGTCGTATTCCATGCTGGGCTGATCGCAACAGAACGCCAGATCGACCCGGCCCTCCTCCATCCATTTCAACACTTCCTGATCGCCGCTCTGGTACAGCTTGATTGCGATATTGGGGTACTCGGTCTGAAAGTGCTTGAATATTTTCGGCAGCCAACTGAGCGAAACGCTCGCCACGGATGCGACGCGCACGGTTCCCGTCTCCAGTCCTCTGATCTCCGAGGCGACCTGAAGCAGCTGTTCATTCCAATTCTCCAGCTCCCGGATGATCGGGACGAGCCTCTGCGCTTCCGCCGTAAGCGCTACGCCCCTGTGGAGGCGGTGCAGCAGGGGAAAACCGACGTCGTCTTCAAGCGACTTTATGATATTGCTGATGCCCGATTGCGTATATCCCGTCTCCTCCGCCGTCCGCGTCAACGTCTTAAAATCCGCAATCGTCAAAAGCATCCTCCATTTATCGATGTTCATCCTTTGCCCCCCCCGGCTCACCTTGCCATTTCAATATCAAATATCAAACATATTAAAACATTGTTTTACAATGATCAACAGGGGGTATACCTTACTCTAAAAAAGCATTGTTAACTCTCGAACAAATGCGGCATCCTTGACGGACCGGAGGCAGGTGACCTCAATGGCGAAAAAATTTCTTCTCGTCACCAACAACGGCAAGGCGCTGGAGATCTATGAAAACCACGCGGAGATCGGCGTCGATTATCTGGAAGAAGGAAGCTACCTGGACGTGCTGATTCGCGTGCGGGACCTGGTACACGAGGGCTGGCACCTGATGAGCCACCCGCAGGCGAGCAACCTGAAGCCGCATCAATCTCCCTGCAAGACGGTATTGCTCTCGAGCGGCAGGGAGGCGCAGCCCTTTTCCCGCGATGTGGAGATGGTGGAAAGCAGCATCGAGGCGTTGCATAAATTCACGAGAGGCATGACTTTGCCGAACTGGCCGGAGAAAACTTTGCGCGATTTCCAGACGATCGATCTCTCGGTGGTGGAGTCCGCGATCCCGCGCGCGCTCATGCTGTAAGCGGTTTTTTTAAGCACGAACACTCATAAGGAGGTGTTTGCATTGAAGTTGGAACTGGGAAAGATTCACGTTGGAGACGTACAGTTCGGCGACGTCACGAAGATTCGGGACGGCGTGCTGTATGTCAATGCCGAGGAGCTGAAGGAGGTGATTTTGAAGGACGACCGGCTGATCGGGTGCCGGATCGAGCTGGCTCGTCCCGGTGAGTCGGTTCGAATCACACCCGTCAAGGATGTCATCGAACCTCGATTGAAGATCAAGGGCCCCGGAACCATTTTCCCGGGCGTCATGGGCAAGGTGACGCAGGTCGGCGAGGGCGTCACGTACTGCATGGACGGCGTGTGCGTGGTGACGGTCGGCCAGATCGTCGGTTTCCAGGAGGGAGTCATCGACATGTCCGGCCCGGCGGCCGAATACTGCCCCTTCTCTCAAACCCAGAACGTCTGCGTCGTCATCGAACCGCAAGAAGGCCTCGAGACGCACGTCTACGAGAGCGCGGGCAGAATGGCGGGGCTGGCGGCGGCGACGTACCTTGCCAAGGCGTTGAAGGACCAGACGCCCGACGAGACGATCGTGTACGAGACGAAACCGCTGTTGGAGCAGGTGGCGCAATATCCCGACCTTCCCCGCGTCGGCTACATCCACATGCTGCAGAGCCAGGGCCTGCTGCACGACACCTACTATTACGGCGTGGACGCCAAGCAGATCGTTCCCACGCTGATGTATCCCACCGAAATTTTCGACGGCGCCATCGTCTCCGGCAACTGCGTCGCCCCCTGCGACAAGGTGACCACTTACCACCACTTCCATAATCCCGTGATCGAGGACCTTTACGCGCAGCACGGCAAGACGCTGAATTTCATGGGCGTCATCCTGACGAACGAAAACGTGTTCCTGATGGACAAAGAGCGCCACTCGGACATGACGGCCAAGCTGTGCGAGTATATCGGCCTCGAGGGCGCGCTGCTCACCGAGGAAGGATACGGCAACCCGGACACCGATTTGATGATGAACTGCAAGAAGACGACCCAGAAGGGCATCAAGGTCGTCCTCATCACCGACGAATTCCCCGGACGCGACGGGAAATCGTACTCGCTCGCCGACGTCTGCCAGGAAGCGGACACCATGATCTCCTGCGGCAACGGAAACGTCGTCATTCACTTCCCGCCGATGGAGCGCATCATCGGCATGCAGGACTATATCGAAATGCAGATCGGCGGCTGGGTCGGCTGCAAGGATGACGACGGCGGCTTCGACGCCGAAATTCAGATCATCATCGCATCTACGATCGCAAACGGTTTCAACAAGCTCTGCGCCCGCGGTTATTGAGTCGAGACCCATAGCGAAAGGAGGACGTGTACAAATGTCGAAGAAAATCGTTCATTACATCAACCAGTTCTTTGCCGGGATCGGAGGAGAAGAAAAGGCCGACATCGTTCCGGAAGTGCGCGAAGGGGTCGTGGGACCCGGCCTCGCATTGCAGAACGCGCTCGGAGACGGTTACGAGGTCGTCGCCACGGTGATATGCGGCGACAACTACTTCGGTTCGAATATCGACAAAGGGGTGGTTCCCGAGCTGCTGGAGCTCATCGGCAAATGCAAGCCGGACGGCTTCATCGCAGGGCCGGCGTTCAACGCGGGCCGTTACGGCGTCGCCTGCGGCACCATCGCCAAGGCGGCGGAGGACGAGCTGCAGATCCCGGCCGTGACGGGGATGTACGAGGAAAACCCCGGCGCGGATATGTTCCGCAAAGACGTGCACATCATTCAGACCAAGGACTCCGCCGCCGATATGCGCAATGCGATGCCGGCGATGGCGGTACTGCTCAAGAAAAAGATCGCCGGGGAGGAAGTCCTCGGTCCCCGGGAAGAGGGATATCTGGAGCGCGGCATCCGCGTGAATTACTTTGGCGAACGCCGCGGATCGGAGCGCGCCGTGGAGTTGCTGCTGAAGAAGATCAAGGGCGAACCGGTCTACACGGACTATCCGATGCCCACGATCGACCGCGTGCTCCCCGCGCCTCCGCTGAAGGACCTGGCGGGCGCGAAGATCGCCCTGATCACCTCCGGCGGCGTCGTGCCCCAGGGCAACCCCGACCACATCGAGTCTTCCTCCGCCACCAAGTGGGGCATGTACTCGATCGAGGGCATGGATCACGCGGACAAGAAGGACTTCATGACCATCCACGGCGGATACGACCGCGCCTTCATCACCGAGGATCCGAACTTGTGCATCCCGCTCGACGTACTGCGCGATCTGGAGAAGCGCGGCGTGATCGGAAAGCTGATGGATTTCTTCATCACGACGACCGGCACGGGCACGGCGACGAACAACTCGAAGCGCTTTGCGGAAGAATTTATTCCCATCCTGAAGCGCGAGGGGGTCGACGCCGTCCTCATGGTCAGTACCTGAGGCACCTGCACTAGATGCGGTGCATCTATGGTGAAAGAAATCGATCGCGTCGGCATTCCGGTAACACACATCTGTACGGTTGTTCCCATCTCCGTGACGATCGGGGCAAATCGTATAGTCCCGGCGATCGGTATTCCCTATCCGATGGGAGACCCTACGCTCGGCGAGAAGAAGAGTTACGAGATTCGTGAAAACCTTGTGCTGCGGGCTTTGAAGGCGCTCACGGTTCCCGTGGAAGAGCAGACGGTCTTCGAGAACGATTTTTAAACGCGTTCGAGCCTGACCGGCTGCGGATTGTGCGGCGCAACCGGACCGGCGTCATCGGCTGCGTGAGCGCCTGCTTCTTGCCTTACAAAGGACTGGTCAACATCCTGTACGGCGTGAACGGTTATCTGGGATTCTCGTTGCGTTCATGATCGTGTATGATTTCAGAACGCTGCAGGGTGTCAAAAACGTAAAAACCGCGCCGCAGGAATAAACCCAAGCGCGTTCGACGGACGCATTCGGAGGAAGGAGTCGATTCTTTATGGCGGAATGCAGGAAGAAAGCGGCCTCTCTCATCAGGAGGAACTACGCTATCTCGCAGGTCTTATGGGGGGACCGGACGGCGATAGAGGACGGCATTTTATATCTTTCCTCCGATGTCCGCGAAAGAGCGTTCGCGGGATGCGACCGGAACATCGTCCTGGACATGACGATTGACGTGATAACCCCCTCCGCGTATTCGACCTATACGAATACCGTCCTCGACGTGCTCCCTCTGGCCGTCAAGGAAGAGGGCTTTTCCGTGGGAGAGGGGAGCACACGCACGCTCTCCGGCGTCGTCCTCGTGATCTGCGGCAGGGACGAGGCGGGAGAGCAGATCGGCGAAGCGGGTTCCTGCGAGGGGATATTGTCGGATAAAATTCGCTTCGGCAGGCCGGGCTCCGTCGATTTCGGCGAAACCGTGGTCAAAATCGACTTCCTGATCAAAAAGGGAGAACGGATGAGGCGCCCCGGCCCTCTGGCATGTCATAAGGCGGCGGAATATATCGCCGAAGAGATCAGAGCGGCAATGCTTTCTCCGAGCGAGGAGCGTTACAATGCCGGATGCGCGGACGAGCAGTGCTTCGAACATGTCCGGGACGCGGAGAACCCCAAAATCCTGATCGTCAAGGAAATTATGGGACAGGGCGCGATGCACGAAAAACTGTTGCTTCCTCTGCAGCCGTGCGGCATCGCCGGCGCGCGTTCGAATATCGATATGGGGAACCTTCCGGTCATGTTCTCTCCTCTGGAGGCGATCGACGGCGGTATACACGCCCTGACCTGCGTGGGGCCTTCCACGAAAGAAACGAGCCGGCATTATTTCCGCGATCCGCTGATTCTTTGCGCTCTGCGCGATCGGAATATCGACCTCTGCGGCGTCGTTTTTGTGGGAAGCCCCGCGTTCGACAGACAAAAGCATATGGTCGCGGAGCGCCTGGGAAGAATGATCTCCTCGCTGGACCTCGACGGCGTTCTCATCGCCACCGAGGGATACGGAAACAACCACATCGATTTCGCGAATTATTTCGAGTTTATCGGCCGGCAGAATATACCGGCGGTGGGCGCCACATTTTGCGGCAACTTCGGGCCGCTGATCACTGGCAACCAGTACACCTGCCATCTCGTCGACTGCGTAAAGGCCGAGGCCGGACTCGAGAACACGATCCTCTCGGACAACACCATGACCGAGGAGGACGCCCTGCTCTCCCTTGCGATGCTGGGAGCGCTCATGAGAGGGGAACGCGTGTTGCCTCCCGCAAACCGTTGGGATCCCGCCACGAGAAAAAAGAATCTGGATGTCATGAAGAAGAAAGCGGGAGCGTTCCGGTCGGAAAGTCCCACGGCGACCATACCATCCCCCGTCTGGACGCCGGTGGCAAAGCCGCTGTCCGAGATGAAAGTCGCCCTCGTCACGGGGACGGGCGTGCATCTCGAGTCCGACGAACGATTCGACCTGACCACCGACAGCAGCTTCAGAATTATCCCGCAGGACGCCTCCGCCGCCGATCTGACCGTCAGCCACGGCGGCTACGACAACTCCGACGTTCTGGCGGATATCAACAGCATGTTTCCCCTCGATCGTCTGGAGGAACTCGCGGATGAAGGCTTGATCGCGGGCGTTGCGCCGAGGCACGTCGGTTTCATGGGGGGAGGGGGAGATTTAAAAAAACTGGCGGACGAGACCGGGCCGGCAATTGCAGCCATACTCCGCAACGACGAAGTGGACGCGGCAATACTCACCGCCGGCTGAGGCACCTGCCATCGCTCTACTGCGATCGTACAGAGGGCGATAGAGGGATCGGGGATCCCTACGATTATCATTTCCGCTCTGCCTGTGATTTCCATCCGCAGCGGCGCTCCCAGGAGCGTAGCGCCCATCGTGCCGATCGGCGCGAATGCCGGCGCGCCGAACAATCCCCTGCAACAGAGGGAAATATTGCGCGCGGCGCTGCTCGCCCTTGCGTCGATCGATACGTTTGGGACGAACATACCTTTGCCCATCGAATATTGAGAGCTTACCTACTGTTGAAAGGGCAGGTCCCGATGAAAACGATCGTGTGGTCGAAACAGCATCGCGATGTTTTGAAGTCGCTCGACGAGTGCGGCAGATACATCGCAAAAAAGGAATATATCCTCGGCGACCTGCGGGAACATTCGAAGTTTATCCTGGAAGCATACGACTGGTACGTTCGCAAAATATCGGCGAAGTATCCCAAACCCGCCGATGTCAGCTATCCGTTATGGCTCTCCCTGTCTCTGGAGAACACGATGATCCCCAGCGAAAACACGATCACTCTGCAAATGGAAATCGACGAGCGCATCATCATGCCGGTCAATATCAATAAATGGAGCATGATACTGAATTACTCCCATATACCGAAGGACGAGGAGGACGCGCGGCGGCACAGGGCTCTGTTGGAGCGATACGGAGTCAGCGACGCGAAAGCGTACATGAGCTCTTTCTATCCGCAGATCAAAAAGGAGATCCTCGTGAGCTGGGACAGATTGTTCGACGACGGCATCCTCATAAACCGTAATCGGATGCAATATGGAACCGTATGGGAGTTTAAAAGAGAATGGATCGTGGATGTGATACGGTAACGCCGTATTTCTGCCCAGGCGTCGCTGTTTCCATCCCGTCCCGCGCTTCCCGCGCTGCCGAAGGGCTCCCGGGCGGCGATTGCGGAAGCGCCCGGGAGCCTTTTCATCTTCATCGAACGGGTTCTTCACCTCCGCCTGTTCATCGCGCCGCCCGCCAGGGCGATCAGGGCGATGGCGCCCCATGCGGCCCCCGCGTCGCAGCCGCTCGAGCTGCCGCTCGGGGCCGGCTCCGGGCTCGGGTAGCCGGGCATGTTCGAGATTTTCAGCCCGCCGTTCGGGAACGTCTGGGCGTACAGCCCGTTATCGCCCTTCAATGTGTAGCGCATCTGCGTGATGACGCCGTTTTCGATCGCGTCGATGTTCGCCGCCGTGCCTCGGATTTCCAGATACGGGGCCTTCGCCGCCGTTCTTGCCGCCACCGGCGTTTCGCTACCCTGCGCGTCTATCCGTACGTACGAGATATTCGAGAGCCCGAGCGAGCTCGCGATCATCTTGACCGTGTCGAGCAGGGCCGGGTTCGCGCCCGCGGCGAACGGGATGCGGATCTTTACCGCCAGCGTGCCGTCCGCGTTCTGCGTCACGACGATCTCGCAGTCGTTCACGTTGACCGTGAAGAGCGTCCGTTCCGCCGGCTGCTTCTGCTCCTCGACCTTCACGTCGATCGTGTAGTTCTTCTTGGTTCCGTCCTCGGCGGTGATCGTAAATGTCAGCGGCCCCCTCGTGAAGTCGTGCGAGACGGGCATGTCCGGCGACACGCTGCCGCCCTTCGGCGGCGTCGCGTCGACCGACAGGTTCGAGATGTCCGTGCCGTACGGCACGGTGATCAGGAACGTCCTGCCGTCGATCTGCAGCTCGCCGTCATACTTAGCGCCGTCCGCCGTCGCCGAGACGCTGCCCGGCTTGGTCTCGTTCGACGGCGTGGGGCCGGAGTCGGGCGGCGTGACGGTCGAGTTGTTCGTGACGGGGAAATTTGCAAAACTGCCCACGACGTCCGTCGCGGTGGTACCTGATTTGTCGCAGCTGATCGCGTCCGTGTTCAGGTTGTAGCCGAGCGATAGCGTCTCACCCTGGAATGTTGCGTCCGCGAAGGTCAGGATCAGTATGTTGTCATGCGCATCGTCGCTCGCCACGGAGACCGGGTTCGATCTGCCGCCGGGGCGCCTGAGCGTGAAGTCGGCCGACGACGGCCAACGCCGCACGGCGGGCGATATCGGGTCAGCCCACGTCACGGTCATGATCTTGCCGGTCGCGTCGATCGCCGCGCTCTGCGGGGAGATGTTGCTTGACTCGAACTTGATCTGCCAGTCCAGCGGCGCAAGTCCGCCCAGCACCGGAACCCACGGGTTCGACTCCGTGCCGCCCAAGGCAGGTGTGGAGGAGAGGTCGAAGTCGCCGGAGGCCGATTTGAAGAGCACCTCCCTGAGATTCAGGAGCACTCCGGGGCGCACGCCGTACGCACCGGAGTCGCCTTCATGGGCCGGCGCGTAATTTATATCGCCAGTGTTGACCACGTAGCGTACGCCCACGGTTATGTCGCTGCTATTGTTACCGCTGAGAGGGGTGCGCGTCCAGTAATCCCGCCTGCCTCCAGGCGTGCCCCCAGGCGGCTCTTTGTATGGCGCACCATTTTCGGAGAACCCGAACCACAGGGCAATCTCGCCTTTCCGTGAGCTCTGGTCATTCCACCTCTCCAGCCATCCGCTAGGCAGTGTCACTTTCGAACCGGCCCCGTTCGCCGTCCCGTCCGGGTATGCCAGAAGCGCGTTCCTCTCTTCGTCCGCAAAGCGATGCAAAAAACCCTCGACGTGCGCTTGTTTTGATGTTTCTGTTGGCTCTATTTCCCAGTAGTTTTCCGCCAAATATACCGGGTAAGAGGTCGCCTGCGACGCGTCGTTCAGCCACTTCTGAACCTCCGAACCGTCCCACCGGTTCGCGTAGATATGCCGGTCGGGGCTGCGATACCAGTCCGTGTCCTTAGGATTTCCGGTGCCATGGCCGACACTTACGACCTGGCCCTGATACGACATCGACTCCAGAAGGCGATGGGAGAGCAGGATGGCCTTCGTCGGGCTCGGACTCACGTCCAGGCTCATGACCCTCCACAGGATCGGCGTGGCAATGTCTTCCGAAGCGCCCGCGGGGTGCTCCAGGCGATGCCTGAATTTCCCGAACAGCACATAGTCCTCGCTCACGATGGGCGCACTGCTCTCGTCCTTCAAAATCTCGCCCTTCGAGTTTACGCGCGGCACCAGCGTCACGCCCGCTTCCGCGGCCCCGCACAGCGCCAGCAGCAGCGCCGCCGCGAGGCAGGGCGATAGAAGCTTTCGAATATGATTTCTCCACATATCTTTCCTCTCCTCTCTCATACTCGCCGAATCCCTATCGGGCCGGGTCGATGAAATGTTCGATCATCGGCGTGTACCGCTCGGGCACCTGCCCCAGCAGGGTCCCGGCGTAGACCTCGAGCCACCGCTCCACGCTCTCCTCGGGAACCCCGGACTTTCGGCAGTAGCGGTCGAGATACAGCTCGCCCAATTTCGGGTCCTCCAGACAGTAGGCGACGTACGAACAGGCCGCGTCCGCCGCCGGGTCGCCACGGCCGACCTGCAGCAGGTCGACGATCGTGTAGTCCGTGTCGTCGAAAAAGACGTTATAGACGTGAAAGTCGCAGTGGCAGAGCGCCCGTCCGTCCGGCAATTCGCCCAGCTTTTCCAAAAGTTTCCCCCGCAGGTCGTCCGCAAGGCGTTTGTTGTGCAGCAGGTCGCCGCAAAAACGCAGCTTGATGTCGATCGCCCACGGCAGGTCGTAGGATTGCTGCAGGTGGCACTGGATGTTCACCAGCCTCTCCATCGCGCTCGCGCACCCGACGGGGTCGTGCAGCTCCTCCGACAGCGTCCTCCCCTTCACCAGATCCATGCGCAGGCAGTAGCGGCCGTCCGTCAGCAGCACTTCGTGGATCCTCGGAGAGGGGAAGTTTGCCTGCTCAAGGTTCGACATGATGAAGGCCTCGGCGAAGACGCTCCCCTTCGGGTACCCCTCGCGATACAGTTTGACCGCGTAGTCCCCCCGCCCGTAGACGGTCGCCTGCGCGCCGCGCCCGATAACCGGGCCGAAGGTTTCTTCGAAATGGTCGCTCATCTCCCACGCACCTCTTTTTTCGATTTTTTCAGGACGTAACGGACATAGTCCGGTTGCATGCAGCGCCGTATCAGCACCCAGGAGAGCGGTTTGCCGACGAGGGTCGCGTAGACCGTGATAAAGACGGTGAATTGATAAAAATTCATGACGGAGAGGCCGAAGAGCCGCATGACGGCGGGCAGGGCCACAGAGGAAAAGATCATGACACAGCCGCAGATGAGAGCCGTGAGGGCGGGTCTTCGCACCGGCATCCAGGCGAAGCGCGGGGCGGCGGCCATCTCCTCCGGGACTTCGGGGTTCGAGGCCGCGATTGCCGCGTCCATCTCACCGGCGACGCCCCGCGTGACGAGAATCCCGACCAGGAGGCCGAAGACGAGCCCGGTGATGGGGATCCCCTCCACCGTCGTCGGGGCGATCACCACCGACGCGCCCTCTCCGACCCAGACGCCGCCCAGTGCTGAGCCGATGATGACGTTCATCGCGATGTTGCCGGTGACGCTGCCGTAGATCTCTTTGAAGACGCCGATCCTCGGCAGGGGATTTTTCACGGGCTTCGACGAAGACGTTTTTTCGCTCCCGCCGCCCGCGTTCGCCCAGTCCGGCTGCACGTAGCGGAAGACGCACCACTCGGCGACCTTGACGCTCAGGGCCGTGGCGTAGATGAGTTTATAAACCAGCCAGGGCACGAAGGCCATCTCCCGCAGGCCGAAGAATTGCAAAATCGCCCCATTGATACAGACCGTAAGCGCTCCGAACCCGGCGGCGTAAAGGACGCCCAGCGCGAAGGGGTTCTGCGGCAGGCGCTGCATGAAGGCGCTCTCCGGCACCTGCGCGGGCATCTCTCCGGCTGTGCGCATCCGCTTCAGGCGCGCGTAGACGACCCACAGGTCGACGACCGTTGTGACGATCGCGCAAAAGAACGAGTCCAGCAGGGCACCGTAATAATCGATGCCCTGCCTGTTGAACAGAAAGACGATCGCCAGGTTGATCGCAACTGTGACCAGAACGGCTCTGGCGTTGTCGACGTAGGGCAGGCCGTTTTTTCGTGTTTTCATCCGTCGGCCCGGCTTCTAAAAATACGTCCCTTTGGTCTGGTAATTGTGACGCCTTTCCCTCGCCATCCCCATCATTATCGCTTCTCGGAACTCGGGGTCGCGTTCGATCTGTTCGGCCCACAGGCGAGTCGATTCGGGAAGGATCACGGCGCTCTCTTGGCGCGCCACGGCGTCGAGGATTGTTTTCACAGCATCCTCGACCGATATGGCATCTTCGGGCAACGAGCCCACGCCCGCGAATATGGCCGTGGCCACGTTACCTGGGTAGATCGTCGTGACGTGGACGTTCTCGTCGGCCAGCTCGTAGCGCAGGCACTCGCCGATGGCGGCGACGGCCGCCTTCGTGGCGCAGTAGACCGCCTGATAGGGTATGTCGAGCAGCCCGGCGATGGAGGCGGTGTTCACGATATGGCCGCCGCCCTGCTTGCGCATGATGGGGACGGCGTAGTGCAGCCCGTGGATGACGCCCCACAGGTTGAGGTTCAGGACGAAGCGCCACATGTCCAGCGTGACGGTCTCCCACGGGTATGTCGCGCCCACGCCGGCATTGTTGAAGAGGATATCCAGCCGCCCGTTGTAACCGGCCGCGCGCTCGATCATGGCGCGCACCTGTTCCTCTTTCGTCACGTCGGCGACGACTGCCTGAACGTTGTCCCTAGCTATCTCCGCATGCGCGCGAGCCAGGCGTTCGGCGTCGACGTCGGCCATGAAGACGACCGCCCCGGAGGCCGACAGGTCTTTGGCCACCTGCAGGCCGATGCCCGAGGCCGCGCCCGTTACGACACAAACTTTTCCATTAAAGTAATTTTTCATAATGCACCCCTCCTTGGTTTAATGATAGCGGGAACGTTATGCATTTCGCGTCGTCCACATGGACGATGTTGATGCTTACTTCAGCTTTTGGGCCAGCTTGGCGCGGCGGTCGATGTCCAGCTTCTGGAAGACGGTGCGCAGATGGGTGCGGACCGTGTTCTCCGTCACGAAGAGCTTCTTCGCGATCTCGCGGTTGTGAAGCCCATCGGCCGCCAGAAGCGCGATCTCGCGCTCGCGCACGGTCAGGTCGGCGGGCAACGCGTCGATGGACACGGCGTCGTGCAGTGCTTTCCAGCCCGCGCCGAGCTTCATTTTGATTGCACCGAGCGTATCGAAGAGCGCGGGATATTTTTTTTCGATCAGCTCGCCGATCAACTCCGGGAAGAGCCGGGAGTAGCCGGCGAAGTGCATCATAAAGCCGTCGGGCAACCCCTCTTCGGCGGCGCGTTCGAAAAAGGCGGCGGCCTTTTCGCGTTCGCCGGCCGAGGCGTATCCGACCGCCAGGAGAATCGAGAGGCCGAACGCCGCATAACCCGACTTGCCTCCTTTCTCCTGCGACCAGGCCTCCAGCATGCCGACGAATTGCGCGAAGTTTCCCTGATGCAGCAGATAGACGACGTGTACATAAAGGGCGTTGAGGGCCATGGGAGGCAGGATGTGCTTGGGCAGGTTCCTGTCCTTCAGCCAGTCGGCGATGCGCGTCTGCGCGCACAGTTCGACCAGGAGGGAGCCGCGGACCGTATCCAGTATCGTGCGAATGAGCGGCGTGTTCTGGCCCGCGCGGAATGCCACGCGTTCCATCGAGCTGATCGCGCGCTGCCACTCCGCGGTGTCCCCCTTCAAAATCGCGACGTTGGCCAGCATCATGGCGGCGCCCAGCTGGATCACGCTCTGTCCTTTGTTCTCGGCGAGAAACGCGGCCTTGTGGGCCAGGATCTCCGCGCTCGCCACGTCGCCCCGGCAGTGGGCGACCTCCGTTCGGAAGAGGACGTCGGCCCCGCTGCCGTGGCCGTTTGTCAGGCGGGAGTAGAGGGCGATGAACGCCTCGAAGGCCTCGGCCTCGCGGTCCGCCTCGCCCGTTTCGATGTGGAACTCGGTCAGCTGGAAGTAGCCGCCGAACGCCCACGGCGCCTCTGGCAGGATTACCCGCGAGCACGCGTCCCCGAACAGCGGCGCCGCCCGCCGCAGCGCGGGGATCATCTCGCCCAGGCGGGGATAGTGCAGATAAGCGGAGAGCAACAGCCACTCCGCACGCAGCAATCCACCCTCCTCCAGCCATCCGTCGAGCTCGTCCATCAGGCCGGCAAAGGCGGCGTCCCGGCCCGAGGCCTTGAGCGCCCAGGCGACGCGCAGCATGGAGAGGGGGTGCTGGCGCCTGATCTCGGGCGGGCAGTGCGCCGCGATCTCCGGCGCGATTTCGAGAAAGGAGGTATCCCCGACCTCCTCGAAGACGACGTGCAAGAGGTCGAGGGAGAGCATCCGCTCCCAGGCGCGGGTTCGCGCGTAAAAAGCGAGCGCCTCGGGGATCTGGCCCTCGTCGCGGCAGAGATCGCCCGCCCGCAGCAGGCATTCGCGTTCGAACGCGCGGCCGCGCTCCGCGCGTTTTTGCGTCATCAGCTCGAGGAGGATTGCGTGCGGCTCGTATCGCCGCGTCCCGGGATCGTAGCGAACCAGCGGCGAAGAGAGGGCCTCCGCCGCGTAATCGGGCAGGGTCTCACGCCCGAGCAGGGCGCATATCCGGTTTGCGGTGATCGTCTCGAAGGGAGAGAGGAGCAGGAAAAAGTCCCGCTGCTCGCCCGTCAGCCGGTTCCACACCAGCTGCTCCATGAGCGGCAGGATCGCCGCTTCCGAGAAGGCGCCCGTCTCGCGGAAGGCGCAGAGCTGCAGATAGACGGCGATCATCCAGCCGTCGGTCTGGCGCAGCACCCGCCGCGCCTCCTCGCTTGTGAGCTCGACGCCCGAGAGGGCGTAGTAACGGTGGATATCCTCGGCCCCGAGGCGCAGGTCGGAGGACGTGACGTGCAGGCAACTGCGGCCGGCGATGGCCGTCTGCAGTTGCCGGTTCAGCGTCTGCGTCACGACGACGACGTGCAGCTTCGTGTCGCCGTGTTCGATCAGCGCGGTCAGAAAAGCGGGCGGCAGGCCGGGGCAGAGGAACTGAAAGTTGTCGATCACGAGCCAGGTTTCGTCGCCGCACCCGACCCCGCGCAACGCGTCGCAGGCCTCGCCGATCGTGAAGGAGTTGGGAAAGCCGATTTTCGACAGGCGCCTTCCGGCGTGCCCGTCGACCGCTTCGATCTCGCGGCAGAGCCGTCGAAAGGCCGTGGCGGGCGCCTCGTCCACGGCGGTAAACCAGCGGACGTTCTCGCGAGGCGGGACGGAGGCCGCCAGCCAGTCCCGTACGGCGGTGGTCTTGCCGTAGCCGGAGGGCGCCTCGACCACGGCGGTGGACGCGGCGCGCATCCGATCCAACTTGCGCCTGAGGCGATCCGAAAAATAATGGGGTTCGGCTGCTGTTTTTCCGCCAAGGTCCATCGGCTTGTCACTCTCCGCCACTTTCGAGGCCCCTCTCATGGGATGTATGCTGTGCGTTTGTCATTTCAGAATATTTATTGAAAGCGAATTAATTATACAGCAGAGGGACGGTTCATCGAAAGCCGGAGAGCAAATCCGCGTACTTCTTCAGGACGAGCAGCCCGCCGAGGCAGAGCCAAACGTCGGCCAGGTTGAAGTGTAGTCCGATATAAATCCAATCGATGACGTAACCGTACCAGAGGCGGTCGGTCAGGTTGCCCAGTGCGCCGGGCCACAGCAGCGCCACGCCCGGCAGGGCCCTGAAGGACCGGCTCCTCGCACAGGCGAACCCCAGGGCGCATATCCCGATCAGCGTCGCGACCAGAGCCAGAGAGGCGTGTCTTTCAAAAAAAGAGAACGAGATACCGCGGTTGAAGTACAGCGAAAGGAAGGAAGGATCGCCTCGGCCCGCGGGAGCCGGGGCAAGGCAGGAGATCGCCAGGCACTTCGCGATCCGGTCGATCCCCAGCGCTGCGATGAAAATCCCCACGTTGATTTTATTTTTCGTCGGCATTCCACACACCCGTATCCGAGAGATAGTCCATGTGGACGATTTTCGATTTTAAAATCCGATTATATCATGGCACTGCAGCGTTATCTGTTTTTAGAAGGTTTTTCGGCGTGACAAAGGGGGGTTTTGCCATGAAGAAAACGCACGGACTTCGGTGGGTATTTTGGGTGGCCGCCCTGCTTCCGCTCGTGCTCGGCGGATGTGGCGGTGGCGGAGATGAGACTGCGAAGGGGGATAGGATCAGCACCGACCGTCTGGTTGCCATGCTGGGCGATATGCCCGATCTCGACTTCATGCCCGCGCTCGAGAGTCGCCTGACGAACAAGACGGAGGGAGAGATCACCGGTGACACGGAGGTGGTCATCCTGCACGATCGATATATCGACGCTCTGTCGGACGCGCAGAAGGCCGGGTTAAAAAGGGTTTACGAGAGCGGAGGGATCGTGGTTCTCATCGAGCCGACGTACGACGAGTTGAGAGAGGCGGCCGGCATCGTGGGGCATGAGCTGGCGGCGGCGGAGGACGAAGGCCCGGAGCACTTCTGCGACCTGTACGCCTTTAACGGCGACTGGCACACCTACGTGATGGGGCACACCCACGGCGACCACGCCGCATCCCTCGACTGTACGTCGGAAGGGGCCCATTACGAAGCCCTGATGGACGATCTGATCGCGTGGGTCGACCAGGGCGGCCCCGAGGAAAAAACGGCGCTGTCGAACCGCGGAGACGTCGCGTCGGTGGATATCACGACGCTCGTCAAGAGGCAGACCGTGACCCACATCCTGACGGTCAACCACTCCATGATGTCTCGTCACCCCACCGTCAAAAATATATATGGCGTCTATGCCCTGTACGATTTCGATCACGATTTCGACTATTACTTCGTCGACCGCGAGACGAACATCAACAGCGATCTTGCCTACATATCCGATAAGTGGGAAGATGCTAAATATAAACACCATTTTTACTTCGGATACTGGCTCTATTCGTACGACACGAACGCGCAACTCGAAGGAGCCATCCAGGCCGGCCAGTATCGGGCAATCGGCCTGGATGGCTGCACAATCCTGCAACCGGTGCCGGAGACGGACATAGGATCGCAGGGCTACACGTTCTCCCAGGGATACAGCGTGTCGGGGACAGTGGGCTTCAGCGGGCTCTCCGGCAGCGGAAGCATCTCCGGTGGCGCGAGCTATTCCGTGAGCCATACGATGGACGTCGCCGATCTGCAGACCTACCTGCGGGCGGGGGAGGATTTCGCGGGACAGTTCACCGGCGTCGGCAATGCGGCGTGGCGGTACCAGGTACAGAATCTCCCCAAGTTCCATAGACCGCTGCCGAGTTACACCTATCCTTCTCATGGCTATCTCGCTTCCGCCCCGCCGGCTATAGCCAGGACGACTGCCGTGTTTTACAACAACTGGATCTGGAGGGTGCCAAACCCGAAGGCATACGAGGGGAGTTTTCAGGTCACCAGTACGTACAACCCCCTCTACACGCTCAATCACATCTATCGGGATTGGCCGAATATCGAGGTGGAAGAGAATATATTCCATTGCGGTTCGAGCGCTACGGCGTCCTTTCTCCTGAAGCCGCCGCCGAGGGAGCGACCGAAGAGCGACGAGGAGTGATACCGACTGGCTTTTGAAGGAGGTTTTTGCCGTGAAGAAAATGCGTGAACTTCTATGGATTCTGCTGGCTACGACTCTGCTTCCGGTCGTGTTCGGCGGCTGCGGGGGCGGCGGGGAGGGTGCCGCGAAGGTGAGCCGGGTCACCACCGACCGACCGGCCGTCCTGCTGGGCGAGATGCCGGACCTCGACTTCATGCCGGCGCTCGTGAGTCGCCTGACGAACAGGACGGAGGGGGAGATCGCGGACGACACGGAGGTAGTCGTCATGCACGATCGATTTATCAATTCCCTGACGGACGCGCAGAAGGCGGGTCTGAAAAAAGTCTACGAGGGCGGGGGAATCGTGGCCCTCATCGAGCCCACCTACGACGAGCTGACGGAGGTCGCCGGCATCGTGGGGCACGAACTGGCAGCGGCGGTGGACAGGGGCGCGGAGCACTTCTGCGACCTGTATGCTTTTAACGGCGATTGGCACACGTACGTGGTGGGGCACACCCACACCGACCCCGCCAGCGGAGACGCCTCCCTCGATCCGGCGGCGGAGGCGGCCTATTACGAGGCCATGATGGACGGTCTGGCGGCGTGGATCGACAATAACGGCCCCGTCAAAAAGGCGCCCTTGCAGAGCCGCGGAGCCGAGCCGTCGAGCATAGAGGACCTCGTCAAGGCGCAGACCGTGACGCACTGCCACACGTTCAAACGCTGGGACATGGTGGCCTCCACCGGCTACACGGACACATACTTCATCTATGCCCTGTACGATTACAACAACGATTTGGACTATTATGTCCTCAGCCAGGAGGTAATGCTGGTAAACGGACCCATGGTCAAAGACAAATGGACGCCCGAGGCGTATTTAGACTGCTTTGGATACTGGCTCTATTCGTTCGACACCTTCCATCAGCTCGAGAGCACCGTGGGCGGCAAGTCCACGGTGCTCTCATCCGCCGTCTGCGACATCACGAAACCCAGCCCGCTGACCGTCCAGGGACAGCGGTCCTATTCGGTGGGTGTGACGTACAGCTGGTCGGGCGCGCTGGGGTTTTCCGGGCTGGGTGGCACGGGCAGCCTCAGCAGCGGGCTGAAATACGACTCCAGCGTCTCCATGAATGTCGCGGACCTGACGATCAACTTCCGGGGCGGTGTGGGTATCGACGGAAAACCAACCGGGACGGACAGTGCCTACTGGCAGTATCGGGTGCAGAACCTTCCCAAAATCAAGGTCGACGTCGGCCCCTATTGGCACGTCGGCGCCCCCCTTCCCCCCATCGTGGTGAGCACCGCCATGTTCTACAACAAGTGGATATGGAGTGTCAAAAATCCCGGGGAAAACGGCGGAACATTTACAATGAACACCACCTGCAACCCGACGTATGCCCGCTCCAGCGTGTATTATTTCCATACCTTGGAGGTCGTCGATCTCTCGCCCCTTTTTCCTTGGTCCCAGTCGAGCCTCATCACCCTGATACCGCCGCCGAGGGAGAAGCCGGTCACGACGCCGTAAAAGTTTGCCGCCGCCGTGTTTCACGCTTGACAGGTGCCGGCAAAAAGAGGATCATAAAATGGCATCGGGGGAGCTGTCCGGCATGTGCCGGGTGCGCTGAGAGGAGGCGAACATGCCTCGACCCTTGGAACCTGACCCGGGTAATGCCGGCGCAGGAAAGATGAGAGTCTTGAATTCCAGGAGTAAATCGTTCGACCCCCATGCGCACAACACGCAAGGGGGTCTTTTATTATGAGCGCAGGAGTCATGAGCAAAAGTTCGGACCGGGTGAGGGCATTGGTGGAGGGCGCGCTCTGCGTGGCGCTCTCGGTCGTGCTCTCCTATCTCAAGGTCTTCAAGATGCCGCAGGGCGGCTCGATCACGCTGGAGATGGCGCCGCTCTTCTTCTTCGCCTACCGGCACGGGTTCAAGTGGGGCATATCGGCGGGGGCTCTCTCCGGCCTTCTGCAGATGCTCTTCGGCGGGTACATCTATCATCCCGTACAGGCGATCCTCGACTACCCGCTCGCCTTCGCCTGCACCGGCCTGGCGGGCGCCTTCGGCCCGCACTTTCTGATCGGCACGGCGGCCGCCGGCTTCGCGCGCTTCGTCTGCCACGTGCTCTCCGGCGTCATCTTCTTCGCCAGCTACGCCCCGGCGGGCCAGAATCCCTGGATCTACTCGTCGATCTACAACGCCGGCTACATGATCCCCGACCTGATCCTCTGCGGAGGCGCCGCCTGGATCCTGTGGAAGAAGCTGGAGGGGCGCGTGGGGTAGAAAAACACGCTTCATCATCGCTGGATCAACCTTTACGGAGGGCCTCGCCTGCACGGGAGGTCCTCCGTTTTATGCGCTTGTCCCCATATCACAGGAAAAGGGGAACACGAAGACATTGCGGGTAAAATACGAAAAGAAGAAAATGACATCGCAATCGCCTGTCCGCGGCAGGCGCGTCAAGTTGCGATCGAAATCCCAGGTAGCGGAGAAAACAAGTCCGTGTGTTATGCGAGAGTCGAGAAGGCTTACAGGAGAGCGGGGTCGGTCGCAACTTGGTTCTATGATGGTGCTGTTGCTCAATAACCCGAAAGGTGGTAACACTTATGCAGGCAAATGCCATGTATATTGGAGTTTTCATCGCCTATTTCGCATTTTTCGTCGGTATTGGAGTATATCAGGGGCGCAAGGTGAAGACGGGGGAGGACTATGCGATCGCAGGGCGCACGCTGCCCGGCTGGGCGGCGGCTCTCTCCGAGCGCGCCACGGGAGAGTCCTCGTGGGCTCTGATTGGATTGCCCGGTTGGGCGTATGCGGTCGGCATCAACTGTGTCTGGGTTCTGGTCGGCTGCCTGGCCGGCATCGTCTTCGCCTGGTTCGTCCTGGCGGAGCGCCTGCGGAAGGCCGCGGAGAAGTACGACGCGGTCTCGTTCGTCGATCTGGTCGCCAAGATGCATCGACCGATGGGGACGCAGATTCGCATTGCCAGCAGCTCGCTGATCCTCTTCTTCTTTTTCTTCTACGTGGGCGCGCAGTTCCTCGGCGGCGGCAAAGTGTTCAACACCATGTTCGGCATCAGCCCGGCGCTCGGCATGTTCCTGACCATGCTCATCATCATCCCCTACACGGTCTACGGAGGCTTTCAGAGCGTTGTTTACACGGACTGCGTGCAGGCGATCCTGATGATCGTCGCGCTCGTCGTCGCGCCGGTCCTGGGTATTTTCTACCTCAAGGACATGACCGGCGTCTACGCCAACGGGATCATGGAGGCGTTGACGAAGGCCGGGCCCTCGTACACCAGCCTCACGGGCGGGGCCGTCGGCGGCGCGGCGTTCTTGATCGTGCTCGACGGCTTCTCGTGGTTCTTCGGCTATCTGGGCGGCACGCCGCAGCTCTCGATGCGCTTCATGGCGATCAAAGACGCGGACAACGTCAAAGTCGGGCGCAATCTCGGTTTCGCCTGGACCGTGGTCGCCTACGCGGGCACGTTGATCATCGGCTATCTGGGCATCGCGCTCTGGGGGCCGACCGGCCTGTCGGATCCGGAGTCCGTCTTCCCGCGGGTCATGATGCAGTTCTTTCACCCCGTTTTCGCGGCTCTCTTTATCATCGCGGCCTTCGCCGCTTTGATCTCGACGGCGGACTCGCTTCTGATTCTCGCGGCGAACGAGTTCTCGGAGAACATCGTGAAACCGTATTTCATCAAGGATTCGAAAGGAGACGGCTTAATGGTCTCCCGCGTCATGACGGCCCTCATCGCGGTGGTCGCTTTGGGGAGCACGTTCCTTTTGCCGTCGAACCTGATCTACAACATCATCGGCTATGTCTGGGCGGGGATCGGCTGTCCCTTCTCGGTGGTCGTCCTGCTCACGTTCTTCTGGGATAAGTTCTCCTCGAAGGCCGCCATCGCGGTGATCGTCGGCGGTATGCTCTTCACGATCTTCTGGGTCGTCTCCGGCCTCGATGGAGCGGTCTTCACGTCGCGCGCCGTGTCGTTCTTCGTCTCGCTCGCCATCGGCGTCGTCTGCTCCGTGCTGTTTCCGCGGACGAGCGAGGATAATACGTTCGAATACGCGTAAGAAAAGACCTCACCCCCCGGCCCCCTCTCCGATGCGGAGAGGGGGAGAAAGGCGGGATCAAAGAGAAAAACTCTCGATTTTGACCCCGTTTCGCTCCCCTCCCTCTCCGCATCGGAGAGGGAGGGGCTGGGGGTGGGTGAGGTCACGCACTGTGGCATGCAATGCAACCGAAACAACAGGAGGTCATATCGATGGAACTTTTGGAGATCAAATCGGCAACCGGCAACCCGCGCAAGAAGTACGGCATCCTCGGCGTGCCGTGGGACGAGGATGCCTCGCACGGAAGGCCGGGAAGCCGCTTCGCGCCGGAGGTCATACGCCGCAACGCGCAATGGATTTTCGACCGCATCGAGGAGAATCAGATTCTCGACTTGGAGGACTTTCGCCTGATCGATCTGAAGGACATCGAGGTGAAGGACTTCGGAAACACCCTGATCTGCTCGTACGACCACTTCGAGACGAAAAAACGCGTGAGGGAGCAGGTGCGCTCGTTCCACGAGAACGGCTACGTCCCCGTGCTTCTGGGCGGAGACTGCTCGATCACCTATCCGCAGATCGAGGCTCTCTGCGAGGTCTACGGCAATGACATCGGCATCGTCCACTTCGACGGGCATCTCGACCTGCTCGATTCGACGCCGATTCAGGGGAAATTTTCCCACAGCAGCTCGATCCGGCGGGCGATCGACACGCTCGGCGTCGACCCCAAAAAGATCGTGCAAATCGGCTGTCGGTGTTACAATTACCCGAGCTATTACAAATATATTCTGGAGCAGGGGATCACGGAGATCAGCCCGCGCGAAATGTACCGCGACGGCATCGACGCGGTCGCGAAGAAGACGCTCGATATCGCGTGGAACGGGACGAAGGCTGTGCTCGTGACGATCGACATCGACGTGCTGGAGGGAATCTACGCCCCCGGCAGCGGCGCGAACGAGCCGGGCGGGATGACCTCCTACGAGCTGCAGGAGATGATGAAGATCCTGGCGCCGCACACGGCCTCGTTCAACGTGACCGAGGTGAACCCCGCCTACGACGTCAACGACTTTTCGTCGATCGCGGGCGCGAAGCTCTTCTTCGACTTCATCATGCACCACTACGAGCCGACGCAGAGGGCACTCGACGCGCGCGAAAAATAAAAAGGGGGAAGGGCCGTGCAATCGTTCATCGTCTCCATCGGGCAGATGTGTTGCGACGGGCGCGATATCGGGCGCAACGAGGAGAAGATCGTCCGCTGGCTGGATCTCGCGGCGAAGGAGGGAAGCCGTCTTCTGGTGCTGCCGGAACTCGGCCTCACCGGCTATCGGTCGTTCGAAAACCTTGGCACCGAGGCGGAGAGGAAGAACTACAATCGGAGCGTCGAGGGCGCGGTCGAGCGGATTTCCGCCGGAACTCTCGCTACGGGCGTGGACATGTTGCTGAGCTACCCCTCTTTTTCGGATAGCGGGACGTACATCGAAGCCGCGTACATTTCGCGAGGAAGACCGCTCGCCGTGCATCGGAAAGTCAACCTGTGCAATTACGCGCACTACACGGAGCATCTGCATTTTACGGCCGGGGATCGGGTTACCGTCGCGCCGTCGGAATCGGCGAAGTTCGGCGTCGTCATCTGCGAAGACTCGTGGCATGTCATGAACGCGGTCTGCGCGACGCAGGCCGGGGCCGAGGTGTTGCTCAACCCCTCCGCGGCCTCGGTCACGGACCCGGACGGCGTCGCGGCCTGTCTGGCGAACTGGGAGCGCATGAGCGTCGGGACGGCGTTCTTCCAGACGTCGTGGTTCATCCTCTGCAACCAGGCGGGGCCGACCTCCGACGGGATCTACATGGGAGGTTCGCACGTCGTCGACCCGACGGGAAAGATCGTGGCCGGCCCTCTGTCCGTGGAGGAAGAGCTGCTTCACGTGCCCCTCGACGGGGAGCTGCTGGCCGAGACGCGCCGTCGCAGGCCGCTTCTCGCCAACGAGCGGATGGAGCTCTACGGGGCGTACTGCGCCGCGCCGGACGCGAAGCGTTGATTCCGGAATTCGAGGCGAGATGCGCGCGAAGAGGACGGACGGACCGCTCTCCGGAGACGCCCTGATCTCCCTGTACGATACGCTGATCGGCCTCGCCTCCACGGGCGAGGCCATCGGCGACATACTGGAGGCCGCCGCGCGCAGCCTGAGGACGGGCCTCGCCTACATCAACCCCGACGGCGACGTCCTCTTCGCAAAATCGAGCCCGGCGGACTTTCAGGAGAAGATGCGTTTTTACCCCCTGCAGGAGGTATGCAGGCTGTACGACGTCGAGGAGATCCCTGAGGAGGACGGGCGCGCGGGGCACCTCGTCTTTCAGGAGGCGTCCGTCAGGGAGCGGTCTCTCGTCCCACCCGTCCGCCTCGCCGTCCAGGTTTATTTCAGCGCGCGCAAGGCGCGGGTGCGCCGCAGGCAGCAGCGCGTCGACGATTTTTTGCTGGGCCTGCTCGACAACCCGCGGGATGAGATCGCCCCGACGGAGATCGCCGCGGCCTTCGACGCGATCGGAGTCCGCTTCGCTGGCGGCGTCCAGGTCGTTGTGGGATATACCCGGAGGGAGGGACGGAGCGGAAAACCCGCGGACGACGCGCCGAGCGCGAGTTTTTTCCGGCGTCTGGACGCGCGCTTCCGGACCTTTTCGAGGGACTACATCTCCAGCCTCCGCGACGATCTCTTCGTCGCCGCGATCTCGCCCCCGTCGTCCTCCAGCCTCTCCGCCCTCACCTCCAATCTGACGGAGATATCGACCCACGTCGCGACGCGCCACTGCGACGGCGCGATTCCCTCCGGTCTCCATCTCGGCTTCGGCAGCGCGAAATCCGACGCGTCGGAGATCGCCACCTGTTGCCGCGAGGCCGCGAAGGCCGTGCGGCTGACCCTCGCGACGGGGGAGCGGCGCTTCATCTCGACGTGGGACGACCTGGGCGCCTTCAAATTGATCTGCAGAATATCCGAGTCGGGCGACGCCCTCGCCTTTTGCAGGGATACGCTGAAGAGCATTGCCTTTCCGGGGCTCGAGAAGCGGGACGAGCTGTTCGAGACGCTGCTCGCGCTCGAGAAGAACAGCTGGAACCTGCGCGAAGTCGCCCGCAAGACCTTTTACCATCACAACACGATCAAGAACCGCTATCACAAGATCGAGGAAATACTGGGGAGGGATCTCTCGGACCCGGAGACGAGGTTCGACATATCGTTCGCCATCAGAATTCTACTGAGCACATCCCTGATTCATGGGAGCATGGAAGGTGATCGCCTTTGAACGGAAGAGAGATGGGCGCGCTCGACATCTTGCAGCAGTTGATACGAATCCGGACGCCGCAGCCGAAGGGGGACGAGCTGGACGCGGTGAAGTTCATCGTATCTCTCCTATCCTCGGGGGTCTTCGAGAACAGGATCCTTCACCACGGCGAAAACCGCGCGACGCTGATCTCCGAGATCGAGGGGAAAGATCGCGAGAACAGGATCGCCTTCGTCTGCAACCTCGATACCGTCGGCCTGGAGAACGCGGCCTCCTGGGCTCACTCCCCCTACGCCGCAGATTTCGAAAACGGCAAGATCTACGGGCGCGGGGCCGCCAACAACAAGGGCGGCGTGGCGGCGATCCTGCTGACGGCGCTCGCCCTCGCCGAGGACCCGGCGCCGCCGCCGAAGAGCGTCCTCTTCTGCTTCACGGCCGACGGGGACGCGGGGGCCACCGGGGCGAGCGCGCTTGTGGAGGGCGGCTTCTTCGAGGGCGTGGACGAGATTGTCTTCGCGCAGCCGACGAACTGCGACATCGGCATCGGGCAGAAGGGGTTTCTCTGGATCGACTGCCGGGTGACCGGCCGCTCGTCCCATGTGACGAGGCCGCACCTGGGCGTCGACGCGCTGCAGGCGCTGCTTCGCTTCGCCGGAGGCGTCGAGAGGCTGTTGGAGAGGGAGAAGGCGCATTTCCTGCTCGGGCGCCCCGTCTGCAACGTGACGGAGATCTCGGCGCAGGGGCCGACCTCGTACTCGATCCCGGATCGCGCCGCGGCGCGGCTTGACATCCGCATCCCTCCGAACATCGACGACGTCGCCCTGCTGGGAAACATACGCGCCATCGCGGAGGGGATGATGAGCGAGACCGACGATCTGCGCATCGAGGTCGACGTCGTCAATAAAAAGGCGGCTGTCGGAATGAGCGCGACCGCGCCGATCATCCGCAAGCTCAAAAGAGTGTACGGGCGCCTGAAACTGAAGCCGAACCTCTACGGCCTTCTCTTTTTCACCGACGCCTCGACGATCGTGCCGCGCGTCGGCGTCCCCTTCGCCATCGTCGGTCCGGGGGAGGACATATACGGCAGACGGGACGACGAGAGCATCGCCCTCGACGGCATCCTGTTGGCGTCGAAGATCTACCTGGAGTTCATACGCGAATTGTAGCGGACGAAACGGATCGTTTTTTCGACAAAAGATTGTCAAGCGAAATGCCGACCAGATTCGTACGCCCTGGCTGGCATTTTTGTTCTTGACAATGTTTGGTCTTCAAGCCATAATTTGCAGTGTTATTTAGCAATTTTGTAATAATCTATATAAACCACATGGCCACGTACCCTTAAAAACATAATAAAATTTCCACGAATTAATATACTTTTCTTGTTATTGCTGAATTTTTGCGCTTGTGGCGCAATTTTACGGAATCTGTTGCTTGACGATGTAAATAAAAGGAGCGAGAGACCGTTGCGGAAAACCGAATATCTACAGATTGCCGTCCTTTTTCTCCTTATTCTGATCACGATCCTTTCCCGCCCGCCCCTGCCCGCTCTTGCGGAGGACGAGAGACCCAGGGTGATCCGTTTCACCATCTCCTTCGACGAGCCGACTGTGGTCGACCAAATCCTGTATGCCGCTTTTCGGCGCATGGGGTACAATGTCACCTTCGACGCCCTCGGTATGACCTCCGCCATCATGACGGCCAATTCCGGGGAGAGAGATGGTCTCTACGCGCAGGTGCCAGGCCTGGAGAAGAATTTCCCCAATCTCGTGATGGTCCCCGAAGAAGTTACCAACGTCAAATTTGAGGCTTACGCGCGCAAGGACAGCTCCTTCGAAGTGACGTCGTGGGCAGACCTCGCCGGTCTTCGCGTAGGAACCCTTTTTCAGAAATACTACATCCACAACAACCTGCCGAAGAACATCGCGAGCCTCGTGCAGAAGGAAACGGTCCCTCTTCTGATCGATGCGCTCGTACGCGGCGAGTGCGACGTGATCGTCATGAGTAATTCGCTTCTCTCGGATGTGCTCGTGCCGTATGACGTCAGGAAAGCGGGTTTGACGGACAGGATCCCGTCGTTCCCCTATCTGAACAAAAAATACGCGGATCTTGCCCCCGCGCTTGCACGAACTATCAAGGCCATGAAGGACGACGGCACGTACAAGAGGATCGCCCATCAGGTACGGGAGAGCGATGCCTCCGAGAAAACGATTCTGCGCGTCGCCTCTTTTTATGCCGATATGACCTGGGAGAAAGAGCTGAGCGAAGGAATCGAGGACGTCTTCGCGCTCGACCCGAACGTGCAAACCCACACGGTCTATCTCAACTCCAACCGCGTGCTCGACAACGACAGCAGGGCCAAGCTGGTCTTTACGGCCCTGCGGGCCAGCATCATGAAGAAGATACCCGACGCCGTGATCATCTCCGACCAGAACGCGATGACCTTCATGTTCGACTACTACGGCAGATTATTTACCGGTGTCCCCGTCGTCTTCTGCGGCGCGGGGGAGTTCGATCCGGCCGATGCTTGGAAGATGGAGGGGAATGTGACGGGTCTGACGGAGGAGCCGTCGGCCCGCGAGACGGTACTGTTGATGTTGAAGCTCTTCCCCCGTACGAAGAACATCTTCGTGATCAACGACTACAAGGAGACCGGACGGCTGTGGAAGGGGATCATCGAGCGGCAGCTTAAACCGCTCGCGGGAATCGTCAAAGTGACGCACAACAAGGATCTTCCCTTCTCCCAGTTGATCGAGACGATCAAAAAATTGCCGAAGGACACGCTCGTCCTGACCGGTTTCTATTTCGTGGACGGGGCGGACATCGCTTACAGCGAGGAGAGCATCGGCGAGCGGATCGACAAGGCCTCTCCCGTTCCGGTCTTCGGCCTGATGGATACGTCGATCGGGTACGGACAGGTGGGCGGGAAATATACGAACGGCAAGGCGGAGGGGAAGGCGGCGGCGGAGATGGCCTTCTCCATTATGAGGGGCGCGCAGGTTTCGTCGATCGAAACACGGACCGACGGGGAGGCGCTCAATCGCTGGATCTTCGACAACTATGTCCTGAACAGATGGGGCCTTTCGAGGGCCGACCTCCCGGCGGACGCCCTCGTGATCAACCGGCCGCTGTCCCTGCGCGAGGCGAACCCGACGGCCTTCCGGCTGCTGATGCTGCTTGTCAGCGCGGCGGTTGCGATCATCATCGGGCTTTCGATCTTCATGCTGATCCTGGGAAGGAAGAATAGGACGCTCGTGGAGACGCAGAAAAACCTCTACACTGCCAAGGACAGGCTGGAGCGCGCCCTCGAGAGCGCGCCGTTGGCGTATATGCTGCTTGTAGGCGGCCGGGTTCTCGAGGCGAATTCCTACCTGCTGGACAACCTGGATATCGTGACCGGCCCGGAGCATGAACCGCATCTGCTGGACGGCGGGGTGGCGGAGAAGTTCGACGAGATCCTCCGCGAGAATACCGTCGCACATGGGGCGGTGCTGCAATTTGCGATGAAAAATGGAGAGACGCACCGTTTCCACGTGAATCTTGCCACGGTTACCGTACAGGGTGGGCGGGGCGTCGTCTTCTGGGGTATCGACGTCGAGGAGCGCGAGCGGCACAGGGACTCTCTCGCCAGGATGCAGGAGGAGTTGCAGAAGCTGGTCGACACGGTCCCGATTCCGATCTTCATCAGCACGCCGGAGGACTACAAGATCATGTACGCGAACGGGTCGTTCCTCGAGATGTTCGGTTTTGCGACGAGGGAGGACGCGCTGGGGGTTTCGATGCGGACCTTCCACCCGGACCGGCAGCCGGACGGTCGAGACACGGAGGCCATCATTCACGAGTACGCGCGGCGCGCCCTGGACTCCGGCGTGCCGGAGACCGTCGAGGTGCTCTTCTCGATGCCGGACGGAAAAGAGCTGTACGCGCAGGTCACGAGCAGCTTCGTCGTCTATCGGGATACCGCTTGCCTCGTCGTGACCATCTGGGACACGACCGCGGAGAAGGAGCGCGAGGACCTTCTCGTAAAGGCGGCGGAGAAGGAGCGGGAAGCCAACCAGATGAAGAGCCTCTTCCTCATGAACATGAGCCACGAGATCCGTACGCCGATGAACGCGATCATCGGCTTCTCCCAGCTGGGGCTGTATGTGGAGCAGAGCGCGGACAACGCCGATCTTTTCCGCAAGATCAACGTGTCGGCGAGAAACCTGCTCACGATCATCAACGATATCCTGGATTTCTCCAAGATCGAGGCGGAGAAGCTCGACCTGCTGACCGAGGAGTTCGACCTCGAAGAAATCCTGATCAACGCGTTTATGGTCGCCTCCGAGCGGATCGAAAGGAAGAAAGTCGAGATGCTCGTGGATATCGACCCAAACGTGCCCAATCGGGTGCTGGGCGACAAGACCAGGGTGTGGCAGGTGCTCAAGAACTTGCTGGACAACTCCGCCAAATACACCGAGCAGGGACACGTCCTTCTGAGCGTGCATGTGTGGGCGGAAGGCCTGGAGGAGGGGGACGCCACGTTCCGTTTCGTCGTGGAGGACACGGGCCTCGGTATGAGCAAAGCGCAGCTGGGACGCCTCTTCGCTCCGTTCGAGCAGTTCCACAACAACGCGAAGAACAATCTCACGGGGACGGGACTGGGGATGCCGATCACGAAACAGCTCGTCGAACTGATGGGCGGCGGGATCACGGTCGAGAGCGAGGTGGGTGTCGGCACCAGGGCCACAGTCGTCCTGACCCTGCGAAAAGCCAAGGGCGCGATTTCGTTGAAGGAGCGTATCGACGCCGACATGGGAAACCTGGACGCGGGGCCGGTTCTGATCGCGGACGACGACGAATGCGCGAGGCAGATCATGGCGAACATCATGGAGACGGTCGGCGTTCCGACGGTCTGCGTGGCTAGCGGACGAGAGGTTTTCGAAAAGGTGCGGGAGTACGAGGAGAAGGGAAATCCCTTCCGCACCGTCATCCTCGACTATCTGCTGGGCGAGGACAACGGCATCGAGGTGGCCAGGGAGCTCCGGGCGATGACGTCGGAGCCGGTGCGGCTGCTGATGGTCTCCGCGTACTCGAAGCAGCTCCTGGCGCGCGACATAGAGGCCGCGGGTTTCAGGGCCGTCATCGAAAAACCCTTCACGCCGTCCGTATTTATCCGCAAATTCCAGGGCGCCATGGACGGCATCGAAAAGAAACGCGGCGCGGAGAGCCACCTCCGCTTCTCCGGCGCGAAAGTTCTTCTCTGCGAGGACAATGCCTTCAACCAGGACGTCGCGAAGGGGATGCTCGGCGCCTTCGGGATCGAGCCGGCGATCGCGGGCGACGGGCGCGAGGCTATCGAGATGCTGGAGTGCGGCGAGTATCACCTCGTCTTTATGGATATCATGATGCCGATCATGGACGGACACGAGGCGACCGTCGCCATCCGTGCGTGCGACCGACCGTACAGGGACATTCCCATCGTGGCGATGACCGCCAACGTCATGCGCGAAGAGGTGGAGCGTTGCCTGAAAGAGGGGATGAACGGGCACATCGGCAAGCCGATGGAGATACAGCAGATATACGAGAGCCTGCTGGAGAACCTCCCGCGGGAGATCGTGGAGAACGCCGAGGCCGCCGTGGCCGACGAAACGGAGGGCGGGGAGGAGGCCGTTTCGATCGAGGGGCTGGACATGGTTGCTGGCATCGCGCGTTTCGGCGGAAAGAGGGAGAAGTATATGGACGCGCTGGGGCGTTTTGCCGCCACGCTCGGCGACGAACTGCTCCCCTGGGCCGAGGCGGTCGCTCCGGAGAATCGGGAGTACACGCGCAGGGCCGTCCACACGCTGAAGGGTGTATCGGGAAACCTGGGCATTGCGGTGCTGTTCGAGGAAACCGTCGCCTTCGAGAGGGAGTTTCAGGAGGGAGCGGAGAAGGAGGAGAGTTACGATCGCCTCGCGGAGAGATGTCGCGTCATGAGAGAGCGCATCCTGGCCCTGCCCGATCTCGTGCGGGAGGAAAAACCGGCCCGTAGGGCCGGAAGCGCGGAGGAACTCCGCTCGCTCGTCGCGCGGATGAACGATGCCTTCGAGTCGTCGCAGGTGGACCTCTGCGACGCGCTCATGAAGGAGGCCGCGGGCGTCGACTGGGCCGTCGGTGCCGCGCGCATGAGGGCGGTCGTGAAGGCGATGGAGGAGTACGATTTCGAGGCGGCCTTCGGCCTGCTCGATAATCCGGAGGGAGAGGCATGACGGAAGAATCGTATGCGAATATGAATACGATATTGCTGGTGGACGACTCGCAGGAGAATCTCGACGCGCTCCACACGATGCTCGAGGGCATGTACAGGCTTTACACCGCGAAGAACGGAAAGGCCGCCCTGCGGATCATGGAGAAGGTGAAGCCGGACCTCGTCCTGCTTGATGTCGTCATGCCGGAGATGGACGGTTTCGAAGTGCTGGCGCGCATGAAAGAGGACAAGGCGTGCGCCCACATCCCGGTCATCTTCATCACGAGCGACTCGCAGTCGTTCAGCGAGGCGCGCGGTCTTCTGCTCGGCGCGGTCGACTACGTGACCAAGCCGTACAACCCCGACATCGTCAGCATCAAGGTGAGAAACCAGCTGGAGAACAAGCTCTATCGCGACGAGCTCGAGCGGCTGGTCGAGCAGCGGACGGAGGAGCTGATGCTCTCGCAGAACGCCATCATCCTCGGCATGTCCCTCATGGCGGAGAGCCGGGACGTCAGCACCGGCGAACACCTGCAGTGCATCCAGAAGTACGTCGGCATCCTTGCCCGCGCGTTTTGCAACGAGTTCCCCAGTCTGCTGAGCCCGGCGGCCTGCGGGCGAGTCATCGCGCTCTCGCCCCTGCATGACATCGGCAAGGTGGCGGTCTCCGACAACATCCTGCTCAAGAAGGGTCCTCTCTCGGAGGCGGAGTTTGCGATCATTCGCCAGCACACCACGAGCGGAGCGGATATCCTGCGCAAGACACAGCAGCTGTTACCGGGAGGCGGGGTCGTGCTGGAGGACGCCGTCGCCATCGCGGAGTATCACCATGAGAAATTCGACGGCACGGGCTATCCCGCGGGGCTCCGAGGCGGGGATATTCCGCTCTCCGCCCGCATCGTGGCACTCGCCGACGTGTACGACGCGCTGACGAGCGCTCGCCCCTACAAGGCTGCGTACGCGCACGGCGAGGCGGTAGACATCATCATGAACGGCGACGGCCGCACGATGCCCACGCACTTCGACCCGCTCCTTCTGGCCATCTTCAAGACCAACGCGAACAGGTTGCGCCCTAACTCGTAGGGAAAGACCAATTTATCGGCAGGCGCCTGAAGGGTGAAGATTATAAACCCTTGCGGTTTCTCTATTTCTGCGCTCGATATAGTCGAGCGATTGAATTGATGTCTCCCTAATTTTGATTCTAAATCGATATGACAGTTATTATCGTAGGGGCGAACAGTGTTCGCCAGTTTTTCCCTGAAGGGATCGCGTTTCTTGGCGGGCGCACACTGTGCGCCCCTACACAAAACGGGCCATTTGAAATAGAACCGGAATAAGACCTTGAAGGAGGTAAGAGAATGTCCGTGATCGTATTCAAAGACGCAACACTGCTCGACTGCACCGGCAGCGAGCCTCGCTATCCCATGACCGTGATCGTCGAGGACAATATTATCCGCGACATAACGGACGGAAAGCCGGGGAACATCCCGAGCGACGCGGAGGTCGTGGATTGCAGAGGGCGTACGCTGATGCCCGGTCTGATCGACTCGCACATACACCTGAATCTCTTCGACGCTGCGGCGCCGGAGCAGACGAGGCGAAACCTGCCGAGCATGATCGTCGTCAAGCAGTTGAACGTGATGGAGGACACGCTGATGCAGGGCTTCACCTCCGCGCTCGACGCGGGCGGTGCCGATGCCGGATTCAGAGACGCGCAGGCCCAGGGGCTGGTGAAGGGTCCTCGCCTGCAGGTCTGCGGACGTACCCTCACGCAATCCGGCGGGCATGCCGATATGCGGCTGCCGACCGAAGTGCACGGTCCGATCGCTCACCCCTTCAACATGGGGGTCGTGGCTGACGGCGTCGACGCCGTCAGGCGCGGTGCCCGCGAGGAACTGCGGATGGGTGCGAACTACATCAAGATCATGGCGGCCGGCGGCTGCGCAAGCCCCGCCGACGAGCCCGACACGGTGCAGTACAGCCTCGATGAGATGCGCGCCGCCGTCGAGGAGGCGGACGCGGTCGGCAAGATCGTACTGGCGCACTGCTACTCGCCCAGGTCGATGCAGCGCTGTGCCGAGGCGGGCGTGGGGCGCATCGAACACGGCAATTTCATGGACGCCGAGACGGCCCGCATCCTGAAGGAGAAGGGCGTGATCTACGTCCCGACTCTCGCGACGTACGACCTCATGTCGCGCAAGGGCGTGGAGTTCGGCATCCCCGACTACTTCCTGCGAAAGATGAAGGTCGCGAACGAGAAGGCCCTGGAGGCGCTGGAGGTTGCCGTCAAGGCGGGCCTCGTCATCGGATCGGGCTCCGACATGGTCGGCCCCGGCCAGCCGTACAAGGGCAACGAGCTCGAACTGCAGAGCCGCGTGATGAAGCCGATGGGCGCGATCCTGGCAGCGACCAAGGTCAACGCGGAGATCATGAAGGTCAACGAGGAAGTCGGCACCGTGGAAGTCGGGAAACTGGCGGACCTGTTGCTCGTCGACGGGAACCCGGTGGAGGATATCTCCCTCTTCCAGAATCGCGACAGGATTCTGATCATCCTGCAGGACGGGAAATTCATCAAGAGAGCGGCGTAGGGAAAATTCGAACGTGTTGTGGCGGGGGGGTGAACAGCGCCCCCGCAGACCATGGAACGGTACGAGGAGGACGCGTCATGATCATTCGTGGAGCCAAGGTATTTGACGGCAGAGAACCGCTTGAGGGTCTGTTCGATATCCGGATATCGGACGGTGTCATCGCGCAAATCGCCTCACAGGCAGAAGCGTCTCTTCAGGCAACAGGAGAGGATGTCGTCGAGGCCTGCGGAAAGTGGGTTCTGCCGGGGCTCATCGATCTCCACGTTCATCTGACCTGGAACGGGGGGGACGATCCGGCCAGGGAAATAGAAACGACCGGGCCCGAAGAGCATCTTCTCGAGACGGTCTCCAGTACCCTGAAATACCTGCCTCAAGGCATCACCGCGGTTCGGGATCTTGGTTCTCCCGAAAATGCCAGCCTGTTTGTCGGGCGAGCGGTCGAGCGAGGCCAGATTCAGGGACCGCGTATTTTCGGAAGCGGCATGTCCCTCATCATGACCGGTGGACACGATCCATTTCACGGATTGTGCGTCGATGGTCCCGCGGAAGCGTTAAGGGGTGTCAGAACGCAGGTGGCAAAGGGAGCGCATGTCATCAAGATATCCGCCACCGGCGGCGTCTATGGCAGAGAGACGGGAGAAGGGGTCGATGACATAGAACTTCGGCCGGAAGAAATTCAAATGATTGTCGACGAAGCGCATCGACGCAACGTAAAGGTGACGGCTCACGCAATCGGAGAAAACGGTATTCGCGAATGCTTGAAAGCGGGCATCGACTGCATCGAACATGGCCACTACATTCAGGAGGACATGGCGGGGGTGATGAGGAAGCAGGGTACGGCCCTCGTCCCGACTTTTTTCATATACCGCCACCTGGCAGAGGACGCCGGCATTCCGCCTTACGCCAAAGAGAAGGCCATCCGCGTCGTAGAGCATCACCGGAAGGCACTTCGTCTGGCAAGGGAAAAAGGCATCCTGATCGGAACCGGGTCTGATGCGGGATCGCCGCAAGCACCCCACCCCTGCCTGGCGGAAGAGATTCTCGCGCTCGAAGAGGGCGGTTTGAGCAGGCTCGAGGTGTTGCGAGCAGCCACAGCCAATGCTGGTGCTATATTAGGATTGGCAGGTCGCCTTGGGGTGATCGCCGAAGGTGCCTTCGCCGATCTGATTTTCGTCGACGGCAGCCCGTTCGACGACCTGAATGTTCTGCGAAATCCGGCTAAGGTCATAGCGAGAGGTCGCGTCGTCAAATAAAGGAATGCCCCAACCCGCAGGTTCCTGCCTCTCAATCGCTCTCGGGCTCCTGCGGGTTTCTCTTGATTCCGCGAAGAAATGTCTGAATCAAACGTTTGCTGCGCTCGCGGATGCTGTCGTCTCCGCCGCCCACGCACCAGTCCACGATGCAGCCACGCGTCATTTTGACGATATCGCTCGCCAGCTGGGTCGTGGTGAACTCCTGCCGTATCTCTTTATTTTTCAGCCCCTTGCTCAACAGTTTGTGCAGGATATCGAAGTAAAGGCGCTCCGGGTCGATCATCGCTTTGCTGAAATCCGTCTCGGTCAGCATATAGGAGTACACGATCCGGATATAGGCCGCCCCTCCCGCGCCGCAGATCTCGCATGTGTAGAGCATGAAGTCCTCCAATTGTTCAAGGACGGTTTTACCCTCGTATCGCCCCGACGAAACTGCGTTCTGGTAGTACTCGGAGTACATGACGTCCAAATTGCGGTGGTAGATGGCGAGGATCTCGTGCTTACTCTTGAAATAGTAATAGAACAGGCCGACCGATACGCCGGACTCTCCCGCGATGTCCTCGATCGTCACGTTGTCGAAGCCCTTCTCCTCGAACAGGCGGCTTGCGCAGTTGTAGATATTCAGTTTCGTCTCCTGTGCCTGCAGCTGTCTTTTGGTCTGCTTCCGAGTCATGCGAACACATCCTTGAGGCCATTATATATGAAAATGCCGGCCTCGCACGCGGCCGGCATTTTCGTTTTTTCCGTATCTGCCGTCTCGCGAATCAGCAGCCGCAACCGCAGTCGCAGGCTTCGTCGTGGCCGTCCTGCATCATCACGTCCCGTCCGAGCGCGTCCGCGCCGAGCATGGCGTTCAGCACCATGTCGGGCGTCACGGCGAACGGCGTGTTGTGGATCGTCTCGCCGGGGGCGCAAGCGGCCTCGGCGGCCGGGCGCAGGTGCTCCGGCGACGCATCCGTCACGCCGAGCTGCGCGAGGGTGATCGGCAGGCCGATCGTGTAGCAGAAGCTCAGGACCTCTTGGATCTTCGCGCGCGGGTAGTCCTCCAGGATGAGCTGCGTCAGCGCGCCGAAGGCGACCTTCTCGCCGTGGTAATAGGGGTGCGTCTCGGGGAGTACGGTGAGGCCGTTGTGGATGGCGTGCGACGCCGCCAGCCCGGCGCTCTCGAAGCCCATGCCGGAGAGCAGGGTGTTGGCCTCGATGACCTTGTCGAGGGCCGGCGTCGCGGCGTGGGCCGAGCAGGCGATCGCCGCCTCGACGCCGTAGTTCATGAGGATGTTGTAGCAGAGCTCGGCAAGCGCCATCGCCGACTCGGTCTGCTCGCCGCCCGGCATGTTGGGCGCCTTCTTCGTGTAGCACGAGCGCGCCTCGAAGTGCGTCGCGAGCGCGTCGCCCATGCCGGAGATCAGCAGGCGCACCGGCGCGTCGGCGATGATCTGCGAGTCCATCACCACCAGGTCGGGGTTGCGCGGCAGCACGAGGTAGCTCTCGAAGACGCCCTTCGGCGTGTAGATCACCGAGAGCGCGCTGCAGGGCGCGTCGGTCGCCGCGATGGTGGGGATGATCGCCACCGGCAGTTTCAGCTCGTAGGCCACGGCCTTGGCCGTGTCGATCGCCTTGCCGCCGCCCGCCGCCACGATCACGTCGGATTTCTTGCCGGCGGCGACCTTCTTGAGGCGCTCGATCTCCTCGCGGCTGCACTCGCCGCCGAAGTGCTCCTCGACGCAGGCCACGCCGTTCTCCTTGAAACTTTCGTGGAGCCCCTTGTCGCGAACCGACTCCAGCCCCCGTTTGCCGCCGACGACGAGCGCCTGTTGCCCTAGCAGTGCGACGTGCTGCCCCGCGTGCCGTACCGCACCGACGCCCTGCACGTAACGTCCGGGCGCGATCAGAATCTTCATCTGCAACACCTCCTGGTTTGTGTAATGCCGAGTTGCCATCTAAAAGGGATGTTTATCGATACGGTGAGTTGCCGTGCGAACATGTTTTGACGTTTCACCCTTTACGCCTTTGCATTTAATTGACACGAAATGCGCACTGCTTCACCAATGGTAGCAGCATGGAGAGGAAAAGCAAGCGGGGTTTGTGTGCATCATTCCGAGAACAGATCGAGGTATCTCTTAAATGTGAAAACCCTTCCACGCAAGCGCCCCGTGCTCTCGTACAAGATGCCCGCCTCGCAGAATACCTTCAGCAACGTATTGGCGCTGGGGGTGCTAAGCGACAGCAGTCGCCTGACATCCGAAACTTCGATCGCCGGTTTTTGAAAAAGATAATCGAGAAGTTTTTTTGCGCTGCCGGATCTCCTCCCCATTTTGAAGGTTTCAGTCTCCGCCTGCGTCCGTAATTCCAGGATCCTGACGAAAACCGCGCGCCCCTTGCGAGCCGTTTCGTCCACGCCGGAGAGAAAAAATTTGACCCAATGCAACAGATCGTCGGACTCGCGCGTTCGTGTGAGCGCGTCGTAGTAGCTCCCGCGATTTCGCTCGAAGAAGTCGGACAGATAAAGGGACGGCTTGGCCAGAAGGCCGTGGCTCAGCAGGTACAGCGGAATGAAAAGCCGCCCGATGCGCCCGTTTCCATCCAGAAACGGGTGTATGGTCTCGAATTGATAGTGGCTGATGGCGACGCGAATCAGGTGCGGTGTCGCGATATCCTCGTTGTGCCAGAAGTTCTCCAGGTCTCCCATCAATTCGAGTACCCCGTCCGGGTGCGGTGGAATATAGGCGGCGTCCATGAGGCCGGATCCCCCGATCCAGTTCTGGCTGGTCCGGAATTTTCCCGGCGTCTTCTTCTCTCCCCGCACGCCGCGCATCAAAAAAACGTGCGTCTCCCTCAGCAGGCGGTTCGAGAGGGGGAGCTTCTCCAGGTTGGCAATCGCGTGGTTGATCGCGTCGATGTAGTTCCGAACCTCGCGCCAGTCGTCCCGCTTCTCGGGAAGAATCTGCTCCTCGGGCAAAAACGCCTCGTCCATGGCCGTCTGCGTCCCTTCGATGCCGCTGGAGGTCTGCGCCTCCTTTACGACGTGCATCTCGATGAAGAGATCCACATCCGGCACGATCGACGAAAAGGCGTTGAGCTCCCCGAGGCTCCCCGCCGCTTTTTCGAGCAAGAGCGACACGACCGGGTCATCCCAGGTCCACTCGCAGTCGATGTGCGTCGGTTCGAAACTCTTGTATTGGTATCGCTGGATCCGCCGCCCAGCCTTGAAATCTTCCATCCTCACCGAAAATACCCCTCCCACGAAGAGACGCGCAAACTTAATTTAGTGGCCCGCTTAATTAAGGATAACGCCTTAACCTTTACTTAGCGGATCTCTTAATTAAGGATAACGCCGTAACCTTTACTTAGCTTCGTGAGAGAAGAATAGCGCACGGGCGAGCGCAATGCAAGCGCCCTCTCCATACCCGGCCAACCTACGTTGTCGCAAACGCTTTCGAGTGCTTACAATTTCGAAACCGATACGGGGGTGATGCCTTGGCGGGGGGAAGCCAGTTCGCGCTCTTTCGCTCGCGGTATTTCATGCCGCTCTTTCTGACGCAGTTCCTTGGCGGGTTCAACGACAATTTTTTCAAGAGCGCCATGGTGATCCTGATCACCTACCGCCTCGCCGACCTGGCACACGTGGACGCGCGGATCATCATCACGGCGGCGGCGGGCGTCTTCATCCTCCCTTATTTCCTCTTCTCGTCGCTGGCGGGCCAGCTGGCCGACAAATACGAGCGTGCCGGCCTCGTGCGGAAGGTCAAGATCGCAGAGATCGCTCTCATGGGCGGCGCGGTCGCCGGCTTCCAGGCGGGGAGCATCCCGCTGCTGATGGCCGTCCTCTTTTTGGCGGGCGTGCAGGCCGCCTTCTTCAGCCCGCTTAAATACAGCATCCTGCCGCAGCACCTGAAAAAGGAGGAGCTGATCGGCGGCAACGCGTTGATCGAGACGGGGACCTTTCTCGCCATTCTGACGGGCACGATCGCGGGCGGGCTCTCGGTACTCGGAGAGGGCGGAGAGCACCGCGTGAGTCTGCTGGTGGAGGCCATCGCCGTCGCCGGCTACTGGGCCAGTCGCTACATCCCGCCGACGCGGCCGATCGACCCGGGGCTCGAATTCCGCTTCAACGTCCTTCGCGAAACCGTCGCCATCGTGCGCGACGTCATGCCCCGGCGCGATGTCTTCGCGGCCGTGGTCGGCGGCTCGTGGTTCTGGTTCGTGGGCGCGACCTTCCTCTCGCAGTTTCCGACGTACGCCAGGGACGTCCTCGGCGCGGACGCGCAGGTGGCGACGCTCTTTCTCGCGACCTTCTCCGTCGGCATCGGAATGGGGTCCCTTGCCTGCAACGGCCTGCTGAAGAACGAGATCTCCGGCCGCTACGTTCCATGGGCGGCGGTGGGCATGGCGGTTGCGAGTATGCTGCTCTATCTGGCCAGCCTGCGCGAACCCCCGCACGGCGCGGCCGTCGTCGGCGTGGCCGCGTTTCTCTCCTCGCCGCCGAATCTGGCGGTGCTGGTCTGCCTCTTCGCGATTTCGTTCTTCGGCGGCCTCTACATCGTGCCGCTCTACGCAATCATCCAGAGCCGAACGGAGGAGAGCCGCATGGCTACGGTGACGGCCTGCGGCAACGTGTCGGACTCGTTCTTCATGGTCATGTCCTCCCTCGGCACGACGATCCTGCTGGAGCTAGGCCTCTCGATCCCCCAGATCTTCCTCGTCGTGGCTGTCCTGACCGCCGTCGCCGCCGCGGTCATCCGTGGCGCGGTGCGTGAGGGGATGACGCGAAAAAACGGGTGAGGGATTATGATAAAATAAAGTCGCGCCTTCGGAGGCGCTTGAAAGCTTGATTTATACCAATTGGCAGTCAAAAAGGTGTTTGGGGCGCGGCGAACCATGCGAGTTGGTTTTACGCGTTACCCCTCAGGCCTTTCATTTCAAATCGATCTTGAAGCCGTCGGGGGGCATTGATGGATGAAATCGGTCTGGGTTTTGTGTGCGGTGTTTTGGGCGGCGATGCTGTCGTTCGTCCCGTCCCCTGTCTTTGCCGGTCCTGTGAACCCTCCCATGCCGCTTCCCCGCGCCGAGCGCGACGCCCTCGTCCAAAAGGCCCCCGAGGCGGCGCTGGCCGCCAAACGCAAGCTCGGCCTGCAGACGGAACTGCCCGAGGGGCCGAAAAAAATCGAGCCGGAGGACTATCGCACGTGGTGGAAGTTCCAGCGGCTCGAAATATCGCCGGGCGCGGCGCGCGTGATCCTCTTCCTTTCGATCGCCATGATCCTCGTCGTGTTCCTCTCGTCGATGCGCACGAACCTGTGGAGCGCCAGCCGCGCGCGGCGGATGGAGCGGGGCGGGGTGGCGGAGGACGCCGCTCCCGAGGCCGTCGCCCTCCGTATGGGGCAGGCGCAGATCGAGGCCGACGACCTGGCGCGGGCGGGTAGCTTCGCCGAGGCCATGCACGTGCTCCTTCTCCAGAGCATCGGCGAGCTGCGCCTGCGCCTCCGCGTGCCGATCTCCGTCTCTCTCACGAGCCGCGAGATTCTGCGCGGCATCGCCCTTTCGCCGGAGGGGTACAGCGCCTTCGCCGACATCATCGGACGCGTCGAGATCTCCTATTTCGGAACGCATCAGCCCGAGGCGGACGACTACGCCGCCTGCCGCCGCAGCTACGACGCCCTCTTCGCCGTCCTGCGGCAGGGGAGTTTTTCGTGAGCCTCGCGAACCCGAAGAACGCCGCGGGCGGATCGCCCTTCACCCGCTCTTCCATCCTCCTGCTGATCGCCGCCGCGACGGGGCTCTTCGCGCTGACCGTCCTGCTACATGCGTGGGACGGGGACCGCGTGTCGGGAGGCAACCGGCACCTGCCGGGGACGTACTCCGTCTCCGCCATCGGCTACGGCGGGTTCTACGACGTCATGCGGCGGCTCGACCGCCCGGTCGTCCGGGGCGTCCGCAACACGCTCGCGGCCGTCGGCGCGCGCGGAACGTTGATTGTGGCGGAGCCGGACCTTCGTTTCGTGTCGAACGCCGAGAGCATGAAGCTGATGTCCGCGCCGAGGCTGCTGCTCGTCCTGCCCAAGTGGCTGGGCACACCCGACGAGGATCGCCCGGCCTGGATCGCCGGCGCCGAGCCCGTCTCGCTCCTGGAGGCGCAGACGACGCTGGCCCTCGTCGCGACCGCGCGCACCGAACTCTACCGGACGAAGTGGCCGCGGCAGTGGAGTCCCAACCGCATCGGCATCGCGCCGGAGGGCGGCGGCATCGTGCAGCTCATGCGCTCGGAGGAGATGGAACCGGTCGTCGGCGACGCGGACGGAATGCTGGTCGGCGAGATCATGGACGGCGAACAGCGCGTCTGGGTGCTCTCCGACCCCGACGTCCTCGCCAACCACGGCATCGTCAAAGGAAACAACGCGGCCTTCATGGTCGCGCTGGTCGACATGCTCCGCCTCTCCGGCGACGGAGATCCGACTGCGCCGATCGTCTTCGACGAGACCGGGCACGGTTTTCAGGCCGCCGCGCCGTCGCTGCTGGCGCTGCTCTTCCGCTTTCCGTTCGTCGTCGTAACGCTGTTGCTCTGCTGCTCGGCCGCCCTCCTTCTCGCGGCGGGGACGGGGCGCTTCGGCGCGCCGCTGGCGCCGAAACCCGCCCTCGACTTCGGCAAGGAGAGCCTGACCAACAATGCGGCCCATCTGCTGGACTACGCGGGGTACCACGCCGCCGTGCTCAAGCGCTATGTGAGGATGACGATCCGCTCCGCGGCGCACCTCATGCACCTTCCGCAGAGCCTGGACGAGTTCGCCATGGCCGAGCGGCTGGACCGGATCGGAAAGTCGCGGGGCCTGAAGAGCTCCAGTTCCGCCATACTGCGGGAGTCCTCCGGGGTCGACGCGAAAAATAAAAAAGAACTGGCCAGGCTTCTCGAATGCGCCTGGGAGATACACGACTGGAAGGGAGAGCTGTCGAATGGATCTGCAATTGATAGGCGGCATCGTAGGGGCCGTCAGGACTGAGGTCGGCAAGGCCGTAATCGGACAGGGCGAGGCGCTCGACCTGATGCTGGCGAGCCTCCTCTGCGGGGGGCACGTGCTTCTGGAGGGCGCGCCCGGCACCGGCAAGACGTTTCTCGTGCAGTCCTTCGCGGCCTGCCTGGACCTGCAGTTCGGACGCATCCAGTTTACGCCGGACATGATGCCCGGCGATATCCTGGGCACCAACCTCTTCAACTTCCAGTCGGGCGAGTTCGTCCTCACACAGGGGCCGATCTTCACGCAGATCCTGCTGGCGGACGAGATCAACCGCACGCCGCCGAAGACGCAGGCGGCGCTCCTGCAGGCGATGAACGAGCGCTCGGTCACCATCGACCGCCAGACGTACGACCTCGGCGACGAGTTCATGGTGGTGGCCACGCAGAACCCCATCGAGCAGCAGGGCACCTACCCGTTGCCGGAGGCACAGCTCGACCGCTTCCTCTTCAAGCTGGTGATCGACTACCCCTCGCGCGACGAGGAGTGGCGGATCGTGCGCCTGCACGGGCACCACTCGGCGATGCCGAAGATCGCGGACTTCGGGATCGGATCCGTGATCAAGCCCGACCACATCGCCTACGCGCGGGCGCTCACCGCCCGCATCCAGCTGACCGACGCCCTCGTCGACTACATCGTGGAGATTGTGCGCGGCACGCGGCAGCACCCGGCCATCGAGACCGGGGCCTCGACGCGCGCCGCCAACATGATGGCGGCCGCCGCCCGCGCCTACGCCGCCGTCCTGGGGCGCGACTTCGTCATCCCCGACGACGTGAAGCGGCTGGCCGTTCCGCTTCTCCGCCACCGCATCGTGATGACGCCCGCCTCGGACATCGAGGGCGTCTCGTGCGACGACGCCCTGCGCGCCATCGTCGACCAGACCCCCGTGCCGAGATGAGGCCCACGCGCCGCGCCGTCCTCCTCTTCTCGCTCTCCGTGCCGCTGGCCATGGTGATCGTCTCCGCCTGGCCGGGGCACTGGTACTTCGCACTCTACCTTCCCGCCGCCGTGCTCGCCTTTATGGCGACGGACATGATCGCGACGCCCTCCGGCCGTCGCCTGCATGTCGAGCCGAGCGTCCCCGCCATGCTGTACCTGGGGCGCCCCGGCGCCGTCTCGGCCGCGCTCGAAATGGACCGCGGCGGCCGCCGCGAGATTCAGGCGCTGCTGGAGCTGACGGGCGAGACAAAGCCCCCGGGGATCGTATCCGGGACGATGGCGGACGGCCGCCTCGACCTTCGCCTGCCGGTGGTTCCCCTCCGGCGCGGACGCGTGACCGTCCAGGCCCTTTGGCTGCGGTGGAACGGCCCTCTCGGCCTGACGACGATGCGGCAGCGCCGCCCGGTCGGCGCGGGCATCGACGTCGTGCCCGACGTGAAGGGCATCCACGACGCGGCCCTGCTTTTCTTCTCGCGCGAGGCCGTCTTCGGCGTCAAGACGCAACGGCTGAAGGGTGAGGGGACGGAGTTCGAGAATCTCTGCGACTACGCGCAGGGCATGGACAATCGCCTGATCGACTGGAAGCGCTCGGCGCGCCACCGGAAACTGCTCTGCAAGGAGTTCCGGCAGGAGCGGAACCACCAGATCGTCGTCGGCTTCGACACCGGGCGCCTGATGTTGGAGCCGGTCGACGGGATGCCGAAGCTCGACCACGCGATCAAAGTTGGGCTGCTGTTGAGCTGGATCTCGCTCTACAGCGGCGACTTCATCGGCGGCTGCGGTTTCGACGCGCGCTTCCGGAATTTTCTCAAGCCGGGGCGCGGGATGCCGTACTTCGCGCAGTTCCAGCTCTTCACCTCCGGCCTCGCCTACCGGGCGGAGGAGACGAATTTCACGCTCGGCCTGGCCGAGCTGGGTTCACGCCTCGGGAGACGTTCCCTCGTGGTTCTCTTCACCGAGTTCGTGGACACGATCTCGGCCGAGCTGCTGATCGAGAGCCTGCAACTGATGGCCCGCCGCCACGTGGTGATCTTCGTGACGATGCGCGATCCGCTGCTGACGGGCCTGCAGGAGGCAAGACCCGAGCGCTTTCCGGACGTGGCGAAGGCGGTAATCGCCGCCGACCTGCTGCGCGAGCGGCAGATCGTGTTGGAGCGCGTCGCTCGCCTCGGCGTCCACTGTTTGGACCTGCCGGCAAAGCTGATCTCGACCGCCGTGCTCAACCGCTACCTCATGATCAAGCAGAGGGGACTGCTGTGAACGCGTTTCCCGTGGAACACGTCCGCGGTGAACGTCAGTCGCTCGCGCTGCGCAGCGCCGAGTTTCGCCGGGGGCGCGAGCACGCCTGGCGGCAGCTCGACGATCTGGTGAGCCGCGCCGAGGCGTCCGGAATCTCGGCGCTCTCCGCCGAGGAGGTGGCGCTGCTGCCGCTGCTTCACCAGGCCGCGATGTCCTCGCTCTCCGTGGCGCGGGGCATCGTGCTCGACCGCAACCTACTGCTCTATCTGGAGAGCCTGGCGCTGCGCTCGTATCTGGTCGTCTACGGCCCCCGCGTCGGTATGGTGCGAAGCATGGCCGACTTTTTCAAGAGCGGCTTCCCCCGCGCCGTCCGCGAGCTGCGCCGCCATCTGGCACTGGCTGCCGTCCTCATGCTGGCGGGGATGGTTGCGGGCTACGTGTTGGTGCGGGCGGACATCAGCTACTTCAACCTGCTGGTCCCCGAGAGCCTGGCCGGCAACCGCGGCCCCGGCAGCACCGCCGCGGATCTGTTGACCGACGAGCTCTTCGCGCCGTGGCCGGGTTTCGTCCACACGTTCGTCGTCTTCGCGAATTTCCTCTTCCAGCACAACACGATGGTCGGCATCTTCTGTTTCGGCCTCGGCTTCGCGCTCGGCGTCCCCACGATCATGCTGCTCGCCTACAACGGCCTCGCGCTCGGCGCGATGATCGCCCTGCACGCGGAGAAGGGCCTCACGATCGACTTTGTCGGCTGGCTGTCGATCCACGGCGTCACGGAGCTGCTGGCGATATTGCTTTGCGGCGCGGCGGGCTTCGTCATCGCCGAGAAAATCCTCTTCCCCGGCCCGCTGTCGCGCCTGGAGAGCCTCGCCATTTACGGGCGCAGGGCGGCCGGCGTTGCCGCCGGTTGCGTGACGCTCTTTATGATCGCGGGGATTCTGGAGGGCGGCTTTCGCCAGCTGATCGCCAACACGCCCGGCCGCTACGTCTTCGCGCTGGTCTCGGCGCTCGTCTGGCTCTGCTATTTTTATTACGCGGGCAGGGAAAAAACGGGGGGGATGAACGATGCCGCTGCGGACTGACCGCGTCGAGGAGATCCTCGAAGGGGCGAAGCACAAGCGGAAGATTCTCACCAGTCCCGAGGGCGTCCCGCTCGACATTCGCGTGGCGAACCACGGCGAGCGTCTGGTCGCCTTTCTGCTGGACATGACGTTTCAGATCGCCGCGATCGTCTGCATCCTCCTCGTCATCTTCTTTCTCATTCGCTCGCACATGAGGGCGCTGGTCGGCCTGACGATCGCCCTCTTCGTCGCCTTCCTGGTGCGAAATTTGTATTTTCTGCACTTCGAGCTGGCCTGGCAGGGGAGGACGCCGGGGAAGAGGATCTGCAACCTGCGGGTGGTCAACCGAAGCGGCGGCGAGCTGTCGCCGTCGGCAGTCGTCGCCCGCAACCTGACGCGCGAGATCGAGGTCTTCCTGCCGCTCTCGCTTTTCCTCAGCCTCGACGCCGAGGCGGGTGGCTGGCAGCAGCTGACGATGCTCGGCTGGGCGCTGGCGATCACAAGCATCCCGTTTTTCAACCGCGAGCACCTGCGCGCGGGCGACCTGATCGGCGGCACGCAGGTGATCTCGATGCCAAAA
>JAVBQG010000065.1:0-12406 GCA_031549185.1 Synergistaceae bacterium | reverse complement strand
TGCCATTCGTCTGTGATAATGTCCGCTCGTAATTCGTCTGTGAAAATGTCCTCATGGAAGAAGGACGTATATCTTTGTCGAAAAGAGAATTGAAGCGTGCATTGGTATTGGAGCGAGTGACAAGCGGCAGTATGAGTTGCTCGGAGGCGGCGGCGAGCCTTGGTCTGACGGATCGTCAGGTGAGACGTTTGAGAGTGAGATACAGAGCGGAAGGAGCGGAAGGATTGATTCACGGCAACAGGGGGCGTAAGCCCTCTCACTCTCTTCCCGGGGAGCTGCGCCAGCAAGTGGCGAAGTTATACGAGGAAAAGTACCCGGACAGCAATTTCACCCACTGCGGCGAACTGCTTGCGGAGCATGAAGGAATCGTTCTGAGTACTTCGAGCGTGGCTCGTATTTTGAAATCGAGAGGACATGAGAGTAAGCGCGGTCGTCAACGTCGCCCTCGGCTACATCGCAGCCGGGATCGGCGAAGCCAGAGCGGTATGCTCTGGCAGACGGACGCGACGCCGTACGCATGGCTGGGCGAAGCGTACGGTCGTTTCGCCTTGCACGCTGCCATCGATGACGCAACGGGTGTGGTCGTCGGCGCCGCCTTTACGCCAAACGAGTGCGGCGACGGCTATGTTCTTGCGATGTGCGAAGGGATCGAACGCTACGGTGTCCCTCTCGGTTTATACAGCGACCGGCACACGATCTTTCGTTCGCCGAAGGAGAAGCTCACGCTCGAACAGGAGCTCGACGGAGAACAGGTTCCCCTGTCGAATTTCGGCAAAGCACTGGCCGAGTTGCGCATCGAACACATAATGGCCTCTACCCCGCAGGCGAAGGGGCGGATCGAGCGTCTCTGGGAGACGCTGCAGGATCGCCTGCCGGTGGAGTTGAGATTACTTGGGGTTGGAAGCATCGAAGAGGCCAACAAGGCCCTGCCCGGTTTGATTGCCAGGCACAATGAAAGGTATTCCGTGCCGCCCGCCGAGGCAGCGAGCGCGTACGTGGCTCTCGATCCGAAGATACGGCTGGAAGATGTATTTGCCCTGCGAGAGGTCAGAAAAGTGAGCGGTGGAGGCAGTATAAGCTACAAGGGCTCATCTTACGTTCCGGTCGACCCCAAGGACGCATTGGAGGTTCGGGCTATCGTGGAAGTCAGGGAGACCCGTGCCGGGAACATCCTGGTCTGGCGCCAGGAGGGACATGCCGTTGCTCTCAGGAGGCTGGAAAAGAAGGTACGTCCGCTTCCGGAAACGGTGAAAAAAGAGGGACCCCGAAAAACGTATCAACCTCGAAAAAACCATCCGTGGCACACTCCATTCAAGGACACTGAAAATCATGCGAACGCAAATGCCGTCACAGCACGATAAAAAGTTAAAGCTTCCGGCGAGGCTCCAAACGCGCCGGAAGCTTTTAACGAAACCTGAAACGGACATTTTCTCAGACCGTTGACAGAGGAGAAGAAGGTTGGAAAGCAAGCAAGGAGAGGGATTTCACGCGGTTTTCCTCTCCTTGCCCCTGTCTTCATATTCGCAAATTTTATCCTTTTTTGCCACCCAGATAGGCCGCTTCAATGACGGGGTCGTGTAGCAGATAGTCTGCGCGCCCCTCCATCGTGATGGTCCCGGTCTGCAGGACATAAGCCCTGTGCGAGAGCAACAACGCCTTGCGGGCGTTTTGTTCGACGATCAGGATCGTCATGCCGAGCTTATTGTTGACCTCGGTCAGCTCCTTGAATATCTCGCTGATGATGATCGGCGCGAGACCCAGAGACGGTTCGTCCAGCAGCAGCACTCTCGGTTTCGCCATGAGCGCGCGGCCGATCGCGAGCATCTGCTGCTCCCCGCCCGAGAGCGTACCCGCGTATTGCCCCTGCCGCTCTTTAAGGCGGGGGAAGAGAGTGTAAACCTTCTCCATCTGCTCCGCCATCTCCGAACGGTCCTTGAGGGGGAACGCGCCCATCTCGAGATTTTCGTGTACGGAGAGGGGCGCGAAGACCTTTCTTCCCTCGGGGGAGAGCGAAACGCCCGCGCTCACGACCTGAAAGCTCCTTGCGGGCAGCGCTTTGCCTCCGAGGAGTATCTGCCCGCCTGCGCGGGGAATATCGCCCATGATGGCGTTCATCAGGGTGGATTTCCCGGCGCCATTTGCCCCAATGACGGCGACGATCTCCCCCGCGTAGACCTCAAGGGTCGCTCCTTTGAGGGCTTTGATGGCGCCATAGTTGACCGACAGGTTGTTTACCGAGAGAAGAGGCGTTTTTTCGTTCGATGCTTCGGGCATGTTCTACTCCTCCTCTCCCAGGTATGCTTTCAAGACTTCCGGGTGACTCTGGATCTGTTCCGGCGATCCCTCCGCGATCTTGGCCCCGAAGTTCATGCAGACGATGTGGGGGCATATCTCCATGACCATATCCATGTGGTGCTCGATCAACAGGATGGTCAGGTTGAAGTCCCTGTGAATCGCTACGATCAGCTCGTTCAGGTGCACGACCTCATCCGCGTTCATACCGGCGGCGGGTTCGTCCAGCAGGAGCAGGTCCGGGCGCAGCGAGATGGCGCGTGCGATCTCCAGGCGCCTCTGCAGGCCGTATGGCAGCGTTCCCGCCGCCTGATTCGCCCGGTCGGCGAGGCCGACCCGCTCCAGCAGGCCCATGCTCTCCTCGCGGGTGGTCTTTTCCATCGATTTCCAGCGGCCGGAGTGGCTCAGCGCTTCGAGAAAACTGTACTTGTGGTGCTGCTGGGCCGCCGTCATCACGTTTCCCAGAACGGAGGACGCGGCGAAGAGGCGAAGATTTTGGAACGTGCGCGCGATACCCAGAGAGATGACCTGGTACGTCTTCAGGCTGTTGATGTTGCGGCCGCCGTATTCGATGTCCCCGCTCGTGACGTCGTAAACACCCGTCACAAGGTTGAAGATCGTCGTTTTGCCGGCGCCGTTCGGGCCGATGAGTCCGGCGAGCTCCCCCGTTTCGATGGAGAAACTCATGTCCTTGACAGCCTGAATGCCCCCGAATGATTTGGTCACGCCTTTGAGAGTAAGCAGCGCGGTCATTGCGAGTTCTCCCCGGCCAGCGGCGTTTTCTTCCTGCCGCCGAAGATCCGCTTGATGAAGCCCGGCGTGAGTTCGTTGGTGCCCATGATCCCTTCGGGACGGAGGACCATGACGAGCACCAGCACGAGACCGTAGATCAGCATCCTGTACTGCGCGATGGGGCGGAAGAGCTCGGTCACGAGGGTCAGGATCGTCGTACCGATGAGGCATCCGCTCATGGAACCCAGTCCGCCGAAGACGACGACCGACACGAGCTCCGTCGACTTCGCCATGTCGAACATGACGGGCTGGATGAAGGACATGAATCCTCCGAGAAGCGCGCCCGAGACGCCGCAGTAGAAACCGGAGATTGCGAGGCTCAGAATTCTGTAGTTCGCCGTGTGAAAACCGAGCAGGGAGGCCGCCACGTAGTCGTCCCGGCAGGCTTTGAACGCGCGTCCGAAGTTGCTGTTCACGAGGAAGAACATCCCGATCGCCATGACGACAAGAAATCCGAACGCCACAGGCATGGTGGTAAAATCGTCGATTCCGGGGTAGCCGCGCGCACCGCGCGTCATGCTGTCCCAGTTCTCGATGATGAGGCGGATCGCTTCGCCCAGCCCGAGCGATGCGATGGTGTAATAGTCGCCGACGAGCTTCAGTGTCGGCAGACCGATCAGGTAGGCGCAGACCATTGCCAGTACGCCTCCGGCAAGAACCGCGGGCAGCCAGTGAATGCCGTATTCGACGGTGAGGATCGCCGCCGTGTAGGCGCCGATCGCCATGTAGCCGGCATGTCCCAGGGTGAATATGCCGGTGAATCCGGTGAAGAGCGAGACGCCGAGCGCCGCGATGCAATTGACCGCGAGCAGGGTGAGAATACCGCTAGCGTAGCCGTCCATCCGGATACCTACACTTTCTCGCCGACGGATTTGCCGAAGAGCCCCGTCGGACGGACGATGAGGGTGAAGATGAGGAGGCCGAATACGATGAGATCGCGGAACTGGCTGGAGATAAACCCAGCCGCCAGCATTTCCGCGAGCCCCAGGATCAGGCTGCCCACCACGGCGCCTGGCAGCGAGCCGAGCCCGCCGATGACCGCGGCGACGAACGCCTTTGTCGTGATCATGCCGAGCTGTGGGTACAACGTGTAGCGGACGGACAGGAAGATGCCTCCCACGCCCGCCAGAAGCCCGGCTACGAAGAAGACGATCGAGATGAGCCGGTTCACGTTCACGCCCATCAAGCCCGCTGTCCTGAGATTATATGATGCCGCGCGGATAGCAAGGCCCCACTTCGTCTTCGATAGAAAGAGCTGAAGTCCGACGAGAAAGACGATCGCTGTCGCGAGCGACAGAAGGTCGAACGCGCTGGTCGAAGCAATGCCCATCAGATCCACCGGTTGCGTCGGAATGACTGGGGGGAGCGCACGGAAACGCCCACCGATCGTCACGACGAAAATGTTCTCGATTACAATGCTCATGCCCATGGAGGCGATGAGCATATAGAGGGTGACCGGCGTTCGTTCACGGATCGGCTTGTAGGCCAGGCGCTCCACGAGAATGGCGGATACTCCGGCGCCCACGAGCGCCGCGAGCGCCGCGATCCATATATTCGCGCCGGCACCGCGAAGCATGAAATAACAGATGTAACCTCCGATAACCAGAAATCCTCCGTGTGCGAAGTTGGAGAACAGCAAAATCGAGTAAACGAGGGAGTAACCGACGGCGATGAGAGCATATACCGAGCCCAGGGACAAGCCGTTGATTACCTGCTGGATAAACGTATCCATGAATCCACCTCAACCTTCCGATCACATAAAAGCACAGAACCGGGGGCCGGAGAATTCTCCGCGCCCCCGGTTTTTCTGACACTATTTGGGCTCGACCTTCTGGAAGAACTTCGCCTTGAGGTCCTTGCCAACCAGAAGGATGATACCGGCTTTCTTCACCGGGTTGTGATCCTTCGGGTCGATCGTCAGGGTGGCGTGATTGAGCTTCAGGTTTTTCGTATTCTCGAGCGCCTTCGCGATGGCGGGGCCGTCGACCTTGCCGGCGCGCTTGATGGCGTCGACCACCCAGTACGTCGCGTCGTAGGCCATCGTTCCGTTCACGAACTCCTTGCAGTCGTCCTTGTAGACTTCCTTGTAGCGCTTGAAGATGGGGGCCATCCCCGGGTCTTCGAGGTAGGTGTGGTTAACCCAGTAAGTGCCGATCATGGAGTCGCCCGCGATCTCGTTCATGAACTCGCCGTAGCCGTCGCCGCCGATGATCGTGAGGTCTTTCAGGCCGAGCTCCCTCGCCTGCTTGATGATGAGCGCCATATCCTTGCCCATGCCGGGGAGGAACAGCACGTTGGCGCCGCTGTTCTTGATCTTGGTGAGCTGCGCGCGGAAGTCGACGTCGGTCTCGCGGTATCCTTCGTCCGCTGCGATCTTGCCGCCTAATTTTTTGTAGTCCTTCACGAAGAACTCGCGGAGGCCCTGCGCGTAGTCGGAGCCGACGTTATAGAGGACGGCGGCCTTGTCCTTCTTGAGGGTGGTATATGCCAAGCTCGCTCCGAGCGCCCCCTGGTAGGGGTCTGTGAAGCAGATGCGGAAGGAGTACGGGCGGACCTTGCCCTTGTTGTCGACCGTGACGAGAGGGTTCGTCGCAACGGTGCCGATCTGCGCCACCTTGCCCTTGTCGACGATCGGGGCCGTCGCGATGTTGATGCCGCTCGAGTTCGCCCCGATGATTACCACGACCTTGTCGCTCTCGATCATGCGGCGGACGGCGTTGACCGCGTCCTCGTTACGTGTCTTCGTGTCGTAGACGACCAGTTCCAGCGGGCGTCCCAGAACGCCGCCCTTGGCGTTGATATCGCCGACCACGAGTTTCGCCATGTTGACTTCAGTCTGTCCATAGGCCGCATAGTCTCCGGTGAGGGCCGCGAGATAACCGATCTTGATGGGTTCCGCCGCTACTGCCATGCCTGCCGCCGCAAAGATGAAAAGAACCGCAAGGACTGCCGTGATCTTCTTCAAATTCGTACACCTCCAGATGGTGTTTAGTAATGGAGCTGAATCGGGAGTTCTTGCCGCTGTGAAACGATTTTCCGACCAATTCCCCCTCCTCTCTCAGTAACAGACTGAAGCAGCGCAAGCGGTAAAGAGTTGCAGCTCCTGCCGAGCGTTGTTTCCAAAGTGAATAAAATTGCAAGCTTTTCCAGGGAAATTCCATGTTTGAGTGCTTAAACGACAAAATTCTCGTGCAAAAGCTCCGAAGGTGTAATTGTTCACAATTTGCGATCGATCTTTCTCTGAAAGCGGGCGCCGAGTTGCGATCGGCGCCCGCAAAACGATGCCTTCTAGATGTCCTTCGGCTTGCTTCTGCTGATGACGAAGCCGCCGTCCTTTTTCGCCCACGAGATTCCGATGCCGGCGTAGGTCAGCACGATCGCCATGATCGGGTTCAGCCAGTTGAGGATGGCGTAGGGTATGTACTGCGCCGTGGGTACGCCAAGTGTGGTCGTATGATAGGCGCCGCATGTGTTCCACGGGATGAGCACGCTCGTCAGCGTTCCCGAGTCCTCCAGGCTGCGGGAGAGCATGCGGGGATGCAGGCCGGCAGCGATAAATTTATCCTTGAACATACGCCCCGGCAGGACAAGGGAGATGTACTGGTCGCCCGTGAACAGGTTGGTGAAGAAACAGGATACGACGACGGAGGCGCAGAGGCCGCCGGCCGATCTGACGTTTTTGAGCAACGTGTCGAGCAGGACCTCGAGGAAACCGACGCGCTCCAGTATGCCGCCGAACGTCAGCGCGCAGATGATGAGGGAGACGGTCCAGTTCATCGACTGGAGGCCGCCGCGTGCGAGGAGTTCGTTGAGAACGCCAGCCGCATCCACGGCAGATTGGGGGGTAACGCCCGTGATTCCTGACTCGGAGAGCAGCTTGGCGATGGCGGCAGTGTCCTCGCCGAGTTCCGCAACCTTCGCGGCGAGATCGGGAGAGTAGCCGTTCTGCAGAACGTCGAGCAGGGTGCCGAAGCCGACGCCCTGAAAAGCCGCGAGGATGCCGCCGGCGATAACGCCCGCGAAGATACTGGGAATGGCCGGTTTCTTGGAGGCCGCGAGGCCGATGACGATGATCGGCGGCAGGAGGCCGATGGGGGAGATGGAGAACTCGCCCCCCATCAGCATCTGAATGGCGGTGATCCTCTCCGCGTCCAGGCTTCCGCCCGCGTACCTCATTCCCATGACGCCCGCCGCGATCAGAACGATGACGTATGTCGGTCCGGTCGTCCAGCACATCGCGCGGATATGCTGGAAGAGATCGGTACCCGCCATGGCGGGCGCCAAGTTTGTCGTGTCGGACAGCGGCGACATCTTATCGCCGAAATAGGCACCGGAGATGACGAAGCCGGCGCACATCGGAGCCGGGATGCCGAGACCCGCGCCTATGCCCATGAGAGCGATGCCGACCGTACCGCTGGTTCCCCATGAGGTACCGGTCGCCAGTGAAACAATACTACAAATAAGAAGAGTTGCGATGAGAAAAATGGAGGGGCTTATGATGTCCAGTCCGTAGTAGATCATGGTGGGGACGACGCCGCTTTGAATCCAGCAACCGATGAGCGTACCGACCGTGTAAAGTATCAGGATTGCCTGCATTCCCATCAGGATCGAGGTGAGAATTCCCTCTTCGATGACCGCCCACTTTACCTTCATGAGCCACATCGACATCATCGCCGCAACGGCTGCCGAGATGACCAGTGGAATGTGAACGTCGGTCTCCCAGAGTTTGACTGCTCCAAGAATTAAACATGCAACAACGAGGATAATAAAAACAGCTTCGTAAAAGTATGGCTTTCTGCCCGTGTTTACTTCTTTGTACATGCTTTCTTTTTCGCTCATTGCCCATCACTCCTTTCAATGTAACCGTCGAGCAAGTGTTCGGTGAAAAACGATGTCCCAGAAGTACATGGTTTTTTCGAACCCTGTGGCGTGGATCACCCCCTCGAATCAGATACAAGAGCGTATGAAAAGGAAAGGTTAAGTGGGTAACGATTTACTCAATTAAATTAATTTCAAGCATTCTACCTATATTATACACGATGGAGAGCGTCGTGTCGCGCTTTCATCAAACAAAGCCATTGATATACAAAGGATACATTTTCCTTGGTGGTATTTTCAGTTTATTTTTTTAGTCGGTATGCCTCCCCTTTAACTGGCGATCACATTTAAATCGCTCAGCTTTTTTGCCAGTTTTTTTGCGGTCAAAATTTCGTGTCCCAGGTATTTCCCATCAAGATAAGCGGCATAGGCCGTCCACGGGACGGGCGATTCTCTCGCTTCTCTGGCCGACGTGATTCGATGGGCCGATGCTTCGACCCTGTGCAGCCTGGCTTCTTCGAGCGTTTCTTCGACATGGTGGTATGTGAAGGGGCATTGCGTGGTGTATACAATATAAAGTCCCGGCTTGTCGGGGTAAATCGGGGCGTGTACGAAACGTGAAAAATTCGGCGCGGCACTTTCGTTTGATGCGGTCCGAAATTTTTTTGCGACCAGAAGATAATCCGCCGCCTCGTCGACGATCTCGAAACCGAAATGTCGATAGAACGAGAGGTCGGTCAGATACGGGCTTTTTTGTGAAGTGGTAATGGCCGTGACGCCGCTCATGCCCAGCAATCGTGTGTCATCGAATACCCGTTGCAACATTTTCTCGCCGCTGCCCTGTCCTTCGAGGAAGCCGGATGTCCACAGGCAGTTGATGTGCATATAGTTCCGCGCCTCGATCGGAGCCCACGCCACCTCGACTGGCAGGTATTCGACGAAGACTTTGTCTCTCGACGCGGGGTCGCCGATTTTGGTGTAAACCAACACTTCTCCCTGCCTGGCTCTAATCCACAGAACTTTGTCCAGCCGGCTTTCCGAACCCCTTGGGGCACGGCAGAACCGTTTTGATAATTTTCCCGGCGATCCTTTACCCGTTGGGGTCAGGGGCCTTGTCACGACCGCCACCTCCTCCCAAGTCTGTTCTTATTAAAAATAATAACAAGCGCGGGTCGGAGGAGTACAGCGCCATATTCGCTATTTTGGTTTCTTATCTCATCTATTTTAACTGCGTTAATTACGGGATCATCTTCATCGGGTTGAGAATATTATTCGGGTCGAACGCCAACTTCACCCTGCGGATCAATTGGATATGAGCCTCGTCCAGGAAGGTCGATACATATTTGATGCGCTTCAGCCCCACGCCGTGTTCCCCCGTGAGGGTTCCGCCCAATTTCTTGACGAGCGCGTAAAGATCCCGCTGTGCCGCTTCGGCAAGTTCTTTGTGGTTCGGCCTTTCCTCGTCGAGGTAGAACGTGATGTGGATATTGCCGTCGCCGACGTGTCCGTATGACGTATATCGAATGTCGTAGCGCCGGCAGATGTTCGCAAGTTCGTCGGACAGTCCGGATATAGAGGCGCTTGGTACGACGATATCCTCGTTTGAAAGTTGAACGGCCGCAGCGCTCCATACCGCCTCCGCGACGAGTTTGCGCGCTCGCCAGAGCCTGTCGCGCGCGTTTCTGTCCTCTGCGACGAAGACTTCCAGCGCGCCGCGGGAGAGGCAGAGATCCCCGACTCTCTCCGTCTCGAGCCACAGTCGTTTCGGATCGGTTCCCTCCAGCTGAATGATCAACTGCGCGCCTGCGTCGCTATAAGGAATTTTCGTATTGAGATATTTTTCGACCAACAGAATAGATTCCCTGTCGAGGAACTCGATCGACGCGGGAATTACGCCGCAATCCGTTGCAATTTCAGGGACGAGGTCCATCGCGGCGCGGATGCTCGGCATCGGCACGAGGAGGTCGATCATGCGGCCAGGGGAGGGAAGGAGATTGAGCGTGATCTTCGTGGCAATGGCGAGTGTCCCCTCTGAGCCGACCAGCAGGTGAACGAAGTCGTATCCGGTCACGTCTTTGCGGCGCTTTCCCCCGAATGTGACGACGCTGCCGTCCGGCAGAACGGCCTCGATCGCCAGAACGTGGGCGCCGGTCGCGCCGTATTTGATGACCTTGTTTCCGCCGGCGTTTTCGGCGACGTTGCCGCCGATGAACGACGCGTCGCCGCTGCACGGGTCTCCCGCATAGAAGAGGCCGTGCCCGGCGGCCGCTTTGGTAATCTCGGAGGTCACAACGCCCGGCTCGGCGGTGAGTGTGCGGTTTTTCACGTCGATTTCGAGAATGCGGTTCATGCGTTCCATCGACATGACGATGCCACCGAAGGCGGGGACGGCTCCGCCGGAGAGCCCCGTCCCGGCGCCTCGCGGCGTGACGGGGATCAGGTGCCGGTTTGCGTAGCGCATGATCGCCGAAACCTGCTCCGTACTCTCGGGAAAACAGATCGCCTCGGCCATGTACGTACGGTCGTAGAATTGAGGCAGAACCTCGTCGTAGGTATACGCGAGGCGTTTTTCAGGGTCGACGGTTACGGCGGAGGTCCCCAGTATTTCTTTCAAGTCTCGGACGACGTTGTCGGTGACCGGCGCGTATCTTGTCGTCTCCATCACGAGCGATCCCTCCTCGTCTGAATTTTTTCCATCAGCATCGGTAGAATTTCATAAAGGTCTCCGCAGATCGCGATGTCGGAGACGCGGAAGATCGGCGCGTCGGGATCGCGGTTGACCGACACGATCTTGCCGGCGGTCTGCATACCGGCCAGATGTTGTACGGCCCCGGAGATTCCGGCCGCGATATATAGTTTGGGGGACACGACCTGCCCGGAGAGGCCGACCTGGTGTGGGTAGGTCGTCCACTTCATCTCGACCGCCGGTCGAGAGGCCCCGACCCCGCCGTCCAACATGGCAGCCAATTTCGAGAGCAGCGCGAAACCCTCCGGGCGTCTGAGCCCACGGCCTCCCGAGACGATGACGTCTTTCTCCTGAATTCCTTCCTTTTCGTCCGGGAAGGGGAAAAACGAGAGCGTGCCGACGGTCGGTTCGAGGAGTCTGGGCGGCAGTGCCGGTTCCTCCACGACGCAGGTTCTTCCGACGGTGGGCGGGGGAGTCCGAAACGTCCTTGGCCTGACGGTCGCCATCTGCGGCCGGTGTGCGGGTGTTTTGATCGTCGCCATGATATTGCCGCCGATTGCCGGACGGGTTTGCAGCAGAAGGCCGCTCTCCGGTTCGATTTCGAGCCCGGTGCAGTCCGCAGTGAGCCCCGTGCGGGCAAGCGCTGCCGCGTAGGGCATGACCGACCGGCCGAAAGCGGTAGCTGCCGCCAGGACGATGATCGGCTTCTCTCGTTCGATCAGATGCGCAGGAATCCTCGCGCTGGCGGCCCTGTCCAAGGGCAGATCGGCAGCCGCGACGCGAATGACGCGATCGGCCCCATATTCGCCGATCTTCTCGCATCTGCCCCGCTTGGCGGTCTCGTTCGACGAATTCTGCAGGAGGACGACCGTCACCCCGTGCCCGATGCTTGTCGTTTCGCGGAGCGAGTCCGCCAGCTCCCTCGCCTTGCCGGAGAGTTCGGCTGCGGTACCCGCGAGTTCTCCGCTCGCTTTCGTTTCGCCGAGCACCCATATTTCGTTTTGGCTCACGACGCCACCTCCATCAAATAATCGCAAGTTCTTCCAGCATATCGACGACACGTTCGAGGCCCGCTTCGAGTTCGTGCCGCTGGCGCGCAGAAAATTTCTCAGCGTTTCGCGCGATCTTGGGCTGTTCGATTCTGACGACCCTGGTCGGCGAGCCTTTCAGGCCGATGTCCGTATCCGCCAGGCCGAGATCGGATGCCGAGAGCGTCTCTATCGTCTGCGAAACGGCGCGTTTTTTCCCCGCAAGGGTCGGCATCGAGAGGTCGTTCAGATCGCTGAGAACAGTCAGAAGGCAGGGGAAGGGCACTTCCTGCGTGAGGAGGCCTTCTTCGAGCGTACATTGCACTGTTAAACCCGCGGGGCTGTTTTCGATCCCCGTGACGTGCGTTATCACTGGGATGCCGAGAATTGCCGCGACTTCAGGGCCGACCTGGCCGGTTTCTCCGTCCGTCGCCTTTTCTCCCGCCAATATGATATCGGGAATACCAGCTTGTCGCAGTATCGCCGCGAGCACTTTCGACGTTGCCCAGCTGTCTCCGCCCGCGAACGCGCGATCCGTCGCCAGTATCGCCCGATCCGCCCCCAGCGCCAACCCTTCCCGTAGCGATTCCTCGGCTTTTGGTGGCCCCATGGAGAGCAGGACGATCTCGTCCCCCTCCTCCCGAAGTGCTAGAGCATTTTAACTTTGATAGTTTTCATATCCGCACGACATAAACCAGCCCTGGGCATCATCAGCAGTGATCGTGCTCAGGGCTTTGCCAACGGCAGCGTACAGATCTGACGGTGTTCTGGCTTTTAACCCTCGCAGCAC
>JAVBQG010000028.1:0-17643 GCA_031549185.1 Synergistaceae bacterium | reverse complement strand
TCGGCGAAGCGGACGGGGATCTCCGTCGAGGGGGTGATGGGGTAGGCCGCCACCACGTCCGGGTTGATCTGGCGCATGGCCTCCGCGAACGCGAGGTTGCCGGAGGTCATCTCCCGGTATTTGTCCGCGCTAGGAGCCAATGAAATCACCCACTTCCCCCGGGGCCTGCCCGTGCTTTGCGGGGGCTTCGAAGTCCGCCTCCGGATGCATGGAGATCGCCTGTGTCGGGCAGATCTGCGCGCAGACGCCGCAGCCCTTGCAGAAGAAGAGGTCGATACAGTCAACCTTCGCGTCCGCATCGGTCGTGATCGAGTCGTCCGGACACTGCAGCCAACACCTGAGGCAGGAGACGCACTTCGCAGCGTCGAGCACGGGGCGCATGCTGCGCCACAGTCCCGTCTCGACCTCCCGCGCGGTCGCGCCGAAGGCGATCGTCGCGGGCGGCGTCTCCCGCCAGGATTTCGGTTTACCGGTCACGCTCATGCGATGACCGCCTCGCTGCGTCCGCGAAGGATCGCGCGGCGGTTTGCCTCGAGAGCCTTCGGCGAAAGCTGGCGCATTTTCTTCGTGAAGTGGTCGGCGAACGCCTCGACCGGCACGTCGCAGAAGATGTGCGAGAGCGCGCCGAGAAGCGGCGCGTTCGGCCGGTTCTGCCCCAGCTCCTCGAGCGTGATCTTCGTCGCGTCGACCGCCAGCACCCGCGCCTCGTCCTTCAACCGGAGTCTTTTACGGAGGACCGTCGCGTCCTCCGTCGTGTTGACGAGGTAGATCGCGTCGTCCTTGCATCCCTCGCAGGGATTGGCCGTCTCGACCATCGTCGGGTCCACGACGACGACGATATTGGGGTTCTGCACGCCGCAGCGGCGGCGGATCGGTTTGTTGGAAACCCGGTTGTATGCCTTGATCGGCGCGCCCTGCCGCTCGGCCCCGTACTCGGGGAATGCCTGCGCGTACTTGCCCTCCTCGAAGAGGACCTCCGCCAGGATTGCCGACGCGCTCTTCGCGCCTTGCCCGCCCCGTCCGTGCCACCGGATTTCGATGGTGCTGTTCATTGTGTCGACCATGATTCTTCCTCCTTCGAATTAAAGCCCATGCCTTGGCGAATTTTTCCAAAAAAAAATCGGAGCCCCTCTCATGAAGGGCTCCGACCTCTCGCTGGGTTCAAACGGCGCTAAACGCCGATCCCGCGAGGGGGAGCCGCGTTGCTAATAATAATGATGGCGTTGACTATGGAAGCGCTGCGTAACATCATAAACATTTCCTCCCTCTCTCGCAGATTGTGGAGGATATTACCACGCTTTTTCGCAAGTGTCAAATAGTCGCAGGCGAAATTTGTGGAAAATTCTGTGCTCTGCTATTATATGCAGGGTAAATTGATTTTATTCAAATCAGACTACATATTCTACGAGGTGTGCGATGGATACTCTGGTGCGTAAGGCCATTCCATATGAGGAAGTCGACACGGCGACGCTTCGTCAGGCGCTCTCTCGCTACGCGAGCCCCGGAGGGGCACCTCTCATTATATAATGGCATGACAAGATTAAATTAATGAATGATGCCACTCCTGTTGGACGGCCAATATCGGAAGACGATAGGACCGCGGATAAAATCCCCTGGCACAAAACCCCAAAAGCGACTATCCTGCGAGTTTGGGCGGTTGTCACCCATGCAGAAATATTTCCCAGCTGGGACTTCGATCGGATCCATATTGAAATTATCGGTGTTGACCACGTATGGCTCGGCGATCGTGCGCCCGTTGATGAGGACATGCCCGTCCTTTATTTCAACTGTGTCGTCAGGAAGCCCGATCACCCGCCCGGTAAAATCCCTCTTCGGGTCGACTGGGTATTTGAAAACCACTAAGTCACCACGTTGTGGTTTGATAAGAGGCATGCGAAACCAAAATTTATTAACGAGTACGCTATCGCCTGGTTCAAGAGTGGGCGCCATGGACGAACTAGAAATCCCAAAAGCCTGAACTATGAAGATTCTCAAAACAGGAGCGACCACGGAAGGGGTGATCACGAAACTTACAAGGGCAACGACGATTACTGTCTTGACAATGTTTTTTCTCCATTCTTTCGGCTGATTGAGTAAAAAGAAGCAAAGACATGATAAAGGTCCAAGGATTATACTAAAAAGGCACGTCAAAAGGTACGTACGCCAACGCGGACAACAATTACTCGATCAATGATTTTCAGATTACACCATATCAGAAAAAGAAACAAGCATTACGTTCCCCATCTCCGCGGCTCTCTCCCGGCAGCCTTTGGTGAAACCTCGCTTGGCGAAAAGATGCAGGTATTTGTTCCGGAAGCGCAGTAAACCGCTCCGCTCGTTCAATAGCTCAAGCTCCGCGAGGGAGACGGGTTCGTTCGTCCATTTGCACTCGCCGAAGATGGTGTCCTCTCCGTCTGTGGCGACGATGTCGATTTCCGTTTCACTGCGTCTGGCCGGGTCGTTGCCCCACCAGCGTCCGATCTCCGTGAAGCGCACGGGCAGCTCTCCCGCCGCGTTTTTCCTCCAGAGGTATTCCACGCAGATATCCTCGAATACGCGTCCCATGAAGGCGGGAAATTCTTTTTCGATCGACTTGTACGCCCTCTTAGCCATGCCGTTCTGGATCAGCGCCATCTGGTTGGGGATGAAGCGGTACCAGAAGCGGAACATGTTGTCCGACAGCGCGTAGATCGTCTTTCTCGTCGACTTCTCCGTGATCGGGGTCTCCTTTTTCACAATGCCGAGGGAGATCAGGTTTTTCAAATAGGTGCTGCAGGCGCTGCTCTCGATGGAGACTTTTGTCGCGATCTCGGCGTTTCGCGAGCTCCCCGTCGCGATGGCCCGCAGAATCGCATTGTAGCCTGCCGGCTCCCTGACTTCCTGCTTCAGGAGGTTGCCGGGTTCCTCGAACAGATACGAGGTCGGGTCGAGAAAATTCCTCTCGATGTTCTCCGCCAGGCTCGACGAGTCGTCCATGAGCGCGAGATATTGGGGCACGCCGCCTGTGATGCCGTAGACGCCTGCCAGATCCTCGGGAGAGAAGCGCGTGTGAAAATCTCCGGTTTCAAAGAACCCAAACGGCTTGATGCGCATCTGGGCGGTGCGCCTGCCGTACAGCGGGCTTTTATACCCCAGTACCTGATTCTCCATGAACGACATGGAGGAGCCACAGAGAATCAGAAAGAGCCGGCCGTTTTTGAATTTATGATCGATCTGCGCTTGCAGAAGCGAGGAGATGCCGCGGTAGGACCCGGCGAGGTACGGGTACTCGTCGACCACCAGAATCAGGCGTTTTTCCACAGATTGCTCGTAGATCGCGTCCAGTGCCTCCTGATAGTTCGAAAAAACGGGGGAAGCCCCCTCTCCAAAGGGCGGCTTCATGATGCTTCTGCTCAGGTGCTCCAGATTTTCCCTGGCGTCCGTCTCCATGCCCGTGAAGAAGACGCTCTCCTTGTCCTTGACGAATTCGTGGATCAGCGACGTCTTCCCGACCCGCCTGCGTCCGTAGACGACGACGCACTCGAAGCGGTCGCTCGCGTAAAGGTCGTTGAGTCTTTTCAACTCCGTCTTTCTGCCGACGAACATGGAGGCTCACCTTCTCTGCTGATTTGCTAATGCATGAATTACTAATTTGTATTTTAGCAAATTATAACAGGCATTCCCCCTCCGTCAATCGTTTCCTCGGCAATCCATTTTCACAGATGGTCTAAATCGGGTATAGCGAGTAAGATTACAGGAAAGGCAATAGAGAGGGCGGGTGCGAGATGATTCATCCCGAAAAAAACGTCGTCGACGAAATTGTAACGTTCGAATGGGAGATGTTTCAGGCGGTCAACGCCGGAGGCCCTCGCGCGTCGTGCCAGGAGGACCGCAGGACCTTCGAGCACATGCGGGGGGCGCAGTTTTCGGCCTGGTCGGCGGAGACGGCGGCGTCCTACTTGGACGACCTGCGCGAAGCGCGCGTCGTCGGGCGCAACCTCGTGCGCGAAAAATACATCCACATGATGCAGGAGACGGACACCGAGCCGTACGAGCGGCTCAAGGGCGACCTCGTCTTCCCCGACGCGCAGGGGCTGACGCTCGCGGACGAGATCGCGGCGATACTTGCCCGGCAGACGAAAAAATTGTTCGAGCGCTACCCCCTCGTCTGCTCCATGGGGCGGCCCCGCACCAGCGAGGGGGACGGCGCCTCGGACACGTCGGTCGAGACATACCAGCGTGGCGAGCTGCTCACCTATTCGAGCCGCACGCTGACCCTTTATAAGAGGCAGCTGCTCGAGATGGAGGCGGAGGGAACGCCGCTCGCCGAGGCGATCATGGCCCGCACAGTCGCATACTACGGCTATGCCTCGCTGGACGAGGCGGAGCGCGCGATGCGCGAGCGGAGGAGGACGGGATGAAAGATTTTTTCGAGTGCCTGGACCTGCTCTTTCAGGGGGGCGACCTCGCGGCCATAGAAAACTATCTGCTGGATTGCCTTGCCGAAATGGACCACGACGGCCGGGGGGATTCGCCGGAGGCGGCCTCGGTTCTCAACGAGCTGGGGAGCTTCTATCGCGGCGTCAGCCGCTACGCGGAGTCGGAGGAGCGCTTCCGCCGCGCGCTCGATATCATGAAGGCGAACGCCCTGGAGGACTCGCCGCAGTGCGCCACGATCATGCTCAACCTCGCGGGCACGCATCGTCTGCTGGGGCGGACGCAGGCGGCGGAGGAGATGTTTTTCCTCGTGCGCTCCATGCTCGAGGAGAACGATATGCAGGAGAGCTACGAATACTACAGCGCACTGAACAACCTCTCTCTGCTTTATCAAGAGCAGGGGCGGCTCGACGAGAGCTATGCGACCGGCGAGGAGGCGCTGAACCACATGCGGCTGGGGCGGGGGACCGAGCACGAGATCGCCACGTCGCTGAACAACCTGGCGAGCGTGCGCCTGCGGCAGGGATGCCTCGACGAGGCGGACACCCTGACCCGCGAGGCGCTGGAGCTGTACGACGCGATGCCGGAGGAGGACGTGCACTACGCGGCCGCCCTCGCGACCGCCGGCGCGATCGCGTACAGGCGTGACGACTACCACACGGCGGCGGAGAATTTCAGCCGCTCCATGGAATTGTCCGCGCGCTTCTTCGGCGAGAACATCGAGTACGCGACGGCTTCGTCGAACCTGGCCATGGCATGCGAAAAGCTCGGCGAGCTCTTGGCGGCTGCGGGCCACATGCAAAAGGCGGCCGAAGTCGCCGAAACGCTGTTGGGCGCGGAGCATCCCCGGACGCAGAAGTATCGAAACGCAGCGGGGCGACTCTTCGACCTTGCCGGAGGTTGATGTCGTGCGTGCGCTGGATCTGAGCGAAAAATATTTCTGGGAGACCGCGGCGCCCTCCCTGGCGGACGCGTTCCCCGAGCTGTGGGGACGTCTCGCCGTGGGGTTGGTCGGCAACGGCTCGGAGTGCTTCGGGTATGACGACGAGCTGTCGCGGGATCACGACTGGGGCGTCGAGTTTTACCTCTGGACGACGGAGGGCGACTGGGGGTGGTTGTCGCAGCTGCGCAAGTGGAAGCGGCGTCTTTGGGAGACGAACCCGCCCTCGCACCTGCGACGCGAGTCCGGCTACGCCAAGCCGTACGACCCCGCCACAGTGGGGGATTTTTACCAGTCGCTGATCGGGTCGTCCTCCGTGCCGGGGAGCGTGCGGGAGTGGGTTCGAACCCCGGAGGAGCAGTTCGCCATGGCTGTGAACGGCCGCGTCTTCATGGACCGGGCGGGCGAGTTCACCGCCATTCGGGAGGGCCTGTTGGGCTACGTCCCCGAGGATCTGCGGAAAAAACGCCTGGCGGCCTGCTGCATGGCGCTGGCGCAGACCGGTCAATACAACCTCGCCCGCTGCGCGAAGCGCGGCGATGTCGTGACCGCCCACTCGGTGATCTCACGCTTCCTCGACAGCGCGATCGCCGCCGTCTTCCTGCTCAACAGAACGTTCCGTCCCTACTACAAGTGGGCGTATCGCCGTATGGGCGAGCTGCCCCTGTTGGGAGGCGAGGTGAGCGCGCTCTTGCGGCGCCTCGCCGAGGTCGAGGGTTTCGAGGAGAGCGCGATCGCGCGGCGCGTCGAACTGATCGAAAAAATCTGCGCCGTCATCGCCGGCGAAATCAGGCGGCAGGAGCTGGCGACGGCACAGGGGAGCTTCCTGACGATCCTGGGCCAGGAGATCCAGCAAAGCATCGAAGACCCCGCCCTGCGAGCCCTGCCCCCGCAGTATAATATCTGATTACTTACTTTCGTTTGGATTTCGAGAACTTCCTCGCGTAGTGATACCAGAAGTGGTAGCGGATCGTAAACGGATGTGAGAGATTATGCTCCGCAATTTTCAGCACTTTTTCGCAAACGTTCGGATCGCTGCGCACGGCAATCTGTAGCCGGGCCCAGTCGTGTTTGTGCCCGTGTTCGATGATGCTGTCGATGGCGGGGAGGGTGTACGTCGTATCATCGATATGCCGGTGCCGCATATTCCGTTCCTTCTCTTGCCGTGATCGAATGCATTTCGTCAACTATAAGCAATGATCGACGCGCTGTCAAAGATGTTTTCGATTACCACCGCAAAATCTTCTTCAACCGTTCCCCCAGGTAGGTGTAGCGATGTTTCGTGCGGTCGTTTCTGACGGCGATGGACATCGCTTTTTTCGTGCCGACCAGGACCACGAGCTCCTTGCCCCGCGTGATGCCGGTGTAGAGGAGGTTGCGCTGCAGCAGCACGTAGTGTTGGGTGTGGATGGGCATGACGACGGCGGGGTACTCCGAGCCCTGCGATTTGTGGATCGACACGGCATAGGCGTGTACGAGCTCGTCCAGCTCCGACGACTCATAGACGACCTCTCGTCCGTCGATCTCGACCGCGAGCAGGCCCGCCTCCCGGTCGACGCGCGTCACGAAACCGATGTCGCCGTTATAGATATCCTTGTCGTAGTCGTTGCGGATCTGCATGACCTTGTCGCCCGTCTTGAACGCGCGCCCTCCGCGCTCCATCGAGGGTGCGGGCGATGAGTTCAGCTCGCGCTGCAGCACCGCGTTCAGATTGGCCGCGCCCAGCGAGCCCTTGTGCATCGGCGTGAGGACCTGGATGTCCTCCAGCGGGTCGAGGCCGAAGCGTGCGGGGATGCGGTCCCTCACCAGCGTCACGATCATCTCGACGCATTTCTCCGTGTCCTCCTGCTGCACGATGTAGAAGTCCTGCAGGTTGCCGTTCTCCTCCGGCTCGACCGGAACCTGGCCGCTGTTGACCCGGTGCGCGTTGGTGACGATGCTGCTGCGGCTCGCCTGGCGGAAGATCTCGTTCAACTCCGCGACGGGCAGCACGCCGGAGGCGATCAGGTCCTTCAGCACGTTGCCGGGCCCCACCGACGGCAGCTGGTGGATGTCGCCGACCAGGATCAGCATCGTGCTCCTGGGGATCGCGCGCAGCAGGTGGAACATCAGGATCGCGTCGATCATCGAGGCTTCGTCGACGATCAGCAGGTCGCATTCAAGGGGTGCCTCGGAGTTGCGGACGAAGCCGCCGAGCTTGCCGTTGTACTCCAGCATGCGGTGGATCGTCTTCGCCTCGTGCCCCGTCGCCTCGGTCATGCGCTTGGCCGCGCGGCCCGTCGGTGCCGCCAGAAGGACGCGCAGGCCGCGCGCCTCCCAGATGCCCAAGATCGCCCGGATCAGAGTCGTCTTCCCCGTGCCGGGGCCGCCGGTGATGATCGAGACCTTCGAGGAGAGGGCCATCTCCAGCGCCCGCACCTGATTCTGCGCCAGATCGACCTCCATGCAGTCCTGTACCCAGGCCATCGCGCGCTCGATGTCGACGCCGCGCCCGTCGGGCAGGAAGAGATCCTCGTTCGTCAACTCGGCCAGTTTCTCGGCGCTCCGGCGCTCGGCGGTGTGGTACGGGGGCAGATAGATCGCCTCGAAGAGCTCGCAGTCCTCGGGCGAGACGAGCCGGTCGACGATCACGGTCGACTGCTCCGCGGCGCGGTCGATCGCCTCGTTCACCATGTGCTCCTCGGCGGAGAGCAGCTCCGCCGCGCGGGCGCAGAGCAGCTCGCGCGGGGCGTATACGTGCCCCTCGCCGGTCAGTTCCGAGAGGACGTAGAGGATACCCGCATCCAACCGCAGGGGCGAGGTCGGTTCGACGCCCATGGTCGCGGCCACCTTGTCGGCGGTGAGGAATCCGATGCCGAAGATGTCGGCGGCGAGGCGATAGGGGTTCTCGCGGACGATCTCGATCGCCGCCGGGCCGTACTCCGCGAAGATCCGCGCCGCGAAGTTCGGGCTGACGCCGTTCGACTGCAGGAAGAACATCACGGAGCGGACTTCCTTCTGCGCCTCCCACGACTGCTTGATCGAGTCGAGCAGCTTCTCGCTGATCCCCCGGACCTCGAGCAGCGCCTGCGGGTTTTCGTCGAGCACGTCGAGCGCGCGCTCGCCGAACGCCTCGACGATGCGCTCGGCCATCTTCGGCCCCACGCCCTTCACGAGGCCAGAGCCAAGGTAGCGCTTGATTCCCTCGACGGTGGAGGGGCGCAGCGAGCGGCACTCGGTGAATTGGAACTGCCGGCCGAACTTCGGGTGGCTCGCCCAGCTTCCGACCAGCTCCAGCTCCTCGCCGGGCATGCGGTTCATGCTGTGCCCGACGGCCGTCACGAGGTCGGCCTGCCCTTTGACGTTGATGCGCCAGACGGAGTAGCCGTTCTCCTCGTTGCTGTAGGTTACGCGTTCGAGTTGCCCGCGGATGACCGCGGGCGCGTCGCCCGTCACTACAGGAAACGCTCCACGTGCGCGCCGGCGCTCGAGACGAAGACGGGCTCGTAGGGGACGGGCTTGCGGCCGAAGCAGACGTCCATCTGCTCGTAGAACGACACCATCTTCGCGTCGACCGGCCGGTTGACGATGGCCTCCCTGGTCGGCATGTGGCGGATTTCGCCGTCCATCACCTGATAGACCGTGACGCCGGAGATGCCGGCCAACAGCAGCATGACGGCGGCGGCGCCGACCTCCTTGCCGAAGTTGACGTCGTATGCGCCCGTCGAGCCGGAGCGGACCAGGTGCCCCGGCGAGACCTCGCGGATCTCCGGTGTCTCCAGCACGCCCTGCACGTACATGCCGCAGGCCTTCATGAACTCCTTGATCTCGGCGTCGGCCTTCATCCTCGTCTCGAGGGAGTGCCGCACGTACTTGGCCGCGCCCGAGAGTTTGATGTGCCCGAAGGCGTCCGTACTGCCGTCCTCGGTGATCAGTTTCCCCTGCTCATCCGTGATGCCCTCCGCCACGACGATGGTGTAGGTGCCGGAGTTGACGTCGCTGCGCAGAATGCGGCGCATGTAATAGCGCTTCATGTGGTTGTAGACCTCGTCGAAGTCGACCGGGATCTCGGGGATCAAAATGCAGTCCGCGTCCGCCGCGATGCCGCCGCGGAAGGCCGTGTGGCCTGTGTAGCGCCCGAAGACCTCGACGATCATGATGCGGTTGTGCGTACGTCCGGTGGTCTTGATCTCCTCGACGATGTGGGCGATCTTGTTGACCGCCGAGTCGCCGCCGACGGAGTACGTCTGCAGGTCGAGGTCCATCGTCTTCGGCGCGTGGACGCAGGGGATGCCGTTCTCCGCGAGGTCCACCAGCACGCTGCCCGTGTCGTCGCCGCCGGAGATCACCAGTCCGCCAATGTCGAACTTTTTGAGGCCGACGAGGATGCGCTTGTACTTGTCCGGGTTGTCGATCTTGGAGATTTTGACGCGCGAATGCCCGGCTTCAGAGCCCGCGAAGGTCGAGTTGACGTGGTCGACCCGCTCCTCGTCGAGGCGCGTGATGCGCTCCATCTCGACCAGGTTGTACAGGCCGGCGTAGCCGTTGGGGATGATGTACGCGCCGACGCCGTTCGCCAGCGCGATCTTGGCCGCGCCGCGCACGACGGCGTTGAGCCCGCCGCAGTCGCCTCCCGCCGTGATGATGCCGATGTTTTTGATAGGACCCACCATAATCGAACGCTCCTTTCGCAAAAAACGAGCTTAAAAATTCTCGGGCTTGGGGTCGCGGAACAGCAGCTCGGTCAGGATATTCCTGATCGACGCTCCCTCGTAGAGGACGCGATAGACGCCCTCGGAGAGAGGCAGTTCGACGCCGTCCATTCGCGCGCGCAGCACGAGTGCGCGGCAGGTGTGCATGCCCTCCACGACTTGGCCGATCTCCGCAGCCGCCTCCTCGACGCTCTTGCCTTTTCCGACCGCGAGGCCGAAACGGAGGTTGCGCGAGTGCATGCTGTAACAGGTGACCATCAGGTCACCGATGCCGGTGAGGCCGGCGAGCGTCATCGGATTGGCGCCAGTGAATGTGCCGTAACGCATGATCTCGGCGAGGCCGCGCGTAGCGAGCGCGGCGATCGAATTGTCGCCGAACTCCATGGCGCGGGCAACGCCGACCGCGATCGCGATGACGTTTTTCATCGCGCCCCCGATCTCGACGCCCTGCACGTCATCGGACGTGTAGACGCGCAGCCTGTTGTCGTTCAGCAGCTCCTGCCAGGCGACGGCCCGGCGCTCCTCGACCGAGGCGACCACGAGCGCCGTCGGCATGCCGCGGGCGACCTCCTCCGCGTGGCTGGGGCCGGAGAACACGCTGTAACTGGCCCCCGGCAACAGCTCGCTGGCGATCTGATGGAGAAAACAGCCCGTGCCGATCTCGATTCCCTTGGCGAGGTTCAGAAGGTGCAGGCCGTGTTTCGCCGCGCCGGCGGCGGAAATTTTTTCGAGCACGCCGCGCAGGGATTGCGTCGGGATGGCGAGAACGAGGCGGCTCGAGAAGGCGAGGCACTCGCCCAAATCCGCGCTGGCCCTGATGAAAGGGTGCAGCCTCACGCCGTGCAGGTAGTCGGGGTTCTCCCTCGTCCTGTTGATCGCGTCCGCCCCTTCGGCTCGCCTGCACCAGAGGATCACCTCGTGGTCCATGCTCGACATATGGTTTGCGATCGCGGTGCCGAAACTTCCGGCTCCCAGTACGGTTAATTTCATTTTTGGCAAGTCGCTCCTTTTTTCATGTCGTCCTGCGCTATAATAAACCATTGTCAACAGATTGGAAGGTGTCAATACGCAGGATGTCGAATCGAATCACGACGATCACGCGGGGCGCGTTGATCGCTGCGCTCTATGTGGCTTTTGTATTTGTCTTTCAGCCGATTTCCTTCGGTGCGGTGCAGTTTCGCGTCGCCGAGGCTCTCACGCTGTTGCCATTTTTATGGATCGAGGCCGTCCCCGGGCTCTTCGTCGGCTGCCTGATTGCCAACCTGTTCGGTGGGCTCGGCCCCTGGGATATTTTTCTCGGCAGCGGCGCGACGCTGATCGCGGCCGTTCTCACCCGATATTCTCCCAACCTTTTCTGGGCCGCCCTGGCCCCCGTAATCGTAAACGGTCTCGTCGTCGGCACGTACCTGACGCTCATCGTCGGCCTGCCGATGCCGGTCTATTTTTCGATCCTGTACGTCGCTGCGGGCGAGGCGATGGCCTGTTTCGCGCTGGGCATCCCGCTGGTCAGGCTCCTCGAGCGCACGGGGCTGGCCGGAAAAAATCTTTTGTGATACCTCTTGCATATATTCGATAAATGTCTGAAACTATAATAGATAGCAATCGACCAGAGGAGACACTGATTCGATCACGAAGACGGCAACTCCTTCGTGTGAGTGCGCAGGAGCCGAAAATCATTTTTCCCCGAAGTGAGGGAATGCCGTGAAGCAGACGTACAGGACAAAACTGAAGCAGCTCTGGTTCCCCCCGGCTTTTCGCCTGCAAGAGCCCGACTTCACCCAGGAACAACTCGACGTTCTCGAGGAGCTGATCGGCCTCATTCAGCCGACGCTTTCGAGGCGCGAAGCGGCGTTCCGGGACGAAAAAGTGCAGATGGCGCACTTCCTGATCGATCTGGGCACCGGCATCTGGCGTATCCGCCGCAAGGTGGGCGGCATGAAGCGTATGCCGAAGGAGCTGAAGGAAGCCATGTTCTCGCTAGAGAGCACGTGGAACTCCATGGCGGAGGGCGGTGTCGAGATTATCGATCACATCGGCACAATCCCGCCCGCTAAAGAGGCGAGGGTCGTGGACGTACGCGAAGTCGCGGGCCTCGAAAGTGAACAGGTGATCGACGCGATCCTGCCGACCATCACGCTGCACGGGGAAGTCGTGCAGATGGGCGAGGTCATCATGGGGCGCCCTGCCGCGCTGCCGGAGCTTCACGAGGAACTCTCCAGGCCGCAGGCCGGCGAAGGCGAGGCGGCAGCGCCCGGCGAATCGGAGGTAGAGAGCGTTGGCTGAGTACACCAGGCGGCATAATCTTCCCTACGGCGTAAAATTGGCGACCGCGCCCGAGTCGGGCAAGGGGGTCAACACGGACGACCTGCTCGACGGTATGCAGAAGGTGCAGGCCATTGCGTCGCTCGTCGAATCCGCCATCGTCTGGCGCGCGTCGTACGTCGCGTGGAACGTCGGCGTCGAGGAGGCCGAGCCGCTTCTCTCCCGCCTGCTCTTCAAGGAGGGCTCGCAGAACTCGCAGGCCATGGATCTTCTGGCGCGCGTCTACTTTCAGCAACGGAAGTACGAAAAGGCGAGGGACCTCTGGCACCGCGCCCACGAGCTGCAGCCGGGCAACCCGGCGCTGCGCCGCACGGCGACATTGATGGAGAGCATCGCGAAGGCCCCGGCCTCCGCGCTCTTCTCGTATCGCCTCGGCCTTCTCCTTCGTTGCGCGGTGATGCTGGCCTTGCTCTGCGTCGTCGGCTGGGGCGGCGTGAAGGGCTACGACGCCATGCAGCGCTGGTCCGAGGGGCCGGTTGCGGTGCAGAATTTGAGCGGTCGCTTCCACTACGACTACGACTCGATCACCAAGGACATGGAGTACATCCCCGACGTCGCCGCCGGAGAGGATGGCAACTACGAACTCGACTTCACGCGGAGGAAGATGTCCGACGGCAAGGAGCTGGGGCGCATCGAGGTCTACGTCGAACGAAGCGGATCGACGCTCAAGGCCAGCGGCAACATTCCCAACCTCTACGTCCGCTACCTGGTGGAACAGGCCCTCTGGGACATCCCTGGTATCGAGCACGTGGACTTGCGCGGGCTTGCGATCGACCGCAGCTATCGCGTCGCGAAGGGCGACAGTCTCTGGATCATCGCGCGGCGCCTTTTCGGCGACGGCGCGGCTTGGACGACGCTCGCCCGCTTCAACGACCTCGAGAACCCGAGCCTGCTGCGCGTCGGGCAGGAGCTGACCGTGCCGCTGGGGAACGAGACGTTGGAGTTGAACGGAAAGTAACGAAGACAATCACCGAGGCCGGGGGGCGCGACGCTCCCCGGTTTTTTGTGTATCCATACCGGCGAGTGATCGACAACTTTCGAGTATAATCTCGGTGTACGGTTCGATAGGAGGTTGACGCCATGAGTACGCAGCCAGCCGAAACGACGACGATGGAGACGATGCATAGCCTGTTTCATGACATGTCCACCTTGTCCGACGACGGACTGCGCAAGCTCGCGGACGAAGCGGACGAAGCGGAGATAGAGGACCTTAAAGCGAAATATGGGACGACTCCCAATGTCGAGACCATCGCAGCGATGAAGGAACTCGAAGACGGCGGCGGCGATGTTGTGACAATCGATCAGATCATGGCAGAACTCAATGCGGACGACTAAGCAGTCGGCGGCGTTCAAGAAGGACATAATTCCAGTTTTATTTCAAATGGCCCGTTTTGTGTAGGGGCGCACACTGTGCGCCCGCCAAGAAGTGTGGTTCCTTCATGGCAAAACGGGCGAACACTGTTCGCCCCTACAATAATAACTGTCGCATTGACTTAGAATTAGAATAAGGCGAGAGTAAAAGGGACTGAACCTGGCGGCACTCAAGGAGGATTTACCAAAAGTTTTAACCGCTCTTGCGGGAGATACGCCATTGCCGGAAGTGTACAGAGACCATGCCCTGACCGGTGCCTGGCGAGGGTTTCGAGAGTGTCACATCAAGCCCGATCTGTTGCTGATCTATCGCAAACCAGACGCCGAAATCCTGTATCTCGCCCGCCTCGGTTCTCACAGCGAGCTGTTCGGAGCCTGAGCATAAGAGACGACGCTCGCCCGTTTCAACGCCCTCGAGAACCCGAGCCTGCGAACCGGGACGCGATCGAAAACGGCGTCATTACACAGATTCAATACACGCTGAAAGGCGACAACGGCCTGTACGCGCAGACGTTCACCACACATAAGGGTTGAAGGCATGGTCTGAGGCCGGACAGCAACGCCGTGTTCTTCGCGCCAATTTTTCAGTTAATTGAAGATGTCGGAATGTGTGCCGGTGCGCACTAAAACGAGTGAATCGTCTTCAAAACGATAGATTACAATCCAATCTCCCTGAACGTGAAAATCTCGATGCCCTTTCCATGCCCCTCGGAGTGGATGATCTTTATACTTTGGCGGCAGAGGCTGTTCATTTAAGAGCATTGAAAGTGGTTCTCTCAGCAACTCGAGGTCTTTGTCACGAGCTTCGGCAAGTTGAAGGTCTCGTTTGTAGGCACCAGCGAGTTTCAGCTTCCGCACTTTACTCCACATTTCGCGAACATGTCGTCGATATCGCTGCATTCTGTTAAATTTTCAGGGTGCATGGAGTCCTCGATCGCTTTGATTGTCTCCGCATTAGGCTCTTCGCCGCGAATCACATGAACGAAGTCAAAAACCTGCGTTGCCTCTTCTTCTGAAAGACCTTCGATGATGTTGTACAGTTTTTCTCTGGTTGCAAATTGTGCTGTCGGCATGAAAATCAACTCCTTAGAGCGATTATATCAAAACCCACGGCAACGAGTACCGTCGTTTTACCCGGCCGATCTGCCCTTTCGCTCGTATTCCCTCCAAGTGCCCAAAGCCTGGTCTACGGCTGGATCAAAAGCGACCGGGTTCGCTTTTCGAGTGTGCCGAAATAAAGCGTCGCAAAGACATAGACAATTGTTCGCTTGAATGATTAAATAATGTAACGGGAATTTATTTCCCGTGGGGAAGGGGTTGTAAACGCGTTCTCCGGTTGCTTCCAACTCTAACAACGCGTGGAACGTGAACGATGACGGCACGCTGAACAACGCCAATGTAGAGGATGATAATGTTGCCGTCCGCCCCGATTCGCCGCACATGCCAGAAACGCGTCCGAAAGTTCGGCCGTCCGTGCGCTGCGGCAAAGGAACCTCTTTCCCGTCCCGTCCGCCCTGTGCGGGGGGATAAACACAGAGCGTCGGCGAAGCCCCTACGCGGCCCACGAGGCCGTTTTCGGGCGGAGCGCCCCCTTCGGGACTGTGTCTTTACGAACCCCCGGAGGGGGCAACGGCGCGAGCGAAAGGACGAACGCGCATTGGCGGAGGACGCCTACGAGCTTCTGTGCGACTTCGAGAATCTCTACCGCGCACACAAGGCCGCCCGTCGCGGCAAGCGCTACAAGGGCGAGGTGATGCGCTTCGAGCTGTCGCTCAACTGCAACCTGCATGAATTGAAGCGGGAGCTAAAGAGAAGTACGCAAAAGGGGAGATGGACACGGAGGCGATAGAGCGGAGTCTTTACAGCTGGCTGGGTCACGCGGAGCACGGCGACACCTGGGGGCTTCGCAGGGCGACCTTGGAGCGGTTTGTGTTTACGAAGGAGAGTGACGGCATATGAGGAAGAAAACGCTGCTATTCGGCTTGATCTGTATTTTGCTTGCCGTTTCGGCGCTGCCCGCGTTGGCTGCCGGGGTGACGCTCGACGTAAATGATCATGTGTATTTCGGCGCGTACAAACAGGCGGAGAAAAAGACTGGAAGTTATCCAAATTATGTACCTTTTTACGACAATGCCCCGTCTCCGGTCCTCTGGCAGGTGAAGGCGATGAACGGCAGCGACCCGATCTTACTTTCGCACTTCCTGATCGACTGCCAGAAATGGACGACGACCCCTTTGTCCGGGCAACTCCCCGTTGGGTCGTGGAAAGACAAGAGTACTTTGCGCGAGCATCTGAATAGCATTGCGGCTGGCGCTTTTTTGGAGAACTTTTCCCAGAAAGAACTGGATGCGATGAGCACGGCGTTCGCCGCTTCGGATACGGATACCTATGTAGCGAACGACAAGGTGACCCTGCCGTCCAAAGCGGAAATGACCGACGGCGGTTTGCTCGGTTTCACTGGCGACCCTTCTCGAAGCGCTGATTATCGAACGGCGTGTTATCCGGATAATGAGTACTGGCTTCGGTCTGCTGGCGACCTCACCTACTACCCGTATGCCGCCCTTGTGATTACCGACGGCAACGTGTACCCCCTCGGCATCAACGTGGATATCACGCTTGGAGTTCGCCCCGCCTCGCAAATTTCTTTGAATCTTATCATCTTTAAATCCGTCTTTGACCCTTCCTCTGCCGCCGCAGGCGGCGATTTTTTGAACCCGTTTATGCTGTACTGTTCAGGAGTCGATGTCGCCGATAACGAAGTGCATTTGAGCGTAAACAAGGACAAGCTGACCGTGAGCTTCGACCAGCGCGCGGCGTATGCGTACAACGACGAGAGTATCAAGGACACACCAAGCAGTCTTGCCGGTAAATTCACCGTGATGAACGGGGCAACACCATTGAGCATCAGCGGTGTTGCCGTGACCGACGGCAAAATCGTGCTGACGTTGAATCATACGTTCGCGTACCAAGAGGTCGCATCCAATTTGACAGTCGCATATGCGGATTGTGTAGTCGGAACTGACACGTACGGCATCGGCCTGCTCGGCACGCGGGAGTATGTGGAATCGATAAACTCCGGTAGTGCGATAATAAATGCCGTGACGAACGTAACGCCGCAGCCGAGTTCCGGCGGTGACGATACCACACCGACGCCCCCCTCGCCCTCGGCCAAGAGCCCCGACGTGCGCTCGGTCTCGGTGACCATCGACGGCACGGCCTACGAGGGCACGGTCAGCGGCGACCAGATCACGTTGAACGTCCCGGCGGGCACGGACATCTCGAAGCTGAACATCGCCATCACCGGCTACCCAGGCGCGACGGTGACGCCGAAGCCGCCGTACGACTTTTCGAACGGCCCGGTCACGATCACGGTCAAGTCGCCCGACGGCAGTAAGACGCAGACGTACACGATCACGGTCAACATGGCCGCGCCCCAGCCGATACCCACAAACATCTTGAACGCGCTGGCTTCTGGTTGCACGGCCAAACTGACGCAGAACGCGGACGGCACGTGGGGCGTCGAAATCCTGATCCCGTTCGCCTCCGGCTTCACCCCGGCGGAGATCGAGACAATCGCGGCGGCACTCTCCGGCCTCTCCGGCGTGAAATTCTACTATGTCGACGAGACCGGCGCGGCGACGGAGATTTCCACGCGCAAGGCGGGGGAGAAATATCTGAGGATCACCGGCATGGCGGCGAGCAGAGCCGCGCTGTCGAACGTGGCGCTCACCAGCGTCAGTATCTGGAAGAAGAACGACGCGACGTAACCGTCAAACCCGCCGTACCTGTCAATCACCGATAATCTGTTTTACACTGCGACCAACCGAGATAAGCGGGGGGTTGCATTTTTTATGATGAAGAGGGCGAAGAAGCGGTCCGAGTCGGAACGACTGCATCTGGCGG
>JAVBQG010000037.1:0-50677 GCA_031549185.1 Synergistaceae bacterium | reverse complement strand
AAGAAGGCCGTCGAAAAAATCCCTGAGGCCGAGTTCTTCGAAGTAAGTGGCTATCAGGCCCAAATGACCCATCGGGCGGGATTCCACTTCGATATCTGTCAGTTTTACCAGTTCGTCAGAGGTATTCATGAACTAAAACCTCCCAAAGGCTTGAAAAAACGGATCTATATGCCCATTCCTTTCGGAAGTTTATCAGGGGGATTATGAAATATCCAGGTTTTAACAGCTACACCTGACGAATGTGGGATCTTCGACCCCGGCAACGGAGAACCCATTGAGACGAAACGATGGACCGAAACCGCTCGATTCGAGGCCACCTACAAGAGCGACGGGACGACCTACACGCCGTCCATCACCGTCGCCGGATACGATCCCTCGCACAACGTCCGCACCGGCTACGTCATCGAGTACGACGGACAGGACGGCCTGACCGCCGGCGGCAGCACGGGGTGCAGCGCCTCGGTGGGCTGGCCCGCATTCGGGCTTCTCCTTGCCGCTTCGTTCATCGTTCGACGGCGCAGGGTCAACTGACAACAACCGGGACGCACTACACTTCCCCGATGTAGCTCCTCGTCATGGCCGGCCTGACGGCGATCCCCTCTCTGGCGTATCGCGCAAATATTTTGCGCAGTCCGTCGAGAAAAGCATCGTATCGTTCGTCGCCCGGCTTCGGGGTGTAGGATGAAGAGAGGCTGGCGCCGACGAAAAACCGACGAACTCGTACAGATAGTTGTACAGCGCGCACGGATATGACGGTGTCGGGCGGTATTTCGCGTAGACATCCGCCTTATCGGTAAATTTTTCGGTGTTTGGCATCAGTCGATTTGGTGTTTCGAAGGCGGGCAAAAAAAATCCCCCGTGGCTCATCGTTGCCACAGGGGATTCCACACTTTTCAAGGCGTCCGTTCTTTGCCTCTTCAATCGTAACGTCGAATGGAAGAATGCCGATCAGCGAATGTAGAATTTTCTCTCTATCAGCGATTTCATTTCCATCTGGCTTGCTCAAACCAAGGGCTCTCCTAAAAAGATCTACTCCACCAAGTGCCCGGCGATCCGGTTCGTCTTGGTGTCGATGGCGAGCACCACGCGATGGACGGGGCGGGAGCCGTATTTGTTCTCGACCTCGCTCCCCTTGATCTCCTCGAGGATCGTCTCCGTCTCGCTCTCGTCGGCGGGGCGTTCCTGCATGGCCGATTTGATCTCGATGATGTAGACGCAACCTCTGCCCGCGACCGCGATCTCGTTGTTGCCGGCCCTGTTCGGGTCCTCGGGGCGCGCGTCGATGCCGGCGGCGAGGATGATGCTGTAGAGGACCGAGTGATAGAACTTCTCGACCGAGTCGAAGGGATTGTACGTGACCGAGGCGAGCAGGTTGTTGAACAGCGACACGGCCTCGTCGATGTTGCCGCTGCCGAAGGCGTTCGACAGGCCGTCGCTCAGCTCGAACGAGTCGTTGCCGAGGCCGCAGACTTCGGAGATGAAGAGCTCGCCCATCGACGAGAGGACCTCGCGGTTCGGGTAGTCGAGCAGATAGCGGCGGCGCTTCGTGCGCTCGGCGAGCGACATGTCCGCCAACGGCTCCACGCGCTCGCGCAGCGTCAGGTAGCCCGTCTGGTAGAGGAAACTCTCGGGCGCGGCACGCTCGATCTCCGTAATGGAGGCGAAGGAGAGCGGGACGGATTTGCCGCGGAACTCCTCGACGGAGAGCTTGTGCCGCGTCATGTAGTCTGTGATGAAGGTCGACTGGCCGCTGTCGATCCAGTAGTTGCGGAAGTCGCCCTCGCGCAGGAAGTTGAGCACCGAGAAGGGGTTGTAGACCCGCCTGTAGCCGTCGAACGAGAAACCCTCGTAGTAGTTGGCCATCTCCGCCAGCATCTCCCTGGGGTCGGCGCCGCTCTCGGCCGCCGCGCGCGCGAGGTGCAGCGCGAAGTAGTACTCCAGCTCCTCCTGCGTGTAGCCGAGCATCTGCGCGTATTTCTTGTCCATCGAGATGTCCACGAGGTTGTTCATCGCGGAGAAGACGCCGGTCTTCGTGTACTTGCTGACGCCGGTGAAGAGCACGAACTGCGTCTTGTCGTCGGCGGCCTTGATCTGGCTGTAGACGTTGCGCAGGCTCTCGCGCACGACGCGGGCGTGCTCGATGTCGCCCAGGCTGTCGCGGATCGGCTTGTCGTACTCGTCGACCAAGATCGCCACGCGGCCCGTGCGCAGCGAGAGCACCGAGATCAGGCTGCCCAGCGCGATGCCGGGCGAGGTCTCGTCGATCGTGACGCCGTAGCGCTCCGCGTTGCGCTTGATGATGACGAGCATCGAGTATTCGAGCAGCTCGATGCCGCGGTTGGTCTCGGCCTTGCTCATGTCGATGCGGATGACCGGGCAGGGGTTGAAGCGCGCACTCGACATGTACTCGGCGGCGTAGAGCCCCGTGAAGAGGTCGATGCGGTTGCTGAAGAGGGCGTCTAGCGTCGAGACGGTCAGAGACTTTCCGAAGCGCCGCGGCCGGGATAGAAAGTAAACACTGCCCGAGTCGATCAGTTCGACGAGGTATTTGGTCTTATCGACATAGAGATGCCCGCCGGTGCGCAGCTTTTCGAAATCCTGTATCCCGGTCGGAAGACTTGGCAGTGCTTTGTTCTTACCCATCGAGGCCACCTCGTTTGTTTTTGTGTTCGGTTTGCGAACGTATTATACATCAGAATGTACCCATAAAGTACAAATTATCGTTAAAACCGGTTCGCTCTTTTTATTGCTTATTGCACGATTGCCATCACGTCTATCTCGACGAGAACTCCGCGGAGTTCGCTCTGAACGGTCGTACGTACCGGGCGGGGTTCCGCAAAAAACGTCACGTAGACAGCGTTGAACCTGTCAAAATCGTCGAAATCCTGCAGATGAACCGTCGCCTTCACCACATCGTCCATCGACGCGCCGCCCTCGGCAAGAATGGCCCTGATGTTTTCAAGCGCCTGGCGCGTCTGCCCCTCGATGTCCTTCGGTAGCTCCCCCGTCGCGGGATTCTTGCCGACCTGTCCGGCAGTAAAGACCATGTTGCCGAATTTCAAACCCTGGGAATATGCCCCTGCGGGTTGCGGTGCTTTGGGTGTGCGGATTTCCTTTTTCATGATCGAAAACTCCTCCTTCGATAAAATTTAATGAGAGATTCCACCCGTTTTTCACGTTTGTTTTGTCAGTATACCCCACTCTTACAGAAATGGTGAGATAATGGGGCAAAGATCAGGGCAAAGGCACGAAATGCCTCCCCCTCGGCTGGCTTCGCGCGCCGATCCCCCTCTAAAAGAGGGAGACGAGGATGCTTTTCGTTGCATCTTGTCCCGTATCTTAAGAACATTTCCGGAAAACGGCTTCGGCGCAGTGCCCGAAGAACCTGAAGAAATTCATACCCTTCTTGTCCGCCCTTTTTAGAGGGGGATCGACGGGCAAAAGCGCGTCGAGGGGGAGGCTCTTCTTGTGCCAGCTCTGCCAAAGATCCGAAAATATAGCAAATCAACAGGGGGCTTCTATCGTGAAAATCGCACCTTTCGGCGTCGAGCAGTGGATGAACGAGTGGGAGGACCGCGCGGTCTCCAATCTGGCGGAGACGTGCGTCGACTCGATGACGGTGGACGAGCTGCTGGAGATCTCGGGCCGGCGCGACGAGATCCTGAAACAGTTCACGGACCTGCGCCTGTCGTACGGCGACATCAAGGGCAGCGACGAGCTGCTCGACGCCGTAGCCTCGCTGCACGCGCGTCAAAAGCGCGAGAACGTCATCGTCATGAACGGCGGCGCGGCGGCGAACTTCATCTCGCTCTACACACTGGTCGAGCCGGGCGACGAGGTCGTCTCCGTCTACCCGACCTATCAGCAGCTCTACAGCATCCCCGAGTCGTTCGGCGCCAGGGTCAAGCTACTCGAGCTGCGGCAGGAGAACGGCTTTCTGCCCGATCTCGACGAACTGGCGTCGCTGGTGACGCCGAAGACGAAGCTGATCTGCATCAACAACCCCAACAATCCGTCGGGCGCGCTGATGGATGCCCCGATGCTCGAACGGATCATCGAGATCGCGAAAACCGCCGGCGCCTGGATCCACTGCGACGAGGTCTACCGCTTCATGATCCACGACGAGAACAAAAAAATACCCTCGATCGCCGACCTGTACGAGCGAGGCGTCGTCTCCGGCAGCCTCTCGAAGTGCTTCTCGCTGGCGGGGCTGCGTGTCGGCTGGCTCGTGGGACCAAAGGACTTTATCGGCGAGGTCTTCGGCCGCCGCGACTACACGACGATCAGCTGCAGCCGCGTCGACGACATGCTCGGGCGCGTCGCGATCGCGAACCACGAGCGGATCTTCGCCCGCAATCTCGATATCGTGCGCAGGTGCGCCGCGGCGCTCGACGCCTGGGTGGCGAGCGAGCCGCGCGTCGACTGCGCGAAACCGGCGGCGGGCACGACGGCGTTTCTGCGCTACGATTACAATATCGGCTCGGAGGACTTCTGCAAGCGGCTCTTCGAAAAAGACGGCACCTTCCTGCTGCCGGGCAAGTGCTTCGGCGACGAGTTCGACCGCCACCTGCGGATCGGCTACGCCTACTCGCCCGACGTGCTGGACGAGGGATTGAAAAAGGTCTCGGCCTTCCTGCGGGAGCTGGAGAGGGAGGGGCTGTAAACCGACCTCACCCCCCGACCCCCTCTCCGATGCGGAGAGGGGGAGCAGGACAGAGGCAAGGGCAAAAATGATTTGTTTTTCGATTTTCGCCTCGCTCCCCTCCCTCTCCGCATCGGAGAGGGAGGGGTCGGGGATGGGTGAGGTCTGGCCTGGGCGCAAACTATAACCCTTGTATAAATTATGAAAGGTGCTGAAAAACATGAACCTCGAACGAATCGCTGAAATCGCCGCGCGCATCTGCGACGAACCGGGCGGCAACTACGTCGCGCCGGATGTTGCCATCACGCCGGAGATCGCCGGGCTTCGCATGTACGAGGCGCCGAGCGCGGGCGTCGCGCGTCCGGACGACGAGACCTTCGAGACGCTTCGGCGCCCCGGCGTGGTCGGGCCGCACTTCCTGCCGCCGGCAGAGTGGCTGCCGGGCGCGCGCAGCGTCGTGTCGCTCTTCTTCCCCTTCACCGCGCGCGTCAATACGAGCAACGCGGCGCTACCGCACGATCCCTCCGCCGAATGGCTGCACGCGCGCATCGAGGGACAGGCGTTCATCGGCTCGGCGATGAAGCGTCTGAAGGAGGAGCTGGAGAGCGCCGGCTTCGCGACGGTCGTGCCCTCTCTCGACTCTCGCTTTCAGGCCGTCGAGGGAGCCGTGGGGGACGACGGGCGCAAGATCTACACCAGCAACTGGTCGGAGCGGCACGTGGCGTACGTCTGCGGGCTGGGGACCTTCGGCCTTTCGAAGGGCCTCATCACGAAACGCGGCGTCGCCGGGCGGTACGCCAGCCTCGTGACGACGCTCGACCTGCCCGCGACGCCACGCGAGTACGACCACCCGTACGCCTGGTGCTCGATGTGCGGCCTCTGCGCGCGCAAGTGCCCGGCGAACGCGATCTCGCTCGAGACGGGCAAGGCTCATTCGCCGTGCGCGGAGTTCCTGAACGGGATGAAGGTGAAATACAAACCCCGCTACGGCTGCGGCAAGTGCCAGGCGGGTATGCCCTGTCAGAGCAGGGCGCTGAAAAACCCGAGGATCTAGCACGCATGCCGCAGACGAACGCCGACCTCGAATACCTCATCCTGAGCCGTATCAAGACGGAGGAGATGCCCCTGGGGGCCGTCACCATACGCGAGGAGCTCGAAAAAGAGGGCCATACCCTGAGCGAGACGGGCGTCGGCAGGCTGTTGAAAGATTACCGCAGGATGGGTTATCTGGAGCGCGTCGGCTATCAGGGGCACGTGCTCACGGGCGCGGGAGACGAGCACCTCAAAAAGGTCGAAGCCGAGCGGATGCTCTTTCAGACACTGAAGGGCGTCGTCGGAAACGGCGGCGAAAGCGCGGTCGAGAAAGTCCTCGGCGTCCTCATCGCGCGCAAGGCCATCGAGTGCGAGGCGGCCTACTGGGCCGCGGTCAACGCCACCGAAGAGGATATCCGGGAGATCGACGCCATTGTCCAGATGCAATACCGGGGCATGGAGCGGGGCGAGGACTACACCGAGGAGTCGTCGAACTTCCACCGGACCGTCCTGCGCGCGGCGAAGGTTCCGCTGCTCGAAACGCTGTACGACTTCATCGGCCTCTCCAACCAGTGGCAAAATTTTTTCATCGGCACCTTCAAGCTCTACCACACCCCACTCAACCTGCATCACGAGGAAATCCTCAATGCGATCCGCGCGAGAAACCCCAAAAAGGCGGCCTCGGCTATGGCTTCGCATATGAACGATGTCATCCAAAACGCAAGAAAACTGATCCCAGATCTGAAATAATTTAAAGAAAAACACAAACTTTCCTCAATAACAGTGGATTGCTCCGCGGTTATTGACATTTGGATAAAAGAAAGTATGATACGGGTATCACCGCTAGTCAGTATTGCATAGCCTTGCGTACAAAATATCAATCTTGCATTTCATAAGTACCAATTTGAAATCAAAGGCATGAAGGGTGAAGCGCTAAAACCAGTTCCTACGGTCGTTTGCTACATCCTTAAACACCCTTTGATTGCAATTTGGTATCACAGAAGAACAGGGAGGAGTGGTGTCGATGCAGATAAGTGGCGGCAGGCTGATTCTCGAGATGCTCAAATTGCATGGGGTCAGGCACGTCTTCGGCCTGCCCGGGGAGACGACGCTCGGGCTTTACAGGGAGTGGGTGAATTTCCCCGATATTGCGCACGTCCTGACCCACGACGAGCGAAGCGCCGCCTTCATGGCCGAGGCGTACGCCAAGGCGACGGGGCGCGTCGGCGTCAGCGAGGCTCCGAGCCCCGGCGGCGCGCACCCGGCTCCGGGCGTGCTCGAGTCGTTCAAGGGCTCCGTCCCGACCATCTGCTTCACCTCCGACGTCCCGTACAACAACGACACGCGCAACATGCTCTCCGGCTTCGATCAGAACGCCATGTACAGGACGATCACCAAGGAGAGCCTCCTGATCACACGCGTGAAGGACATCCCGCACATCATCCGCCGCGCCTTCCGGGTCGCCCTCGCCGACAGGCTGGGCGCGGTTCACATCCGCGTGCCGCTGGACGTCTACGAGAGCAGCGACGACGTGACCGACATCTACGCGGACTCCTGCGCGGGCGTCTGGCCCGCCGACAGGCCGGTCGCCGATTTCACGCGCGTCGACGAGGCGATCGCGCTGCTCGCGGCCGCGCGTAAACCGGTGATCGTCTGCGGACAGGGCGCGCTGGTCTCCGGCGCTGGCGAGGCGGTCCTCGCGCTGGCCGAGGCAATGAGCATTCCGGTCGGCACGACGATGACCGGCAAAGGATGCATCCCGGAGGATCACCCGTTGTCGATCCGCCTGATCGGCGCGCGCGGCGGCACCAGCTACGCGAACAAGTTTCTCGAGGAAGCCGACCTCGTCTTCTTCGTCGGCTCGAACACGGACTCCGCCGGGACGGACGCGTGGAAACTGCCGCGTGCCTGCAAGGCGGAGAGCGCCTGCGACGGCGTCAAGATCATCCAGCTCGATATCAGCCGCGAGTCCGTCGGCAACAGCTATCCGATCGACGCGCCGCTCGTCGGCGACGCCCGCGCGACCGTGGAGCTGATGACGGCGCGCATCAGGGAACGCGGCATCAAGGGTATGGCCGAAAACGCGAAGGATATTGCCGGCGCCATGGCGGCGCTCGACGCGTCGATCGCGCCCGCAGCCAAATCCGGCGAGCGCCCGATCCACCCCGTACGCTTCATGAAGACGCTCGAGGGGCTGTTGCCCGAGAAGAGCCTCATCACCGTCGAGCCGGGCGTCGGCAGCATCTACTCCGCCGCCTACATCGTCCAGCGCAGAGCGGGCCGCATGATGATGTCGAACTACTCCATGGGCGCGCTCGGCTACTCGATCCCCGGCGCGGTCGGCGCGGCGGTCGCCCGCCCCGATCATACGGTGTTCGCCATGTGCGGCGACGGCAGCTTCCACTTCGCCTGCGGCGAGCTGGAGACGATCAGCAGGCTGGGGCTGGAGATCAAGATGATCCTCTTCAACAACAACGTCTTCGGCTGGATCAAGGGCGAGATCGAGCACGTCTACAGAGCGCGCCAGTTCGCCACCGACTTCGGTCAGGTCGACTACGCGGGCGTTGCCGCGAGCTTCGGAATCGCGTCGTGCAAGCTCGACGACCCCGAGAAAATAGCCGAGACGCTGGAGTGGGCGATCGATACGAAGGGTCCGGTCCTGATCGAGATGGCGGTCCTCTCGCAGGACAGGCTCGTGCCACCGGTGCCGCGCTGGATACCGAACGCGAAGGAAAAGGGCTTGCCGTATCTATATTAATCAGCGTTTTGCACGGGAGGCAGTGAACGGCCCCCCTAAGCCACAACCTCAACACAACTCGAAGGAGGTCATACGGTATGAAGTTTGCAGGTAAGAAAATGTGGATTGCGCTCGCGGGTATTCTGGTTTTCGTTTTCGTCATGGCGGGGGCGGCGTTCGCCGCGACCCAGGAGCTCAAGATCGGCTCCAACAAGGTCGGCAGCACGTGGTACGTACAGGCAGCCTGTATCGCGGACGTCGTGCGCTCGACGTTCCCCGACGTCAAGATCGACGCCTCCCCTATCGCGGGCGGTATCGGCAACCTCAAACTGATGGGCGAGAACAAGATGAACATCGCGCTCGTCATGAATAACAACGCGAAGTGGGCCTACGAGGGCACCGTCATGTTCGAGAAGCCGATCAAGAACCTGCGCGGCCTCGTCGGCGGGCTCGACCAGTTCTACGTCGGCATCGCGGTGCGGCGCGGCAGCGGCATCACCTCACTGGAGGATCTCGCGGCGAAGAAGTCCAAGGTCCGCGTGATGACCGTGCAGCGCGGTACGACGGGCGAGGCGTCCGCCGCACAGGTCTTCGAGGCGTGCGGCTTCAGCTACGAAGACATCAAGAAGTGGGGCGGCTCGGTCGAACACACGGACTTCGAGGCGATCACGAACGCCATCAAGGACGGCCGCTGCGACATCTTCATCCAGTCGCTCTCGAAGGGACACCCGACTTTCACCGAGCTCGCCGTCACCGGCAAAATCGATCTGATCGGCCTGTCGAAAAAATCGCTCGACTTCCTGGAGAAGAAATACGGCTACAGCCAGTCCACCCTCCCTGGGGGCAGCTTCAAGGGGCAGGAGAAGGACCTCGTGCTCCCCGGCTACCGCTCGGCCCTGATGGTCACGGACAAGCTGGACGACGACACCGCGTACAAGGTCACCAAGGCGGTCGTGGAGGGCAAAGCGGCTCTCGTGAAGGGACACAAGGCCTTCGAGGATTTCGACGCCAAGAAGGGGCAGGATGCGCAGAATTTCGGCGGCGTGCCGCTGCACCCCGGCGCAATCAAGTATTACAAGGAAAAAGGTTTGTTGAAGTAAGAAAAAACCAGACCTCACCCCCCGGCCCCCTCTCCGTTTCGGAGAGGGGGAGCGAAGCAGAGGCAAAAGATTTTTGTTTTTGATTTGGCTTTCCTCCCCTCCCTCTCCGCTTCGGAGAGGGAGGGGTCGGGGGAGGGAGAGGTCAGTTTCAGGGGCAGGATCAACGATAATCGACATTTCGGCGGGAAGGAGTTTTCGATTCGGATGGAGGCCACATTGCGCAAGTATTTTATCTCCGGTGTCGCGCTGCTCTGGGTGATCGGGCAGATTTACGTCGCGTTCAATCCCGTCTCGGGCATGGTCATACGCCCTCTGCACGTCGGCGTGGCGTTGATACTCGTGTTTCTCTCCAAACCCGCCGTCCCTAAAAACCTGGGGCTCTCCCTGCCGCTCGACCTGCTCTCGGCGGCCGCGATCGCCGCCTACATGGCGTACGTCGTATACAGCGCCGGGCGGATCGAGACCAGGCTCCCCTTCGTGGACAGCCTGACACAGGGAGACATCTGGCTCAGCATCGCCATGATCGTCCTGATGCTGGAGGCGGGGCGTCGTATGCTCGGATGGTCGATGACGATCATCGCGCTGATCTTCATGGCGTACAGCTTCTTCGGCGCGGACCTGCCCGGCCTGTTGGCACACCCCGAGGTCACGCTCGACGCCTTCATCGAGAACCAGACCATGACATCCGCGGGCATCTACTCCAGCCCCATCGCGGCGTCGTCGGACACGATCTTCTACTTCATGATCTTCGGCGCGTTCCTGGCGGCGACGCCCGCGGGCAAGCTCTTCGTCGCCATCGCCAAGTACGCGACGCGCAAGTCGATCGGCGGCGCCGGCAAGGCGTCGATCATCGCGTCGGGGCTCTTCGGAATGATCAGCGGCAGCGCCGCCGCCAACGTGGCCTCGGTCGGCGTCATCACCTATCCGCTGATGGAGCGGGCCGGTTTCCGCCCCGTCTTCAGCGCCGCCGTGCTGGCGACGGCGGGCACCGGCGGACAGTTGATCCCGCCCGTCATGGGCGCGTCGGCCTTCATCATGGCGGACATGCTCGGCGTGTCTTATTTCAAAATTATTCTCTGTGCGATCCTGCCGTCGATCCTCTACGTCGCCTCGCTCTTCTGGGCCGTCCACCTCGACGCCAGCAAGCAGGCGATCCCCATGGAGGACATCGATAAAAACGAGCAGATCGCCACGATCAAGAGCTACGCGCACCTCTTCCTCCCCATCGTCGTACTGGTCGCGCTGATCGCCTTCGGGCGCTCGCTGATGTACTCGTCGCTGATGGCGACGCTGTCGCTGATCGTGCTCTGCCAGCTGCGGAAGGACACGCGGCTGTCGGTAAAACAGATCCTGCAGATGGCGATCGACGGCGCCAAGAGCTGCGTCATCGTCACCCTCCCCTGCGCCATAGCGGGCATCGTGATCGGCGAGGTCGTCTACACGGGGCTCGGCCTGCGCTTCTCCGCGCTGATCGCGTCCTTCTCGGCCGGCAATCTGCTGCTCGCGCTGCTGTTGTCGACCGTCATGATCATCATCATGGGCATGGGAATGCCGACGAGCGCGGCGTACATCATGAGCGCCGTCCTGCTGGCCCCGGCGATGCAGAACCTCGGCATCGAGCCGCTGGTCGCCCACATGTTCATCTTCTACTTCGCGAATATGTCGATGATCACGCCGCCGGTCGCGATCGCGTCGTACACGGCAGCGGGCATCGCCAAAACCGGCCTGTGGGAGACGGGGATCGAGGCCGTGCGAATTGCGCTGATCCTCTTCCTGATTCCGTTCGTCTTCGTGTACAACCCCGGCCTGCTGGGGATCGGCTCGATACCGCAGATCCTCGTCGTGTTCTGCACCACGGCGGCCGGTGCTACGGCGCTGGGAATCGCGATCATCGGATACTGGCGCGGAGCAGTTCCCGCCTGGCTGCGCTTCTTCTTCGCAGCAGTGGCGATCTGCCTGATCATCCCCGAGACGATCACGGATATCGTCGGCGTTGCGGGGCTGATCGCGGGCCTATTCATTCAATCTCGCCGAGTGCAGGCAGTTTCATCCGGAACACCGGGCTAACCCAACAAGGTTGTACGTCCCAACAGAGTGCAAGGGGCGCCTGCGATTCTGCAAGGCGCCCCTTGCTCATTTTCAAGTTGACATGGCTTCCCCGCATCACCATAATGATACAAATTCGTATCTATCCACGTAAGGGGAGATTTCGATGGATCACATGAGCGACGGTTTCAAAATTTTCATGGAGGAGGGCGGGGAGACGAGCGCGGCCTTCCTCGGCCTCGCGGTCATCGAAGCGCTGCCGCTGGTGTTGCGGAGTTACGACGAGGCATAGGACGGATGGGGCGCGCCTACTCCCCAGTTGCGCGCCGAAGGCTTGGCACGACGAGCTGGGCAGGTTTGTGGAGCGATACTGTACAGCGTAGAATGGACATGGGATGAGCGACGCGGACGTCGTGATCGTCAAACGGATCGGAAGTCCGCTCCTGTACGCGCTGGGTTTCCTCCTTTGCGCTCCCTCGCTCCTTCTCGTGTTGCATTCGATTCTTCACGGCGGGGGCTGGGGACGCTTTTTCCCATACGCCGCCCTCGTCTGTTTCGTGTGTCTGTACTACTTTCTCTATAAAGCTCTCCCTAAAAATACCGTCGTGGACATGAAAAAACGCACGGTGCGGATACGGCCGAGCGGGTGGAGAACCAAGACGATACCCTTCGACGACATCTGTGACGTCCGCGTTTTCACCCGCGGGGAGGCGGTCGGATACTGCCTGCTGTTGCGCGCCGATCCACTGTTCGACTGCGTCGCCATCAGCGACCCGACGACTGAGAGCGCGTACACCAGGGAACTCGGCTTGCAAGTCGTGCCAAGGATCAGGGCAACGCTGGCGGATTCCACCCCCGCCCCCGCAATACCGGCCACCGCCAGGCAAACGTGCTTCGAGCAAAAAGGGAGCAGATGGGAGCGCAACTTGTCGATTTTTCCGTACGCGCTCCTTCTATTTCCGGGGTTGCTTCTCGTAATCCTCTCCGACGTTGCACTGACAGAAGGCATCGCCAAAAATATAATTCGCCTCCTCGCCCTGCTATCATGCGTTTTTCTTGCCCTAAAAGCCCAAACCCCATTGCCCTACGGTTTTTTGCCGGAGCGCAGCCACGTCGTCGAACCCGCCAACCGCACCGTCGGGATCTTCAGAGGAGCCCTTTTTCTACGGAAATCGAAAACTTCCTCCTTCGACGACCTCCAGGCCCTCTGCATCTCCGTCAAAACCGACCGCAAGGCCGCGAAGAGCGTCTACTTTCGCTTCAAGGGGGATCAACATCTCCACCTGATCGCGCACGACACGCCCGACAAACTCCGCGAGATCCTCGCAAGCTACGCGCTGGTCATGGGCTTGGATCTGTCGTCGAGGATCGAATACGTCTCCTAGGACGAATTTCACGCCGCCAACCGGCGCCGGTATTGCATGACGGCGTCGAGAAACCCCGTTCAGCGTTGATAAAGCCTTGAGATCGCTGTAGAATACCAACGTCTGCGGGCGATGGCGGCCTTGAAAAAATGTTTTCAAATATCGTCGATGAGGGGATGGGTTCGTATGAGACCGATAGTTCCGGGAGAAAATCCGGCGGAAAATTCTCGCAGACACAAGATCATGGTCATCGACGACGACCCCAGCAGCCTCGCCCTGCTGAGGGGCATCCTGAAGGAGCAGTACGACGTCAGTCTCGCCACTTCCGGCAGGCAGGCGCTGAAATACATCCAGAACGTCTCCCCGTCTCTCGTCATCCTCGATCTGGGAATGCCGGACATGGACGGATACGAAGTTCTCAGCGAGATAAAAAAAACGGGCAACATGGACATCCCCGTCATCATCCTCACCGGCGCCCAGGAGATCGAGAGCGAGATCCGCGCGCTCGACCTGGGCGCCGTCGACTACATTCACAAACCGGTCGTTGCGACGCTCGTCCTCTCTCGAATCAAACTGCACCTGGAACTCGAGGACTACCACCGGGAGCTGGAGAGGCGCGTCGAGGAGAGGACGACCGCGCTGATCTATCAGCAGGGGGCGACGATCGACGTCCTCGCGTACGCCACGGACTGCCGCGACAACATCACGGGCGAACACCTCCACAGGACGCGAAGGTGCGTCGAGCTCCTGATCGAACACATCCCGCAGGGACACGAAGGATACGACCTCTCGGAGAGCGCCGCCCGCGACATCTCGCTCGCCTCCGCGCTGCACGACCTGGGAAAGGTGACGATCCCCGACGCCATCCTCCTGAAACCCGGCAAATTGACCTTCGAGGAGTTCGAGGAAATGAAACGCCACACCACGCGCGGAGCGGAGATGCTGGAGCGCCTCGTCCCCAGGCTCGACTCCGCGTGGCTTCTGGATACGGCGAGGGAGATCGCGCTCGGCCATCATGAAAAATGGGATGGGAGCGGCTATCCCCGGGGAGCCTCGGGGAAAGACATCCCCCTCTCCGCCCGCGTCATGGCGATCGCCGACGTGTACGACGCCCTGCGGACGAGACGCCCCTACAAGGAGCCGTTCGACACCGTGCAGTCCTATTCGATCATCCTCGAAGGAAACGGCACCCACTTCGACCCCGTGTTGGTAGAGGCGTTCATACGCCTCCCCGAACAACTGGAGCACCTGTACGCGGCCGCATCTTGACCGGACGCGCCACAGTGTTTACAATTCCGGTAAAGTTTGATTCGGCAGGTGTCGCCATATGAACATAACCACCGCCCGGACGTCGATTCCGGGTATTTTTTTCGCCTTCGGCCTTGCGGTGCCGGCATGGCTCCTGGGAAAGCTGTTTCCTCTCGTCGGGGGCCCCGTGTTCGGGATCCTTCTGGGGATGCTGCTCGCCCCCTTCGCCCTCGCACCGTCTCTGAAAGAAGGATTGCGTTTCGCCTCGAAACGGATCCTGCAGATCTCCGTCGTCCTCCTCGGCTTCGAGATGAACCTGGCAAACGTCGTAGCGACCGGTGCGCAGTCGCTCGTCGTGATGACCGTCACGATCACGACCACGCTGCTCACCGCCTGGGTCGCGGGACGCGCGCTGAAAGTCCCGGATACGGCCACGACCCTGATCGGCGTCGGCACGTCGATCTGCGGAGGTTCCGCGATCGCCGCCGTCGCACCCGTCATCGACGCGGACGAGCGCTCCATCGCGCACGCCATTTCGACGATCTTCCTGTTCAACATCGCCGCCGTCTTTCTCTTTCCATTGATCGGACACGCCCTGCACATGAGCGATACGGGTTTCGGCATATGGGCGGGCACGGCCGTCAACGACACATCGTCCGTGCTTGCCGCGGGGTACTCGTACAGCGATGCGGCGGGAAAACTGGCGACGATCGTCAAGCTGACCCGCACGCTGATGATCATCCCGGTCACCTTCGCCCTCTCCCTGATGATGGCCAGCAGGAAGCCCGGAGCGGGCACGAAGTTCGACCCGCTCAAGGCCTTTCCGTGGTTCGTCGGCGGCTTCATCGCTGCCTCGATCGTCAAGACCGTCGGCGTGCTGCCAGACGATACATGTCTGCTTCTCGCGCGCACCGGCAAATTCTGCATCGCGATGGCCCTCGTCGCCATAGGCCTGTCGACACATCTCAAACAGCTGCTGGCGAACGGAATCAGGCCGATCCTGCTGGGGCTGGCCTGTTGGGCGAGTATCGCGATCGCGTCCCTGCTGGCACAGTTCGCGCTGGGACTCCTCTGATGGCCGAGAACCCGTACATGCCAGTAAAGTTTATTTCCAGCCAGCAGCCCAGTCGTTATCCTCTCGAAAAGTAATCCCTCAAAACATGCTTTTCCTGTAATCGTAGCGAAACACAAGCAAACGCCAGGTTTGACAACCTCGCTCCGAATCACAATAATGCGTGACGAGGTTCAGCGAAGATGCTCAAAACTCCGCCAAGACCCCGGACGACGAGGAAAGGAGGTGCACCCCCCCCCTGTCATTATGGGAGAGCGGAGCAAGAGGCGACCCTCAATGGAGACACAGAGGCAAACGTAAATGCGTGAGAAGGGAACGTGAAAACTTCCCGCGGCATTAACTCCCCCCCCTGCAAGACCTTCATTCGGCCGCGAAATACAACACAACCAAGGGGGTTGTAACATAAATGAGAAAATACCTTATAGCACTAACAACGATCCTGACAGTCGCGCTCTTTGCCGTTCCCGCGCTCGCCGCGCCGGCGACAAACCCCTTCATGGACGTCCCCGCAAACCACTGGGCATATGACGCGATCTCGCAGCTGGCATCCCGCGGCGTCATCTCCGGGTACCCCGACGGCTCCTTCAAGGGAGCGCAGCCGTCGACCCGCTACGAGATGGCCTCCATCGTCGCCCGCGCACTCGCGAAAGTCGACATGGAGAAGGCGAACAAACAGGATGTCGAACTGCTGAAGAAGCTGGTCCTCGAATTCAAGGACGAACTCGACGCGCTCGGCGTGAAGGTCGACAAGGTCGATTCGCGCCTTGCGGTCATGGAGAAGGACCTCGGCGGCTGGAGCCTCGCAGGCGAACTGCGCTTCGACGCAAAGTTCTCCGACAGCAACGCCGAGCATAACTGGTACTCGGACGACGCGGCGCTGACCGGTAAGAACGAGTTCGACCTCAACCGCTACCGCTTCTGGATCCGCAAGCGCATCGACGAGAACACGAGCTTCACGGCCCGACTCGGCTCCGGCAACACGAACAACGGCAGCGAGGAGATGGTGTGGGAGCACTACTACATCACCACGAAGTTGCCGTACGACATCACCCTCGACGCCGGCCGCTACAACTTCGACTGGGAATCCGACCTCGGTTTCTACAACGATAACGACGCGTGGGTGGGCGACATTACGGCGAACCTCTTTCACCTGACCAAGTCGTGGGGCCTGGCGGACCTGCAGTTGGTGGTCGGCCGCAACGGCGACGACGGCTCCATGTACTATTCGTACGATGAGAGCGGCATGCCCGCGGCGCTGGAACAGACGATGATCGCAGGCCGGGCGGACTTCAACTTCAACGAAAAGTTCCGCGCGGGCTTGCTGGGCTACTACTTCATGACCGACGAGAACCCCGAAGTCACGTATAACGGCACGCCGTTCGAGGCGGACTCCGACTACGGGACGTACGGCGCATACTTCGGCTACAAGCCGGCGCCCTCGATCGAGCTGAAGGGTCTCTACTACTACCAGACGCAGGACGACGGCATCGCGCAGTACATGAGCGGCGGCGTATCCAACTACGACGACACCGCGAGCGCGTGGAAGGCCATCGTCGACGTGAAGCAGGACGCGCTCAAGTTCACCGGCCTCTGGCTGGAGTATGGACAGATCGACAACAACTTCCTCGGTAACTCCAAGCTGATCTCCGACCGCAGTCCGTTTGCGAACTCCTCCGTCGGGGCGAACCCATACGCGTGGGGGGGCGCCGAGATTCTGCGGAACCAGCCGAACAACATGAACACGACGAAGATCATGCTCGCGTACCTGCCGCAGCAGTGGAACGACAAGTGGCGCACGTATCTCCGTTACGTACAGGCTGACTTCGACACCTCGGGCCTTGACGACGCGACGGGTTGGACGATCGGCGTGGCCTATCGTCTGAATCCCTCCGTCGAGTTCGAGCTCTCGTACGACGCGATCGACTACGGCGACGGAATGGTTCACAGCGGCGTGCAGGACACGGACTATCGCAACGGCGACGACAGCATCGTGCGTTTCCGTACCTACGTGACGTTCTAAAAAAAAAAGACTGGAGAAGTCTGTAAAAAAGGAGGGACTCTCCCCTCCTTTTTTTGTTATACTAGCTGGGTGATAATATGCCGAAGGAGGCCGCAATCATGCCATACGAGATAAAGGAGCACGAAATCGCACCTGTCATGGTCATGTCGATTCGCGTCATCGTCCCGTTCAGCGACATCGGTTCCTCGATGGACAGCGCGTTTACGCGCCTGTACGGGTATCTGGCATACGCGAAGGCGAAGTTCGCCGGCCCGCCCTTCTCTCTCTACCACGCAGAGAACTGCGACGAGACCCAGCTCGATATGGAGATCTGCGCACCGGTCGAGGACTTCGTGCCGGAGGAGCCGGACATCAAGGCCCGCGTCGTCGACGAGGCGACGGGCGCGATGCTGCGCTACATCCACAAGGGGCCCTACGAGGACCTCGGAAGGATCTACCCGGACATCATGAACTGGATCGAGGAGAACGGGTGGGTGTGGGACACGGGCCTCCCCATGCGCGAGATATACCTCAACGACCCCGACAGGGCCCGCCCGGACGAATTGTTGACGGAGATCATCTGTCCGGTGAAGAGGAAAAAACCGTAGCGGGCGCACACTGTGCGCCCCTACGAGAAACGGTGATATTGCACAGCCCTGAGGCCGGGAGGGTGAGAGAGGATTTGGGGCTCGCCTGAATCTACTCCCCCAGCAGCTTCTCCAGCGCTTTCGTGAATTCCCTGCCCTTCTCCACCGATTCACCGTCCGCGATGGCGGCGAGACCGGTCAGAAGCGTACCCCAGGCTGCAAAATCGGCAGTGTCGCCCTCGCCCGCCAGTTTCTTGACCAGCGGGTGGTTCGGGTTCAGCTCGAGCACGCGCTTCTCTTCCGGCACCTCCTGGCCCATCGACTTGAAGAAATGCCGCATCTGCGGCGAGATCGGATCGCCCTTCTGCACGAAGGTCGCCGGCGAATCCACCAAGCGCGCGGAGAGCTTCACATCCTCCACGGCACTCCCCAGGGCTTCCTTCAACTTCGCGACGAAGCCGGCTTTCTCCAACGCCTCGTCCGGCTTCTTCTCCTCGCCCGGCGTGTCGAAAATATCCAATTCCTCGGTCGAGATCGAGACGAACGAAACGTCGCCGAATGCGCGCGCGGTATTCACCCATACCTCGTCGACCGGGTCGCCGAGCAGCAACACTTCTACATCTTTCGCCTTGAACGCCTCGAGCTTCGGCGAGTCGGCCAGCGCGGAGACCGGTCCGCCGACGAGGTAGTAGACGCTCTTCTGCCCGTCCTTCATGGCGCTCACGTAATCCTCGAGCGTCGTCCTTCCACCCCGCGAGCTGTCGAGCAGGCAGAGCCTCATGATCGCCTCGGCGTTCTTCGTGTCGGAGACGATGCCCTCCTTCAGAACCATGCCGAAGATCTCCCAGAATTTTTTGTATTCGTCGGGCCTCTCCTGCTTCATCCGCTTCAACGAGTCGAGCACCTTGCGGGTGAGGCCGCTCTTGATCTGCGCCGTGCGGCGGTCCTGCTGCAGGATCTCGCGCGAGACGTTGAGCGACAGGTCCTCCGAGTCGACGACGCCCTTGACGAAGCGCAGGTACTCGGGGATCAGCTCGCGACAGTCGTTCATGATGAAAATGCGGCGGATGTAGAGCTGTACGCCGTGGTGGCCGTCGCGGTAGAAGAGGTCCATCGGCGGACGCGCGGGGATGTAGAGCAGCGCGTGGAACTCGCTGGTGCCCTCGGCCTTGTAGACGATGCGCTCCAGCGGATCCTCCCAGTCGTGCGTGACGTGGCGGTAGAACTCGCCGTACTCGTCGTCCGAGACCTCGCTCTCCGTGCGCGTCCAGAGGGCCTTCATCGAGTTCGCGGGCTCCTCCTCTTCGCCGTCCTTCTTCTCCGCCCCCGCCTCCTCTACGTAGATCGGATAGGCGACGAAGTCGGAGTAGCGCTTGACGATCCCCCGCAGTTTCCAGGCCGACAGGTAGTCCTCCGGCGAGGCATCCCCGTCGTCCGTCTTCTCGCGCAGGTGGAGCGTCACACGCGTCCCGCAGCCTTCCATCTCGCACGGCTCCAGCGTGTAGGTGCCGTCGCCGGTGGAGCCCCAGCGCCAGGCCTCGTCCGAGCCCGCCTTGCGCGTCTCGACCGACACGCGGTCCGCGACGATGAAGCTGGAGTAGAAACCGACGCCGAACTGTCCGATCAGATCGGCGTTTCCGGACGACGCGGCCTCTTTCATGGCGCGGACGAACTCCTTGGTGCCGCTGCGCGCGATCGTGCCGAGGTACGAGACGAGCTCGTCGTGCGACATGCCGATGCCGTTGTCGGAGACGGAGAGATTCTTTTGCTCCTTATCGGCGACCACCGCGATCCTGCCATCCTTCGCGAGATCCGCCAGCGCCTCGTCGCGCAACCCCTCGATCCGCAGCTTGTCGATCGCGTCCGACGCGTTCGAGATCAGCTCCCGCAAAAAAATATCCGGGTTCGAATAGACGGAGTGGATCATCAACTCGAGAACCTGCCGGGCCTCGCTCTGAAATTCGTGTCTTTCCATCGTTCCTTGCGACAACTTGGTACAACCCCCTCGTAAATTGGTGTGGGGGTATTATATCAAATAAGGTCAAAAAAATATTCGCCGCTTTGCGGAGCCTGCAACATCTTGCAAGAACGGCGCAAGGTTTCGTACTATTCTGAACTTCACGAGGGGGGTGCGCCGTGAAGAAGGAGATCCGAACCGTCGCCCACAAAAAGATCGTCAACCGGCTGACGGGAAGTATGCCGCTGCTGCGGTAAAGCGGACTCGCAAAAACTTCACCCCTCATGTTAAAATGAATTTTCATATGAAACACGAATCAGGGTGAAGCCATGACCGAAACAATCCACGCGACCATCAACCACCAACCCGTCTCGGCGACGGAGGGCTCGACGATTCTGCAGGCCGCGCGCGCGGCGGGGATTCATATTCCCGTGCTCTGCGAGCACCCGGCGCTGGAGACCGCCGGCGCGTGCCGCGTCTGCCTCGTCGAGATCGAGGGCTCGCCCAAATTGGCAGCCGCATGCACGACGCCGCTCGCCGAGGGTATGAGGATCCTCACGCACTCTGCAAGGGTCATGGAGACGCGGCGCACGATCGTCGAGCTGATCGTGGCGCGGCATCCGGCGAACTGCACGACCTGCGAGCGCAACGGACGCTGCGAACTGGCGAATGTCTGCGCGGAGACGGGCGCCCGCCACTCCCCCTACGGCGACCCGGCGGAACAAAAAAAATATCCGCTCGACGACGGCAACCCCTTTATCGTCCGCAACCGGAACAAGTGCATCCTCTGCGGACGCTGCATCCGCATCTGCAGCGCCCACGCGCGCTACGACGCGATCGATTTCCAGGGGCGCAGCAGCGGGACGATGATCGACCCCTCGCCCGAGGGACGCCTCGACCGCTCCGACTGCGTCTTCTGCGGCCAGTGCGTGCAGGTCTGCCCCTCCGGAGCGCTCGCGAGCAGGCCGGCTTCTTTCGCGGGCCGCGCGTGGGAGACGCGCGACGTACGCACGGTCTGCCCCTACTGCGGCGTCGGCTGCGAGCTGACCCTGAAGGTGGACGCCCTCACGGGGAAGATCGCCGACGTCGTCAGCGATCACCTGAGCGAGACCTCGTTCAACAGGGGGCGTACTTGCGTGAAGGGGCGCTTCGCCTGGAACTTCGTCCACAGCGACGAGCGCCTGACTTCGCCGTTGGTGCGCGAGTGCGACGTCTTTCGGCGGGCCACATGGGACGAGGCGCTTACCAGAGTCGCCGCAGGGCTAGAGAAGGCAAAAAAAGAAAAAGGACCGGAGGCCGTCGGCTTCCTCTCGTCGGCGCGGTGCACGAACGAGGAGAACTACCTGATGCAGCGTCTCGCGAGGGAGGTGATGGGCACCAACAACGTCGACCACTGTGCCCATCTCTGACACTCCGCGACGGTTGCGGGCCTCGGTGAGGCCCTCGGAAGCGGCGCCATGACGAATGACTTCGACTCCATCGCTTCGGCCGACGTGCTCTTCGTGATCGGCTCGAACACGACGGAGGCCCATCCGGTCGTGGGTTCGCTGATCAAGCAGCGGGCCTCCGAAGGCGCGACGTTGATCGTCTGCGACCCTCGAAAGACGGAGATCGCCTCGCGCGCCCACATTCACATACAGCACTTGATCGGTTCGGACGTCGCGCTGATCGACGCCATGATGCACGTGATCGTCGAAGAAAAGTTGTACGACGAGGACTTCGTCACCAGGCGCGTGGAAAACTTCGACGCGCTGAGGGAGACGGTCGCGCGCTACACGCCCGAGATGGCCTCGGAGATCACGCACACCCCGGCGGACGAGATTCGCCGGGTCGCGCGCCTCTACGCGACGGCGAAGAACGCCGCCATCTTCTACACCATGGGCATCACGCAGCACACGACGGGAACCAACAACGTCCGCGCGCTCTGCGACCTCGCGCTCCTCTGCGGAATGTTCGGACGCCCCGGCACGGGTGTCAACCCCCTGCGCGGGCAGAACAACGTGCAGGGAAGCTGCGACATGGGTGCGCTCGCCGATTCGCTCCCCGGCTATATGAAGGTGGCGAACCCCGACGCGCCCGCGAAGGTGAAAACTCTCTGGGGTTGCGAACTGCCGCGCACGCCGGGGCTCTCCGTCGCTCCGATGCTCGACGCGGCGGCCAGGGGAAAACTCGCGGCGCTTTACATCATGGGCGAGAACCCGATGGTGACCGACGCGAATACCGCGCACGTGGCGCACGCGCTGGAGGAACTCGACTTCCTCGTCGTACAGGACATCTTCCTCACCGAGACGGCGCAGAAGGCCGACGTCGTGCTGCCCGCCGCCTGCTGGGCGGAGAAAGACGGAACGTTCACCAACACCTGCCGCGGCGTGCAGCGCATCCGCAAAGGCGTCGAGCCGCCGGGCGAGGCGAGAGCCGACTGGCGGATCATCGCCGACGTGGCGAGGGCGCTGGGCGCGAACTGGACGTTCGCGTCGCCGGAGGAGGTCTTCGAGGACATCCGCCGCTTCGTGCCGAGCTACGCCGGCATCAGCTACCGGCGAATCGAGGCGAACGCGGGCAAGCCCTTTCAGTGGCCCTGCCCCGACGAGAGTCACCCCGGCACGCCGATCCTGCACGCGGGGAAATTCGCCCGCGCCGGCGGCAGGGCGCAGTTCCTGCCCGTCGATTGGCAGCCGCCGCACGAGTGGCCGGACGACGAATACCCGTATCTCGCCACGACCGGCCGCAGCCTCTACCACTACCACAGCGGCAGCATGACGCGCCGCGCCGCGCCGGGGGAGTTCATCGACCGGCTTTACATCGAGGTCAATCCGCACGATGCGCAGGCGCTCGGGATATGCGAAAATGACCTCGTCCGAACAACGTCGCGCCGCGGCTCGGTCGAGGGCGAGGCCCAAATTACCGACCGCGTGCCGCCGGGGGTGATCTTCCTCCCCTTCCACTTCGCGGAGGCGGGCGCGAACAGGCTGACCGCCGCCGTCTGGGACGAGACGTCGGAGACGCCGCCGTTCAAGGTGAACGCGGTGAGAGTGGAGAGAGTGAGATGAAAAAAGATTCCCGCATCCCCGCCTCCGCCCTGGTCCTCGCGGGGGGCAGGGGCACGCGCATGGGGGGCAACAAGCTCTTCCTGGCGCAGGATGGCGCGCCGCTGCTGGAGAACCTGATCGCGCGGCTCGCGCAGGTCTTCCGCGAAGTCGTGCTCTGCGTCGGCCATGCCGAGAGCGGGCGCGCGAGGACGCTTCTGTCGTCGTTCGCCTCCGCGCGCGACGTCGCGCTCGCGGAGGACCGCGCGTTCGGCCGCGGGCCGATCGAGGGACTGCGGCAGGGGCTCTCGGCGATGCGGGCCGAGTGGGGCTTCTTGATCGGCTGCGACATGCCGACGCCGCAGGAGGCCGTGATCCGGCAGCTGTGGGCGGCGACGCCTGTCGACGCCGACGCGACGGTCGTCCGCCTGGACGGCTACCCGATGAGCCTGCACGCCTTCTACCGCAAGAGCTGTCTCCCCCACATCGACCGCGTCATGATCGACGGCCCGAGGACCAAACGGGGCGGCGCGAAGCTCACCGCCTTCTACGCGGACATCGCGCTGAACGTGGTCGAGGAGTCTACCCTCGCCGCCCTCCCCGGCTACAAGAAATCCTTCGCCGGCTTCAACACGCAGGAGGAGCTGGCGCGGCTGACGGAGGGGTAACCCGCGTACACGTTCATCCTCTCCCCCCGCACGAAACCGATCAGCGTCAGGCCGTGGCGTTCGGCCATGGCGACACCCTGCGCCGTGGCGGCGGAAACGCTCGCCATGACCGGGACGCCCGCGGCGACGGCCTTCGCCACCATGTCCTCCGGCAAGCGGCCGGAGGTGAGGAGCATCGTCCCCGCAAGGTCGACCTCGTTCGCCAGCGCCCAGCCGACGGCCTTGTCGACCGCGTTATGGCGGCCGACGTCCTCCATGCGGACGAGCTTCGTCCCGTCTGAAGCGACCAGCGCCGCCACGTGCGCGGCCCCGGTCGACGTGTAGAGCGGCGCCTCTGCCAGCCAGCGGATGCCGTCGCGGACGACGTCCCGCAGGCCCGGCATGCTATTTTTCGTGGGGGCGGCCATCGGCCGTCCGTTTTGTGTCGTTTTCAGCCCAGGGGCAGCGGACGCGCAATGCGCGCCCCTACGAAAAACGGGATTTTTGCACAGCCCCGTCGGGGGGTGAGGGTTGTGCCGCCACACCTCCACCACAGCCCCGTCCTCTTTGACCTCCAGGCGTTCGACGTCGCCCTTCCCCTCGATGAGCCCCAGGCAGCGCAGATGTCCCAGCGCCCACAAATCCTCATGCCCCGGCGTCATGACGGTCTGTGCACAGGCCTCTCCGTCGAGTACAAGGCCAACCGCCCGCTCGACGATCAACAGGTCGTCCGCCTCCCGGCACAGGTCGCCGTCGATTCGCAGAATTCTTCTCTCCATCGCTCCGTTCACTTCCATCACCCGTCCTTTGACCCGGTACCATTGTAAGACCATTTGCTATAATCGCACGAAACGAGGGGGGACCTTCATGCAAAAGAAGCGTAAAATCGGGCTCGTGCTCTCCGGCGGCGGTGCGAAGGGGGCGTATCAGGCCGGCATTGTCAAGGCCCTGGCCGATCTCGAGATCGAAATCTCGGCCCTGTCCGGCGCCAGCATCGGCGCCCTGAACGGCGCGGTGCTCTCCTGCGCGCCGTCGCTGCGCGAGGGGGCCGAACGGCTTGAAAAACTCTGGCACACCATCGCCGAGAACCCGCCGCTCGAGGAGAACGACCCCATGCTGCTGCGCGTCATGAGCGCCCTCGGCCTCGAGACCGGGCCGGTCTTCAAGAACACCGTCATCGTGGGCAAGGAGATGCGACAGAACCTGCTCGCCACCGTGCTGAAACCGGACGAATCGGCGCTGGTCGACAACGATATCATCCGCCGCACGCTGGAGGGCTACGTCTCGCACGAAGGGCTGGCGAAGGGCCTTCCCCTCTACGTCTCGGTCTTCCCCAGCCGCACGCCGCTGGAGGCGATCGTCGGCGGCAGCCTGGCCGCCCTCGGCATCAAGGACACGCCGGAGTCCGAGTTCCTGCACATTCAGTCGCTTTCGCCCGAGGAACAGCACCGGGCGCTGCTCGCCTCGTCGGCGATCCCCTTCATCCTCAAGGCGCAGGAGATTCGCGGCGAGTACTATCGCGACGGCGGGCTGGGCGGCATCTTCAGCGCGCAGGGCAACACGCCCATCGCGCCGCTGCTCGACGCGGGGTGCGACACCGTGATCGTCACGCTCCTGATCGAGCGCACGGCATGGGACAAACAGCAATACCCCCACGCGACCATCGTGCCCGTCGAGCGCAGCTACTCCATCAAGCGGACGCACGTGATCCCCGGCCTGTTCGACATCCTCTGCTTCCACCCCGACAAGATCTACTCGTGGATCGACCAGGGCTACGGCGACGCCATGCGCAGCCTGAAACCGAAGATGGGAAAGCTGAGATAGGATGCTGGAAAAAATTCCGACCGACGACGAGCTGCGAAACCTGGTGGGGGAGGACGGGCGCGAGGCGTGGACGAAGGTCGTCCGCTTCATCGGCGAACACTACGAGATGGAGACGAGCTGGGATACCGGGCGAAAAGCCGGCGTCTACGAGCACAAATTCCGCAGGAGCGGCAAAACCCTCTGCGCCCTGTACGCGCGCGAGACTGCTTCGGCTTCATGGTCGTCTTTGGGAAGGCGGAACGGGAGAAATTCGAGGCCGGGCGCGAGGATTTCTCGCCCGAGATACGAAAAATCTACGCCGAAACCCACCAGCACCACGACGGCAAATGGCTGATGATCGAAGTGCGAAACGAAGATGTGCTGCTTGAAATAGAAAATCTGCTGCGGATCAACAAAGAGGCCGCGAAAGGACAAAAGCAAGTCGACAGTCTGAACGCGAAAGAACGAGAATCAAAACACCTTCATCAGAACAGTATCCCCGCCGTCGTAAGGTTCGCCTCCGGTGTTTTTATATAGACCCGATTCCGTTCGCAGGTTCTTTAAATACGCCTCGACTCCGGATTGGCGGGGCGCCGGGGTAAATGTTTGTATTCCGAACAGCTTCCCGAAAAAACCCGGTTTGCGCGGCTGCGGCGCTCCGATCAAGGCGGGATGCCTGTAGAAGCCGACGTAAAACGGGTAGGAGTTGGCGTTCGTAGAGCGAACCGTTTTCTCGTCAGTGTCGGCGGAGAGCACGATCATCGTCTCGCCGGCCAGGAGATTCAAGCGAGTCTCCATGTACGGAACGAGGTCGTCCAGCACGATGGACGAATCGAGCGCAAACGTGCCCAAGGGTAGCTCATTGCCATCCGCGAGGCTGGCCAGGACTCCCATTTTCAGGGATCTGATTTGATAAATGAGTCTGGAACCCGCACTACCGGGGCTATCCCCTCCCGAAGGGCGCGGGATATCGCCTGTCGCTACCAGAAGCGGGTGGGCAAGGATCAACAGGAGCGTCGTCAGGAGATACGCCAGAAACGCGCGCCGTTGTTGACGCAATTTCCCCTTCAGCAACCGGTAAATCAAGGCACTCACAAGCAGAAGTGGGATGCCAAAGAGGGGAGAAGCGACGATCATGAAGGGCCAGAACGGTGCAAAGAGCAAAGATAATTCGTAGACCAATAAGACCCACCTACTTCTTTCACCAAATTTCGTTCTCGCGAATCTTTCAATAATACACATATCATACTATAGTCTCGCGAAAACCGCGCCGATCGGCCGCAAATTGTACATATGTACAATCCTCCCCTCCGCTTTCTGGACAGTCTTTGCATAACGGGTTAAGATGGCAGCGTAAAGAATTCGAAACCACAAGGATGGCTCCGTCGAATGAAAATAACCGAAGTATCCCTGCGTCGACCCGTCACCGTCCTCATCTGTACCATCGCCTTCATCGTATTCGGGCTTTATTCGTACTTCAACATGGGCGTCGAGCGCATGCCGAACGTCGAGTTCCCCATCGTCGTCGTGCGCACCACCATGGAGGGCGCGAGCCCGGCCATCATCGACAACGACGTCACGGACGTCCTGGAGGCGCGCATCAACACCATCGAAGGAATCAAGAACATCTCCTCCAGCAGCTACGAGGGGCGCTCGGTCATCGTGATCGAGTTCGAGCTCGACCGCAACGTCGACTTCGCCGCGGCGGACGTGCGCGGCAAGGTCAGCATGGCGACCGGGCTGTTGCCGGACGAGTGCGAGGACCCGCAGGTCGACAAGTACGACCCGGCCAACTGGCCGGTCATGAACATCGCGGTCAAGAACGACGGGCGCACCGACGCGGCGACGGCCGCGCGGTTCGTCGACAAGATCGTCACCGAGCGACTGCAGACGGTCAAGGGCGTCGGCGGCGTTCAGCTCGCGGGCTTTCGCGACAGAGAGATCCGCATCTGGCTGGACACGGACAGCCTGGAGGCGTACGGGATCACCGCCAAGGACGTCAAGAACGCCGTCTACAACAAACACGTCGAGTTACCGGCCGGACGCATCGAGACCGGCATGCGCGAGTACGGCATCCGCCTCGAGGGCGAGTACACCTCCGTCGCCGAGCTCTCGTACGTTCCCGTGGCGTACCGAAACGGCGGCATCATCCGCCTGAGGGACATCGCGCGAATCGAGGACGACTTCGAGGATAAGCGCAGCCAGTCGCTCTACGAGGGCAGGCCGACCATCATGGTGCAGGTGCGCAAGCAGAAGGGCGCCAACGAAGTGGCCCTCTCGCGCGCCGTGTGGTCGAGGATCGAGGAGCTCAACAGCAACGCGCCGCCGGGCGTGAGCCTCGTCGTCGTACAGGACTCCGCCAAGTTCATCATGAACTCCATGCGGGGCGTCTCCGGCGACATCGTCCTTTCCGTCTGCCTCACCTCCATCATCATGTTCCTCTTCCTGCGAACGATCCGCGCCACGGCCGTGGCAGTCATCACAATCCCCGTCTGCCTTCTGGGAAGCCTCTCGGTGCTCTACTGGATGGGCGTCACAATCAACAACATGTCCATGATGGGGATGTCGCTCGCGGTCGGGATGGTCGTCGACGCGACCAGCGTCGTCATGGAGAACATCTCCCGCCACCGCGAGATGGGCAAGACCGCCTTCCGCGCGTCGAGCGACGGCGCGGCAGAGGTCGGCTTCGCCGTCATCGCCGGCGCCGCCACCACGCTCGCCGTCTTCGTCCCCGTCGCCTTCATGGGCGGCCTCATGGGGCGCTTCTTCAACGCGTTCGGCATCACGGTCTCCACGACCATCGCCATCTCCCTGCTGCTCTCCGTCACGCTGACGCCGTTCCTCTGCTCGCGCATTCTGGGGCGCCACCGGGTCGGCCCCGTCGAGCGGGCGCTCGAACGCCCTTTCCTCTGGCTCGAGCGCAAATACAGAGGGGCGCTGCAGTACTCCGTCACCCATCGCAAGACGATCGTCGCGCTCGCGCTGGCGCTCTTCTGCTTCGGCATCTGGGTCGCCACGACGCTCGGCACCGAGTTCTTCCCCAGCGAGGACCAGGGGCGCCTTCGCGTCCAGTTCGAACTGCCCGCCGACTCTTCTCTGGAGATCACCGAGAGCGTCATGAAGGAGATGGTCGACACGATCCAGAAGGACCCGCGGGTCGCCTACACCTACGGCGTCGCGGGGAGCGGGGCCGGCGAGGAGGTCTACAAGGGTTCGATCAACATCGAGCTGATCGACCGCCATCTGCGCGATAAGGCGGGCGTGATCATGGGGCAGCTCCGCCGGCAACTCGGCTCTTTCCGCGACGCCGACATCAAGATGGGAACCTGGGGCGGCTCGGACATCACGCTCGTCATCCAGGGCCCGACGAGCGAGTCGCTCGCCGAGATCGGCAACATGATCAAGCGCGACCTCGCCGAAAACGACAGAGGACTGGTGGACATCACGACCGATCTGCAGATGAACAAGCCGAGGATCAACCTCGCCCTCAACCGCGCGCTGGCCGACGACCTCAACATCAACATCCGCGACCTCTCCGACGAGCTGCAGGCCTGGTTCGGCGGGACAAAGAGCGGCTCGTTCAACGAGGGCGGCTACCGCTACGACATCCGTATCCGCGCCGACCAGGGCGGACGCGACGACCCGGCCAAGGTCCTCAACACGCTAGCGCGGACTGAGAGCGGTCAGATCGTCCGCGCGGACGGCCTCGTCACGAGCTCTATCGGCATGGCCCCGAACGTGATCAAGCGCTACAACCGCCAGCGCTCGCTGCAGATCGGCGCCAATGTGGACGGCATCTCTCCCGGCGAGGGGATCGCGATCATGGAGGAGGTTTTCCGCAAGTACGCGCCGCAGGACGGCACCTACAGCATGGTGCCGACCGGAGACTCCGAGAACATGAAGGAGAGCTTCCACTACATGTCGATCGCGCTTGCCTTCGCCATCACGCTGGTCTACATGGTGATGGCGATTCAGTTCGAGTCGTTCCTGCATCCGTTCACGGTCATGTTCTCCCTGCCGCTGATGACGGTGGGCTCCTTCGGACTGCTCGCGCTCGGGAATCTCCGTATCAGCGTCATGAGCTTCATGGGGATCATCCTGCTGGTCGGCGTCGTCGTCAACAACGCGATCCTGCTGGTCGACTTCATCAACCAGCTTCGGCAGAAGGGGAGGACCAAGCTGGAGGCCGTGATCGAGGCGGGGCCGTTGCGCCTGCGCGCCATCCTAATGACGACGGTATCCACCATGATCGGCTCCATGCCGGTCGCGCTCGCCCTCTCCGAGGGCGGCGAGGTGCGACAGCCGATGTCGGTGGCGGTCATCGGCGGGCTCTGCACGTCGACGCTGCTGACCCTGCTGGTCATCCCCGTGCTCTACCTGGTATTCGACGACGTCAAGGACCGCGTGACGGCCAGAATCAATCGCCTGCGGGCGTACATGCGCCTCGGCAAAAGGCCGGGCGCGGTGAAAATCAAAGGACGCGAATCGTGAGGATGAGGACGAAAATCACCCTGCTGGCGGCTCTGGCTCTTGCCGTCTTCGCGAACCTCGGCGAGGCGGCGGAGGTCCGCTCGCTCGACATCAAAGAGGCCATCGAGCTCACTCTGAAGGACAACGCGACGCTGCGCTCGCTCCGGCAGGAGATGGCGAAGGCCGACGCCTTCAAGATCCAGGCCGACGGAACACTGACGCCGGAGATCGGCGTGAACGCCTACGTCGACAAACAGCGGGAGAACCAGACGACCGACGGTTCCGACCGCACGGACAACCGCGTCGCGCGGGCGAATCTGGCGCAGACGCTCTACTCCGGCGGCAGGAACGAAGCGCTTCGCAGACAGTCGCCGCAGGTGAGGTCCATCGCCGACCTGATGCTGATCGACGGCGAGAACAGGGCGATCGGCGAGCTCTTCGCCCGCTTCTACAACGTCCTCCTGCAGGAGGACCGCATCCGCACGGAGGAGGCGGCGATCCGTACCTCCGAGCTGCACCTGCGCGAGGTGACGAAGATGAGCGAGCTCGGCCTCGCCAACCGCCTCGAAGTCATCCGCGCCGATCAGCAGCTGGCCACCAACAGGGCCGATCTGAGCACGGCGAAGGGCCTGTACGAGGCCTCGCTCATCTCGCTGATGAACTACATGGCGATCCCCCCCGCGGAGCGGCGCCCCGTGTCGGGAAAGCTGCAGACCTTCGAGGTGAAGGGGAGCCGGGAGGAATCCCTGGTTCTCGCCATGAAAAACAGGGCGGACAGGAGTATGCTGGAGCAGCAGGTCGCCTATCAGGGTAACCAGATCGAGATCGCGCGCAGCGGGCTGCGGCCGAAGGTCGCGCTCGGCGCGTCGGCAGGCTGGCTCGACCCCTACCGGGGGAGCGACCGGGGCGACGATACGTGGCGCGCAGAGCTCGCCATCACCGTCCCGATCCTCGACCGCAACGTCACGCGCGGCGATGTGATGAGGGAGCAGGCGACGATGGAGCAGGACAAAATTGCGCTCGGCCAGAAGGAGCTGGACATCCGCTCCGGCATCGAGACGGCGTGGACCGAATACGAGACCACGCTGGAGCACATGAAGTCGACGGCCCGCGCGCTCGAACTGTCCGAGGAGACGCTGCGCCTCGCCGAGGTCGGCTTTCAGGAGGGCGTGACGCCGCAGCTCGACCTGCTCGACGCCCAGTCGTCGCTGACGGAGAGCCGCCTGGGACATCTGAGCGCCATCTACAACCACATGCTGGCGGTCGTGGCACTGCGGGTAACGGAGGGCGACATCATACGCTGGACCGAGGGAAGGGATTTTTAACATGGAGATAAAAAAGCCGAACAACACGGAGATAACAAGGAAGCCCTCCGGCAAAAGAGCCGCGCTGATCGTCTTCGCCATCCTTCTCGTGCTGGCGGGGATCGGCGTCTACAGCCACAAGAGTTCGAACGCCAAACCGCAGCAGAGCGCACAGACGCCCCCGGCCTTCGTGCGCATCCAGACCGTCGCCGCCGACAAAACCGTCCGCGACAGCATCGTACAGAACATGTCGATCGACGCCGTGAACCGCGTCAGGATGATCCCCCGCGTCACGGGCAGGCTGGAGCGCCTGCACGTCAAGCAGGGCGACCGCGTGAGGGCGGGGCAGCTCGTCGCGACGCTCGAACACGACCAGCAAGACGCGCTGATCGGGTCGACGCAGGCGCAGCTGGCATCGGCGAAAGCCGAGGCGGAGCGGGCCCGCGCCGAGATGATGAACGCGAAGACGAACCTCGAGCGCTATCAGCGGCTCGTCAAGGAGGGCTTCAGCACGCAGCAGCAGTACGACACGATCGAGACGACCTACGCGAGCACGCGGGCGAGCTACAACGCCTCCCTCGCGAAGGAGCGTCAGATCGCGGCGGAGGTGGAGCGCGTGAAGTCGACGCGCATGGACTACATCATGCACGCCCCGATGGACGGCACCGTACTCAACGACTACGCCCTCGCGCCCGGCGCGATGCTCTCGCCCAGCTCGCCCATCGCGGACATCGCGGACCTCTCGAAGCTCAAGGCGACGCTACGCGTGCCGGAGCTCAAAATCTTCGTCGTCAAGCCGGGAATGCCGGTCCTCCTCAAGTTCGACGCGCTGCCCGGCGAGGAGTTCCAGGGCGCGGTGACGCGCATCGACCCCTACGTCGACCCCGCCACGCGCACCAGCACAGTCGAGATCGAGCTCGACAACGCAAAGACGGGCGACCGCCTGCGCCCCGGCATGTTCGGCCAAGCCTCCATCGTGGAGCGCGAGTTCAAGAACGCGGTGCTCATTCCCCAAAGCGCCCTGCACGGCATCGAGGAAGCGCGCTACGTCTTCGTGGAGCAGGACGGCATCGCCAAAGAGCGCAAGGTCGAAACCGGCCTGCGCCAGGGCAACGAGATCCAGATCACCGGCGGCCTCAAACCGGGCGAGGAGGTCATCATCTTCGGCGGCGCCAATTTGAAGGACGGAGAAAAAGTAACGGTGCAGGAGACAAAGGCGGAGTCGTAGTCACCCTCCGGCAAAGTTCCACATCCCCCATAACACCACCTTCCCACAAATCCTAAAGGTGGTATCATGGCCCCGCATACAGGTGACACTGAAAGGGGTCATTTCCATGAGCGTATACGAAGAACCGATTTTTTTAAGTTCCGGCGAGTCGTGCCTCGTCGTGGAGTTCGCGGACGAGATCGACCGCGGTGCGAACAGGAGACTGCAGGCGCTGCGGCACGCGATCGAAGCGCGCGGGCCGCGCGGGGTACGGGAGCTGGTGGCAACCTATCGCTCGCTCGCGATCCACTTCGACCCGCTCGTCCTCGAATACGGCGACGTCGAGGGGATCGTAAAGACCTCGCTGCAGAACATGGGCGAGGGCGAGACGGGAGAGGAGCGCATCGTCGTGATCCCCGTCCTCTACGGCGGCGAATACGGGCCGGACATGGGGAACGTCGCCTCGTACACCGGCCTCTCCGTCGAGGAAGTGGTCAAGCGACACACGGGGCGCGACTGCTACTGCTTCATGCTCGGCTTCATGCCCGGCTTCCCGTATCTCGGAGGCATGGACGAGAGCATCGCAACGCCGCGCCTGAAGCAGCCGCGCACGTCGACCCCCGTGGGCAGCATCGGCATCGCCGACAAGCAGACCGGCGGTTACCCCTTCGACAGCCCCGGCGGCTGGCAGCTGATCGGACGCACGCCCGCGAAACTCTACGACCCGCGCAAGGAGAACCCCTTCCTGCTCGAGGCGGGCGACTGGGTGCGCTTTCGGGCGATCGGGGACGACGAGTACCAAAAAATCGCGGCCGAGGAGGCCGCGGGGACCTACGCCGCGGAGGTGATCTCGAAATGAGCATCAAGGTCGTCAAACCGGGTCTCTTCACCACGGTGCAGGACCTCGGGCGCTGGGGGTTCCAGTCGAGCGGCGTGCCGGTCTCCGGCGCGATGGATCCGTTCTCCCTCCGCATCGGCAACGCGCTGCTCGGCAACGCGCAGGGCGACGCGGCGCTGGAAATCACCGTGCTGGGGCCGGAGATCGTCTTCGGCGACGAGCGCTGCGTCGCTCTGACGGGCGCGGACCTCGGCATGAAGATCGACGGCATACCCGCCGAGCCCTGGCGCGTTTACAAAATATCTGCGGGGGGCCGCGTGAGCTTCGACGGAGTGACGGGCAACGGCTGCAGGGGTTGTCTCTGCGTCTCCGGCGGCATCGGCGTGGCGCCCGTGATGGGCAGCCGTGCGACCCACACGCGCTCGAAGATGGGCGGCTTCGAAGGACGCGCGCTGAAAGCCGGCGACGAGGTGCCGTGCGGCGAGAATTACCCGCTCTGGCGTCTGGCGGAGGGATTCTCCTGCCCCGCCGACCTTCGCCCCGCGCGAGCGCCGGACGAACCGATCCTTGCCTCCGACGGCCCGCAGGTCGATGCTTTCAACGACGAGGGGCTCGCCACCTTCTACGGCGGGACTTACACGGTGTCGGGCGAGGCCGACCGCATGGGCTACCGCCTCGAAGGCCCCGAGGTCGCGCGATCGAAACCGGCCGATATCCTCTCCGACGGCATCTGTTGCGGCGCCGTGCAAGTGCCCGGACATGGCCGGCCGATCGTGATGATGGCCGACCGCCAGACGACGGGCGGCTACACCAAGATCGCCGTCGTCTCGCTCTGGTCCGTGGCGGCGCTGGCGCAGAGGATGCCGGGCGAGAGCGTGCGCTTCCAGCGCGCGACCCGGGAGGAGTGCGCGGCGAAACTGACGGAATTCGAGGGCAATATCGCGAGGCTGGAGGAGTTCCGCGCCTCGTACAGATCCAGAAACCAATACTGGAGGTGGGTGTAATGACCATGATCGACCTGAACAGCGACCTCGGCGAGAGCTTCGGCGCCTGGACGATGGGGGACGACGAGGGCGTCCTCTCGGCGGTCTCCTCGGCCAACGTGGCCTGCGGCTATCACGCGGGCGACCCCGAGGTGATGCGCAAGACGGTGGCGCGCTGCATAAAAGCGGGCGTGGCGATCGGCGCGCACGTCTCCTACCCCGACCTGGTCGGCTTCGGCCGCCGCAACATGGCCTGCTCGCCCGACGAGGTGTACGCCTACTGCGTCTACCAGATCGGCGCGCTGGAGGCCTTCTGCCGCGCGGCGGGCACCACGCTGCAGCACGTGAAGCCGCACGGCGCGATGTACAACCAGGCGGCGAAGGACGCCGCGCTGGCGGACGCCATCGCGGGGGCGGTGAAGGATGCCTGTGGCGGCGGCGTGATTCTGATGGGCCTCCCGAACTCCGAGTTCGAGCGCGCCACCGGCAGGATCGGCGTTAAATTCGCCGCCGAGGCCTTTGCCGACCGCGCTTACCTGGCCGACGGCAACCTCGTGCCCCGCTCGCGCCCCGGCGCGGTCATCCACGACGCGAACCTCGCCGCCGACCGCGTGGTGCAGATGGTCACGGTCGGCACCGTCACCAGCATCGAGGGCGAGACGGTTGCCTTCAAACCGCACTCGATCTGCATGCACGGGGATAACGCCGAGGCGGTCGAGACGGCGCACTTGGTGCGCAAAAAGCTGGAGGAAGCGGGCGTGATGATCGCCCCCATGCGGGAGGTTCTTTAGAATGGCGGAGGCGATGTGCACGACCAAGCAGGCAAAGAGCTCCGGCAACCCGAAGATCGACGCGCTCATGGGCCGCACGCCGCGCGAGATCCGCGAGATGGTCCACCGGGGCGAGTGGCGCGATCCGACCTCCGGGCTCTGTCCTGGGCACGTGCAGGCCAACATGATCGTCCTGCCGCAGGACTGGGCCTACGACTTTCTGCTCTACGCCACGCGCAACCCGAAACCCTGCCCGGTCTTGGACGTAACCGATGCGGGCGACCCCGAACCGAAGTTGATCGCGCCCGGCGCCGACGTCCGCACCGACATCCCCAGGTATCGCGTGTGGGAGAACGGCGAGCTGGTCGCCGAGCCGGAGGACGTGCTGTCGTACTGGCGCGACGACCTGGTGGCCTTCATGATCGGCTGCTCGTTCTCGTTCGAGGGCGCGCTGCTGGAGGCGGGGATCAAGATCCGCCACATCGAGGAGAACGTCAACGTGCCGATGTACCTGACGAACGTGAAGTGCATCCCGGCCGGACGATTCTCGGGGGTTACCGTGATGAGCATGCGGCCGATCCCCCACGCGCAGGTGCCGCAGGCCGTGACCTGCACGGGGCGCTTTCCCGCCGTGCACGGCGCGCCCCTGCACATCGGCGACCCGTCGGCCATCGGCATTGAGGATATCGACAGACCGGACTTCGGCGACGCCGTGACGATCAAGCCGGGCGAGACCCCGGTCTTCTGGGCCTGCGGCGTGACCCCGCAGGCGGCCGTGATGGCCTCGAAGCCGCCCTTCGCCATCACCCACGCCCCCGGCTACATGTTCGTGGCCGACAAGCGGGATTCCGACTACGCGGTGTTCTAGAAAAAATTTGCAGGGGCGTTGCTGCGCGCCCCTGCAAAAACACTCCCCGGCTCAGTATTTCTTCCCGCCCCAGTAGATCCGCTCCTCCACTTCCGCCTCCGACGGGAATGTCACGTCCTTCATGGCCCACTTGCGGTATTCGTCGAAGCCCGTGCGGTCGACGATGTAGCCGATGTGCTCCTTGCCGCCGGGCGCGCCCGCGTCGATGTACTCCTTTACATAGTCGTAGGTATTGAGGATGATCCTCATGATGCTCGTCTCGTCCGCCCACTTGACGAAGTCTTCGCCCATGCGGGGGTTCTTCTTACCCGTGCGGCCGAAGAGCGTGAAGCGGTAGTAGCGCTCGCGGCTCCGCGTCCAAGCGCCCGTCGGGCAATTGAGGACGCATTCGCCGCAGCCGATGCACTTGCGGTGGTCGCGCACGACCTTGCCGTTGACGGTCGCCAGCGCCTCCACTGACTTGCGACGACAGTAGCGGACGCAGGCCCCGCAGTTCACGCAGCGGTCGATGTCGTACTGCGGCAGCGTCATGCCCATGATGCCGAAGTCGTGCATCCGCACCTTCGCGCAGTCGTTGGGACAGCCGGTGAGGGCAACCTTGAAGTGCAGGTCGTTCGGGAAGATTGCCTTCTCGATCCGCTGCGCGAAGGCCGTCGTGTCGTAGCACCCGTAGGGGCAGACGCGGTTGCCGATGCAGGCGGTGACGTTGCGGGTGCCGGAGGCCGTGTAGCCCGTTCCTGGGATCTCCTGGTTGATCTCCAGCCCCTCGACGATCGGCTGCAACATCGCGTTCACCGCCGGCATGTCCTCGAAGTCGATGCCCGGGATCTCGAAGCCCTGCCGGCTGGTGATATGGACCGTGCCGTTGCCGTAGCGCTCGGCGATCTCCTGCAGCATCCCAAGGTACTTGGCGTCGAGGTGCCCGCCAGGGACGCGCACGCGCGAGGCGGTGACCCCGCGCACCTTGGTCACGCGGAAGGCGTTCTTCTTCAGCTTTTTCGTATTGATATCCACGCCGCTCACCTCAATCCCTCCAGAACTGGCCCTCGGCGTAGTTGAACACCGGGCCGTCGAGACAGACGTACGAACCGTCGATCTTGCAGTGGCCGCACTTGCCTATGCCGCAACACATCTTGCGCTCGTAAGAGATCCAGATGTTCTCCTCCTTGAAGCCGAAGTCGATCAGCCCCTTCGTCGTAAACTTCATCATCATCGGCGGGCCGACGACGATGGCGGCCGCGGACTCCTTCTCCTTCAGGCAGAGCGCGTCGATGTACTGCGTGACGAGGCCGACCTGGCAGGCGGGGTTGAACTCCTCCTCGCCCATGCAGTCGACCGTGAGCGTGAGGCTCATGCTCTTCTTCCAGCGCGCGATGTCGTCGAAGAAGAGGATGTCCGTCGGGCTCTTGAAGCCCGAGATCAGCGTCATGCCCTTCGTCTCCTCCGGGTGCTCGCCGAAGTGGTCCACCACGCCCCGCACGGGCGAGAGGCCGGTGCCCCCCGCGATCACGACCAGCTCGCGCCCCCTGTAGTTCTCCAGATCGAAGCCGTTGCCGTAGGGGCCACGCAGGAAGAGGCCATCGCCCTGGTAGCGCTCGAAGACCTCGTCCGTCACGCGCCCCACGCGGCGGATCGTCAAGTCGACCGTACCGTCGCCGATGCCGCTGACCGAGATCGGCGCCTCGCCGTATTTGGGGATCGAGACCTCGAAGAACTGCCCCGGCTTCACGTTCCCGCGGTAGGTCATGCGGAAGGTGTATTCGATCTCCGTGTGCTTCACAACCTCGAGAATCTGGGAGCGGAAGGGAATGTACTCATTTGCCGCCATCGGATTTCACCTCCCGAATCTCGCGCATCGCGCCCTCCAGTTTGTTGATCGACCCCGAGAACGAGATGTACTCGGGACAGACGTCGTCGCAGCGGCCGCAGCCGACGCACATGTGGCAGTCGAAGCGCTTCTTGTAGTCGTAGATCTTGTGCAGGTTCTTGAAGCGCATCCGCTGCCCGTTTCCCTTGCGGTACGAGCCGCCCCCCGCCACGTCGGTGTAGCCGTCTACCATGCAGGAGGCCCAGACGCGCCGCCGCTCGCCCACACGGCCATTGTCGGTGTAGAAGACATCCTGCATCGTGAAGCAGGTGCAGGTCGGGCAGGCGAAGTTGCAGCGCCCGCAGTTGATGCAGCGCGCGTCGTACTCGTCCCACATCTTGGAGTCCGTAACGTCGAGCGACAGGTCCTCGGGAATCGAGACGCGCGTCGGCGTGTCGCTCACGAAGGGAATCTCGCCGTCCCCGCTCTCGCCATGCACGGCAAAAAGATCATTCCACTCGGGATTCCGGTTGTCGACGTAGAAGCCCCCGTCGCGGAGGCCGAGCGCCGCGTCGTAGTCGTCGCTGCGGTTGGTCTCCATGTCGACGCAGAAGCAGCTCTCCCACGCCTCCGCGCAGCCGAGGACGACGAACTTGACGTGCTCGCGCAGGCGCTTGTAGTAGTAGTCCTCGAAGCGGTTGCGGAGGTAGATCTCGTCGAGCCGCTCCACGGCGTGCAGATCGCAGCTGCGCAGGAATATGATCGCGCCCTTCGGCCTCCTGCTCTCGATGTCCGCCTCCTTCACGGCCTCCTCGGTGAAGAAGAAGAGCGTCTGCGAGAGCGGCAGCAGAAACTCCTTGAACGAGTAGCCGGACTTGCGGTCGAGGACGATCTCGGAGAACTTCGAGACCTCTCCGTAGCGGACGACGTCGTCGTCGGAGTACGGCCCGCCCTCCGGCACCAGCACCGGGGCGTAGATCGAGTAATCCCTGGCCCACGCGGCCACAACCTCGTCCATCCTTTCGGCGGTCAACAGATAGCCCATGGCATTACGCACCTCCCTTTAAAATCGATTTATCGTCAGGGGCCTGAAGGGTAAAGATTGCGAGCCTCATGGCTCCCGCATTCCCAAACGGACCAATCATAGCCTGTGTTCCTCCACCGGCACCTTCTTCTCTCTCGATATTATAAAGTACGGCAGGGCGACGAAGAGGATGCCGCTCGCCATGTTGCCCAGCGTGACGACCAGGATGTTGTAGAAGTACCCGCCCGCCGAAACAGCGGCGCCCGACGGCGCCAGCAGGCCGACCGTCAGCAGCGTCATGTTGGCGATGCTGTGCTCGAAGCCACTGGTGATGAAGGCGTAGAGGCACCAGAAGACCATGATGAATTTTCCGCTCTCCGACTTGCAGCGGAAGCTGCACCAGACGGCGAGGCAGACCAGCGCGTTGCAGAGCATCCCGCGGAAGAAGAGCTGCGCGGCGGGCACGGTCATCTTGGCCGCGGAGGTGGCGGCGATGAAATTCCCCACCGGCCCCGTGGCGAGCCCCGCGCCCCAGAAGATCGCGGCCAGGAGCGCCGACCCGATCCAGTTGCCGGCGTAGCTCGCGGCCCATACGCGAAGCGCGTCGCCCCACGTCGCCGTCCCGGCGAAGGCGCCCGCCGACATGACCAGGTTGTTGCCCGTGAAGAGCTCCGAACCGGCGATGATCACGAGGCTCAGCGCGATGCCGAACGAGGCGCCCATCAGAACCCGCGCGTATGGAAGCCCGGTCAGCAGGCCGCCGACCGTGAAAATGAGCAGAATGCCGAAGCCGACATACGCGCCCGCCAGCATGGAGGCGACGAAATAGCCGGCCGGGTTGCGCGCCAGAAACGCGCGCTTCGCCCGGGCCACGTTCGCCACCGCCAGAAAATCCTCTCCGAACAAGACGATCACCCTCTCTTTAGTTTGTTTTGCGATACGACAACCATACAAGGGAAATCAAAAACGCGCCGTGACGAATGTCACGGCGCCGGGAAAATTTCGCTCTTGAAATACCGCGCCAGCGCGTCTGGGTCGGGGACGACGAAGTCGTTCCGCCGCACGGCGACCAGCCCTCGCTCGGCGAGGGTCCCCAGTTGGCGGGAGACCGTCTCCCGTTTGGCCCCTAGCATGTCGGCCAGGTAGGTCACGCTGAGCCTGGCGTCGATCCGCACGCCATCGTCGTCCGGCACGCCGTAGTCGGTGGCGAGCTTCCAGAGCTTGGCCGCGAGGCGTTTGTCCCCGCGCAGCGACCCGGAGGCGTTCTTGAGCTGGCGGTAGAGGCGGCGCACCTTGTTCGAGAGCGAGTCGACCACCGCCTTCGAGAACTCGAAGTCGCGCGACATGGCGTCGAGAAACTTCTCGCTCTCGAAGCAGAGGATCAGCGAATCTTCGAGCGCCTCGCAGTTGACGGAGGCGGGCAGATCGTCCAGGATCACCTCGTTGATCATCTTCCCGGGGCCGAGGGCGAAGACGACGCGCCTCTCGCCGAGGGAGTTGATCTTATAGAGCGAGACCATGCCCGCGACCACGATATACACCGTGTGAACCTCGTCGCGGTCGCGGAAGACGTGCTCGCCCCTGCGTACGTGATTCAAAACCGCGAACGAGGCGAGCGCGGTGTGCGTCGCCGGATTGGCACTGCGCACAATCTCCGCGATCGCAAACGCTTCCCGCAGGCTCACCGGCATGGAGATTTCTCCTCCCTCTCTACGGGGCTTACAGCACCCTCAGGTCCGACATCTTGCGGGGGTTGAAGAGCCGCTCGTCGTTGTGGAGGTAGCAATAGCCCCTGACCAGCCAATACCCGCGTCGTTTCACCCACTCCCTGGGCGCGATGACGCGGGTCTCCTCTTCCCTGTACGTGAAGAGAAGTTTTCTCTCCTTCAACAGCGCTTCGCCGACTCGCTCGAGCTTCTGGCGGTAGAGGCTTTTCCAGTCGTCGACGGAGCCCGAGGCAAGGTGTCTTTCGAGCTGCGCGGCACAGGCCGGACAGAGGCAGAGCAGGTTGTCGCAGGCGTGGGTTCCGCCCTTTTCGACCGGACGAACGTGGAAAACGTCCAGCTTCGGATCCGGCTTGCCGCAGTTTTCGCATTGGCCGTCCGCGCGCGCGAAGAGCGTCTCCCTCCGATTGTCCCAGTCGGGCGGAAGCTCCGGCCAGTAGGTGTTGACGAGGCGGAAGGCGGAGAGCAGATTGGGGGACGTCTTGAAAAGCGTCCGCGCCCCGTGTACGGAGCGAAGCTCGGTCAGCCTCCCTCCCAGCATGTCGTAACAGCGCTCGTGAACCTTCCAGCCGTTCGAGAGCGTGATCGCAGGCGCCCGGTCCGGGTCCCCGCCGCAGAAGTAGCAGACGTCGAGAAGACCCTGGTTCATCGTCTCTTCATAGAGCCGCTTGTACTGCTCGCTGTCCTCGATCCAGTCGAGAAGGTCGTGGTATGTGCCCGTCACGGACTCGTACAGGCCGTCCTCCGCGCTGAAGACGAGCTCCTTCTTCGGGCGGCGGGCCCGCTTCTCCTTCGCCGTATCCGGCGGCAGAACGATGGCGAAGGCGGGGCGCTCCAGCTTGACCCCGCAGTGCTTTTCCATCAGGCCCAGGACCGTGCCGTAGTGAGTCGTGAAATCGTTGGCCATCGAGAAGGCGAAGTGAAAGCTCTTGGCCGTCTCCTCCTCGAAGAAACCGGTCTTCTCCGCGAACACCTCGCTCCAGAACACGCCGCTCAGCTGGGAGGCCACGACCTTCTCGTTCTTGCCGCCGAAGATCAGCGTGCTGTTGCGCGTGTATTTGCGGACGCCCATGGCGATCTTGCGGGCGAGGTCGCGGCTGCCGCAGTTTTTCATGACGTGATAGTAGAGAAGCTCGTGAAACTGCCGGTGCTCCTTTCGAAACGCGCTCACCGAGAAGCTCGCGTCCAACACGGTGTACAGGCGCAGAGAGGCGTGATGGGGCTTGAGGCTTCTCGTCTGCTCGATCGAGAAATCCTTGTACGGGAGGCTTTTGAGATACGAGGCGGCGACCTCCCTCTGCGTCGGCCACACCTCCTCGGCCAGCTTTTCCACGAGGGGCACGAGGTGCTTGTGCGTGTAGAAGACCGTTGGTTTGCTGCGGTCGATGCGGGTCACTTTTTTTTCAGGGACGGTTGCGGCGACAGCGCGTTGAACGGCGACGGCCGGCGGCGACGCAACGACCGGCAGCGGAGCGATCTGCAGGGCAGGCTGTTTTCTCAGGACGATCGGCGGTGGCGGCGGCATAATGCTCTGGAAAAACGCGCGCGGAGGCTCGTGTGCGGAGGGCGCCGGGATCTCGGAGGGCATGCGCACGCTACCGCTGCCGCTGGCGCGTCCCCGAACGATGTTCTTTCCGGCGTACGCGCAAAGCGCAGCGAAACTCAGAACGACTGCGGCAACGGTTAACAGCACGATAACTCCCACGGGCTCCACTCCGTTTCGACTCGTCATCCGTGAGGTGGGTGCATTTCGAAAGGCCGATCGATCGCCGAGGATCCTGGCGATCACCCTCCAGGCGGTTTCATCTGTATCTCTCGCGATCATTATAATACAGAAGCCACCCGCCGATGGAATCAATTATTGCGATCGTCAAAAAAAATCTTTCTATAATTGTGTCGGAAACGCAAGCCCAATAAATGAGACTTTCGTCTCGGTTCCTCAGCTTGCATCTTTACCAATTATTCCGGTATAATAAATTTTGCTCGCATTTCAAAAAGTCGGCGACTGCCGCAGAACGGAGTGACCTTGATGACCGAGGACTGGAGGCATCTAAAGCTAGGGGACTTGCTCGTCGATGCCGGTGCGATTCCCAAGAACACGCTTGATGCTGCTCTCGAAGAGCAAAAAATTTCCAAAATGCGCCTTGGCGAAATCCTCATCAAGAACGGCTGGCTCACGGAGAGACAACTCGCAGAGGCCCTCTCCCGCCAGTTGAAACTCCCTCTCGTCTCGCTCGCTCGCTACAGACCCACCAGAGAGGCCATTCGGATCATCCCCGAACCGGTTGCGCAGAGGCTCGAGATCGTTCCTCTGGCGATTCTGGCGTCGGGCAAGATCGCTATCGCGATGGCCGACCCGCTCAACGTCATCGCCGTCGACGAGCTGCGCATGATCACGAACACCGAGTTCGAAATCAACGTGGCGACCGCGTCCGACGTACGCAGGGCACTGCTCAACTTCTACAAGGTGCAGACGAGCCTCGACGACGCCATCACCGAAGTCGCCAGCTCCGAGGACGAGTTCGCCAGGGCGATCGTCTCGGCCGGCACGGCACAGGACGTATCCGGCGTCGCCGCCGACGACGCGCCGGTCGTGCGGCTCGTGAGCAACATCCTCGAACAGGCCGTCAAGGAGGGCGCCTCCGACGTTCACGTCGAGGTATACGAAAAAGCCGCCAAAGTCCGCTTCCGCGTGGACGGCGCGCTCTTCGAGTCGTTCGAGTACCCGTCGAACCTCCACCCCGCCGTCACCTCGCGCCTCAAGATCATCGCCAACATGGACATCTCCGAGCGCAGGAAACCGCAGGACGGCCGTATCCTGATCAAGATCGCCGACCGCCGGATCGACCTTCGCGTCAACTCCCTGCCCTCGATCTACGGCGAGAAGGTCGTCATGCGACTCCTCGACCAGGGACAGTCCAAGGTCGGGCTCGGCAACCTCGGACTCTTCGAGGACGACGTCGCACAGCTCCAGAAGATCATCAAGGCGCCGCACGGCATCTTCCTGATCACGGGCCCCACCGGTTCCGGTAAGTCGACCTCGCTTTACTCGCTGCTCGAAATTATCAACACACCGGACGTCAACGTCATCACCGTCGAGGACCCGGTCGAATACACGATGCCAGGCATCACGCAGGTTCAGGTCAACGAGAAGGCGGGGCTCACCTTCACCGAGGCGCTTCGCTCGATCCTGCGACAGGACCCCGACAAGTGCATGGTCGGCGAGATTCGAGACTACCCGACGGCGGAGCTGGCCATCCGCGCCGCTCTCACGGGTCACCTCGTGCTCTCCACGCTGCACACGAACGACGCCCCGAGCTCGATCATCCGACTGACGGACATGGGAATCCCCCCTTATCTGCTCTCGTCCTCGATCGTCGGTATCGTCGCCCAGCGACTGCTTCGCCGGCTCTGCCACATGTGCAAGAAGGAGTATGTGCTGGACGCCGCGGTGGCCCAGGCGATCGGGGCAACTGCGGGCGAGAAGGCATATGCGCCGGTAGGCTGTGACGCCTGCCGCGGCACGGGTTACAAGGGCCGCGTCGCGATCGTCGAGATCATGCAGATGGACGAGGACCTCCGCCGCATGGTCGGCGACAACGCGCCCATCCCCGACATCCGCGCGACGGCGCGTTCGAAGGGCATGCGCCTGCTGGCAGAGAGCGCCCTGCGCAACGTGCGAGCCGGGACTTCGTCCGTGGACGAGCTGTTAGCGCTCGCCATTCAGGCGTAGGAGGATATAGAGGAAAATGGCCGGTTACTCCATACAAAGGCTACTCGCGGAAGTTCTGCGCAACAACGGCAGCGACCTCCATCTAAGCGTCGGAGTATCTCCGGCGATCCGCATCGACGGCGAACTCCGGTTCATCGGAGAACCGTTGAGCGCGTCCGAACAGATGGAGATGATGAGCGCGATCCTCTCTCCCGTGCAGATAGAGACCCTCAACCGCGATAAAGAACTCGACTTCAGCTTTACGTTCCGTGCCTCGGCCGAACTGTCGTCGCGCTTCCGCGGAAATTGCTCGTTCGAGCGCGGCAACCTCTGCACGGCGCTACGCGTCATCACCTCGAACATCCGTACGTCGAAGCAGCTGATGCTGGCCCAGGCGATCGAGGACATCTCCCAGCGCATCCGCGGGCTCTTCCTGGTGACGGGCCCGACCGGTTCCGGCAAGTCGACCACGCTCGCCGCCATCATCCAGCAGGTGAACATGACGCGCTCCTGCCACATCATCACGATCGAGGACCCGATCGAATACCTGTTCTCGTCCGAGCGCTCGGTCATCCACCAGCGCGAGATCGGCACCGACACGAAGAATTTCTCCGAAGCGCTGAAGCGCGCCCTGCGCCAGGACCCCGACGTCATCATGATCGGTGAAATGCGGGACCTCGAGACCGTCGGCGCCGCCGTCACCGCGGCGGAGACGGGACACTTGGTCTTCGGAACGCTGCACACCCCGGACGCCGCCCAGACGATCGACCGCATCATCGACGTCTTCCCGCCTCACCAGCAGCAGCAGGTTCGCATGCAGGTCGCCAACATCATCATCGGCATCTGCTCGCAACAGCTTTTGCCGCTCCCTGGCGGCGGCCGCATGGTCGCGACCGAGGTGCTCATCGCGAACCCCGCCATCCGCAACTGCATCCGCGAGGGCAAGACGTCGCAGATCAAGGGCCTCATGCAGACGGGCGCCGCCCTCGGCATGCACACCATGGACCAGGACCTGGCCCGCCTGGTGATCGAAGGCTACATCACCCGCTCGGACGCCTTCACCTACGCGTACGACGCGAAGGAACTGGAGAGGCTGCTGGGCGGAGGCTAAGATAAAACAAAGCAAATGGACAGACACGCGATCCTTCCTCGTTTTTTCGAGGGAGGATTTTTTTTGCCCGCGCAATTCTCGTCTCCCGCGCTACGTCCTCGCTTATTGACACGTTTTTTCTTTTGCTATAATATATATGGTAAACCATTGGTTGGACCAAATTGAAACGAGGCGTTCGAGATGGCGGACGAAAGCACCGCGACGGGGTTGATCTTCAAGATATCGCGCTACTCCCTTCACGATGGGCCGGGGATCCGAACCACGGTCTTCCTGAAGGGGTGCGGCCTGCGTTGCGTCTGGTGCGCCAACCCGGAATCGCTCGCCGGTTCTCTGCAGGTCGGATACCGGGCGGAGCTCTGCACCGGCTGCCGTCGGTGCGCCGAAGCCTGCCCGCGCGGGGCCGTCGCGTTCTGCGAAGGCTTGCGGTTGACGGACGAGAGCCAATGCGATCTCTGCGGGCTCTGCACATACGCCTGCGAGGCTGGCGCGCTGCAGATCTTCGGGCGGAGGGTAACGCCGCAAAGCCTGTATAAAGAGATCGCAACCGACGCACCCTTCTGGCGCAGATCGGGCGGAGGGGTCACTTTGTCCGGCGGAGAACCACTCTTCCAGCCGGACTTCGCCACCGCGTTTCTCTCACTCTGCCGGGCGCGCGGCGTTCACACCGCGATCGAGACCTCCCTCCTCTGCCCTCCCGAAAAATTCATGGACATCATAAAACTGGTCGACTTCGTCCAGTGCGACATCAAGGCGATCGACACGGAGTTGCTCAAAAAATTGACCGGTATTATAGATAACACGGTCATTTTACAGAATGCGGACGCGTTGCTGCGAAGCGACCGTATGGCCCTCGTGCGCGTCCCGATCGTCCCCGGCTGTACGGACTCCGACGAGAACCTGGCCGCCGTCGGCGCCTTCGTCGCGTCTCGACGCCCCGGCGCAGAGATTGAAATTCTCCCCTACCACGCCATGGGGGCCACGAAATACAGGCAGCTCGGGATGGACTATCCGCTCGGCGACCTCAAGCCGCCGGGGAGAGAGCGAATGGAACGCTGTTCGCAAATATTGGCGGACTTCGGTCTGCGGGTGATCGACAAGGGGGGCTGGCTATGCAAACGATGACAGAGGAGAAGGTAACGTCCCGCATCGCCGGGATGAAGGAGCGGATGCTGAACCGGGAGGTCGAGCTTCTGCCGGAGCGGGCCATACTCGCCACCGAGGCGTTCGACGAGAACGCCGGCCTGCCCGTGATCCTGCAGCGCGCGATGGTCTTCAAGAGGATCGTGGAGGAGTCGACCCTCTTCCTCGACGACGAGGAGCTCTTCGCGGGCAGCCCGTCGGCACAGCCCCGTTCGCCCGTCCCCTGCCCGGAGATGGGCGCGGGCTGGATCGCGGGCAGCCTCGACGGCTTCTCCTCACGCGGCGGCGACCCCGTGCTGGTGTCCGAGGAGAACAAGGCAATCCTGCGGGAGTACCTCGCGAAGTGGAAGAATCGCTCGCTCGACTCCGTGGCGGCCCCAATCGTACAGGAGCTGGCCGGCGGCTCGATCAAAAACGCGCTGATCACCGTCGGCGCGACCGGCACCTCGCAGGGCAACATCTCCATCAACTATAAAAAATTGCTCTCGAAAGGCGTTCACGGAATCATCGATGAGATCGACGAAAAGATAAAAAATTTCTCCCCCAGGGGCATCGAGGACGCGAAAAAGCTCACCTTCTGGCGCGCCTGCAAGATCGCCTGTGAAGCGGTGATCGACTTCGCGCACCGGTATGCGGCACTCGCGCGCGAGCGCGCCGACGAGGCTCCCTCGGAAGAACGCCGCGCGGAGCTCGAACGCATGGCGGACGACCTGGCGCAGGTGCCGGAGCACCCCGCGAGGACATTTCGCCAGGCGCTCCAGTCCGTGTGGCTGATCTACACGGCGCTGCACATGGAGTCGGACCCCTTCGCCATTCTGCTGGGGCGCATGGATCAGTACCTGCATCCGTACTACAAGGCGGACAAGGCGGCGGGCAGGATCACGGACGAGGAGGTCGTCGACCTGCTCGGCTGCCTGTGGATCAAGTGCACGAGCTTCGTCAAATTGATGGACGAGAACACGACCAAGACGTTCGCCGGCTACCCGATGTTCCAGACGATCACCTTGGGCGGGCAGGACGCGTACGGCGAGGACGCCAGCAACGAACTCTCCCCGCTCTTCCTGAGGGCGGCGGAGATAGCACGCACGCCGCAGCCGAACATCGTCCTGCGCTACCACAACAAGATCTCCGAGGAACTGCTCCACGCGGCCTGCCGCGCGATCAAGATCGGGATGGGCTACCCCTCGATCATGAACGACGGCTCCATCGTCCCCAAGCACCTCGCGCGCGGCGCAAGCCTCGAGGAGGCCCGCAACTACTGCGCGAACTGCGTCGAGACGGACGTCGAGGGCATGACCGACTCGCGCGCCACCTCCGGCTACATCAACCTGCCGAAGTGCCTGCTGCTCGCCATGAACGACGGCGTCGACCTCGACAGCGGCGAGCAGATCGGGCTGCACACCGGGAGGCTGGCGGACTACAAGTCGTTCGACCAGCTCCTGGGTGCGAGCAAGAAGCAGATCTCGGCCGCCGTCGAAAGCATCGTGCGGGCGTACGACATGGTCGACCTGATCCACGCGGAGTACGCGCCAGAGCCGTTCCTCTCCTCGTTCGTCGACGACTGCGTCGAGCGGGGAGTGTCCCGCCAGGACGGGGGCGTCCGCTACAACTACTCCGGCATTTTCGGCGTCGGGCTCGCGACGCTGGCCGATTCACTGATGGCGATCAAGAGCGCCTGCTTCGAGAATCGTAAAATCGACGCGGAACGCCTCGTCGAGGTCCTCAAAAAGGACTTCGCGGGCGCGGACGAGGAGCGGCGGTTGCTTGCGAAGGCGCCGAAGTTCGGCAACGACGACGACACGGTCGACGCCCTCGCGCGCGACTGCGCCTCCTACTTCTGCGCCGAGGTGCGAAAACACCGGAGCATGCGCGGCGGCGCGAAGGACGGCTTCTACCTGCCGGAGCTGCACTCCGTCTCCACGCACGTCTACTTCGGCGAGTGCACAGGCGCGACGCCGGACGGCCGCCACGCCGGGCTCTCGTTCTCCGACGGCGCCTCGCCCTCCGGCGGAGCGGACACGAACGGCCCCACGGCTTCCGTGCGCTCTGTGACGAAGATCGACCACGTGGCGGCGTTGCAGGGCGTGCTCTTCAACCAGAAGTTCGCCCCGCAGCTTCTGGACGGAGACGAGGGCACCGCGAGGCTTGCCGACTACATCCGCACGTTCTGCGACCTGGGGGGGCACCACATCCAGTTCAACCTGGTCTCCACGGCCACCATGCGCGAGGCGCAGGATCGCCCACGCGAGCACCGCGACCTGATCGTCCGCGTCGCCGGCTACAGCGCCTACTTCACGGAGCTCAACAGGAACACGCAGGACGAGATCATCGCCCGCACGGAATATTCGGAATATGAATGATTGTTGAACCTGGGGGCTGTGCAATATCGCCGTAGGGACGCGCATTGCGCGTCCGCCCGCCCCTGAAACAAGAGGGATTCGGATTATTGAATTAGGGAGGCGCCTGAGATGAAAGATTATATGGAGCGGGTAAATTTCCTCAAAGATCGGGTTTTGAACAAAAAGCCGGAGATCGACCTGGAGAACGCGCGCATTCTCACCGCCGAGTTCCGGGAGACGGAGGGCGAGCCGCAGGTGCTGCGCAAAGCCAAGGCCTTCCGCCGGCAGTGCCGTGAGAAGACGGTCGAGATCTACGACCGCGAGCTGATCGTCGGCAACGCCGGCAGCAAGATTCGCGGCGGCATCCTCTGCGCCGACGTCTGCTGGTCGGTGCTCGACCGGGAACTGGAGACGATCAACGAGAGGCCGTACGACCCCTTCATTCTGCGCCCCGAGGACAAGCAGGCCTTCATCGACGAGATCCGCCCGTACTGGAAGGGCCGCTCGAACTACGAGGCGTGGCTGGCGCAGATCCCCGACGACGTGGCGGCCTACCGCGACAACGGCGCGCTCTACATCGACAAGAAGGCCGTCCGCGGCTGGGGCGAAGTGACGGCGGGCTACGAGGGCTTCATCAAAAACGGCACGACGGGCATTCGCCGGACGATCGAGGAGGAGCGCGCGAAGCTCGACCTCACGCGCCCCGGCGACTACGAGAAGGACTACTACCTCCGCTCGCTGCTGATCGTGGCCGAGGGCATGGAGACCCTGGCCGAGCGCTACGCCGCCCTAGCGGAGAGGCTGGCGAAGGCCGAGGCCGACCTCAAGCGCAGGGGCGAGCTGGAGACGATTGCCGCCGTCTGCCGCCGGGTGCCGATGAACGGCGCGGCGACCTTCCGCGAGGCCGTGCAGTCGTTCTACTTCTACCAGGTCTTCATCTTCATGGAGCAGAACGCTGCGGCCTACAACCCCGGCCGCATGGACCAGTTTCTCTACCCGTACTACAAGGCCGACATCGAAGCGGGGCACATCACGCAGGACGAGGCGCAGGAGCTGATCGACTCCCTCTGGGTCAAGTTCTCCGAACCCTGCCTCTTCCAGGACCAGACGTCGGCGGAGTACGCGTCGGGCTATCCGATGTTCCAGAACCTCTGCGTCGGCGGCGTCGACCACGCGGGACGCGACGCGGTGAACGACCTCTCCTACATGATCATCCAGGCGACGATGGACGTGCGGTTCTACCAACCGTCGCTGTCGGTGCGCTATAACGCCGGCAAGAATCCGAATTCCTTCCTGCGCAAGGTCGTCGAGCTGATCGCACTGGGGACGGGCTTCCCCGCGTTCCACAACGACGATGTCGGCATCCGCATGCTGATGAACAAGGGCATCCCCCTCCGCGAGGCGCTCGACTGGAACCCCGGCGGCTGCGTCGAGACCAACCTCTCCGGACGACTGCGCCACTACTCCGCCCTGGCCGACATCAACCTCGGCAGCGTGGTGGAGTTCGTCTTCACCGACGGGCGCTGCCGCAAAAGCGGCGACGTCGTCTCGGCCCGCACCGGCAACCCGGCGGCATTCGACACCTACGAGAAGTTCCTGGCCGCGGTCAAGGAGCAGCTGCGCTACGCCATCCGCATCGTCGTCAAGGCGAGCCACATCATCGACGAGATCTGCCTGGACCGCCCGTCGCCCGCCCTCTCCTTCTCCTTCGAAGAGTGCATCAAGAGCGCCAGGGACTACGCCTGGGGCGGTGCCAAGTACAACACTGGCAACGGCATCATCTGCATCGGCGTGGCCGACCTCATCAACAGCGTGGCAGCCGTGAAGAACCTGGTGTACGACGCGAAGTCCCTGACCATGCCTCGCCTGCTGGAGGCGCTCGACGGCGACTTCGCCGGCATGGACGACGTCCTCAAGCTCTGCGCGGGCGCACCCAAGTACGGCAACGACGACCCCGACGTCGACGAGATCGCAGCCGACCTCTTCACCTTCATCGCCGACGAGATCGAGGACTACAGCAGTAAGTTCGGGCGCATGACGCCCGGCATCCTGCCCGTCTCCGGCAACACGCCTTTCGGCCTCGAGGTCGGCGCACTCCCGTCGGGGCGCAGGGCGTGGAA